>NZ_JYMU01000049.1:0-656924 GCF_000938235.1 Bradyrhizobium sp. LTSPM299
CCGACGGCTCGCCCGCACCCGGTGCAAATAGCCGTAAATGTAAAGCTTCAGCAGGTCGCCCGGCGCATAGGGCGGCCGACCCAGTTCCTCGGCCGCAGCCTTCGAAAATCCCAACTCCGCAAGAGCCAGCGCATCTACAAACGCATCGATCACCCGAACCGGATCGTCGCGCCCCACCACCTCGTCCAGAACCTCAGGAAAAAGCGTCGTTTGATACCGCGACTGGCCCGTCACATGCGCCATCATAACCTCGAATCAAAGCCCGATCCCGACAACAATAGCCGATCAGGTTTTCACACAGCCTGGAAAGCCGGGACCCATAACCACAGGGTTGTGTTGTTAAGGCGCGCTGTGGCCCCAGCGTGCTCAAGCATAATGAGCGGTGGTTATGGGTCCCGGCCTGCGCCGGGACGACACCAATAGTGTGGCAGCAGCTCGCCCAGCTACTGGCTCGCCCACACGATCCGCGCGATCCACGCGACGTCTTCGGCATCGAGCATGCGATCTGGATGATCCGGATTGAGCGAGGCAAGCTCCAGCACCTTGGCGGTGCGGCGCTTCAGTTCCTTCACCATCACCTCGCCGCCTGACGTCCGCACCACCACGCGGTCGCCGCGGCGGATTGCGGTTGCCGGCGACACCACGATGATGTCGCCCTCGCGATAGGCGGGCTTCATCTGATCGCCCGCGATCTCCAGCGCATAGGCGTGCTCGTCGCTCACAGCGGGCAGCGCCACCTCGTCCCAGCCCTTTCCGATGGGAGCACCGCTGTCGTCGAAATGGCCGCTCGAGCCCGCCTGGGTGAAGCCGAGCAGCGGCACCGACTGGCCGGTGCGCCCGCCGTCACCGATCAACTGCACGAAGGTGTCGATCGAGGCGTTGGTCGCGGCCAGCGCCTTCGAGACCGATTCGGTCGACGGCCAGCGCTCGCGGCCGCCGCCGGTGACGCGTTTGGACCGGTTGAAGGTGGTGGGGTCGAGGCCGGCGCGCTTGGCGAGGCCGGATGGCGACAGGCCGGCGCGTTCGGCGAGCCGGTCGAGTGCGCTCCAGACCTGGCCGTGGGTCAGCGGTCGCGGGGCCTTTGGCTGTTTGACCATCGAGGACGTTCCCTGTGGAACTTTAGGAATTATTGCCTCAATCGGGCAGCTTCCGCAATTCTGCTCTGGAGCCGCTCCGTTCCGGAACGGCTCCAGATTCTTGTTTTGACGCGTTTTCTTCACGCGAACCGGGATCCACTTCGCTCGAAAACGCTCTCTGTGTTGCGGCTCAGCCGCTTGAGTTGCGGCGCTGCCGCCGATACGGTCGCTGGCTCGCCCGGTGTCGTCTGGGGTTATCCCCGCCAAATCCGGACAAAATCCCAAGAGACTCAAGGACAAAAGGGAACGCCAGCACGTGCCTATGATCTACAAAATCACCCCCGCTTCGGCCTGGCGCGAGGCCGAGCGGCAGGGCGTATACCGGGGCAGTGCGGACGACAAACGCGACGGCTTCATCCATTTTTCAACCGCGTCCCAGGTCGCCGAGACCGTGCGCAAGCACTACCAGGGGCAAACCGGCCTGTTCCTGGTCGCGGTCGATCTGGACGCACTCGGCGACGCGCTACGCTGGGAGCCGTCGCGCAATGACGAGCTGTTCCCGCACCTTTATGGCGAGCTCGACCTCGGTGCGGTGATCGAAATCCTTAGCCTGCGCGCCCGCTCCGACGGCGGTCACGACGTTCCGGAGCTCAAGCCGTGATTCGCGCCTTCGACGCCTTCTCGCTGCCGCTGTTGCGTTGGTTCGACGCCGAAGATGCCCATCGCATGGCGATCCAGGGCTTGAAGCTGTTGCCGCCGATCCGGCAGCGGAGCGATGATCCGAAGCTCGCGGTGCGCGCCTTCGGGCTGAACTTCCCGAATCCGATAGGCATGGCGGCGGGCTTCGACAAGAGTGCGGAAGTGCCTGACGCGCTGCTGCGGCTCGGTTTCGGCTTTGTCGAGATCGGCTCGGTGACGCCGATACCTCAGAGCGGCAATCCGCGGCCGCGGCTGTTCCGGCTTGAGCGCGACGAGGGCGTCATCAACCGCATGGGCTTCAACAATGATGGCGCGGAGGCAGTGCTGCGGCGGCTCGCCTCGCGCGCCGGCCACGGCGGCATCGTCGGCGTCAATGTCGGCGCCAACAAGGATTCGCCCGATCGCGTCGCCGACTATGTGAAGCTGATCGAGACGTTTGCGCCGGTGGCGAGCTATTTCACCGTCAACGTGTCTTCGCCGAACACGCCGGGCCTGCGCAATCTGCAGCAATCGGCAGCCCTCGACGATCTGCTGTCGCGCGTGATCGACACCCGCGAGCGGGTGCGCAAGAACGCCGGGGATTCGCCCGTCCTGCTGAAGGTCGCGCCGGATCTCAGCCTCGCCGAGCTCGATGATGTCGTGCACATCGCGCGCTCGCGCCGCGTCGACGGCATGATCGTAGCCAACACCACGCTGGCGCGGCCCTCGACGTTGCGCGAGGAGAACCGCGCCAAGGAGCAGGGCGGCCTGTCGGGCCGGCCGCTGTTTCGTCTTTCGACGCGGATGGTGGCGGAGACGTTTGTGCGCGTCGAGGGCGCATTTCCGCTGATCGGCGTCGGCGGCATCGACTCCGGCGGCGCCGCGCTGACCAAAATTCGCGCCGGCGCCAGCCTGATCCAGCTCTATTCGTCGCTGGTCTACAAGGGCATTGGCCTCGTCGAGGACATCAAGCGCGACCTGTCGTCGACCTTGCTGCGGACGGGACGCGATTCGCTCTCCGAGATCGTCGGCGCCGATGCGGCGACCATCACCGCCGAGGACTGGCCGGTGAGGTAACGAACGTCTTCCTGAAAAGAGCCGGATAGCGCGCGCCCTGTAATCCGCCGCGCGCGACGTAGAAAGCGATCATCGCGGTCCACAGTCCGGCATTGCCGAACGAGCGCGTCGCCCACCAAATGGCGAAGAAGATCGCCAGCGACAGCAGCATCAGATTGCGCATCTCGCGCGCCCAGGTGGCGCCGACATAGATGCCGTCGAAACCGAACGCGAACACGCCCGGCAGCGGTGCGAGAACAACAAACAGCAGGAAGTCGCGCGCCGCGCGGCGTACGGCATCGCTGGTCGTCATCAGGTCGATCAGGGCTGGGCCAAGCAGCGCGAACAGCACCGAAACGATGAGCGCAAAGCCGACGCCCCAGATGAGCACCAGCCGGGTCGAATCGGAAAAGCCCCTGGCGTCGCGGGCGCCAAAGGCGCGGCCGCAGAGCTGCTGGGCGGCGTTGGCGAGGCCGTCGAGGAAGAACGCCGAGACCAGCAGGAAATTGTTCAGCACCGAATTGGCCGCCAGCGTGACGTCGCCAGCGCGCGCGCCCTTCGCGGTGAAGAACAGGAACGCGACGATCAGCGCCGCGGTGCGGATCATGATGTCGCGGTTGACGGCCAGCATGCGCATCAGCTTGACGCGATCGAACAGGACCGCGCGCGGAACCGCAAAACCTGTTTGCGCAACCCGCCATGCAACGGCGATGCCGAGCGCGAATCCGACCGCTTCGGCGAGCACGGCAGCGGTCGCGGCCCCGGCGATGCCGGCTCCGGAGTAGGACACCAGAACAACGGTGGCAGCCACGTTGATGACATTGATCACGATCTGCAGCAGCAGCGCCAGATTGGCGCGGGCCTGCCCGACCAGCCAGCCGAGGATGACGTAATTGGCGAGCGCCAGCGGCGCGGACCAGATCCGGATCATGAAGTAGATCTTCGCGGCGCGTGTCACGCCCTCGCTGCCGCCCATCAGGTCGAAGGTAGCGGCCGCGAGCGGCACTTGCAGCACGATCAACGCGGTACCGATCAGGCCGGCGACAATGAAGCCGCGCACCAGGATCGCCGAGAATTCCTGCGTCTCGCCGGCGCCGAGCGCCTGCGCGGTGAAGGCCAGCGTGCTCATGCGCAGGAATGCGAACAGCCAGAACAGGCAATCGAAGATCACCGAGGCCATCGCCACGCCGCCGAGCAGCGCGGCATTGTCGAGGCGGCCGATCGCCGTGGTCGAGACGATGCCGATCAGCGGCGTGGTCAGGTTCGCGACCATCGCGGGACCTGCGATGGTGAACACCTGGCGCGACGTGATTTTTGGATGAACGGGCGCGTGCATGGCTACAATTGTGAGGGATGCAGGCTTCTATCGCGTCATCCGTCGCGCGGCCATGCTGGAATTGTTCTCAGAGCAATGTGATCGCGAAGAAGTGGGGCAGCCGACAAATCGCAATTTCATCGGCCGCACGCTCTCGTCAGCGGCCGCGCGGCGTGCCGAACAGCCGCGACAGCAGCCAGATCGGGACCACGATCACGGCGCCGAGCAGGAAGTAGCGCCAGGCCCAGTTGACCGCATCGAAGCCGAAATCCCAGATCCGCTGGAACAGCATACGGATGCTGTGGAGGATGTTCCAGGGATCGAAGCCGATGGCGGCGAGCACGACGCCGACCAGGATCGACAGCAGGATCAGCCGGAACGCCACCGCGAGCGGCGAACCGCCGAGAAAGCGGTGCAGACCGTCGGTGTTGCCGGCCGGCAGGTCTCTGACGTCGTTTTGCATCTCTGTCTCCTGGCGGAATCGCCCGCGCATTATACGTCACGGCGAGGCAGATGGGGAACCCGTGAACTGCGGTCAATGGCTGCGGAATTAACTCGCGGTCATGGTCATTAACATCCGTTCAAGCGTCTCCAGCCGGTCGGCCTCGCGCGGCGGTTTGTCCCAGCGCAGCCGGCTGATGCGGGGAAACCGCATCGCGACGCCGGATTTGTGCCGCGGCGAGCGTTGCAGTCCCTCGAACGCGACCTCCAGCACCAGGCCCTGATCCGGCTCGTGCACGACATGGCGGACGGGACCGAACTTCTCGGTGGTGTTGCGGCGGACGAAGCGGTCGATCTGCAACAGCTCCTCGTCGGTGAAGCCGAAATAGGCCTTGCCGACCGGCACTAGCTCGTCGCCCGCATCGCCACGGGTCCAGACGCCGAACGTGTAGTCGGAATAATAGGACGAGCGCTTGCCATGGCCGCGCTGCGCATACATCAGCACGGCATCGATGATGTGCGGATCGCGCTTCCACTTCCACCATGACCCCTTCGGCCGTCCCGGCAGATAGGGCGCGTCGCGCCGCTTCAGCATCACGCCCTCGACCGCGTCGGCATCGTCGCCGGCGCCGGCGCTTTTCGGATCGGCACGCGCCGCCGCCAGTTCCTCCCAGTTCGCGAACGGAACCGTCGGCGACAAATCGATCCGCGGATCGTTCAGCTTCGCGATGAAGCTTTCGAGATGCGCGCGGCGCTCCACAAACGGCAGCTCGCGCAGATCGTTGTCGTCGTCGCCCAGCAGATCATAGGCGCGCAGATGGATCGGAAACTCCTTGATCAGTTTTGGCGAGACGATTTTCCGGTTCAGCCGCTGCTGCAGCACGTTGAAGGTCTGCACCCGGCCATCGCGCAGCACCAGCAATTCACCGTCGATCGCGCCGGGCAGGTGCAGCGACGGGACAAGGTCGGGGAAGCTGCCGGTGATATCCTCGCCGGTGCGCGAATAGAGCCGCGCCTGGATCTGGCCATGCTCGTCACGGCCGGCCACCGCCTGGACGCGGATGCCGTCCCATTTCCATTCCGCGCTGAAATCGGCTGCAGTGAGATTGGCAAAGTCCGCATCCTCGATCGCATGCGCCAGCATCACCGGGCGGAATGGCGCAGGATCGCGGTTGACGGGCTTGTCGCCACGGCCTTCCAGCCACGCGAACAGGTCGAGATAGGGCGGCTTTAGCCCCGGCCACATCAGCTCGATCTCGTGCGCGTCCTTGTCGCCGAGCGCCGCCGCCGCGGTCTTGGCCAGCCGCGCCGAAATCCCGATCCGCATCGCGCCGGTGACGAGCTTTAGCAATGCCCAGCGCCCGGTCTCGTCGAGCTCATCCAGCCAGCGCGCGAGCTGCGCCGGCAACTCGGCCTTGCCGAGCGTGCGAAGTGTTGTGACGACCTCGGTGAGGGTTGGTGGGGGTGGGTTGTTGTGGGCGGGCAACTCGGCCTTCAGCCACATCAGCGCCACCGTCTCCGAGAGATCGCCGACATAGTCATACGACAACCCGAACAGCACCGGGTCGGTGCGTTCCGTGATCAGGTCGCGGATCAATCCCGGTTTGGCGTGCTTGAACGACAGCGCGCCGGTCAATGCTGCCAGCGCATAGCCGCGGTCGGGGTCCTCGGTCTCTCGGAAGTAAGCGACCAAAAGCTTGATCTTGTTGTTGCGGCCGGGCTCGTAGGCGAGGCGGTCCAGCAACTGCGCAAAACGGTTCATGCGTCGGCCTCGCCGGCGGGCTGGGCCTCGCCGGCCACTGCCTCGCCTTCATCCTCATCGCCATAGCCGACGAGATCGAGCGGCCGCGCCGAAAGACCCTTGGTCTTGCACCAATGCACCAGCGCGTCTTCCTGGCCGTGGGTGACCCAGATCTCGCCGGCGCCGGTCGCGGCAATTGTCGCGGTCAGGCCGTCCCAGTCGGCATGATCAGAGATCACCAGCGGCAGTTCGATGCCGCCCTGCCGGGCGCGAGCGCGCACCCGCATCCAGCCCGAGGCAAAGGCGGTGACCGGATCGGGAAAGCGGCGCGTCCAGACATCGGATGTCGCGCTCGGCGGCGCCAGCGTGATGGTGCCGGCCAGATCGGCCTTCTTCATGCCGCGCGCGGGCTTGAGTTCGCCGAGCGGAATGCCGCACTCCTGATAATAAGTGGTGATCTTCTCCATCGCGCCATGCAGATAGATCGGCGCGTCGTAGCCGGCCTCGCGCAGCAGCGCCATCACGCGCTGCGCCTTGCCGAGCGAGTAGGCGCCGACCAGATGCGCGCGCTCCGGAAACAGTTTGACCGACGCCAGCAGCTTCTTCACCTCATCTGCCGCATCGCCATGGCGGAACACCGGCAGGCCGAAGGTCGCCTCTGATATGAAGACGTCGCAGGGCACGAGTTCGAACGGCGCACAGGTCGGATCACGCGCGTCCTTGTAGTCGCCGGAAGCGACGATGCGGGTGTCCTTGCAGGTCACGGCAATCTGCGCCGAGCCCAGCACATGGCCCGCGGGGTGGAACGTCACGGTGACGTCGCCGAGCCTGATTTCCTCGCCGTAAGCGACCGCTTGCGTCGAGCCGGCAAAATCCTCGCCATAGCGCAGCCGCATCATGTCGAGCGTCTCTTGGGTGGCGAGAACAGCGCCATGGCCAGGGCGGGCGTGGTCGGAATGGCCGTGGGTAATCAGCGCGCGCTCGACCGGCCGCACAGGATCGATATGGAAGCCGCCGGGCTTGCAGGCGAGGCCGGCTGGAACGGGCATCAGGATGTCTTGCGGGCGCATCTCCTGTATATAGGCCGGCTTGAGCTTCGTTCGAGTCCAGACCGGTCTTTGCAAGATGCCTGCGCGCCTGTTCCTGTCCTCCGGTGATCTCGTCGCCGACCGCCGCTATGAGTTCGCGCGCGACCTGCAATTGAAGGGTGACCTGGTGGCCGCCGCGGACCTGCTCGAACAGGCGATCGAGCGCGCGCCGGCATTCGCGTCCGCCTGGTTCACGCTGGGCGAGATCCGTAAGCAGCTCGGCCAGCGCGAGGCGGCCATCGCAGCCTTTCTTGCCGCGCGCGATGCCGATCCCGGGGATCATCACGGCGCCAGCCTGCGCCTGATGCAACTCGGCGCCGAGGCTGTCAGCGCGATGCCGGCGGCCTATGTGCAGACGCTGTTCGATCAATATGCGCCGCGCTTCGAGTCAGCCCTGGTCGGCGATCTCGACTATCGCGGCCCGGCGCTGCTGTTCAAGGCCGTGCTGTCGGTGCGCGCATCCGCCAAGAAGCCGGCCTTCTTCAAGCACGCGATCGATCTCGGCTGCGGCACCGGTCTGGCGGCGGGCGCATTCGCCACGAATGTCGACCGCTTCACCGGCATCGACATCTCGTCGCGCATGATCGAGAAGGCGCGCTCGACCGGCCTCTATGCCGAGCTTGAGATCGCCGACATGCTGATGGGCATTTCGAGCAAGCCTGACGCCAGTGCGGAACTGATCCTTGCCGCGGATGCGATGATCTATGTCGCCGATCTCGGGCCCGTGCTCGCGGAGGCGAGGCGCGTGCTGGTCGCGGGCGGCGTGATTGCGTTCACAACGGAGACCCATGACGGCGAGGGCGTCATCGTCGGCGACGGGCTGCGCTACGCGCATAGCGCGGCTTGTGTCCGCGCGGCCGTTGCCGCGGCCGGGCTGATCCTGGCCCAGCTCGAAGACCTCTCGGCCCGCAACGAAGATAACATCCCGGCCCCCGGCTTGGTCGCGGTCGCGATCAAGCCGTAACCTTTCATCCTCCCCTGGAGGGGGAGGGTCGGCTCACATCGAGCGGAGCGAGAAGTGAGGCGGGGTGGGGTGAAAGTCCCACAGCACGCGCAGTGCCCGAGTGGAGGGACTTTCACCCCACCTCGCCGCTCATTGCATTCGCGTCGATCCTCCCCCTCCAGGGGAGGATGAATGTGCGACCACCGCCGTCGCGACCAAAACTTGGGTCTACACGCTACCCATTTCCCGTCCCGCGGCATTGCGCCGCGACGCCGTGACTTCGCGCTTGCCCGGCGCGAGGCGGAATGCGAGCCTGCTCCCCAGGGAGAGAAACAATGAAAAAACAGACACGGCGCCAGTTCGGCGCCACCGCGTTGTCGGCCATCGCAGCCTCCGTGCTGCCGGCGCCCTTCGTCCGGGCCGCCGATTCAAAATACGATCCGGGCGCGAGCGACACCGAGATCAAGCTCGGCCAGACCGTGCCGCATTCCGGTCCGGGCTCGCTCTATGGCGTGTTGGGGCGGGTCGGCGAAGCCTATTTCCAGATGCTGAACGAGAAGGGCGGCATCAACGGCCGCAAGGTCAAATTCCTCACCATGGACGACGCCTATAGCGCGCCGAAATGCGTCGAGGCGACACGCCGGCTGGTCGAGCAGGAGGAGGTGCTGGCGCTCTACGGCTCGCTCGGCACCGCGCCGCAGACCGCCGTGCACAAATATCTCAATTCCAAGGGCGTGCCGCAGCTGCTGCTCAACACCGGCGCCTCGAAGTGGAACGACCCGAAGAACAACAAATGGACCATGGCGGGTCTGCCGCTGTATCCGACCGAGGCGCGCATCCTGGCGAAACACGTCGTCGGTGTGAAGCCGAATGCCAAGGTCGGCATCCTCTACCAGAACGACGATTTCGGCCGCGACTTCCTCGGTCCCTTCAAGAAGGTGCTGGCCGATGCCGGGGGCACCGCGCAGGTGATCCTGGAGCAGACCTACGATCTCACCGATCCGACGGTCGATTCGCAGCTCATCAACCTCTCGAAGTCGGGCGCCGATGTCTTCTACAATATCAGCACCGGCAAGGCGACGTCGCAGTCGATCCGGAAAGTCGCGGAGCTCGGCTGGAAGCCGCTGCAATTGCTGTCGGCGGGCTCGACCGGCCGCTCGATCCTGAGCGCTGCGGGTTTCGAGAACGCGAAGGATATCGTCGCGATCCGCTATTCGAAGGAAGCCGGACCTGGCCACTGGGAGAAGGATCCCGATTCGCTGGCGTTCGAGGATCTGCGCAAGAAATATCTGCCCAATGTCGATCCCGATAACACGATCGCCTTTGCTGGCTATGGCCAGGTGGCGTCGATGGCGGAAATCCTGCGCCGATGCGGCGACGAGCTGACCCGCGCCAATGTGTTGAAGCAGGCCACCACGCTCGCGGGCTACCACTCGCCGTTTTTCCTCGACGGCGTCAATTACAGCTACACCCCCGACGACTACACACCGATGAAGACGCTCTACATCTCGATCTTCGATGGCAAGGACTGGAGCATCTCCGACAAGCCCGTGATGGAGTAGGGTTACTCCCACGTCGTCCCGGCGAAGGCCGGGACCCATTACCCCGAATGCATCTTGTGGCGTGACGCTGGGGCCGCAGCCTTCTAAATCATGGAGAGCGGTGGTTATGGGTCCCGGCCTTCGCCGGGACGACGTGGAGGGGGGCGTGGCTCCAGTGAGGCCTCCACCCTCGACGAACCCACTGCAACGACCTACCTCTTGGGCGTGTCGACGCTCGATCTCTTCTCCGTCCCGCCGTCGGAAACGGCCGACCTGCTGCCGCGCCGGTTTCGCGATTGGTTTGCCGCGCGTGGCTGGTCGCCGCGTGACCATCAGCTGGCGCTGCTGGCGAGGGCGCGCGAGGACCGCTCCGCGCTGCTGATCGCGCCCACCGGCGCCGGCAAGACGCTGGCGGGATTTCTGCCGACGCTGGTGGAGTTGAGCGGGGAGGGAGCTCTACCAGCGAGCGCCAGGGATCAGCAAAGAACAGGCCTTTTGTCCACCGGCCGGAGTGTGAAGCGCACCGGCGGCCTGCACACGCTTTACATCTCGCCCTTGAAGGCACTCGCGGTCGACATCGCGCGCAACTTGGAAACACCGGTCGCCGAGATGGGGCTGCCGATCAAGATCGAGACCCGGACCGGTGATACGCCGGTGTCGCGGCGGCAGCGACAGCGGCGCTATCCGCCGGATATCCTGCTGACCACGCCGGAGCAACTCGCGCTGCTGCTGGCTTCCGACGATGCGCCTTATCTTTTTGCCTCGTTGAAGCGGATCGTGCTCGACGAATTGCACGCGCTGGTCACCTCGAAGCGTGGCGATCTGCTGTCGCTCGGGCTCGCGCGGCTCTGGACAATCGCACCACAAGTGCGCGCCATCGGCCTGTCGGCGACCGTTGCCGAGCCCGAGCAGCTCGCGCGTTTCCTGGTGCCACAGCCGGGTGGCGAGAGCGCGTCCGCCGATGTCGTCATCGCCGGCGGCGCCGCGCCGCCTGTTGTCGAGATGCTCGACACCAGGGAGCGGCTGCCGTGGTCGGGCCACGGCGCGCGTCATGCGCTGCCCGAGGTCTACGAGCTGATCAAGCGCAACAAGACCACGCTGGTGTTCGTCAACACCCGCAGCCAGGCCGAGATGCTGTTCCAGGATCTCTGGCGCATCAACGAGGATGGGCTGGCGATCGCGCTGCATCACGGCTCGCTCGACGTCGCGCAGCGCCGCAAGGTCGAGGAGGCGATGGCGGCAGGTCGGCTGCGCGGTGTGGTCTGCACCTCCTCGCTCGACCTCGGGGTCGATTGGGGCGACGTCGACCTCGTCATCAATATCGGCGCGCCCAAGGGTTCATCGCGGCTGATGCAGCGGATCGGCCGCGCCAATCACCGTCTTGATGAGGCCTCCCGCGCGGTCCTGGTGCCGGCCAACCGCTTCGAGGTGCTGGAATGCGCCGTCGCGATCGATGCCATCGCCGAGAATGCGCAGGATACGCCGCCGCTGCGCACCGGCGCGCTCGATGTGCTGGCCCAGCATGTGCTCGGCTGCGCCTGCGGCGAGCCGTTTTTGTCGGATGAGCTCTACGCCGAGGTCAAGACCGCGGCGCCCTACGCCAACCTTGCGCGCACCGACTTCGACGACGTCGTCGATTTCGTCGCGACCGGGGGCTACGCGCTGAAGACCTATGAGCGTTTCGCGCGCATCAAGCCGAACAAGCAGGCCCGCTGGCGTGTCGCCAATCCGAAGGTGCGGCAGAGCTATCGCCTCAACGTCGGCACCATCGTCGAAGAGACCATGCTGAAGGTGCGGCTGGTGCGCTCGCGCGCCGGCGGCAGCGGTTCGACGGGCGCGATCGCGCGCGGCGGGCGGATGTTGGGCCAGATCGAGGAGGCCTTCATCGAGGGCCTCGTGGTCGCCGACACCTTTGTGTTTGGCGGCGAAGTGGTGCGCTACGAGGCGCTGGTCGAGGACCAGGTCTATGTCTCCCGCGCCAATGACAAGGACGCCAAAGTGCCGTCCTACATGGGCGGCAAGTTCCCGCTCTCGACCTATCTCGCCGATCGCGTCCGCAAGCTGCTCGATGACCGCAGTGCCTGGAACGCGCTGCCGGACCAGGTTCATGACTGGCTGTCGCTGCAACGAAAATTTTCCCGTGTGCCGGCGGCGCGGGAGCTGCTGGTCGAGACCTTTCCGCGCGGCGGCAGCCATTATCTGGTCTGCTATCCGTTCGAGGGTCGGCTCGCCCACCAGACGCTCGGCATGCTCCTGACGCGCCGGCTGGAACGAGGTCGCGCCCGGCCGCTCGGCTTCGTCGCCAATGAATATGCGCTCGCGGTGTGGGGCGTCGGCGATCTCTCCTTCATGATTCGGCACGGCAAGCTCGATCTCGACGCGCTGTTCGATCCTGACATGCTCGGCGACGACCTCGAGGCGTGGCTGGCGGAGTCGGCGCTGATGAAGCGCACCTTCCGCAACTGCGCCATCATCTCCGGCCTGATCGCGCGCCGCTTCACCGACGAGGAGAAATCCCGCCGCCAGGTGCTGTTCTCGACCGACCTGATCTATGACGTGTTACGCAAGCACCAGGCCGACCACGTGCTGCTGCGCACCGCCCGCGCCGACGCCGCCACCGGCCTGCTCGACCTCCGCCGCCTCGGCGACATGCTGTCACGCATCCACGGCCGAATCACCCACAAGGACCTCGACCGCGTGTCCCCGCTCGCGGTCCCCGTGCTGCTGGAAATCGGCCGCGAGTCAGTTTATGGCGAAGCATCCGACGAACTTCTGGCCGAAGCAGCCGAGGAACTCGTGCGGGAGGCGACGACGTAACGCTGGGAACAGGATGTGACGGCTAGCGCGCAGGCCTCGGGGGATTTGGACGACATGCGCGTTTCGACGATCACGGTCGCGGACGTCTCCTTCGTGGCCGATTTTTCCGGCGCGCTGTTCTGGGACGAGCAGCGCCTGCTCGTCGTCTCCGACTTGCATCTGGAAAAAGGCTCGAGCTTCGCCGCCCGCGGCGTGTTGCTGCCGCCCTATGACACGATCGCGACGCTGAGCCGCCTGGCCGCGGTGATCGCGCGGTACGACCCGCGCGTGGTGATCGCGCTCGGCGACAGCTTTCACGACCGCAACGCGCATGAACGGCTGTCGGATACGGACCGCGAGGCGCTGGCCGCGCTGCAGGTCCGGCGCAACTGGATCTGGATCTCTGGCAACCACGATCCGGCGCTGCCGTCCGATCTCGGCGGCGTGGTCGCAACCGAGGTCGCGATCGGCCCGATCAAGTTTCGCCACGAGCCGACCGGCGCCAGCGGCGAGATCGCCGGCCATCTGCATCCGAAGGCCCGCGTACCGACCCGCGGCCGCTCGATCGAGCGCCGCTGTTTTGCGAGCGACGGTGAACGCGCGGTGATGCCGGCGTTCGGCGCCTACACCGGCGGCCTGAGCATCCGCGACGCCGCATTCGCTAAGGTGTTCGGATCGCCCGCGTTCATGGCCCACGTGCTCGGCGACAATCGCGTGCACGCGTTCGCGGCGTCGCGGTGTTATTGAGCCCTTCTCGTCATTCCGGGGCGTGCGAAGCACGAGCCCGGAATCCATCGAGCCGCATCGCCTCTGGATGAATGGATTCCGGCTCTCGCTTCGCGAGCCCTGGAATGACGGCGGAGATTTTCGCGCGACTCAGCCCTACGCCGCCTTCGCCTGCACCGTCTCGCAGAACTCCGCGAGGCGCTCCGCCAGCCGCAGCGTCGCGGGGCTGGCATCTGGGGCCGCGACCAGTGCCACTTCGGTCTTGTCGATCGGCGCAAAACCGTCTTTTGCGGTGAGCACACGATGATCGGCCTGGATCGCGATTTCGGCGAGGATGCTCAGGCCCATACCGGCGGCGATCGCGGCCTGGATGCCGGAGAGGTTCGACGACGTATAGGCCATGTGCCAGTTGCGCCCCGCGCTCTCCAGCGCATGGATCGCGCCGGCGCGGTAGAGGCAGCCCGGCGGAAAGCCGATTAGGGGCACCGATCCCACATTGGTATCGCGCGGATGCTGCTTGCTGGTGACCCAATGCACGCGCTCCGGCCACACGGCGATGCCGCCTTTTTCTCCCGCCGCGCGCTTGAACAGCGCGAGATCGAGCTCGCCGCGTTCGAGGTCGCGGCGGAGCTGGGTGCTCTGGTCGGTGCGGACGTCGAGCCGCAACGCGGGATGCGAACGCGAGAACGCCGCAAGCAGTTTGGCCAGCCGGAAGGCGGCGAAATCTTCCGGAACCCCGAGCCGGATCGCGCCCTCATTGCCGGGCCGCGACACCACATCGCGCGCTTCCTCAGCGAGCGCCAGCAGCCGCCTTGCATAGGACAGCAGGCGCTCGCCGGCTTCGGTCGGCGTCACATCCTTGCCGCTGCGAATCAGGAGCGGCTGGCCGACATCCTCCTCGAGCCGCTTGATCTGCTGACTGACCGTCGATTGCGTGCGGTGCACCCGCACGCCGGCGCGGGTGAAGCCGCCGGCATCGACCACCGAGACGAAACTGCGCAGCAGCTCCAGGTCGAGCATGGCAGCTCTCCATTCGAAAATCCACTGCATGTCAGTTTATCATTTAATTTCCAAATATCAAGGTGCGGACCTAGATCGTGGAGGAAGGAGAACCCCCATGTCAGTCGCCCCCGCCGTCGCGATGCCCCGCCCCCGCTTCACCGCCTTGCCGTTCCTGATTGCCCTGTTCTGCCTGCTCTGGAGTTTCGCCTTCGTGGCCGGCAAGATCGGCGTCACCGATTGCCCGCCGCTGATCCTGCTCGCCGCGCGGTTTTCGCTGGCCGGCATCATCATTCTCGCCGTCTCGTTGCTGCGCCGAGATCACTGGGATCTCACCTGGCGCGACGCTGCGGTGTTTGCCGTGCTCGGCGTCGCCAACAACGCGCTCTATCTCGGCCTCGGTTATACCGGGCTGAAGACGGTGTCGGCAGGTCTCGGCGGCCTGATCGTCTCGGCCAATCCCGTGTTCACCGCCGTCTTGGCCGCGCTAGTCCTCGGCGAGGCGCTGACCTGGCGCAAGGTCGCGGGCCTGCTGCTCGGCATCGCCGGCGTTGCATTCATCGTTTGGCATCGTATGAAAGTCGGCACGGACAATCCGCATGGCATCCTGTTCACGCTGGCGTCACTCGCCTCGATCGTGACCGGCACCATCCTGTTCAAGCTGTTGGCGCCCAAGGGCAGCCTGTGGATCGGCAACGGCATCCAGAACATCGCCGGCGGGCTCGCCGTGATGCCGTTCGCCTTCGCGTTCTCCGATGTCAGCGACATCGTACCGAGCGCGCGGCTTGCGGGAGCCTTCGCCTTCCTGGTGCTGGGCGGCTCGATCCTCGGTTATCTGATCTGGTTTCACCTCCTGAAAGTGTGCGGCGCGACCGCCGCAAGCGCCTATCACTTCCTGATGCCGCCGCTCGCCATGCTGTTCGCGTTCTTCGTGCTCGGCGAACACGTCGAATTTCGCGATTTGCTCGGGATCGTTCCGGTCGCGATCGGCATTTATCTGGTGACCCGTCCGGCGGCTCCAGCGCATCGGGGTGCGTGATTGTCTGCGCGAGTTTCATTCATGGAACCATGCCGGTACCGGTCCGTTGTCGAACGGGCCGGAACCGGGCATGACGCAGCACAGACAGACCTCACCGGAGCACAACGCCAAGCCCGGCAGCACCAAGCCCGGCAGCACGGCGGCGAAAGCTGCGCGCGAGCCGTTCAGCCTCAAATATGTCGCGAAGGCGCTCGGCCCCGGCCTGATCACCGGCGCATCCGACGACGATCCGTCGGGGATCGGCACCTATAGCCAGGCCGGCGCGCAGCTCGGCTACGGCATCGGCTGGACCATGCTGCTGACCTTCCCGCTGATGGTGGCGATCCAGGAGATTTCCGCGCGGGTCGGCCGCGTCACCGGACACGGCATTTCAGGCAATGTCTGCCGGCATTATCCGCCCTGGCTGCTGGTCGTTGTCGTCGCGCTGCTGTTCATCGCCAACACCATCAACATCGCAGCCGATCTCGCCGCCATGGCGGATGCGTCGAAGCTTCTGGTCGGCGGTCCCGCCATCCTCTACGTCGTGCTGTTCGGCGTGACTTCGGTGGCCGCGCAGATCTTCATGGACTACAAGCGCTACGTCGCGGTGCTGAAATGGCTGACGCTCAGCCTGTTCGCCTATGTCGCGGCGCTGGCCTTCGCCAAGGTCTCGTGGGGCGAAGCATTGGCCGGCGCGCTGGTGCCGCGTTTCACCTGGAGCCCGGATTATTTCACGACCATTGTCGCGATCTTCGGCACCACGATCTCGCCCTATCTGTTCTTCTGGCAGGCGTCGCAGGAAGCCGAGGAGCAGCGCATCGACACCAGGAAGCATCCACTGATCGAGCGGCACTATGGCGCGCGGCAGGAATTCTCCCGGATCCGCGCCGACACCATCGTCGGCATGGCGTTCTCCAACCTGATCGCGCTGTCGATCATCGTCACCGCGGCCGCAACGCTGCACGCTGCGGGAAAGACCGACATCCAGACCTCGGCGCAGGCTGCCGAGGCGCTGCGGCCGATCGCCGGGCCGCTTGCCGAGGTGATCTTCGCGCTCGGCATCGTCGGGACCGGATTGTTGGCGATCCCCGTGCTCGGGGGTGCGACGGCCTACGCGGTCGGAGAGGCAGGGCGATGGTCGGTCGGCCTGGCGCGCAAGCCAAAGGAAGCGATCGCGTTCTATTCGGTGCTGGCGCTGTCGGGCGCGATCGGGATCGCCCTCAACTTCACCCCGATCAATCCGATCTCGGCGCTGTACTGGAGCGCGGTCGTCAATGGTGTGCTCGCTATTCCCGTGATGGTGCTGCTGATGGTGATGGCACGCCACAAGGAGGTGATGGGCCGTTTCGTGATCGGCGGTTGGCTCTATTGGCTCGGCTGGCTCTCGACCGGGGCGATGGCGCTCAGCGTGATCGCGATGGGAGTGGGGCTGCTTTTTTAAGTTATCGCGCCGTCATCACCGCTCAAAACAGAGAGGTGTCGATCTTTGTCGTCGATTTGTTCTTTCGCAGGATGATGGTCGTGCGGTAGCTCGCGATATCGGTGTCCGGATGCATGAGGCGGTCGAGGATGAACGATTGGTAGCGTGCGAGGTCGGAGGACACGACCCGCAGCGAGTAATCCCAATCGCCGGCAATCATGCAGCACTCGACGACCTCCGCAAGGCCGATCACCTTCTTCTCGAAGCGTTCGAAGGATTCCCTGTTCTGTTGCTTGAGGCGGACTTCGACGATCGCGTCGAACCCGAGCCCTACGCGAGCAGGGTCCACCAGCGCCACATAGGAGCCGATGACGCCGGCATCTTCGAGCGTCCGGACGCGTCTCATGCAGGGGGCGGACGAGAGGCCGATCCGTTCGGCCAGCTCGAGATTCGTGATGCGCCCCTCGACCTGGAGCACGTCGAGGATTTTCCGGTCGATCTCGTCAAGCAGCATCGTGGTTCCCATTCTTTTCGCATTTCTCGTATTTTGCGCAATTTATTGCAGATTGAGCGGCGAAGTGCATCTCAAATCGCAATGTCATTGCGCCAGTGTATGCATAGGATGATCTGCGAGCGTTTGAATCGCGGCGACTCTGCAGCAAGGGGACGGGCATGGCTGGAAATGACGACAAATCCTTTTGGGATCGGGCGCGGCGTCACCTCATCAGGTATGGCGGAACGTTCGCTCCTGTCATCATCGAGCGCGCCTCCGGATCGTTCGTTTATGACGCCGACGGCCGTGCCATCCTGGATTTCACGTCCGGCCAGATGAGCGCCGTGCTTGGCCACGGTCACCCGGAGATCGTCCGGACCATCAGTGAATATGCCGAACGGCTCGATCATCTCTTCAGCGGCATGCTGACGCGCCCGGTGGTCTCGCTGGCTGAAAAACTCGCGGAGCTGCTGCCGCCGGGGCTTGATCGCGTCATGCTGCTGAGCACGGGGGCTGAGTCAAACGAGGCTGCCATCAAGATGGCGAAGCTTTTCACCGGCGGCTTCGAGACCGTCGCGTTCGCGCAGTCCTGGCACGGAATGACATCAGGTGCGGCCGGGACGACCTATTCGGCCGGCCGCAAGGGCTATGGTCCCGCGCCGGTCGGATCGCTCGCGATCCCGACGCCGAATCCCTATCGTCCCCGCTTCGGCAATGCGGCCGATTGGCGGGCCGAGTTGGCCTACGCCTTCGATCTCGTCGACCGCCAATCGACCGGGTCGCTCGCGTGCATGATCGCCGAACCGATCCTCAGTTCCGGCGGGCTGATCGATCTGCCGGAGGGCTATCTGGCCGAGCTGAAGGAGCTGTGTCGCGCGCGGGGCATGCTGCTGATCGTCGACGAAGCACAGACGGGCCTCGGGCGAACCGGCGCCATGTTCGCCTTCGAGCGCGATCGTGCCGTGCCTGATATCCTGACCTTGTCGAAGACGCTCGGCGCCGGACTTCCATTGGCCGCGGTCATCACGTCAGCCGAAATCGAGGAGCGCTGTCACGAACGTGGCTTCCTGTTCTACACGACGCATGTGTCGGACCCGATGCCGGCCGCGGTCGGGCTGAAGGTGATCGAGATCATCCTGCGCGACAGATTGGTCGAGCGCGCTGGAATCGCGGGTGCGCGGCTGAGGGACGGGCTCCTCGCGCTTCAGAACCGGTTCGAATGCATCGGTGATGTGCGCGGCAGAGGGCTGATGCAGGGCATCGAGATCGTGCGCGACCGCTACAGCAAGGAGCCCAACGAAGCGCTCGGAACGCGGGTGTCGCAGCGCTGCCTGGAGCTCGGCCTGAGCACCAACATCGTGCAGTTGCCCGGCATGGGCAGCGTGTTCCGCATCGCACCGCCGCTGACGATCAGCGATGACGAGATCGATCTCGGCCTCTCGATCCTGGGCGACGCCTTCGGAAGCGCATTGCAAGGGAAGGACGCTTAAATCAATCCTTGCGGAACACGATCGAGGCCATCCAGCCGGTCATCAGCGCCATAAACGCGGTGACGAGGCCATAGACAAAGCCGTTCTGCCGCGCGGTGTTCGCGACGAACTGCTCGAAGCCGACCTTGACGATCTCGAAGGCGGTCTCGGTCTTGGTCACCAGCGCGCCGTCGGTGAACAGCTTGATCTCGACATTGTAGGTGCCGATCGGCACTTCGGCCGGCAACGGAATGCCGGTGCGGAACAAAGTCGGCGTCAGGAACGTCACCGCCGAGGTCGTCTCGCGATAGAGGCCGTGCTCCGAGCGCAGCCGCACGAAGGCGCTGCGGAACGGGTCGTTCGGCACCACGTCGGCGAAATCGGGGCCGACGCGCTGCATCAGCAGCACATTGTTGAGGCCGAGCTGCTGGCGCCGCTGCACCTCGGGCGAGGCGATCTCGTCGAACGGGCGGTTGGAAAACAGCGCGAGATAACCCGGCACCTGCAGGAACTGCCGATAGTCGGTGTTGATCCAGATGCCGAATTTGCGCTCCTTGCGCCGCGTCACCATGTCGGCGCGCGGGCCGGAGACGGTGACGACGAGGTCGTAATTGCTGCGGTTGGCGGGCGTCGAGGCGTCCTTCTCGACCGAGCCGAACAGCACGAGCTCGCCGCCGGAATAGTTCGGCGTCACCGTGACGCGGTGGTTGGAGACCGACACGATCAGCCGCTCGGCATCGGCAGGCGCGGCCGCAAGCGTCGCGGCGAGAAGGCCCATGATCGCGAGCAGTGCGCGCCGTCTCATGGCGGGCCTCCGCCGCCGGTTTCGCGGATGCTGAAGAGATCCTGCGGCCGGATCACCAGCTCGACCGCGAAGCGGATGCCGACCGCGAGCACCAGAAGCCCGAGCAGCAGGCGCAGATGCTCGCCGCGGATCTTCTGACCGGCACGCGCGCCGAACTGCGCGCCGGTCACGCCGCCGATCATCAGGATCAGCGCCAGCACCGCGTCGACCAGGTGGTTGGTCACCGCGTGCAACATGGTCGCGAACACCATGGTGACGAGGGTCAGGACCATCGAGGTGCCGATTACGGTCGAGGTCGGCACGCGCAAAAGATAGATCATCAGCGGCACCAGGATGAAGCCGCCGCCGATGC
This sequence comes from Bradyrhizobium sp. LTSPM299, assembly GCF_000938235.1. Lineage (NCBI taxonomy): Bacteria > Pseudomonadati > Pseudomonadota > Alphaproteobacteria > Hyphomicrobiales > Nitrobacteraceae > Bradyrhizobium > Bradyrhizobium sp. LTSPM299. Next base: position 19,958 of record NZ_JYMU01000049.1, read on the forward strand.
CCATCACAGCGCCGATGAAGCCGATCACGAGGCCGACCACGATGACGGGAATCACCGAGAGATAGATCTTGGAGCGCTTGAAGCGCACTTTCAGCGGCAATCCGTGGATCCAGCCATGGCTGCCCGGCTTGCGCAGCGTGACCGGGCCGCCGCGGCGGGCGCGCAGCATCGCGCGCAGGCCCTCCCAGAACATCAGCCCGCCGACGGTGGTCAGCAGGATGACGTAGGACAGCGCGATCATCAGATCGAGTTGGCCGAGCGAGCGCAGCAGAGTGAAGGTCCAGACGCCGAGCGCGGTGCCGATCGTGCCTCCTGTCAGCAACACCGCCGCCAGCAGCGGGTCGATCGCGCGCCGCCGCCAATAGGCGATCGCGCCGGAGAACGACGAGGCCGCGATGTGGCTGGCGACGGAGGCGACCGCGACCGCGGGCGCGATGCCGACGAAGATCAAAAGCGGCGTCATCAGGAAGCCGCCGCCGATGCCGAACATGCCGGAGACGAAGCCGACCGCCGCGCCCATCGCCAGGATGAGGAAGACATTGACCGGAATGTCGGCGATCGGGAGGTAAAGCTGCACGCGCGTCGCTTCTTGTTTCGTCGCAAGGCAGGCGCAAGGCCGCGTCACGGTGTGGTGTCCTGGTCGGGCTTTCTCCGGCAGAACAATCCGGTTGGCGCGCAAGATGCAGGCGAACGCGGGTCGATTGCCGCGTCCCTGCATAACCGAATTCGGCGAGGTGAGGGACTAAAGAATCCGTCCCAGCGGCTTTTTTGCCGCATGCCGCCGGAGGTCCTTCCGGAGTGGTTGATGATTCAGATTAATGACACCGTGACTTCAGCGCCGTTCGATCGGCGTGGTGATGAGATTCATCGCCAGTGCGTCCCGCGGATTGAGCCAGCGGATGTCCGAGGTCTGCGACATCAGCTCGACGATCCTCGAAGAATCGCCCATCTTGGTCATGTAGCCGAGCAATTGGCCCTGGGTGCGCTGGCCCTCTGCAACGGGATCCTTCAGCGGTCCTTCTACGGTGAAGCGGTGGACCCCAAGCAGCGATCCAAAAACGCCGTAGCGGGTTTTGCCGCCGGCGTAGACCAGCACGCAGGCGCTGGCGCAGGACGCCGCGTACACTTTGCCGGACGCGTCCGCCGTGCCGACCGCGGTGGCTAGTCCACGTAGGCGGATGACCTCACCCATGATCGTGCCCTGGTCCAGATCGCCCCCATTCGACGAGAGCAGGATCACATCACCTGGCGAGAGCAGCGCCTGCTTGATTTGGTCGTAGAACCAGATCGCGCTGGCCCGACCTATCTCGCCACTGATCGCGAGCGCGCGCCGGCCTCGGCCCGAGCCGTCGAGATCGACGCTGGCAATGACCGTCGATTTCATGCTCGGCGCAACAAAGGTCTCGCGCGAATAATCCCAGGCTCCCGGCCGCGACATATCCCGATAGGCACGAATGCCAATGCCCGACAGCAGCAGGACAAAGATCACCACGGACCACACGGAGGGCCTGAAGATGCCGTGCTGAGGTTGGACACGTGCGTTGAGCGGTGGGGCTTCGCGAGGCGGTACCTGACGCGGCGGCGCAGTCCGGGGACCGGTTGGCGACGAACGGTGCAGTCCGGCCCCGGCATCCTGGCGGTCATCGGCAGACAAGCGCGATCCCTCCTGGTAGCGGGCGCTGTTCGCGGTTCGTGCCTATCTACACGATTGGGGAGGGGCAGGACAACGACGCCGGACGGCGCCGCGAACCTTAGTGGGCGACCAGCGCGGCGGTTCGCTTGGACGGCAGCTTGGCCGGCTTTGCGGGAGCCGGAGCCGGCTGCGCGGTGGCGCTGTCCCAACCGCCGGTCGGGGCCGGGACATTGACCGCGTCGCTCGGCTGGGGCTCGGGCGTGAAGGTCTGGATCGCGAGCTTCGCGGCGGCCAGCGACTGCGGATCGAGCCGCTTGGCGATATCGTCGCGCTTGTGGCCGGAATCGGCATCGCCCTGGGCAGCTGCCAGGCTGAACCATTTGAACGACTCGGCCAGGTTCTGTTCGACGCCGATGCCGCGGGCATAGAGGATGCCGAGGTTGAACTGGCTGTCGGCGACGCCGCGGTCGGCGGCCTTGCGGAACCACTGCGCCGCGCTCTTGTAGTCGGCGCCCTTGCCGCCACCGTCGGCGTCGAGCACGGCGAGGTTATGCATCGCCTTGGCGTTGCCGCGCTCGGCGGCCTGCACATAGTAGCGCCGCGCCATGTCGGCGTCGCGCTTCATGCTGAGGCCCTTCTCATAGAAGGTGCCGAGCCGGAAGATCGCAGGCACCACGCCGGCCTGCGCTGCGCGGCCATACCATTTGGCGGCTTCGTCGAGATTGGCGGCGATGCCCTTGCCCTCGGCATAGCGCATGCCGACCTCATAGGCCGCCGTCGGATCGCCCTTCAGCGCGGCGGAACGCAGCAACGGTCCGCCGATCGCGTCAGGCAGTTTCTCGCCCGGCGGGATTTGGATCATGGCGAGCTTGCCGGTGACGACCGGTACGGTCGGAATCGTGCCGGTGATGTCGTTGGCGCTGACCGGCGACGCCGCGACGGGGACCGCCGCCGGCGCCGGCGGGATCGTGACCTGTGCGCTGTCGAGCGTGTTGGGCGCGGAAACGTTGTTGGATTGCCGGCCGAGCGGGGTCGGCGAGGTCATCGACGGCGCGGGCGCAGATGGTGCGGCCGGCGCCGGAGCGCCGGAGGTGTCGGCAGGCGGCTGTGTTGGAGCTGCGGCCGGCTCGCTGCTTTCCACCGCCGGCATCTGCGGTGTCGAGCCGGTGTCGAGCAGGTTCATCGCCATCTTGATGGTGCCGAGCAGGATCACGACCACGCTCGCGCTGACCAGCAGCGAGCGGATCTTGGAGGTGATGGTCGACGGCTGGCCCTCGGCGGCATCAGCCTTGATCGCAGGCTTGTCTGGAGCCTTGTCGGCATTCTTGGCCTTCTCGGCTTTTGCCTTGGCGGCAGCCTTGCTGGCGGCGCGCGAAGCCTTCTCGTTGACGGGTTGCACAGCGGCAGCTTGCGCCGCGCGGCGCGCCGCGGCGATGAAGCTCGACGTCGAGACCGGCTCCTTCTTGGCCGCTGGAAGATCGCTGATCGCGCTCTCGGACGCGGCAATCCGCTCCGACGGCGACGACATGCGCCCGGAGGGACGCGTGCCCGGCTCGAGCGGATGATCTGGCGGCAGTTCCGGCGCGATCGCAGCGCGCGCGGGCGCGGCATGCGGCTCAAGGATCTCGCTAATGGCGCGCGGCGGAATCGGTGGCAGCGGCGGCGGTGCGGAGACCTGCGGCTCCGCGGCATGGAATTCGCGCGGCGCGGCCGCGAAATGCTCCTGCGCGAGAGCAGGATTGGGCAGTTCGGGTTTATACGGCTCAGGCCTGTACGATTCAGGCTTGTACGATTCAGGTTTGGGTTGCGCGATCGGCTGCGCCATCGCTGCGCGCGGCATCTCCATCCGCGGCATCTCGACCCGCGCTTCGACTGGCGCAGGCGGTGCCGGGGGCGGCGCAGTGCGTACCGCGCGCAGATCGTTCTCGATCATCGACAGACGGTCGACGACATGGCCGAGCGTGTTGTGAACGGTCTCCAGCGAGTCCTGGGTGCGGCGATCGGTCTCGGACTGGCTGAAGCGGATGTCGGACAGCTCGCGCTTCATCAGGTCGACCAGGCCCGAGTCCATCATCGGCTGCGGCGCGGAGACGTTGATGTTGCGGGTGGCGTCGGCGAGCGAGGCGATATGGGCGTGCTGGGCCTCGAGGTGCCGCATGATGTCATGCAGCCCTTCCTCGACCCGGCCGAGATTGCCGGGGCGCTGGTCGGACGAGGACGTCTCCAGCCGTTCGAGCAAATACGAGACGCGCTGCTCGAGATGGGCGAACGCCGATGCGCTGTCATTGCCGACCTGCAGGCGATCGATCCGCTCCGAGAGCGTGCGCACCGCACCTTCGATGGCGTCGGTATTGTCGGTGCCGACCGGCCGCTCGCGGCCTTCGAGCGTCGAGGTGAGCGCTGCGATGCGCTGCTCCAGCACGGCGAACGCATCGCCATTGCCCTCGGAGCGTGACATTCGCGAAAGCTGGTCGACCCGGGTCGACAGCGTCTGCACGTCGTCGGACAGCCGCACCAGCGCGTCGTTGGAGGCGACGTTGGAGACGATGGCGCGCAGCGCTGCGATCGCACCCTCGAGCTGCTGCACCGTGGACGGATCGTCATTGGCGCGCAGGATCATGTCGAGCTTGCCGCCGAGATTGCGGATCGCCTCGTCGTAGCCGGTGAGCTGCTCGGCCGGGGTCAGCGTGCGCAGCACCTCGCGGATCTCGGAGAGGGCGCGTTCGATTCCGGCAATGGCCTGGCCGTTGCCGTTGCCGCTCTCCTGGCGGATCTCGTCGATGCGACGATGCAGCGAGCGGACTTCGTTCTCGATCGATTCGATCGCCCGGCGCGGCATCGCTTCGGTGATGGCCTGGCGGATGTCGGCAAGCTCGCCGCGGAACGCGGCGATCGATTGCTCGATATGGTCGGGCCGCTGCATCGCCTCGATCTGGCTCGTGATCTTGAGCAGATGCCGCTCCAGCGAGGAGAAATCGGGTCCGGCAGGTGCAACCGGGGCGGCCGGCGGCGCATAGGCGGCCATCGGCGGCGCCGCGGGCGGCGTTGGTGTAGCCGCGGGCGCCATGGGCGGTGCGCTGCGCGGTGGCATCTGGCGCGGAGCGGCGGCGTCGAGTTCGTTCTGGCGCGCGGCGATCTCGGCGATCGCGGAATCGAACGAGGCCGGGCTCAGCGGCGGCGAGGGGCGATAGACCTGCGCGGCGGCGCGCTCGACCAAATCCTCCTGGCGCTGCCGATCCTGAATCTGGCGATCCGGGTTCGGCATCTGCCGATCCGGGTTCGGCCGGTCTTGCAGCTGCGGCTCACGGACCGGTTGCGGCCGGGAAATCTGCGACAGTCGCGCGTCGAGGCGCGAGATGGCGTCATTGAGCTGGCGGGCGACGGTCGGCTGACCGCGCGGCACGTCCGGGCGCGCGTCGCTGCGCGACGCGGGGGCAGGCGAAGGGGCAGGGGTGGAAATCTGTTCGATCTGGCGGGTGATCGCGTCGAGACGTTGGTGGATATCGGCAACGTCGCTTCGCTCGCGGCTCGGCATCGGCGGCCGTTGCTGCTGCTGTTGCAGTTCGTGGGCCGCGCGGTAATCCGGCGGGCTGGCTTCGCCGACGGTGGAATTGAGCCAATCGTTCAGCGACATGCCGGCACGGCGCGCAGCCGCCTCGGCCCTTTCGCGGACGGAGGGATCGATGCCGTCAACACTCCACGATACGCGCGAATTCATGATTTCGTCCGGTCCCGACTCCGGCGCCACACCCTGCGCCTGCAGCCTCCCCGCGCATCCCAGTTAAGAGACAATCGAATTCTGCGCGGGTCGTCTGCCTCAGCTGCTGACTTTTTCCCGTCACGGTAAATAACGGGTTAAGGAATGGGACCGGCGAGCCTTAAAGTTGGGAATCCGGGAACCGGATGCGCCGGATCAGGACAGGGCGCCCCAGGGACAGAGCAGTGCCTAGCCGCTGCTCTCGCGCTTGTCGTCGAGGGGCAGCAAATTGCCGCGCTGGGAGATCGCCGACAGTGCATCGAGCGCCTCCTCGCACCACTCCACCACCACACGCTCATGGCGCATCCCGAGGCGCAGGCTAAGCATCTTGCCGAGGTCGGCCGGCGGCGCTGTGCCGTCCGCAAAGCGCTTGTTGAGCAGGCGTTCATAGCGTTCATAGCGGTCGCGGTGATGTTCCAGCCGTGCCATGAGGTCGGTGCGCAAGGGTTCGATGTCGACGGTGTCGAGCGCGTAGAGTCGGACCAGGAGGTCGTCCTTGATCGACGGCGGCACGCTTGGCCGCGCCGCCCAGTGCTTCAGCGCCGCACGGCCCTCCGGCGTCAGGGTATAGACCAGCTTGTTGGGCTTGCCCGACTGCACCACCTCGCGGCCCTGGACATGGCCCTTGTCGCGCAACCGGGACAGCTCGCGGTAGATCTGCTGATGGTCGGCCTTCCAGAAGAAGCCGATCGAGGCGTCAAACGTCTTGGCGAGCTCATAGCCCGTCATCGGACGTTCCGTGAGGCAGGCGAGGATTGCGTCACCGAGTGCCAACGCCCACCTCCATCTCAGTTGCCAAGGCCTAGTCCCGAGTTCGCTTGACTTTATGCGTTACTATGCATATGCGTCAATATGCATATGGTGATCGGCGTGCCGCCGCTGTCGCGGCCGCGGATCGGTGTTCAAGCTTCCCAACCCACCGCAGGAGACGTCCGATGAGCAGACCGGGCCTCGACAAGTGGTACGCCTACATGAAGTCGCACGACACCGCTGCGCTGTGGGATTTGCTGCATCCCGATGCGGTGTTCGAAAGCCCTGTCGTGCACACGCCGCAGCGCGGCCGCGACATCACCTTCAAATATCTGACCGGCGCCGCCAAGGTGCTCGGCGGCCCGACCTTCAAATATCTGGGCGAATGGACCAACGACACCGGCGCCGTGCTCGAATTCGAGAACGAGATCGACGGCATCAAGATCAACGGCGTCGACATCATCTCGTTCGACGCTGAAGGCCGGATCACGCATTTCAAGGTGATGGTGCGTCCGCTCAAGGGCATCAACCTGCTGCATCGGTTGATGGGAGATGAGCTGATGAAGCAGACGGGCGGCGCAACGTCGCAATCACCGTCCCGATAGTACCTGCCGCGGACCTCCGGAACCGGATAAGGTCCACTCCAACGAACAAGCACAAGTGCTCTGCGTCAGTCGCCACTGCGACCGCGAGTCAGCCGGGAGACAAGTATGCCGACCTACAAGGCCCCCATTGAAGACGTCAATTTCCTGCTCAACGACGTCTTCCAGATCGATCGCTACGACAATCTTCCCGGCTTCTCCGATGCGTCGGCGGACGTCCGCGAGGCGATCCTCGGCGAGGCTGCCAAGCTAGCTGAGGAGGTGCTGCAGCCGCTCAACCGTGTCGGCGATCTCGAAGGCTGCAAGCACAATGACGACGGCAGCGTCACCGCGCCAAAGGGCTTCAAGCAAGCCTTCAAGCAGGTCGCTGACGGCGGCTGGCTCGGGCTGTCGGCGCCGACTGAATATGGCGGCCAGGGCCTGCCGGTGACGCTCTCCCAGGCGGTCAACGAATTCCAGATCTCCGCCAACATGGCGTTCGCGATGTATGGCGGGCTCACCATGGGCGCGACCGCCGCGCTCGTGGTGCACGGCACTCCCGAGCAAAAGAAGACCTATCTTCCGAAGATGATCGCCGGCGAATGGACCGGCACCATGAACCTGACCGAGCCGCAGTGCGGCACCGATCTCGGCCTGTTGCGCACCAAGGCGGCGCGTCAGGTCGACGGCAGCTTCAAGATCACAGGGACAAAGATCTTCATCTCCGCCGGCGAGCACGACCTCACCGACAACATCATCCATCTGGTGCTGGCGCGAATTGAAGGCGCGCCGGCCGGCATCAAGGGCGTTTCGCTCTTTGTCGTCCCCAAGGTGCTGGTCAATGCCGACGGTTCGCTCGGCGCGCGCAATGGCGTCTCCTGCGGCTCGATCGAGCACAAGATGGGCATCCACGGCAATTCCACCTGCGTGATGAACTACGACAGCGCCACCGGCTGGCTGATCGGCGAAGAGAACAAGGGCATGCAGGGCATGTTCGTGATGATGAACGAGGCCCGCCTCGGCGTCGCCGTGCAGGGCCTCGCGCAGTCCGAAGTCGCCTATCAGAACGCGGTCGCCTATGCCCGTGAGCGCCTGCAGGGTCGGTCGCTGACCGGCGCGAAGGCGGCCGACAAGCCGGCCGATCCGATCATCGTGCATCCTGACATCCGCCGCGCACTGCTCAGCATCCGCGCCTTCAACGAGGCGGCGCGGGCGATGGTGGTGTGGACCGCGCTGAAGAGCGACGTTGCCCATCGTTCCAGCGATCCGAAGGATCGCCAGGAGGCGGACGATCACATGGGGCTGATGACGCCGGTTTTGAAGGGCGTGCTGACCGACACCGGCTTCGCCAACACGGTCTCGGCGCAACAGGTGTTCGGCGGTCATGGCTACATCGCCGAGCACGGCATGGAGCAGTTCGTGCGCGACGCACGCATCGCGATGATCTATGAGGGCGCCAACGGCATCCAGGCGCTCGACCTGGTCGGCCGCAAGCTGCCGCGCGACGGCGGCCGCGCCGCGATGGCGTTCTTTGGCGAAGTCGGCGCCTTCGCCAAGGAGCATGGCGGCGACGAGGCGATGAAGCCACTCATCACCCCGCTCTCGGCTGCGCTCGGTCATCTGCAGCAGGCGACCGGCTGGCTCATGCAGAATGCGCTGACCAAACCCGACAATGCCGGAGCCGCCGCGACCGACTACATGAAACTGTTCGGCCTCGTCGCGATGGCCTTCATGTGGGCGAAGATGGCCAAGGTGGCGCAGGACAAGATCGCCGCCGGCAACGCGTCGCCTTACCTGACCACCAAGCTCGTGACCGGCCGCTTCTTCATGGAGAAGCTGCTGCCGGAGACCACCGTGCATCTGGCCCGGATCCAGAGCGGCAGCGCGACCACGATGGAACTGGCCGCGGAAGCATTCTGAATAATTTGTCGCCGCACCCCCTGCGGCGGCGCTCCGTTCGGCTATATATTATGATCCTCATATAAGGAGGGCGTCATGCCTGAGGCCTACATCTACGATCACGTTCGCACCCCGCGCGGCCGCGGCAAGTCCGACGGCGCGCTGCACGAAGTCACCGCGCTGGCACTCGCCACCGTGCCGCTGAAGGCGCTGAAGGACCGCAACAATCTCCGCGAAGACACCGTCGACGACGTCGTGCTCGGCGTGGTCGATCCGGTCGGTGAGGCCGGCAGCGACATCGCGCGCTTCGCCGCGCTCAACGCCGGTCTGGGTGAGAAGGTGCCGGGCGTGCAGATCAGCCGCTTCTGCGCCTCCGGCCTCGACGCCGTGAATTTCGCCGCAGCGCAGATCATGGCAGGCCAGCATGAGCTCGTGATCGGCGGCGGCGCGGAATCGATGAGCCGCGTCGGCATCGGCGCCTCCGGCGGCGCCTGGCCGATGGATCCCTCGATGGCGGTGCCGGCCTATTTCATGCCGCAGGGCATCTCGGCCGACCTGATCGCGACCAAATACGGCTTCTCGCGCGACGACGTCGACGCGTACGCCGTTCAGAGCCAGCAGCGCGCGGCGAAGGCCTGGGACGAAGGCCGCTTCAGCAAGTCCGTGGTGCCGGTGAAGGATTTCAACGGCCTCACCATCCTTGCCAAGGATGAGCACATGCGCCCCACCACGACGATGCAGTCGCTGGCGCAGTTGCAGCCGGCGTTTGCCGCGATGGCGGCCATGGCCGGCTTCGATGCGGTCGCGACCCAGTCGCATCCCGAGGTCGAGAAGGTCAATTACGTGCATCACGCCGGCAACTCGTCCGGCATCGTCGACGGCGCCGGCGCGGTGCTGCTCGGCAGCAAGGAGGCGGGTGCAAAACACGGCCTGAAGCCGCGTGCGAAAATCCGGGCGTTCGCCAATATCGGCTCGGAGCCGGCGATGATGCTGACCGGCCCGGTCGACGTCACCGAGAAGCTGTTCGAGCGTTCCGGCATGAAGAAGTCGGACATCGACCTGTTCGAACTCAACGAGGCCTTTGCCTCGGTGGTGCTGCGCTACATCCAGGCCTTCGACATCGACAATGCCAAGATCAACGTCAATGGCGGCGCGATCGCGCTCGGTCATCCGCTTGGTGCGACCGGCGCGATGATTTTGGGCACCGTGCTCGACGAGTTGGAACGCACCAACAAGTCGACAGCGCTGGTGACATTGTGCATCGGCGGCGGCATGGGCACCGCCACCATCATCGAGCGGGTTTAAGGCGAAGGGGAGCGAACAACATGGCTTACAAGAATTTCAAGTTCGAAACCGACGCCGACGGCATTGCGCTGGTCACCTGGGATATTCCGGGCCGCTCGATGAACGTGTTTGACGATACCTCGACCCATGAGATCGGGGAGATCATCAAGCAGACCACGGCCGATGCCGCGATCAAGGGCGTCGTCATCACCTCGGCCAAGGACGCCTTCTGCGCCGGGGCCGACCTCTCGATGCTCGAGGGCATGAACCGCAGCTACGTTCAGCTCCTGAAGGAGAAGGGCGAGGAAGCCGCGAACCAGATGCTGTTCGACCAGAGCCGCCAGATGTCGCAGCTGTTCCGTTCGATCGAGACCTCAGGCAAGCCGTGGGTCGCCGCCATCAATGGCCTGGCGCTCGGCGGCGGCTTCGAGATCACGCTGGCCTGTCACTATCGTGTCGCGGCGGAGAATCCGAAGACCCGGCTCGGCCTGCCCGAGATCAAGGTCGGCCTGTTCCCCGGCGCCGGCGGCACCCAGCGCGTGCCGCGCATCGTGTCGCCGCAGGATGCGATGCAACTGTTGCTCAAGGGCGAGGCGATCAACCTCGCGAAGGCAAAAGCGCTCAATCTGATCCACGCCATCGTTCCCGCGGCCGACCTGATCAAGGCCGCGAAGGATTGGATCAAGGGCGGCGGAAAGGCGATTGCGCCGTGGGACGAGAAGGGCTTCAAGCTGCCCGGCGGTCCGGTGTTCTCCAAGGCCGGCATGCAGATGTTCCCGGCCGGCAACGCGATCTATCGCCGCGAGACCTACGACAATTATCCGGCCGCGCGCGCCATCATGAGCTGCGTCTATGAGGGCCTGCAGTTGCCGATCGACGCCGCGCTGCGTGTCGAGTCGCGCTACTTCACCAAGATCCTGCGCTCGAACGAAGCCGCTGCGATGATCCGCTCGCTGTTCCTGTCGATGCAGGAATTGAACAAGGGCGCGCGTCGTCCCGACAATGTGCCGCCGACCAAGGTGAGGAAGCTCGCCGTGATCGGCGCCGGCTTCATGGGCGCCAGCGTCGGCTTCGTCTCGGCGCAGGCCGGCATCGACGTCGTGCTGGTCGACCGTGACCAGGACAGCGCCGACAAGGGCAGGGGCCATGCCAAGACCGTGATCGACGGGCTGATCGCCAAGGGTCGCATGAAGCAGGACGCCGGCGACGCCATCCTGTCGCGCATCTCGGCGACTGCAGATTATAACGCGATCAGCGACTGCGACCTCGTGATCGAGGCCGTGTTCGAGGACCGCAAGATCAAGGCGGATACCTATGCCAAGGCGCAGCCGCTGCTGAAGGCGGGCGCGATCTTCGCTTCCAACACCTCGACCTTGCCGATCAACTCGCTGGCCGAGGAGTTCAAGGACCAGGGCCGCTTCCTCGGCATCCATTTCTTCTCGCCGGTCGAGAAGATGATGCTGGTCGAGATCATCAAGGGCAAGAACACCGGCGACGTCGCGCTGGCGACCGCGCTGGATTATGTGCGCGCGATCGGCAAGACCCCGATCGTGGTCAACGACTCGAGGGGCTTCTTCGCCAATCGCTGCGTGATGCGCTACATCGCCGAGGGCAACGAGATGCTGCTTGAAGGCGTGCCGCCGGCGATGATCGAGAACACCGCCAAGATGGCGGGCATGCCGGTCGGGCCGCTGTCGCTGCAGGACGAGGTCGCGCTCGACCTCGGCCTCAAGATCACCAAGGCGACCGAAGCGGATCTCGGCCCCAACGCGGTCGACCAGGCGCAGAAGAAGCTGATCGTCGAGATGGTCGAGAAGCAGGGCCGCTTCGGCCGCAAGAACGGCAAGGGCTTCTATGACTATCCCGAGAAGGGCAAGGGCCAGAAGAGCCTGTGGCCGGGCCTCGCTGATTTGCAGCCGAAGCATCTCGATCCTGATACGCTCAGCGTCGAGGAGCTGAAGCAGCGCTTCCTGGTGGCGCAGGCGGTGGAAGCCGCGCGCACCGTCGAGGACCACGTCATCACCGACGTCCGCGAGGCCGATGTCGGCTCGATCCTCGGCTTCGGCTTCGCGCCGTTCACCGGCGGCACGCTGTCCTATATCGACTTCATGGGCACCAAGAAGTTCGTCGAACTCTGCCACACCTTCGAGGCCAAATACGGCTCGCGCTTCACGCCGCCGAAGCTGCTGGAGGAGATGGCGGCCAAGGGCGAAACCTTCTACGGCCGCTTTCCGCCGAAGAAACCGGCGGCGCAGGCCGCGGAGTAAGAGGTGGAGCGCAGCGAAATCCGGGACAGCCTCTCCGCCTTGTGAAAGCCCCGGATTGCGCTGAGCTTCATCCGGGCTACGCATCAAATAAAAAAGGGCCGGATCATCGATCCGGCCCTTTCGCTATTTCCACTGACTGAAGGCTTACGCCGCCTTCAGCAGGCCTTCCTTCTTCAGCGCTTCCTGCACGTGCGGGCGCGCGGCGACGCGGGCCTTGTAGGCCGTCAGGTGGGGCAGGCCGGAGAGATCGAAGCCGAGCCGGTCGGTCGCCCACATGATCATGGTGAAGAGGTAGCCGTCGGCGACCGTGAACTGGTTGCCTATCAGGTAGTCGTGACCGGCAAGCTGGCTCTCGACATATTTGAACTTGCCCATCGCGCGGTCCTTGAAGAAGGCCTTGGCGTCGTCGACGAGCACCGGCGAGAACATCGGGCCGAGGTTCTTGTGCAGCTCGGTCGTGATGTAGTTCAGCCATTCCAGCAGCTTGTAGCGCTCGTTGGAATCGCGGGCCGGCGCCAGCTTCTTGTCCGCGACCTTGTCGGCGATCATCTGGATGATGATCGGTCCCTCGGTGACCAGTTCGCCGGAGTCGAGCGCCAGCGCGGGCACCTGGCCCTTGGGGTTCACTTTCAGGAAATCGTCACCGTTTTCGAGCTTTTTGGCGCGCAAATCGACCTTGACCAGATCGTAGGGCAGGCCGGCTTCGAGGAGAGCGATATGGGGGGAGAGCGAGCAGGCGCCGGGGGCATAATAGAGTTTCATGGGGTATTTCCTTCCCTTGTTCTTGGTATCCGGAGAGGGATTGCCTACATGCACCTGCATGGAATAGTCAAGATTGATGCAGATGCATTCAGTGCGGTAGACTTTGTTCCGGGACCTTATGGGCTAGACCATGAAACGCAAGCTATCGACCGAGGCGACCGCCGCCTGGATCCGCCTGATGCGGGTTCCGAGCCGGGTGCTGGACTGTGTCGAGCACGATTTGAAGAAGGCTGGCTTTCCGCCGCTGGCCTGGTACGACGCGCTGCTCGAGCTGTCGCGCGCGCCGTCCGGCGAGCTGCGTCCGGTCGAGCTCGAGCGGCAAATGCTGATCCCGCAATATTCGACGTCGCGGCTGATCGACCGACTGGTCGACGAAGGCCTTGCCGCCCGGCGCGAATGCAAGATCGACAAGCGCGGCCAGTTCGTCGAGATCACCGACGCCGGACGCGAGCTGCAGAAGAAGATGTGGAGCGCGTATTCGGCCGCGATCGACAAGCATGTCGGCTCGAAATTGTCTGACACCGACGCGGCAAAACTCTGCGGCCTGCTCGACCGTCTCGGCTGCTCGTGCGATGACGCCAAGAGTGACAAGAGCGACGGCAAGAGCGAGACCAAGCCGGCTGCTGCCCGCGATGGCGTGCCGGTCCGATGACATCCCTGATCCCATCATCCGCGGCCGCCCGGCTTCGCGGATCTCCCTGCCACCACGCGCATTCGATCGAAGCGCCCTTGAGTTGGATTTTGTATGGCGCGTGACCAGATCGATATGACGCCGCTGCAATCGCGTGACGAGCTCGTCGCGTGGTTCGAGGCGGGCTCAAAGCCGGAGTCCGAATTCCGTATCGGCACCGAGCACGAAAAGACGCCGTTCACGCTGGAAGGCCACAAGCCCGTGCCTTACGAGGGCGCGAGGGGCATCGGCGCGCTGCTCGAGGGCATGAAGCTGCTGCTCGGCTGGGAGCCGATCATGGAGCGCGGCAACATCATCGGGCTCTATGACGTCACCGGCGGCGGCGCGATTTCGCTCGAGCCGGGCGGGCAGTTCGAATTGTCGGGCGCGCCGGTCGAGACCGTGCACCAGACCCAGGCCGAGCTGATGGCGCATCTGGCGCAGGTGCGAGAGATCGCGACGCCGCTCGGCATCGGCTTCCTCGGCCTCGGCATGACGCCGTCATGGTCGCGGGCGCAGATCCCGGTGATGCCGAAGGGCCGCTACAAGATCATGTCGAACTACATGCCGAAGGTCGGCAAATACGGCCTCGACATGATGTTCCGGACCTGCACGGTGCAGACCAATCTCGACTTCTCCTCCGAAGCCGACATGGTGAAGAAGCTGCGCGTCTCGGTGGCGTTGCAGCCGATCGCGACGGCGCTGTTCGCCAACTCGCCGTTCACCGAAGGCAAGCCCAACGGCCTGTTGTCGTTCCGCTCCGAGATCTGGCGCGACACCGACAATGCGCGGTCGGGCATGATCCCGTTCGCGTTCGAGGACGGCATGGGCTTCGAGCGCTATGTCGACTATGCGCTCGATGTTCCCATGTATTTCGTCAAACGCGGCGACGAATATATCGACGTCGCCGGCTCCTCGTTCCGCGATTTCTTCGCCGGCAACAACAAGGCCTTCCCCGGCCAGCGTCCGACGCTGTCGGACTGGGCCAATCATCTGTCGACGATCTTCCCCGAGGTGCGGCTGAAGCGTTACCTCGAAATGCGCGGCGCCGACGGCGTGCCGTGGGGCCGGCTGCCGGCGCTGCCGGCCTTCTGGGTTGGCCTGCTCTACGACAATGACAGTCTCGATGGGGCCTGGGAGATCATCCGCCACTGGACCGCGCCGGAGCGCCAGGCGTTGCGTGACGATGTGCCGCGTTTCGGCTTCAAGGCGCGGATCAAGGATCGCTATCTGTTCGAGATCGCCAAGGAATGCCTGATCCTGTCGCATGCTGGACTGCGGCGGCGCGGCCGGATCGATCATCTCGGGCGCGACGAGAGCCGCTACCTCGAGCCGCTGGAGCGGATCATCGAATGCGGCCGCTCGCCGGCGGAAGAGATGCTGGAGAAGTTCAACGGGCCCTGGAAGGGCTCGGTCGACCCGGCCTATCAGGAATACGCCTTCTAAAGCGCTTTCACGGCGATGGAATCGGGGTGCCCGAGGCCTTGGTCTCGGGCCGCGGTTCCGTGCCGTTCATCCGCCGTACAGGTTCGTGGCGCTCAAATGGCCGCCCGCGGATGGCGCGGGGCGCAAAAATTTGAAAGCAATCTCATGGGGATGGGCCGCCTGTTCAGGGCGTGTGTGGTGACGTTCGCCGCTCTTGCGGCCATTGTCGTCGCGCGCCCGGCGCTGGCACAGACCAATTTCGACCGTCCCGGCGGCGACTATCAGAACTCGCCGGTGACGTCGGGCGATCCCGCCGATTGCGCGCTGGCCTGCGAGCGCGACCGCCGCTGCCGCGCCTGGAGCTTCAACTATCCGACCGATATCAACAATGGCGCGGTGTGCTGGCTGAAAAACAGCGTGCCGACACGGGTGCAGGACGTCTGCTGCGTCTCCGGGGTTCGCGGTGCCGGCGTCGTCGAACCGCACAACGGCCCAATCGAAACCTCGATCGACCGCTTCGGCGGCGATTATAAAAACTTTGAATTAAAGAGCAGCGACGGCGACGAGGCCTGCCAGGCGGCCTGCACCGCCGACAACAAGTGCCGCGCCTGGACCTACGCCCGCCCCGGTTATGCCGGTCGCGACGCGCATTGCTTCCTGAAGAAAGACATCAAGCCGCCGCGCAGGAAGGCGGGATTCACGTCGGGTGTGGTCAGATAGTTCGCGTCGTCCCGGCGAAGGCCGGGACCCATACGCCGCGGCCCGTGGAAGGGGCACAAGCGGTGTCGGCTTTGTTCAACTACTCAATTCGGTGGCTATGGGTCCCGGCCTTCGCCGGGACGACGGCCGCCAGCACCGTGATCTCCGGCCACAGCGCCTTCCAGCGCGCGGCTTTTGTCGCGTAGTTCGCCGCGGAAAAATTCGCGGTCCGGTTCGGCCGCACGATCAGGTTGGCGACATCGTTGAATCCATTGGGTGCGTAGACGTCGTATCCTTCCACCGTGCGGCGGATGCCGATGCGGGTGTTCTGGGTAAGGAAGCGATCGATGCCGTCGGTCGACCGCGACAATGGCGGGTAGGGCAGGCCGTGCTTGTCGGGATACCAGAGATGGACGCGGGCCTGGTTGCGCGCCTCGATCGCGACGCCGAGGTGGCCGAGGCGATCGTGCAAGCCGCGGATCACTGCGTCCTCGGCCTCCCACGATCGATCGGGATCGAAATAGAAGATGTCATAGTCGCTGATGCCGTGGTCGACCGGCCGGTTGGTCAGCACGTTCCACACGGTCTGCACCAGGCAGCCGGAGACGAGCCAGGCGTCGGGCAGGGCGAGGCGATGCAGCTCGTCGGCGATCGCTTCGTTCGCCGGATTGCGAAGCGCCGCGGTAAGGAATTCGTCTTTCGTCATGCGTCCATGCCTCAACCGTCATTGCGAGGAGCGAAGCGACGAAGCAATCCATGGTCCCGCATATGCTGCACGATGGATTGCTTCGCTTCGCTCGCAATGACGGATAGAGGTTACCCCCGCGCGTCGAATTCCCTGACCGCCGTCTTCGACGCCAGCGTGCGCCAGTGCCGGCGCAGCAGCGGCTCGACGCTTGAGCGTTTCGCCTTCGACAGGTGGATCAGCACGATCGGGTAATCGCGGTAGTGATCGGTGAAGTAAAACACCTTCGGCTGGCTCTCGACCAGCATGTCGCGCTCGTCCGGCGGCACGCCCGGCATCACCAGGCTGTCGCCGTCCTCCTTGAGCCGCGCCAGCATCTTCTTGCGCACCTTCAGCGCAGGCGTGCCGTAGGAGGTGCCGTCCTCGACCTCCGGCCACGCCAGCACGAACTTTCTGACGTCGTCGAAGGTCACGTGGTCAGCTCAATGCACCGAGGTAAAAAACCGTGCGAGGCGGAAGCCGGAGAGCCAGGTCCACATCGGCTGGCTGCGGATGCCCATGTCCCAGGAGCCGACCACCGCGTCGGCGCGGCCGATCAGATTGTCGATCGGCAACAGGCCGACGCCGCCGTCGCGCACCGGCACGCGGCTGTCGGCGGAATTGTCGCGGTTGTCGCCGAGCACGAACAGTTTTCCGGGCGGCACCGTCACCTCGGCCGTGTTATCGAGCCGGCCGTTGTCGTGCATCTTGAAGATCGCATGGTCGACGCCGTTCGGCAGCGTCTCGACATAGCGGTAGGCGTCCTCGCCGCCGCCGCGGTCGTCCTCGGCAAAGCCGGTGCCATCGGGCTTCAGCGCTGCCGGATGGTCGTTGATGAAGAGCTGGCCCTGCCGCATCTGGATGCGGTCGCCGGGGAGGCCGACCACGCGCTTGACCCAGGCCTGCGAGCGGTCGCCCGGCCAGCGAAACACGACGACGTCGCCGCGCTTCGGCGTCTCGCCGAACAGGCGACCGGTTTCCGGGAGCGTGATCTGGATCGGCAGCGAGGCTGCGCCGTAGCCATAAGGATATTTCGAGGCCACCAGCGCGTCGCCGATCAAAAGCGTCGGCTCCATCGAGCCTGACGGCACGTAGAACGGCTCGGCGATCGCGCCCTTGGCGAGGAACACGACGGCGACGATCGCGGCCAATTGCACGGCCTGGCCGCGCCAGGTCGACGGCTTGGCCGCCACTGTTTCGTTTCCGCTGCTCACTAGCCCGTTCCTCCGACCGTAATCCGTTCCATCCGCAGCGTCGGCTGGCCGACGCCGACCGGCACGCCCTGGCCGTTCTTGCCGCAGGTGCCGATTCCGGTATCGAGCGCAAGATCGTTCCCGATCATGGTGATCCTGTGGAGATCGGTCGGCCCGTTGCCGATCAGCATCGCGCCCTTCAGCGGCGCGCCGAGCTTGCCGTTCTCGATCTTGTAGGCCTCGGTGCACTGGAACACATATTTGCCCGAGGTGATGTCGACCTGGCCGCCGCCGAAATTAGCGGCGTAGATGCCGTTCTTGACCGAGGCGAGGATTTCGGCCGGATCGCGGTCGCCCGATAGCATGTAGGTGTTGGTCATGCGCGGCATCGGCACATGGGCGTAGCTCTGCCGCCGGCCGTTGCCGGTCGGCTTCATGCCCATCAGGCGGGCGTTCTGGCGGTCCTGCATGTAGCCGACCAGGATGCCGTCCTCGATCAGCACGGTGCGGTTGGTCGGCGTGCCCTCGTCGTCGATCGAGAGCGAACCGCGGCGCGACGCCATTGTGCCGTCGTCGACCACGGTGACGCCCTTGGCCGCGACCTGCTTGCCCATCAGGCCTGCAAAGGCCGAGGTCTGCTTGCGGTTGAAATCGCCTTCCAGGCCATGGCCGACCGCTTCATGCAGCATCACGCCGGGCCAACCGGAGCCGAGCACCACGTCCATCTCGCCGGCGGGCGCCGGAACCGATTCCAGATTGACCAGCGCCTCGCGCAGCGCGCCGTCGGCCGCGTTGCGCCAGGCCTTGGTCTCGATGAAGCGCGCGTAACCCTCGCGGCCGCCATAGCCCATGCTGCCGCTCTCCTGCCGGTCGCCCTGGCCTGCAACAACCGACACATTGACGCGCACCAGCGGGCGGATGTCGCGATAGCTCTCGCCGTCGGGCCGCACGATCTCGACCACCTGCCAGCTCGCCATCAGGCTCGCCGAGACCTGCCGCACCCGCGGATCCTTGTCGCGGATATAAGCGTCGATCTCGCCGAGCAGCTTGACCTTGGCCTCGAACGCCGGCCCGTCCAGCGGGTTCTCGTCGCCATAAAGCTTGACGTTGGTATGCGCGGGCGCGGCCGCATACGAGCCGGAATAGCCGCCGCGCACCGCCGCAACCGCGTCGGCCGCGCGGATCAGCGCGGGCACCGACACGTCGGAGGAATGCGCATAGCCGACCGCGTCGTCCTTGACCGCGCGCAGGCCAAAGCCCTGCGAGGTGTCGTAGGTCGCCTGCTTCAGCCGGCCATTGTCGAACACCAGCGCCTCGCTCTGCCCGTATTCGAGAAACAATTCGCCATCGTCGGCGCCCGCAAGCCCGCGCGCCACCTCGCGGCGGACGGCATCGCGGTCGAGCTTGGCGCGGTCGAGCAGGGAGGTTGTGGCGAGATTGGTCATCAGGTCCGTCCGTTGTCGGAATATTCGATCCAAGATAGTGGTTTATCGGCTGTTCCGCGAGGGGCCAGAGCAACACCTTGGCGAGATCATGGATACAATCGAAATAGTTCCGATCCGGGACGAACATGTGGAGAGCTTCCACCGGGCCCTCGACACGGTTGCTCGGGAACGGCGCTATTTGTCGTTTCTCGAGGCTGCCCCGGTCGAAGCGACACGCGCCTTTGTCCGCGACAACATTGACAACGGCTTTCCGCAAGTTGTCGCCCTATCGGAGAATGATGTGGTCGGTTGGTGCGACGTGATGCGCAAGGCGCGGCCGGTTCACGCCCATGTCGGCGTCCTGGGGATGGGCCTGTTGCCGGACTTCAGGGGCCAGGGACTCGGAAGCAGGCTGATCGGGCGGGCGCTCGACGCAGCAAAAGAGTTCGGATTTCACTGTGTCGAATTGTCGGTGCGGGCGGACAACTCGAATACGATCGCGCTTTACAGGAAGACCGGCTTTGAACTCGAAGGCCGTCTGCGTAACGGTGTTTACGTCGACGACGCGTATTCCGACTTGATGCTGATGGGGATCCTGCTTCGGCGTGCCTAGAGCAACTTGTCATTGCGTCTGGCAGGTACACGCTCCTGCCCCGGGGCCTTGGGCTGCTTCGTCTCACCGGCCGGCGGCGCCTTGGGGTGGGGTCCGGTCGGAAAGCCATGCTCCTGTGCCCACCGGTACAGTTCATCAAAGACCGGTTTGAGGGCTTTGGCCGACGGCGTCATCTCGTATTCCACGCGCGGGGGCACCTCCGGATAGACCGTGCGCTTCACCAGGCCGTTGGCCTCGAGATCGCGCAGCTGCGTTGTCAGCATGTGCTGCGTGACCCCGGGGATCGATTGGCGCAATTCGCCAAACCGGCGCTTGCGCTCGACCAACTGCCAGAGGATGTCGCCCTTCCATTTTCCGGCCAGCACCGCCAGCGCGCGATGAAATTGCTTGGACAGGTCGCCGTCGCATGGTGCCGAGGCGGCAATATCGTCGCCTTTATCCTCGCTTTTTCCAATAGTCATATTTTTCATACTACCTCACAAAAAGCATCCTACTTGTGTTTTTCATCTTACTCCCGAATTTTGTGTGCTGAAAGCCGTCGCGAGGCGGCCACGGAATGGTGGCGGATCGCACGGCCTGATCGGTTTGAACATATCGGGAGCCATCAATGTCACTTGCTGCTGTACCGGCGCCGCCGCGCTGGAGGTCCGCCAGTCTCTGGGTCGTCAGGGGGTTGCTCGCCCTTGCTTTCGCCGCCGCCGGCGCGGCCAAGCTCTACGGCGTGCCGATGCTGGTCGAGGAATTCCAGCACATCGGCCTCGGCCAATGGTTCCGCTATTTCACCGGGTCGCTGGAACTGCTCGGTGCCGCTTTGATCCTGGTGCCGTCGCTGGCGGCGTTCGGCGCCTTGCTGCTGATCTGCATCATGATCGGAGCGACCTTCAGCCATCTGTTCGTGATCGGCGGCTCGCCGGTGCCCGCACTGGTGCTGTTGGCACTGAGCGCCATCGTCGCCTACGCCAGGCGCGGCCAGATCTTCGCCGTCATCGATGCCGGTGATGACGTCCTGCATGGCGAAAGATCCGAGCCGACCGCCTAGCGCGTTTTCGCGCCAAGAAACCGCGTCAAGACAAGAATCCAGAGCCCCGTTCCGATTCCATCGGAACGGGAAAGGCTCTGGCGATCAATCAAGTCTGGGTACGTATGATGGATCGTGTGGTCTGGTATCGCCGCAAACCAATTGCCGTTTCCATGTTCTGCCTGGCATTCGCGATCCCGTTTTTTGCGACCTTGGCCGCGACCGAAACCTGTTCGGCGAATTCAAAGGATCGAAGCGACCAGGTCGTTCAGAAACCAGCGCTTCACCGCATCGTGTTTCAGGTCAATTCGGATGATCCGACGACCATGAAACACGCGATCACCAACTCGCTCAACGCGTTCAAGAACTACAGCGAGAAGAACGAGCAGGTTGCCATCGAGATCGTCGCCTACGGCCCTGGCGTCCACATGTTCAGGGCCGACACTTCGCCGGTGAAGGATCTCCTGCACTATCTGCGGACCAATCATCCCGAAGTGGTGTTCAGCATGTGCGGCAACACGAAAATGATCATGGAAAAAAACGAGGGGCGGCCGCTGCCGCTGGTCGATGGCACGCAGGTCGTTCCCTATGGCGTGGCGCGGTTGGTCGAGCTTCAGGAAGCCGGCTGGACTTATCTTCGGCCCTAGAGCCCCGTTCCGATGGAATCGGAACGGGGCTCTAGATTCTTGTTTTGACGCGTTTTCTTCACGCGAACCGGTATCCACTTCGCTCGAAAACGCTCTGATTGGAGATTGCTCGATCGTGACCGATGAAGGAAAGGCCCTCGCAGTGTCTGCGCGCGTCATCACCCGGCGCACGGCGCTGGCCGGCGTTTCGGCGGCGATCGCAACCGCGGCCGTCCCGTCTTCCCCCGCCGTTGCCCTCTCTGATGGACCGCCGCCGTTCGGAACGGTCCGCCACCAGTTCACGATCCTGCAACCCGCCCGGATGGTGCCATCCGTATCGATCACGCGCCTGGACGGTTCGGCGGTGAATTTCGCCGCGTTTCGCGGCAAGGTCGTGCTGGTGAACTTCTGGGCGACCTGGTGTCCCGCCTGCCGGACCGAATTGCCCAGTCTCGATCGGTTGCAGGAGACCATGGGCCGCAAATATCTGGAGGTCGTGGCGGTCTCCGCCGATCGCGACGGCGGCGCGACGGTCACGCCATTCCTGCGGCGCCTCGGTATCCGGCACCTCGACATCGGTCTCGATCCGCGAGCCCGGATGGTACGCGCCGGCGATGATGAGTCCGCCACGCCGTTTCCGCTCTACGGAATGCCGATCTCATACATCGTCAGCCCGTCCGGCCGGATCGAAGGCTACATGGTTGGGGAAGCCGACTGGTCGTCGGAGGACGCCAGGAATCTGCTGAACTACTACCTCGACGCGGATCAAGCGCCGCGCTGATCGAGCTGCGCGCTCGCGGGCTCACGGCAGCTTGTCATACCCCTCTCCCAGCCCATTCAAACTGAGCGGGAACCCGATACCTTCTTCCGGCGTCTCGAAGATGATGAAGGTCGCGGTCTTGGCGGTCTTGAGCTGGCCGAGCAGCTTGTCGTCCATCACGACTTCAGCGACGCAGCCATTGGGCAGGCAACGCACAAAGCCGGCGCGGCCGACGTCCTGGTTGTCGAGCTTCAGGCCGAGGCCGGAGGGGAGGAGGACGCCGAGGGGCGCGACCACCCGCATCAGGCGGCTCTTCTGGTCGGCGGTCTTCAGCACGATCACAGTCAGGCCGGCATTGGAGCGGTCTTCGGCGACCACGCTCTGGATCAGGGCGCATTGCTCGGCCTGTGCGCCGGGCGGGGTGTCGCAGCGGATCTGCCAGTCGCCATGGACCGAGCGCACCGCGCCCTGCGCGTTCGCCGCCTGGGTCAGGCCGAGCAGGAGGCCCGCGGCAAGCAGGCCGTGCAGCCAGCCGGCCGGTGCGGGACGTCTTGCCTGACTGTTCGAAGCGCCCATCCGGGTCGATCCTCTAGAATGTTCGGTTCGTCATGTTCGGTCGGGACCGGCCGTCCGTTCGGCCGCACGCGACCCATCGACTATACCGCGACTGATACCGCAATGACGGCGCCTTAAAGGCGATCTCTGTGCAATTCCGGCGCCGGATCGGGGCAATCAGCAGCGAATCAGGTTTCTGCAGGCACCCCCGCCTGTGCGTACATCCGGTAATCCGCCTGTCAACAGCACCGGCACGCGTTTCAGCGAGTTTCGCTTGAATTTGCGGGAAAATTCGCTGGTCGCAGATTAGTCGCCCGCGCATGGCTTCCGACCCTACTACTGCATTGCGAGCGCCTGCGAATTATGGTTTGAGAGGCTGGATTTCGACGCGTTCTAGCGATCTGGCTCCCGTACCCTCCTTGACTTCACCACGGGTATGTCTGGAAGGCCGTTTGTCAGGGCGGATCGTGCCGCATGTCCGGCCATATGCCGGGGGTGCGTTGGGGAACTATCAAGGGAGCGCGGGCGGCATGAAGATGTCGATTGGCCAGATTGGCCGGCAGTTGCTGGGATTTGCGGTGGCCGGGATGGCGCTTGCCGCCGGCGGAACGGCCTTCGCCGAAATGGGGCAGCCGGCGCCCTGGGAGTACAAGCTCCAGGAAGCCGCGACCCCGGTGATGGAGAACATCACCTGGTTCCACAACTTCCTGTCCGTGCTGATCACCGTGATCACGCTGTTCGTGCTGGCGCTGCTCGTCATCGTGGTGATGAAGTTCAACGCCAAGGCCAATCCGGTCCCCTCCAAGACCACCCACAACACGCTGATCGAGGTGGCCTGGACGCTGATCCCGGTGCTGATCCTGGTCGGCATCGCGGTGCCGTCGTTCCGTCTGCTGTTCCTCGAGCTCGACGTACCGACGCCGGATATCACGATCAAGGCCACCGGCAAGCAGTGGTACTGGTCCTACGCCTACCCTGATAACGGCAAGTTCGAGTTCGATTCGCTGCTCGACAAGGACAAGGCGCCGCGCCTGCTCGGCGTCGACAACGAGATGGTCGTCCCTGTGAACAAGGTGGTGCGGATCCAGACCACCGGCGCCGACGTGATCCATTCCTTCGCGGTGCCGGCCTTCGGCATCAAGATCGACTCGGTCCCCGGCCGCCTCAACGAGACCTGGTTCAAGGCCACCAAGACCGGCATGTTCTACGGCCAGTGCTCGGAATTGTGCGGCAAGGACCACGCCTTCATGCCGATCGCGGTGCGGGTCGTCAGCGACCAGGAATTCGCGACCTGGGTTGACGGTGCGAAGAAGAAATTTGCGACCAACCCGGCGAATTCCTACGCTTCGGCTGGTCAGGTGGCGCAGTAGGCGCAAGGCTTACCGCGCAACTGGACTAAGGGCGACGTGACCGCGAGGTCCGAGAGGGACTGCAAGGCAGGATTTGGAACATGGCTACAGGCGCAGCGACACACGACGATCACGCCGGGGATCACGGACATGATGATCACGCCCATCCGACCGGATGGCGGCGTTACGTTTACTCCACGAACCACAAGGACATCGGTACGATGTATCTGGTCTTTGCGGTGATCGCGGGCATCATCGGCGCCGCGATGTCGATCGCGATCCGCGCCGAGCTGATGTATCCGGGCGTCCAGATCTTCCACGAAACCCACACCTACAATGTGTTCGTGACCTCGCACGGCCTGATCATGATCTTCTTCATGGTGATGCCGGCGATGATCGGCGGCTTCGGCAACTGGATGGTGCCGCTGATGATCGGTGCGCCCGACATGGCGTTCCCGCGCATGAACAACATTTCGTTCTGGTTGCTGCCGGCCTCCTTCGCGCTGCTGCTGACCTCGACCTTCGTCGAGGGCGAGCCGGGCGCCAACGGCGTCGGTGCGGGCTGGACGATGTACGCACCGTTGTCGACCTCGGGCCATCCGGGACCGGCGGTCGACTTCGCGATCCTGTCGCTGCATCTGGCCGGTGCCTCGTCGATCCTCGGCGCCATCAACTTCATCACCACGATCTTCAACATGCGCGCGCCGGGCATGACCCTGCACAAGATGCCGCTGTTCGTCTGGTCGATTCTGGTGACGGTGTTCCTGCTGTTGCTGTCGCTGCCGGTGCTCGCCGGTGCGATCACCATGCTGCTGACCGACCGCAATTTCGGTACCACCTTCTTTGCGGCCGATGGCGGCGGCGATCCCGTGCTGTTCCAGCATCTGTTCTGGTTCTTCGGCCACCCCGAAGTGTACATCCTGATCCTGCCCGCATTCGGCATGGTCAGCCAGATCGTCTCGACCTTCTCGAAGAAGCCGGTGTTCGGCTATCTCGGCATGGCCTACGCCATGGTCGCGATCGGCGGCATCGGCTTCGTGGTGTGGGCGCACCACATGTACACCGTCGGCATGTCGTCGGCGACGCAGGCCTATTTTGTCGCCGCCACGATGGTGATCGCGGTGCCGACCGGCGTGAAGATCTTCTCCTGGATCGCCACGATGTGGGGCGGCTCGATTGAGTTCAAGGCGCCGATGATCTGGGCGGTCGGATTCATCTTCCTGTTCACGCTCGGTGGCGTCACCGGCGTCGTGCTGGCCAATGCCGGCGTCGACCGCGTGCTGCAGGACACTTACTACGTCGTCGCGCACTTCCACTACGTGCTGTCGCTCGGCGCGGTGTTCGGCATCTTCGCCGGCTGGTACTACTGGTTCCCGAAGATGTTCGGCTACATGTACTCGGAGACCATCGCCAAGGCGCACTTCTGGTTCACCTTCGTCGGCGTCAACCTGGTGTTCTTCCCGCAGCACTTCCTCGGGCTGTCGGGCATGCCGCGCCGCTACGTCGACTATCCGGATGCGTTCGCCGGCTGGAACCTGGTCTCCTCGATCGGCTCCTACATCTCCGGCGTCGGCGTCCTGATCTTCATCTACGGCGTGATCGATGCCTTCGTCCGCAAGGAACAGGCTGCGAACAATCCGTGGGGTTCGGGTGCGACCACGCTGGAGTGGACGCTGACCTCGCCGCCGCCGTTCCACCAGTTCGAAGTGCTGCCGCGCGTGCAGTAATCCTTAAGACAGCGCGGCGCACCCAACGTGCGCCGTGCTTCTAAGAGAAGTGAGAGCCTGATCTTGTCGGTTGTCGATCACAACGCCATCGAGCTGCCCCGGATTTCCGAGGCCGAAGTGGGCGACTACATCGCGCTGCTGAAGCCGCGCGTGATGTCACTGGTGATCTTCACCGCGCTGGTCGGGCTGATGATCGCGCCGGGCCACGTCCATCCGGTGCTGGCCTTCACCTCGATCCTCTGTATCGCAGT
Organism: Bradyrhizobium sp. LTSPM299; assembly: GCF_000938235.1. Taxonomy (NCBI): domain Bacteria; kingdom Pseudomonadati; phylum Pseudomonadota; class Alphaproteobacteria; order Hyphomicrobiales; family Nitrobacteraceae; genus Bradyrhizobium; species Bradyrhizobium sp. LTSPM299. The sequence goes on from NZ_JYMU01000049.1 coordinate 45,925, forward strand.
CGGCGCCGGCGCCTCCGGCGCGCTCAACATGGCCTATGAGGGCGATATCGACGCCCTGATGTCGCGGACCGCCAACCGGCCGATCCCGCGCGGCCGGATCACGCAGGCCGAGGCGGCCACGTTCGGCATCACGCTCGCCTTCTTCTCGGTGATGACGCTCGGCATCCTCGTCAACTGGCTGGCCGGCGCGCTGCTTGCCTTTACGATCTTCTTCTATGCTGTGGTCTACACGATGTGGCTGAAGCGCTGGACCGCGCAGAACATCGTGATCGGCGGCGCCGCAGGCGCGCTGCCGCCGGTGGTGGCGTGGGCGGCGGCGACAGGCTCGCTGTCGGTCGAGCCGATCTTGCTGTTCCTGATCATCTTCTTCTGGACCCCGCCGCATTTCTGGGCGCTGGCGCTGTTCCGCAGCGACGACTATGCGCGCGCCGGGATCCCGATGTTGCCGATCGTCGCCGGTCCGGACGCGACGCGGCTGCAGATCCTGCTCTACACCATCGTGCTGGTCGCGGTCGCGCTCGCACCATGGCCGCTCGGCTATTTCGATGCGGTCTTCGGCATCACCTCGCTGGTGGCAGGCGCCGGCATGCTGTGGCTTGCCATCGACGTCTACCGCCGCCGCGAGGGCACCGCCGCCAATCGCGCCACCCGCAGATTGTTTGCCTTCTCGATCTTCTATCTGTTCGCGCTGTTCGCGGTTCTCCTCGCCGAGGTCGTCGTCCGCGCAATTGCGCCATTTATCACGGGATAGGGGGCGCGAGGGGCGTATGGGGACGCAAGGGGCGCAAGGGATAGTCGGGTTACCAATGGACGAGAATCGCGAGCCGGACGGAATCGTCCTCACCGCGGCGCAGCTCAAGAGCCGCCGCCAGCGTTCGATTGCCATTGCGCTCGCGCTCGGCGTCCTCGTCATGCTGTTTTTCGCGGTCACCCTGGTCAAGGGGCCGGCCGTGCTGGTTCGGCCGCTGTGACCGAGATGACGAACCAGCCAACCCCGCAAGCCGCGCGCGCCAAGGTGTCGCGCCGCGGGCTGACGCGCGACGCGGTGGTCGCATCGATCTGCGGGTTCGTCGTGGTGCTGATGGTCGGCGCGTCCTATGCCGCAGTTCCGTTCTACAACTGGTTCTGCCGAACCACCGGCTTCAACGGCACCACCCAGGTCGCGACCTCGGCGCCATCTGTCGCGCCGCTCGAGCGCACCATCTCGGTCAGCTTCGATTCCAACGTCGCGCCGGGCCTGCCCTGGAAGTTCCAGCCGGAAAACAACGAGATCGAGGTCAAGATCGGCCAGGTCGTCACGGTCTATTACACCGTGACCAACCAGTCGGCGCGGACCACCACCGGACAGGCCGCCTACAACGTCGCGCCGCTGACGGTCGGCGCATACTTCCAGAAGCTCAACTGCTTCTGCTTCACCGAGCAGACCATGGCGCCCGGCGAAAAGCGCGAGATGGCCGTGGTATTCTATGTCGATCCGCAGCTTGCGAAAGACAGCGAGAACGACACGCTGAAATCGATTACCTTGTCCTACACTTTCTTCCCGGTGCGCGATCCGGCGCCGAAGCCCGTGGCGGCGGGCGAGGCGGATCAGCGCAAGGGCGGCTAGCTTTTCTTGGAATTTTGAGACGAATACGTGCCTGAGGCGGCACGCGAATGGAGAGACGGCAATGGCTGAGGCGCAAGTCAAGCATCACGACTATCATCTCGTCGACCCGAGCCCGTGGCCGGTGGTCGGCTCGATCTCGGCCTTCATCATGGCGGTCGGCGCGGTCGGCTGGATGCATCATCTGTATTCGGCCGCCCCGATCGTGTTCGGCATCGGCACCGTCGGCGTGCTCTACACCATGGCGAGCTGGTGGGCCGACGTGATCAAGGAAGCCCAGTACAAGGGCGACCACACCCGCGTGGTGCAGATCAGCCACCGCTACGGCATGATCCTGTTCATCGCCTCCGAGGTGATGTTCTTCGTCGCCTGGTTCTGGGCATTCTTCAACTCGGCGCTGTTCCCGGCCGATGCGGTCCATGCCACCCGCGACGCGGTGTTCGGCTGCGGCGCCGGCACCGCGATGGGTGCCTGCAGCGTGCCCGGCACCTGGCCGCCGCATGGCATCGAGACCTTCGATCCCTGGCATCTGCCGCTGCTCAACACGCTGCTGCTGCTGACCTCGGGCACCACAGTCACCTGGGCCCACCACGCGCTGCTCGAGAACGACCGCCAGGGCCTCAAGCAGGGCCTGATCCTGACCGTCATCCTCGGCGCCTGCTTCACCTGCGTGCAGGCCTATGAGTACGCCCATGCGACGTTCTCGTTCGGCGGTAATGTCTATGGCTCGACCTTCTTCATGGCGACCGGGTTCCACGGCTTCCACGTGCTGGTCGGCACCATCTTCCTGCTGGTCTGCCTGATCCGCGCCTATAAGGGGCACTTCACCCCGACGGTGCACCTCGGCTTCGAATTCGCCGCCTGGTACTGGCACTTCGTCGACGTGGTCTGGCTGTTCCTGTTCATCTGCATCTACGTCTGGGGTCACGGCGCCGAAGCCATGGCCCACGGCGCGGGCTAACTTCACGTCCGACGTGCTAGGAAAGGGGGCGGCCAAACGGCCGCCCCTTTTGCATTCGAAGAGAGCTGATGACGGATAAACTGCCCACCGTGACCGAGAGCGCCCTGCGCGGCCTTGCCTGCAAATGTCCGCGCTGCGGCAAGGGCAAGCTCTATGCCGGCTTCCTGACGCTGGCGCAGCGCTGCACGAGTTGCGGCCTCGACTATGCCTTCATCGATGCCGGCGACGGGCCGGCGGTCTTCATCGTCCTGCTGGCCGGCGCCATCGTGGTCACATCAGCGCTGATCGTCGAGGTGAAGTACCAGCCGCCATACTGGGTGCATGCGGTGCTGTGGCTGCCGCTGATCGTCGTCACCACGCTGTTGCCGCTGCGCGCGATGAAGTCGCTGCTGATCGCCCTGCAATTCCACCACAAGGCCGCCGAAGGCCAGCTGACCCGGCACGACCCGACATGAGCGACACGACAGCTCGCCGGCCGAGCGCCGCCGGCTTCGGCGTTTTCACCCTGATCATGGTCGCGGCCTTTGTCGGCCTCGGCGTCTGGCAATTGCAGCGCCGGGTCGAGAAGCACGCGCTGATCGCAATGCTCGACGCCCGTCTGGGGACCGCCCCGGATGCGCTGCCGCAGCCGTCCGCATGGCCCTCGCTGACATCGGCGAACGATGAATTCCGCCGCGTCACCTTCACGGCAACTTACACCAAGCTGCCGGATGCGATGGTCTACAGCTCAGGCTCCGCGGTGCGCGCGGATATCAGCGGTCCCGGCACCTGGGCGTTTCTCCCCACAAAGCTCGCAAGCGGCGAGACCGTCGTGATCAACACCGGGTTCGTCCAGAACACGATGCAGGACCGCGCTTTCGAGGATCGCATTGCCGGCCGTCTCGTCACCGGCGCGCCGGTCACGCTCAGCGGCTATATCCGCTTTCCCGAACCCCCGGGCGCACTGACGCCCAAGGAAGATCTGCCGAAACGGCTGTGGTTCGCACGTGACCATCGCGCGATGGCGCAAGTGCTCGACTGGGGTGAGGTGGCGCCGTTCTATATCGATCTGGAAGCGCCGGTGCCGGACAGCGGCACGCCGAAGCCAGGACCGCTGGAGGTCCACCTCAAGGACGACCACATGCAGTACGCCATCACCTGGTTCTCGCTGGCCGCTGCGGTTGTGATCGCCTTCGGCGTCTGGTGGCGCGGCCAGCGGCGCAAGGCGAACTGACCAAGACGCGTCACGCCGACCTACGGCGTCAGCGCATCACTCGGCGTTGCGACGCGGGCCCTCATTGCATCGCTCATCGGCAGCAGCAGGTTCAGTCCCTTCGGTGGAATCGGCTGTTCGAACCATTTGGCGTAGAGCTTGTCGAATTCTCCTGATGCCATCTTCTCCCTGATCGCGGCATCGACCAGCGCCTTGAACTCCGGATCCTCGCGCCGCATCATCAGGCCGTAATAGGTCGGCGCGTAGGTCGCCGCCAGCATCCGGTAAGCCTTCGGATCGGGCGCGTTGGCGACCATTCCGGCGACCAGGATGTCGTCCTCGAACCATGCGGCCGCGCGGTCGGTTCGCAGCATCAGGATCGACTCGGCGTGATCCTTGGCCTGAACGATCTTCACCTTCAGCTGCCGCTCGGCAATGATCTTCTGGACCACCCCGAGATTCAGCGAACCCTGCGTGACCACGATCGTCTGCCCCTCGAGCGCCTTCAGCTCCGTAACCGGAGAGGAGGCCGCGACCAGCCAGCGCGGTGAAGCGACGTAGGTCGCAATCGAGAACGACACCTGCTTCTGCCGTTCGGCGGTGTTGGTGGTGCTGCCGCACTCGATGTCGACGGTGCCGTTCTGCAGCAGCGGAATCCGGTTGGACGCATCCACCGCGACGGTGTCGATCGCGAGCTCCGGCCGCCGCAACGCGGATCGGACCTTGTCGGCCACCGCGGCACACAGGTCGAGCGAGAGCCCGGTCGGCCTCTGATCCGTTCCCAGATAGGCGAACGGAATCGACGCCTCGCGATAACCGAAGGTGATCTTGCCGAGCTCCCTGATCTTCTCCAGGGTGGGACTCGCCGCCTGGCTCGCATGAACATCGAACGTCGCCAGCGACAGGACGGCCAGAGCCAAGGTTGGAATGCGGATCATCTCAGCCTCCCTCTGTTGCTAAGCGGTCTTGTTTCGCGACAGCTCGTCGAGGCTTTCCCTTAAGGATCGATCGAGGATTTCGACGGCCCGATCGATTTCGTCGGTGGAGACGGTCAATGGCGGCGCGATACGCCACACCGATCCGCGCTCGGGACGGCGGCGGATGTTCATGCTCAGGCCGTGCTCGAAGCATTTTTGCGTTGTCAGTCCGCCGAGCTGATGGGCCGCGCGCCTGCTGTTGCGATCGGTGACCAGTTCGACGCCGAGCAAGAGGCCCGCGCCCCTGATGTCGCCGATCTGCTCGTATTTCTGCTGCAGTCCCTCGAACTTGCTGCGCAGATAGGCGCCCATCACATTGGCGCGTTCGACCAGCTTCTCTTCCGTGATCACCCGGAGCACCGCCAGTCCCACCTCCGCCAGCAGCGGGTCGGAGACATGGCTGGTGTAGTAGGTGAAATGGTCGTCATGCAGCTTGCTCTCGATGGCCGCGGTGGTCGACACCGCGGCGAGCGGCAGCCCGCCGCCGAGCGTCTTCGACATCGTCATGATATCGGGGACGACGCCGAAATACTCCGATCCGGTCTTGGTGCCGATGCGCCCAAATGCGGTTTGCGCCTCGTCGAAGATCAGCAGCATGCCGCGGTCATGAGCCGCCTTGCGCAGCGCCTCGATGAACGCTTTCGGCGGCACCAGCACGCCGCCCGCGCTGATGATGGGTTCGGCAATGATCGCCGCGCCTCGCCCGCTCGACTGCATGTCGAACATCTTCAGTGCGATATCGAGGTTGGCGAGCGCGGAATCCTCGTCACTGTCCTTTACAATGTAGGGACGGTAGGCATTGGGCTCGGGGATCACGAAGACGCCGGGCGCCGGCACGCCGTAGCCCTTGCGGTCGCTCGCCATCGACACCGAGGCAGCACCTCCGGTGATGCCATGCCAGGAGCCGCCGAGCACGAGCACTTCGTAGCCGCCGGTGTACATCTTGGCCATCCGCAGCGCGACTTCGGTGGCTTCCGAACCGGTATTGATGAAGATCGAGCGCTTGAGATCGCCCGGCAACCAGTCCCTGGCCAGCGTCTGGGCGAGCTCGGCAACCACCTCGGGGATCATTCCGCTGAACAGATGGAAGGCCTTCTTGCCGGCGCGCTCCACCGCATCGACGATGGCGGGATGGTTGTGACCGATCGTGGCGCACATCTGCCCCGACGTGAAATCGAGATATTCGCGGCCGTCGCTGTCGGTGACGATCGTCCCCTTCGCCGAGGTGAAGAGGTTCGGGAACACGTCCCCGCCATACCGGATCAGGAATTCGTCGGCGGCGGCTTTCAGCGCTGAAGTCATGTGCTCTCCTCGGGCAGGCGGCATCGCGCTGCCGCCGCATGGCAATGCGGCGCGGCACCGTTGAATCCGCCTGATGTTCGCGGGTCGGTTTCGGGGCAGGTATCTGTTGCGTCAGGGCAGTCGCGGTACGAGAATTGCCTGAGCTAACGGCAATATTCGTAATGAGCAGCCATCATGCGCGCCACATCAAAAAACTCAGCAGCCGGTGAGGTGGAGTCACCTCACCGACCGCGCATGCCGCCGCTCAAGGCGCTGCTGGCGTTTGAGGCGGCCTCGCGGCATGGTAGCTTCAGCCGTGCCGCCGAGGAACTGGGGGTCACGCCATCGGCCGTCAGCCACCACATCCAGAACCTCGAGGAGTTCCTCGGCGTCCAGGTGTTTTCCCGGCACGCCGGCCGCGCGGTTCTCACCAATGCCGGCCGGGTCTACGCCAGCGAGATCGAGCGTGCGTTCGGAACCATTGTGGGTGCGACGCGACTGGTGGCGCCGCAGTCGCAGCGCGACCATCTGTTCATCGCCAGCGGGCCGAGCTTTGCCGCCAAATGGCTGCAGCCGCGGATCGGCAATTTCATCGAGCAGCACCCGGAAATCGGGATCAGGCTGTCGACGATCACGGACTTGCGCGAACTCGAAACCACGCGCTTCGACCTCGCGCTGGCCTATGGTTGCCCGCCCGCCGGCAATGGCCGGCAGATCGAGCCGTTCCTGGCGGAGCGCTTGCGCCCGTTATGCAGTCCGCGGCTGATCGAACAGGTCGGCTTGCGCGCGCCGGCCGATCTCGCCCGCGTCACCTTGATTCATTCCTCCAATGCCCTGACCTGGACCGACTATCTTCGACAGGTCGCCGGCTCGAACATCAAGGCACGTCACGAGCTCTGGTTCGATCGATCTACCATGGCGATCGACGCGGCGGTCGAAGGGCTCGGCGTGGTGCTGGAGAGCGAGCTACTCGCCGCCGACGAGCTCAAGGATGGCACACTCGTCGCGCCGTTCGATCACCCGAGCTTCGAGGTCGAGACCGTCACCTATTATCTCGTGCGCTCCGCCGAGGCCAAGGGCCGCAGCCATGTGACGGCGTTCGAAGCCTGGTTGCGCGGCCAGCTCTCGGCCGCGAACCTGCGGATGACAACCTTGGCTTGACGCCACGATGGTTGGTCCGCGACCGGGTGCCGCCCGGGGAGCTGCGCGCGTTCAGTCAAGCCACCGCGGCGGATATGAAGGTCCCAAGTGGCACGTCAGTTGAGAGTCGCCCTTCAGCTGCTTGCCAAGTGTTTCGATCAGGCCAAGTGTTTCGATCAAGCCGCCGGGCACATTACCAACGTCCGCCCCATCCGCCCCGCCACCTGTTTCCCCAGCCACCTCGCCAGCTGCTGCCCCATCCGCCGCCGCCACGAACGAGCCGCACGACAAGGAGCAGCAGTACCGCACCGATGGTGGCGTTGACGATTGCACTGACGACACCGGTCCCGAGATGGATGCCGAGCTGAGGCAACAGCCAGCTTCCGATAAAGGCGCCGAGAATTCCTACGATCAGGTCACCGATGAGTCCAAAACCGGTGCCTCGCACAATCTGTCCCGCCAGCCAGCCTGCGACGAGACCGACAAACAACACGACCAACAGGCCTTCACTCGACATATTCATGTTGCCACCTCTGTGCGGTGTGCCGAAACTCCAGCGGCCCTGCTGATGGCTGCCAGCCGATCCCGCCGCGTTCGAGGATCAGTTCACAACCACCCTCACGAACAAGGGTTCCGAGAACGCGACTTATATTTGAATGCTTGCAAGATCGGCGCGGCGCGCCGATCGCCACAGGTAGGCCGGCTCAATGGCCCATATTGACGGCGCCCCCGAGCTTGACCTTGCGCAGCGTCAGCGCGAGCGGCACGGCCGACAGCGAGATCAGCATCAGCACCCAGAACGCATCCATATAGGCGAGGAACGAGGCCTGGTTCTGCACCTGCTGTCCGATCCACTGGATCGCCTGGTCGTGCGCCTGCGCCAGCGAGCTGCCATGGCCGGCGAAGAAGTTCGTGATCTGCTGCAGCGTATCCTGATATTGCGGGCTCGACGGGACCACCTGCTCGACAAGCCGGTTCTGGTGGAACTGCTCGCGATGCGTCAGCACGTTTGAAACGACGGAGACGCCGATCGAGCCGCCGGTGTTGCGCGCCGCGTTGATCAAAGCGGAGGCCTGGTCGGTCTTGGATGGCGGAATGCCGTCATAGGACGCCGCCATGATCGGGACGAAGATCAGCGGCAGGCCGACGCCGAGCAGCATGCGCGAGCGCGCCATGAACCAGAAGCCGAGATCGCCGTACACGTTGGTCATGCTGTACATCGAGAGCGCGATGACAACAGCACCGGCGACGATCAGGTATTTGGGCTGCACTTTCGCGGCGAAACGGCCGACGACGAACATCATCGCCATCGTGACCAGGCCGCCGGGCGACAGCACGAGGCCCGCCCAGGTCGCGGTGTAGCCAAAATCCTGCTGCACCAGCTGCGGCAGGAACTGGGTGGTCGCGAGCAGGATGGCGCCGGTTGCCAGCATCACCAGGAAGCAGGCGCCGAACTGCCTGGACGCCACCATCCGCAGGTCGATCATCGGATTGCGGCGCGTCATCTCCCACGGGATCATCAGCACGAACGCCGTACCGCAGATCACTGCGAAGGTGACGATAAAGGGTGAGCCGAACCAGTCATCTTCCAGGCCGCGGTCGAGCATGACCTCGAGCGCGCCGAGGAAGGTCGCCACCAGCGCGAATCCGATGACATCGAATCCGTTATCCTGCAGTGGCTGTTCGTCCTTCTTGGCGGGCTCGTGCAACACCGCCGCGATCAGGGCGATCGCAAACACGCCGACCGGGGCGTTGATCAGGAAGCACCAGTGCCAGGAGAGATTGTCGGACAGCCAGCCGCCGAGCGTCGGCCCGACCACCGGCGCCACCACCACGGCAACGCCGAACACCGCAAAGGCCTGGCCGCGCTTGGCCGGTGGAAACGCATCCGCCAGAATCGACTGCGCCACCGGCACCATGCCGCCGCCGCCAAGACCCTGCAGAATACGAAACAGCAACAGTGCGTTCAGATTGGACGCAAACCCGCACAGGACCGAGCTCACGGTGAAGATGCCGAGGCAGATCAGGAAGAACCGCTTGCGCCCCAGCATTTTGGCGAGAAAACTGGAGGCGGTCAGGATGATGGCGTTGGACACCAGATAGGAGGTGACCACCCAGGACGCTTCGTCCTCGCTCACGCCCATTCCGCCCGCGATATAGGGCAGCGCCACGTTGGCGATGGTGGTGTCGAGCACCTCCATGAAGCTCGCGAGCGCGACCACGATGGCAATCAGCCACGGGTTCGGGGCGATGCTCGGGACGGAGAAACCCTTGGCGTCGATCGCGGCAGCGCTCATAGGAACCTCCCGAGACTCAGACTTCCAAGGCGCTCGACGAGCGACGGCGAAGCATCGATCCTCACCGTCGGCACCACAGACATGCCCGGTCCGAGCGCGACGTCGGTCGGCGGGTTGTCCATCACGATCTTGACCGGCACGCGCTGGACGATCTTGACGTAATTGCCGGTGGCATTCTGCGCCGGCAGCAGCGAGAACGCGGTGCCGGATCCGGGTTGAACGCTCTCGACATGGCCGTTGATGGTGCGTCCCGGATAGGCGTCGATCTTGAGCGTGACCTTCTCGCCGGGCCGCATCCGGTCGAGCTGGATCTCCTTGAAGTTCGCCGTCACCCAGATCTCATCAGGCACGAACATAGTCAGGTTCGTGCCTGTTTGTGCGAACTGGCCGATGGCGGCCGAGAGGTTGGCGACGCGGCCGGGCTGAGCGGCCGTGACCGTCGTATAGGACAGATTGAGTTGCGCCTGGTCGCGCTGGGCCTCGGCCTGCGCGAGGCTTGCGACCGCGCTCTTGTGTTGTGCCTTGAGCGACTCGACCTGCCGCTGCGCTAGATTCAGGTTCGCCTTCGCGCTCAGAAGCGCGGACTGCTGCTGATGCAGTTGCGAGGTATACTGTTCGGAGTTCTGAACCGTGCCATAGCCGGTTTGCTCGAGGTGCTGGTAGCGCGCCGCCTGTTGCTGGGCGAACACCAGCGCCGCGTCCGCCTGGTCTACCTGCGCCTGGTTGGCGGCAATTTGGGCCTGCTGCACATCGAGCTGCGCGTCGATGTTCTCGATGCTGGCGCGCGCGGCTGCGACCTGGGCCTCTGCCTGCGCCAGCGCGACGCGATAGTCGCGGTCGTCGAGACGGGCGATCACGTCGCCGACGGCAACATGCTGGTTGTCGGTGACGGGAATGGCGGTGACGTATCCTGACACTTTGGGCGCGAGCGCGAACTGCCGCGCCGCGACGAAGCCGTCGTCGGTCGATTCGAAATGTCTGGTGTAGTCCATGTAGAGATAGCCGCCGCCGATCGTGGCGGCGAGCAGCACGGCGCCGATCGCGGAGACCACGGGACGCCGGCGCACGAAGCTGCCCGGGCGCACTTTGCTGTCGGCCTGCTGTTCAGCGGCTTCCGGCCGAACGGGAGAGGCAGGCTGCTTGCCAACCGGGCTTTCCTGCGGGGACGGCGCCCGCGCGGCGGGCTCCTGCTTGTCGGACCTGACGCTGGGCGCATCCAAGGCCGCAATAGGCGGCGGGCTTTCAACGCTCTCAAGCCGCAGTTCGCCCCGTTCCAAAACACTGTCCTCGAACATGATCGCTGCTCCTGCTACCGGGCGAGGTCAGCGAGGGCCTCGCATAAAGGAACGGAACTGTTCCGTTCTATGCGACAAGTAGTCCCGTCGCGGATGTGCGTCAATAGGAACGGAACCGTTCCGTTCTATTTACAAGAAGATGTGATTACGCTAGGTTGGGATGCGCAGCCGGCCCGCCGGCAGGACGAAACCCGGTGCAATCGTGATGAACACCAGCGACGTGAAGGCGATACCAGCGCCGCGGGCCAAGCGCGCCGCGGTGCGCTTTGGCCGACCGCCGAAGGAGCTTGCCGGAGAGGTGGATGCGCGCATCCTCGATGCGGCGCGACGGGTCTTCCTGCAGCGCGGCTTCGAAGGCGCCAGCATCGACGAGATCGCCGAGGTCGCGCGCTCCGGAAAGCGCACGATCTATGCGCGCTTCGAGGACAAGCGGGCGCTGTTCACCGAGGTGGTGACGCGGGACATTCTGCGCATCGCCGAATTCAAGACCAAGCCGCCGACCGGCGTGACAATCGAGGAGCGCCTCACGAATGCGGCGGCCACACTGCTGCATTGGGGTTTCGACCCCGACAGGATCGGACTGATGCGGCTGGCGATCGCGGAAGCGAACCGCTTCCCCGATCTGGCCGCCGGCGTCAACCAGAGGGCGCGCGAGCTCAGTACCGAACTCGGGGCTGACCTGCTGCGCGAACTGACACGGTCCGACCAACTTGGATCGCTGCCGGCCTTCGCACCCGAACACCTCGCGACGACAGCGCGATTCTTCCTCGATCTCGTCGCCGTGCCCATGCTGTTCAGGGCGCTGTTCGTGATTAACCTCAAGACGCTCGACCCGGAGATCGACGCGCATGTGGCGCGCGCGGTTGCGTTCTTTCTTGCGGCCTGCAGGAACGGCGGCGTTGAGGGGCACGAACAATAAGTAACGCCGGCGCGGGAGATCATCGCCGATTGTGCACCGAGTCAGGTCTGGCTACATTTTCGGCCTGAATTCGAACAGCGCGGAAGGGGCGGCCATGCACGCAGGCACAAGAAGTCTTTTGGCCTTGATGCTCATCGTATCAGGCCTTGTCCTGTCAAACCCGGCTTCGGCGCAAATCGTTGCGCTTGGCGCCAGCAACACCCAGGGGAAAGGCGTCTCCTCATCGGAGGCATGGCCGGCTCTGTTGGAGAGCATGCTGCAGGCCAAGGGCAGGAGTGTTCACGTCACGAATGCGGGAATCAGTGGAGACACGACCGGCGGAATGCTGGCGCGCCTCGACAGTTCGGTGCCGGAAGGTACCACTCTCGTGGTGCTGAATTTCGGCGGCAATGATTTCAAGCGCGGCCGGCACGGCAACGGGCCGATCGTCACCCCCGAGGACAGACAAGCCAATATCACGAGGATTCTCGCAGAGCTTCACCGGCGTCACATCCGCACGGTCGTCGCCGACGGGATCATCAACTCGGCGCGAGCCGCGGGCATGGTCCAGCCCGACCATATTCACCTGACCGCCGCCGGCCATCAGCGGGTCGCCGGCCAGTTGATCGGGATGGTCAGATAAACCCAGATCGAACGAGAGCCAGCCCTAATCGAACCAACCGCGCCGCTTGAACCACAGTAACGGCAATATCCCGCTGGCGATGATGGCCGCGCAGGCCAGCGGATAGCCGAACGTCCAGTTCAGTTCCGGCATGGTCTTGAAATTCATGCCCCAGACGCCGGCCAAAATGGTTGGGGGAACGCCGACGACGGAGACGATGGTCAGGATCTTGAAGAGGTCGTTCTGCTGGATGTTGATGAATCCGAGAATGGCGTCCAGCAGCAACTGGATCTTGTCCGACAGGCGCGACTCATAATCGCTCAGCGAGGCGACATCCCTGGATACGGCTTCCAGCCGCTTCTTCGACGCGGCCGTGATCCATTCATTGCCGACGTCGTCGGCGAATCCTGCTATTCGGCCGACGCCAAGCAGGACGTCGCGCGCCTTCGCCAAGCGATCGGCCAATTCGCCGACGCTCTCCAGCGCCTCGCGCAAGCGGCGGCTGGAGCGGACCGGGCGCCGGGTTCGCACCAGGCCGCCCTTGAAGACGGCCCTCGACAGCTGATCGGCCTTGGCGCCCAGATGTTCCAGCACGTCGGCGCCACGATCGACCATGGCCTCGAGCAATGCGGTGAACACGCACATGCCGTTCTGCAGGCCGTTGTCCGAATCGATTCGCTTCATGACGCTGTCGAAGGCCGGCATGGACGCAAACCTTACCGTCACCAGCACGCGCGGGCCGATGATAAAGCCGACATTGGTGATCTCGGCTTCGTTGTTCGCATCGAGCCGCACCGCCGGCGAACTCAGATAGAGCCGATCGTGATCGGCGATCAGGCGGCTGGATGCCTCGATCTCGCTCAAGGCATCTTCCGTCGGCACACGTATATTGAGCCGGCTCTCGACGAACTGCTTTTCGTCCGCGGAAGGATCGAGCAGGTCTATCCAGATAATCTCGGGCGGCAATTCCGCGCCGATACTCTGCCAATCATTGGTCGCCCACCTGTACAAATTCAGCACGCGTCAAACTCCATGCATCTTATATTGTGGCCGACGACAATAGCGAGGCTTGGAAAGCTGTTCCATCTCTCGACGTCACGAACGCGCGGTGGGATGCGGTGGACGCTGATTGCGCAATTGACGAGAGCGCGTGAAGCGGACGGCGAGGTCGTGCAGGCCTGACGCCCTAGTGGTAGGTGTCCTATCAGCAAGAGGCTACGCCCCGTGCTGATGGCGGTGACAAGGAAGCCAAGTCTCGCCGGGGAGAGCACGTATAAGCCGTAACCCATCGCGCAGGGAAAGCCAGAGTTCCCGGTTACACCTGTGGTCCTACCCCGGTGCTTTCTGTTGCACCGGGCCCATGGGTGCGATCGGCACCCGGCTTTCCCTGCGCCTTCTGCTCAAGACGAGGGCAAACGAAATGCAAAGCTCGGACAAATCATGTCGCGAGAAGGCGGGTGCATGGCATCAGCCGTTCAACAAACTCGATGTCGTCCTGGCGAAAGCCAGGATCCATTACCCCAAGTGTCAATCGTTGCGCGACGCTGGGGCTACGATCCCTCTCCCGACAAACTGCGGTGGTTATGGATCCTGGCTTTCGCCAGGACGACAATCGGAGAGAGCAGCGCGTCAACCGCGCGACGCCGGAACGCATCCTTCGGGCTACACTTTGCCGGCCTGATCTTCTATGGTGCCCGCTCGGTTCGCAAATGGCGAACATGATAATTCCAATATATCAAAGGCTTAAGGCTAGGATCGAAGCCTTTGGAGGGCCGTTTGACGCGCTATATTTCGACCCGGGGCGAAGCCCCTGCACTGGGCTTCTGCGATGTGATGCTGACCGGGCTTGCCCGTGACGGCGGGCTGTACGTGCCCGAGACCTGGCCGCAGCTTTCGCACGAGACCATCGCCTCGTTTTTCGGCCGGCCCTATTGGGAGGTCGCGGTCGAGATCATCCGCCCGTTCGTCGCCGGTGAGATTTCCGACGCCGATCTCGGGCGCATGGCGAACGAGGCCTATGCCACCTTCCGCCATCCTGCGGTGGTGCCGCTCGACCAGATCGGGCCGAATCAATTCTTGCTCGAACTGTTCCACGGGCCGACGCTGGCGTTCAAGGACGTCGCGATGCAGCTGATCTCGCGGCTGATGGATCACGTGCTGGCGAAGCGCGCACAGCGCACCACGATCGTGGTCGCGACCTCGGGCGACACCGGTGGCGCTGCGGTCGATGCGTTCGCGGGCCTCGACAATGTCGATCTCGTCGTGCTGTTCCCGAACGGGCGCATCTCCGACGTGCAGCGGCGCATGATGACGACGACGGGCGCCGCCAATGTGCACGCGCTGGCGATCGAGGGCACGTTCGACGATTGCCAGGCGATCGTGAAGGCGATGTTCAACAACCATCGTTTCCGCGACGCGGTCGCGCTGTCCGGCGTCAACTCGATCAACTGGGCGCGCATCGTCGCGCAGGTGGTCTACTACTTCACCTCGGCGGTCGCGCTCGGCGCGCCGCAGCGGATGGTCGACTTCACGGTGCCGACCGGCAATTTCGGCGATATTTTCGCGGGCTATGTCGCAAAGCGCATGGGCCTGCCGATCCGCTGGCTGCGGATCGCCGCCAACGTCAACGACATCCTGCCGCGCACGCTGAAGACCGGCATCTACGAGGTGCGCGAGGTTCACGCCACAGCCTCGCCGTCGATGGACATCCAGATATCCTCGAATTTCGAGCGGCTGCTGTTCGAGGCAAGCGGCCGCGATGCCGGCAGTGTCCGCCGCCTGATGGATTCGTTGAAGCAGTCCGGCCGCTTCGTGCTGCCGGATGCGACGCTGGCCGCGGTGCGCCGTGATTTCGACGCCGGCCGCGCCGATGAGACCGAGACGTCTGCCGCGATCCGCGCCGCCTGGCGCGAGGCCGGCGACCTCGTCGATCCCCATACCGCGGTGGCGCTTGCGGTCGCCGACCGCGACACCTCGGACTCGACGATCCCGAACATCGTGCTGTCGACCGCGCATGCGGCCAAATTCCCCGACGCGGTCGAGGCCGCCTGCGGCGTGCGGCCGCATCTGCCGGCCTGGCTCGACGGCCTGATGACCAAATCCGAACACATGACCGTCATGAAGAATGATCCCGCTGATATCGAGCGCTTCGTGCTGTCGGTCAGCCGTGCCGCCAAGCAGGGAGTTGCCGGATGAGCGTCGAAGTCACCAAGCTCGCGAGCGGCCTCACCGTCGTCACCGACACCATGCCGCATCTGGAAACCGCGGCGCTCGGCGTCTGGGCCGGCGTCGGCGGCCGCGACGAGAAGCCGAACGAGCATGGCATCTCGCATCTGCTGGAACACATGGCGTTCAAGGGCACCACGCGGCGCTCCTCGCGCGAGATCGTCGAAGAGATCGAGGCGGTCGGCGGCGATCTCAATGCCGGAACCTCGACCGAGACCACCGCCTATTATGCGCGGGTGTTGAAGGCGGACGTGCCGCTGGCGCTCGACGTGCTGTCCGACATTCTCGCCAACCCGTCGTTCGTGCCGGACGAACTGGAGCGCGAGAAGGGCGTGATCGTGCAGGAGATCGGCGCGGCGCAGGATACGCCTGATGACGTCGTGTTCGAGCATCTCAACGAGCTCTGCTATCCGGACCAGCCGATGGGCCGCTCGCTGCTTGGGACGGCCAAGACGCTGAAGGCCTTCAACCGCGACATGCTGGGCGACTATCTGTCGACGCATTACCGCGCGCCGGACATGGTGGTCGCGGCCGCCGGTGCGGTCGATCACAAGCGTATCGTCGAAGACGTTACGGTGCGATTTGCGAGCTTTCAGCCCACGCCGGCGCCGAAGCCGCAGCCGGCGATGTTCGGCAAGGGCGGGTCCCGTGTGGTGCATCGCGATCTCGAGCAGGCGCATCTGACGCTCGCGCTCGAAGGCGTGCCGCAGGGCGATCTGTCGCTGTTCTCGCTGCAGGTCTTTACCAACACGCTCGGCGGCGGAATGTCGTCGCGGCTGTTCCAGGAAGTGCGCGAGAAGCGCGGCCTGTGCTACTCGATCTACACCTTCCACGCGCCCTATAGCGACACCGGTTTCTTCGGCCTCTACACCGGGACCGATCCCGCCGACGCACCTGAAATGATGGAGGTCATCGTCGACGTCATCACCGATGCCGTGGAGACCCTGACCGAAGCCGAGGTGGCGCGGGCCAAGGCGCAGATGAAGGCCGGCCTCCTCATGGCGCTGGAAAGCTGTTCATCACGGGCCGAGCAATTGGCCCGCCATGTGCTGGCCTATGGACGGCCGCAGACGGTGGAGGAGCTGGTGGCGCGGATCGAGGCGGTGAGCGTCGAATCGAGCCGCAATGCCGCCCGCGCGCTGCTGTCGCGCAGCCGCCCGGCCGTCGTCGCGCTTGGCAGCGGCAGGGGTCTGGACACGGCGGTGTCTTTTGCGGAAGGATTGACGAAGTCGAAGGCAAAGACGTTGCTGCACTAGAATGAGGTTCACCTCGCCCCGCTCTTGCGGGGAGAGGGAGAAGGAGACCGACGGGGGAGTGTCGGGCCATGGCCCTGTTTCGTTTGCCATCCAGCGGACCGGCCGCACTGATGCCACGCGGCCATGGGCTGCTGCTGCGCGCGCCGCAGATGTCGGATTTCCCGCAATGGGCGCAGTTGCGGGAATTCAGCCGCGGCTATCTGACGCCGTGGGAGCCGATCTGGCCGTCCGACGACCTGACCCGGGCCGGTTTCCGCCGCCGTCTGCGCCGCTATTCCGAAGACATTTCGGCCGACCGCTCCTATCCGTTCATCATCTTCCGCGAATCTGATGGCGTGATGATCGGCGGCATCACGCTTGCCAACGTCCGCCGCGGCATCGTGCAGGCCGGCACCATCGGCTATTGGGTCGGTCAGCCCCACGCCGCTCGCGGCTACATGACGACGGCGCTGCGGGTGCTGCTGCCGTCGCTGTTCGGGGAGCTCAATTTGCACCGCATCGAGGCGGCCTGCATCCCCTCGAACGCGCCGTCGATCCGGGTGCTGGAGAAATGCGGCTTCGGTCGCGAGGGCCTGGCGCGGCGCTATCTCTGCATCAACGGCATCTGGCAGGACCATTTGCTGTTCGGGCTGCTACACGAGGATTTCCGCGGTTGATCGCTGCTGTTGCGCCTGATTCGCCGGCTTTGTTCCCGCCTCTGTTCCCGCCTTGGGTTCGCCGCCATTGCCCTGCTATAAGGCCCGCGGAACAGGGAACCTCGCTGGGGGATAAGAGGGTATCGCATGGGTGACAGGGTGATCAGGATCGCGATCATGGTGGCGGCATCGATCAGCCTCGGCGCTGCCCTGATGCCCTCGGCCGTCTCGGCGCAGTCCCTCAGCGACCGCTTCAAGAGCCTGTTTGGTGGCGGGTCGTCCGACTCCGACAAGCCGGCGACATCCGCCGGGCCGAAGCAGCTCGACGACGCTGACGCCGAACTGACCTGTCCGTCGGTGCAGATCCGCGCCGGCGCCTCGACCTATTCGGTGGGGACGCCCGGCAAGGAGGCGGTCGGTAACGACATCAAGTTCTTGGCGTCGATCACCAAGATGGCGCGCCAGTGCACCCTGAACGGCGGCGAGATCACAGCCAAGATCGGGATCCAGGGGCGGGTGATCGTCGGACCCGCGGGCGCGCCACCGACCATCCAGGTGCCGCTTCGCGTCGCCGTGGTGCGCGGCGGCGTGGGGGAGAAGACGATCATGACCAAGGCCTATCAGACCACGGTTCAGATCGACGAGAGCGGCAGCGTGCCGTTCAGCCTGGTCGCCGAGGATATCGTCTATCCGGCACCGTCGGCCGCGGAAAACGACAATTATGTCTTCTATATCGGCTTCGACCCGCAGGCTATCAAGCCCGAGCCCAAGCCGCGCGCGCCCAAGAAGAAGTAGGCAAACAAAAAGCCGGCGCGATCATCTCGCGCCGGCTTTGTGTTTAGGGAGGAAGCGCCTCAGTTCAGCTTGGCGCGAACTTCGGCGATGCCCTTGTTGACGAGGTCGTCGGCGACCGAGCCCTTGACCGACTGCGACAGGATGGTCGAGGCGGCGGTGACTGCGGCATTGGCTGCGGCGGCGCGGACGTCGGCCACGGCCTGGGCTTCGGCCAGCGCGATCTTGCTCTCGGCGGTCTTGGTCCGCCGCGCGACAAAATCTTCCATCTTGGTCTTGGCCTCGGCCGCGATCCGTTCGGCCTCGGCTCTGGCGCTCGAGATGATGTCCTCGGCCTCGCGCTCCGCGCTGGCACGGCGGGCCTTGTACTCGCCGAGCAGCTTGGTGGCCTCGTCCTTGAGACGGCGGGCGTCGTCGAGTTCGGCCTTGATGCGGGCGGCGCGGTGATCGAGTGCCGTGAACAGCGTGCGATGGACGCCGAGATAGCCGAACACGATCATCAGAATGACGAACGCGACGGCGACCCAGGTTTCCGGTTCGTAAAGCATCGGTCTATCCCTTCAGCGAAGCGTCGACGGCGCTGTTGACCGCATTCGCATCCGGCGTCAGGCCGGACAGCTGCTGGACGATGGCGCCGGCCGCATCCGCCGCGATGCCACGGACGTTGCTCATGGCATTGGTCCGGGTCGTTGCGATCTGCTTCTCGGCGTCGGCGAGCTTGGCCGCCAGCTTCTGTTCCAGCGTCTTGCGTTCGACGTCGGAGGCCGCGTTCAGCTTCTCGCGGGTCTCGTTGCCGATCGCCTGCGCGCGGGAGCGTGCGTTCGCCAGATCGGTTTCATAGGCCTTCAGCGCAGCGTCGGACTCGTCCTTCAGCTTCTGCGCCTCGGCCAGATCGCCTTCGATCTTGTTCTGGCGTGCATCGATCGTACCGCCGACGCGCGGCAGTGCGATCCGTGACACGATCAGATAGAGGGCGACGAATGCAATCGCCAGTGACACCAGCTGCGAGGCGTAATTGGAGGAATCGAACGGCGGAAACGCTCCGCCGTGATGTCCGCCTTCGGCCTCGGTATGGGCGTCGGCTTTCTGGCCTTTTGCCTCGCCATGACTCTCAGCCATGGTGTTCTCCTGTTGCTGTCATGCGCGCCGCCCTCGGGACAACCTTTGGGCGGCGCGACGGGTTACCGCGAGAGCGGAACCAGGTTGCCGCTCAGAGCGGAACGAACAGCAGGAGCAGCGCGATCAGCAGCGAGAAGATGCCCAGCGCTTCGGTCACGGCGAAGCCGAAAATCAGGTTGCCGAACTGACCCTGCGCGGCTGACGGATTGCGCACCGCTGCGGCAAGGTAGTTGCCGAAGATGATGCCCACGCCAACGCCCGCACCGCCCATGCCGATGCATGCGATGCCCGCGCCGATAAGTTTAGCTGCTGCCGGTTCCATTTTTAGCTCCTTGAGGAAAGATAGACAGATTGTGGGTGGAGAGATTCTCCGGACCGCTTAGTGTCCCGGATGAATGGCGTCGTTGAGGTAGATGCAGGTCAGGATCGCGAACACATAGGCCTGCAGAAACGCGACCAGCAGTTCGAGAGCGTAGAGCGCGACCGTGAGCGCCAGCGGCAGCACGCCGCCCGCCCAACCAAGCGCGCCGAGCGAGAAGCCGAGCATCGCGACGAAACCCGCAAACACCTTCAGCGCGATATGGCCGGCCAGCATGTTGGCGAACAGACGAACGCTGTGCGAGACCGGGCGCAGGAAGAACGACAAGACCTCGATGAACATCACCAGCGGCAGGATGTAGATCGGAACGCCGGAGGGAACGAAGATCTTGAAGAATTTCAGGCCGTTCTTGTAGAGGCCGTAGATCAGGACCGTGAAGAACACCAGCAGCGCCAAGGCTGCGGTCACGATCAGATGGCTCGAGATGGTGAAGGTGTAGGGAACGACGCCCACTAGATTCGAGACGCAGAGGAACATGAACAGCGAGAAGATCAGCGGGAAGAACTTCATGCCTTCCGAGCCGGCCGTGCTGCGAATCGTCGACGCGACGAACTCGTAGGAGATCTCGGCGACCGACTGCAGCCGTCCCGGAATCAGTTCCCGGCCGCTCGCCAGCATCAGCAGCGCGATCAGCAGCACTGCGATGAACATGTAGAGCGACGAATTGGTGAAGGCGATCGTGTAATTGC
Source organism: Bradyrhizobium sp. LTSPM299 (assembly GCF_000938235.1). Taxonomy (NCBI): domain Bacteria; kingdom Pseudomonadati; phylum Pseudomonadota; class Alphaproteobacteria; order Hyphomicrobiales; family Nitrobacteraceae; genus Bradyrhizobium; species Bradyrhizobium sp. LTSPM299. The sequence goes on from NZ_JYMU01000049.1 coordinate 66,286, forward strand.
CGATATGGCCGAGCGTAAAGAGGGGCTCGATATTGAACTGATGGATCGGGTCGATTTTCATCCGCGCGGCTCTTGGTCCACCGGCCATCGTGCCGGTAATCGAATTTCAAATGTCATGACTTCCCGCCAGCGCTTAGCGCTTGCCCGAGGCCACGCCCGCAGACCTCACCACGTTGACCACGCCGGCGACGAAGCCGAGCAGCGTGAACACGATGAAGCCGAATGGCGACGTCGACAATAAACGGTCGAACCCCCAGCCAATCGCCGCCCCGACGACAACGCCCGCGACCAGCTCCGAAGAGAGACGAAAACCGAGCGCCATCGCCGAAGCTCTGGCCGCACTGTCCCCGCCTTCAGTACCGGGTTGATCAGTCTTGCTCCTCCGGCTGTCGCGAATTTCTGACAACCGATGATCGAGACTTCCGAGCCTTGCGGAAAGCGCAGCTTCGTCGGGAGGCGATTGATCGCGACTTCCATTTGCGTCGTGGTTGGTGTTTTCAGCCATGCTGCAAACACTAACCGATGCCGCGGATGATGGAAATTGCGCCCGTCCCCGTCAAAAGCCGCGCGGACCATACTGACCGCGTCTAATCAAGTCAAGATTGCGTCTTCACCAGTTATTGCTTTGATTTCGTTGGATTTATTAGAAGATATTCAAGGGCAGAGTGACGCAGCATTCGCAGTGCAGCAGCTTGCATGCAATCAAGCGACCTTGCGCGGCTTTTGCTGCTCTGTTGGGATGACCGAAGCTTTACAGCCGGACATCCGCATGCCGCGTCAGATCGACTACTATTTCTCGCTGCAATCGCCATGGGCCTATATCGGCCACAAGGTATTCGTCCAGCTCGTAAGCGATTATAATCTCAAGGTAAATTACAGGCCAGTATTGCTGGTCGACCTGCTCTCGGAAACCGGCGGGCTGCCGCTCGCCAAGCGCCATCCGGTGCGGCAGCGCTACCGGATGATCGAATTACAGCGCTGGCGCGACAAGCGCGGGCTGAATTTCCACCTGCAGCCGGCGAACTGGCCGTTCAATGCGCGGCTGGTCGACGGGGTCGTGATTGCCGCGCTCGAGGCGGGCCTCGATCCCGAGCCCTATCTGCAGCGGGCCTATCCCGCGGTCTGGGAGCACCAGCTCAATCTCGCCGATCCTGCGACCCTGGTGAAGCTCGCCAATGATGCCAGCCTTCCCGGTGATCAGCTCGTCGCGCGCTCCGCCACGGATGCGGTCGGCGCAGCCTATGAGCAGAACCGGCAGGATGCGCTGGGCTCGGACGTATTCGGCTCGCCGGGCTACGTGCTCGACGGCGAAGCGTTCTGGGGCCAGGACCGGATCGAATTGCTGGACGATGCGTTGAAGTCGGGCCGTAAGCCCTATAGCTCTCAGGCTTAGGGGCAGCATCTGGTTGAGGCGGAGCAAGCTCATGCCCATAGCGACATCGCTCTCGAAATTTTCCATCTCGAAATTTACCATGGCGGTTGCTGCAGGCGTTCTGCTCGTCAGCAACGCTGCGATGGCGCAATCGGCGCCTGACATCGAGAACGGCCGCTTTACGCTGTCGCCAGCGGGCGACGGCTTCATGCGGCTCGACACGCGCACCGGCGCGATCACGACCTGCACCAATTCCAGCGCCGGCTGGGCCTGCTATGCGGTGCCTGACGAACGCGCGGCGATGGATGCGGAGATCGGCCGCTTGCAGGCCGACAACGACAGGCTGAAGGCCGCGCTCGCGGCGCGCGAACCCGTGGCGTCAGACAAGACCGTCGAGGCGCTGCCGAAGGGCGATTCTCTGAAGGGGGATTCGCTGAAGAAGCCCGAGCCGAAGGCCGCCGAGGCTGAGCGCAAGATCGAGATTCCGCTGCCGAGCGGCCGCGACATGGACCGCGTGATGTCCTTTGTGGAGCGCGCCTGGCGGCGGCTGATCGAGATGGCCAATCGCGTGCAGCGCGACGTCAACGGCGGTAAGATTTGATGCGACAGATGTCATCGAGAACGATTGCACGCTCGGCGCCATCCGCCGTCGCCGCGACCAATATCGTCTCGTCGCGGCTGACCGTGCAGACGTCTGGCGCAGGCTTCGCCGACATCACCAGCGAGATCACAAAATTCCTGCGCGAGGCGTATGCCGGCGAGGGCGCAGTCAGCTTGTTCATCCGACACACGTCGGCGTCGTTGACGATCCAGGAAAACGCCGATCCGACCGTGCTGATCGACCTGATGACGGCACTCGATCGGGCTGCGCCGGAGGATGGCGGCTGGCGTCACGATGCAGAGGGCCCCGACGATATGCCGGCGCATATTAAGACCATGCTGACGGCAACCTCGCTGCAGATCCCCGTCCTCGACGGAGAGATGGCGCTCGGCACCTGGCAGGGCATCTATCTGATCGAGCATCGTGCCCGTCCGCACCGGCGCGAAATCGTGCTGCAGTTCATCGGCGCCACGCGCGCGTAATGCCGTGAGGTCGGCCGCAAAAAGACATCGGCCGCGGATTGCTCCGCGGCCGATGCGTTTGGATCGTGATATCTGCCGGTCAGGTCTTAGTGATGTCGACGTCCTTGGTCTCGGGCACGAAGATCAGACCGACAATGAAGGTCATTGACGCGATCGCGATCGGGTACCAGAGCCCGGCGTAGATATTGCCGGTCGCGGCCACCAGCGCGACCGCGATCGGCGGCAGCAAGCCGCCGAACCAGCCATTGCCGATGTGATACGGAAGCGACATCGATGTGTAGCGGATCCGGGTCGGGAACAGCTCGACGAGAGCGGCTGCGATCGGCCCGTAAACCATCGTCACCAGGATCGCGAGATAGGTCAGGACCGCGATCAGCATCGGCATGTTGATGGCCGCCGGATCGGCTCCCTTGACCGGGTAGCCCGCCTCACCCACCGCAGCCGTGACTGCGCTGTTGAATGCGGTACGCTGGGTTGCAAAGGTCTTCGGATCGACACCGGTACCCTTCACCGAGTCGAATGACTTGCTGCCAACCATGACCTTGGCGAGGCTGCCAGCGGTACCGGCCTCCAATTTGAAGTTCACGGACGAGGCAATCAGTGCGTTACGGGCCACGTCGCAGGAACTGGTGAAGACCCGGCCGCCGACGGGGTCAAACAGGACATTGCAGTCCGCCGGGTCTGCGACCACGGTGACTGGCGCGTTGGCCAAGGCCTTTTCGAGCGCAGGATTGGCGGCCGACGTGAGCAGCGTGAAAGCGAAATGATACGTCAACGCACCGAGCAGGCAGCCCGCCAGGATGATCGGCTTGCGGCCGATCTTGTCTGACAGCCAGCCGAAGAACAGGAAGCCCACGGTCGCGATCGCCAACGCGATGATGAGCGCGATGTCGGCGGAGTTCGCCGGCACCTTGAGCGTATTGACGAGGAAGACGCGGGCGTAGAACTGGCCACCGTACCAGATCACGGCCTGCCCGGCCGTGAGGCCGAACAGCGCGATCAGTGCGTATTTGCCGTTCTGCCAGTTGCCGAAGGCTTCCGACAAGGGGGCTTTGGAAATCTTGCCCTCATCCTTCATCTTCTGGAACATCGGCGATTCCGAAAGCTGCATGCGGATCCAGATCGAGATACCCAGCAGCAGGATCGAAATCAGATAGGGATAACGCCAGCCGCCCCCAAGACCCGGATCGCTGAAGGCTTCGGGGCTCATGCTGTTGCGGACGACGTAGACGATCAGCAGCGACATGAACAAGCCGATCGTGGCGGTCGTTTGAATCCACGCCGTATAGAATCCGCGACGTCCCTGCGGTGCGTGCTCGGCGACATAGGTCGCGGCTCCGCCATACTCGCCGCCGAGCGCGAGGCCCTGCAGGAGGCGCAGGAAGATCAGGATGGTGGGAGCCAGCCAGCCGATCTGCTGGTAGTCCGGCGTCAGGCCGACCAGGAAGGTCGACATGCCCATGATCGTGATGGTGACCAGGAACGTGTATTTGCGCCCGACCAGATCGCCGACGCGACCGAACACCAGTGCTCCGAGCGGACGGACGAGGAAGCCGGCCGAGAAGGTCAGCAGAGCGAAGATGAACTGCGTGTTGGCGTCGAACGCCGAATAGAAGGCCTTGCCGATCTGGGCCGCGGTCCAACCGTAGAGATAGAAGTCATACCACTCGAACACGGTGCCGAGTGAAGAGGCGAAGATAACCTTCTTCTCCTCGCCGGTCATTCCTCGCTGACGGACGTCGCCGCCGGCGGCTGTCGCCATTGCCATTGTGTTTCGCTCCCCGAACTCGTTTCCTCGCGCCCCAAACGTCCGAATCTGCCGGATCGACTTAGGTCTTGCCACCGAAGGTAACATCGCGGTGAAAGCCGTCCCAATAAGACTTTTGGCTTTTTCACGGCTTCAGCTTATCGTCAGGAACATGAATGGGATGCGACTCCCGCGTGTGCTTATTGCGGCGCACAAGACGGGTGGGATTAACTGCATTGGCATGTGGTATTATCGAGTGCTTGCGTGGTACTGCCGCCCGGGAGACAACCTGATTTCGCGGGATTGCCAAATCCCGCTTGTGGGACTGAGATGACTGCTGTTGCCAATACTCATCTTGTCATCGCCGATGACCATCCGCTGTTCCGCGATGCGTTGCGTCAGGCGGTGTCGAGTGTCGTGAGTTCGGCCACGATCAGCGAGGCCGGATCGTTCGAGGATCTGACCGCGCTGCTGGAGCGGGATTCCGACGTCGACCTGATCCTGCTTGACCTGACGATGCCGGGAATCAGCGGTTTCTCCGGCCTGATCTATCTGCGGGCACAATATCCGGCGATCCCGGTGGTCATCGTCTCCGCCAGCGACGATGTCGGAACCATCCGCTGCTCGCTCGATTTCGGCGCCTCCGGCTTCATTCCCAAGCGCTTCGGGGTCGAGACGCTGCGCGATGCCATTATGAAGGTGATGGAAGGCGACGTCTGGGTTCCGCCGGACACCGACCTTTCGGCCGCCGCCGATCCCGACATGACGCGGCTGCGCGACCGCCTGGTCACGCTGACCCCGCAGCAGGTCCGAGTGCTGATGATGCTGTCGGAGGGGCTGCTCAACAAGCAGATCGCCTATGAGCTCGGGGTCTCCGAGGCGACCATCAAGGCGCATGTCTCGGCGATCCTGCAGAAACTCGGCGTCGAAAGCCGCACCCAGGCCGTGATCGCCGCCGCCAGGATTGCGGGCGGCCAGTGGCGCCAGGGCACGCCGACGGGGTAGGGCCAGAGGGCATCTCACCATTCGTCATTCCGGGGGCGACGCCACCGGGTCCGCGCGAACGCGCGGCCCGATGACAGGCTAAGCGTCGAGCCCGGAATCCATCAGGCCGCGGTATTTGTCGTGAAATGGATTCCGGGCTCACGCCAAGCGGCGTGCCCCGGAATGACGGTGGATATGTTCTCCTACTCCGCCGCCACCATCTGTTGCGTTCGCCACTGCCCGAGCAGCGCGCGGAGCGAGGCCGGTTTGACTGGCTTGTTCAGCACCGCGATGTTCTCCTCGCGCGCGGCGGCGCGGACCGGCGGGCTGCGGTCGGCGGTGATCAGGATCGCCGGGATATTGTCGCCGAAGCGGCGGCGGATCTCGCGGATCGCGGCGATGCCGTTACCGCGGTCGAGATGGTAGTCGACCAGCACGCCGGTGACGCGGCCGTCGGCGGCCTCGATCGCGGCTATCGCGGCGTCCGGATCGGTCACCGCGATCACCTCGGCGTCCCATGCGGTCAGCAGCGTCTTCATGCCGTCGAGGATGGCGAGATCGTTCTCGATGCACACGATCAGCGCGCCGCTCATCGGCGTCTTCGACAGTGGCGTCGCGCTGGTGACGGCGGCGGTATGGTTGACGGTGGTGCCAATCGGCACCGTGACCGAGAACACCGAGCCGCCACCGGTATTGGAGTCGATCGCAATGCGATGGTCGAGCACCCGCGCCAACCGCTCGACGATCGACAATCCGAGACCCAGGCCGCGTGCGATCCGGGCGCCTTGTTCGAGGCGGTGGAATTCCTTGAAGATCTCGCCGCGCTTCTGCACGGGGATTCCGACGCCGGTATCGTAGATGCTGATCTGCAGCTGTTGGCCGCGGCGGCGGCAGCCGACTAGCACGCGGCCGCGCGGGGTGTATTTGATCGCGTTGGAGATGAAGTTCTGCAACAGCCGGCGCAGCAGCGAGCGGTCGGATTCGACCGGCAGCGAGCAGGGCACGAAGTGCAGATCGAGGCCCTTGTCGCGGGCGATCGGCGCGAATTCGATCTCCAGCGAGCGCGTCAAATCGGCCATCCTGAAGCTCGAGATCGACGGCGTCATGGCGCCGGCGTCGAGGCGTGAGATGTCGAGCAGCGCGCCCAGGATGTCCTCGATCGCCTCGAGCGAGTCATCGATGTTCTCGACCAGTCGCGAATCCTCGCCGCCATTCTGGCGCTCGACCAGGCTCGTCACATAGAGGCGCGCGGCGTTGAGCGGCTGCAGGATGTCGTGGCTCGCGGCGGCAAGGAACCGGGTCTTGGAGGCATTGGCGTCCTCCGCGGTGCTCTTGGCGAGCGCGAGTTCCGAGTTCAGCCGCGTCAGCTCCCCGGTGCGGTCGCGCACGCGCTTTTCCAGCGTCGCGTTGGCGCGCTCCAGCGCTTCGGCCGCTTCGAAACTCGGCGTGACGTCGGAGAAGGTGATGACGAGCCCGCCGCCCGGCATGCGGTTGGCGCGCACCTCGATCACCAGATGGCGATCGGTGAAGCGTTCCAGATAGGGTTCGCCCTCGGTGGTGTAGGCGCGCAGGCGTTGCTCCAGCAGGCTGTCGCTGTTGCCGGCGGGGGGCGGGCCCACCGCGCCCATGAATTCGAGGATTTCGGGCAGCGGGATGCCGAGCTGCACCAGATGCGGCGGCAAGGCCAGCAATTCGCTGAACTGGCGGTTCGAGCAGATCAGCTGCAGGTCGGCGTCGAACACGGCGATGCCCTGGCGCACGTGGTTGAGTGCGGTCTGCAGGATCTCGCGGTTGAAATGCAGTGCGGCGTGGGAGTCGTCGAGCAGCTTCAGCGCGGCCTTGGCCGACACGGTGCGTCGGCGCAGCAGCAGCGACATCACGAGGCGTGACGACGCCGCCCCGATCGATGAGGCGATCAGCCGCTCGGCATGCTGCAGCAGCTCGAAAGCCGCAGGCGCGGCCGGGTCGAGCGCGCCATTGTGGTTAGCGGTGAAGGCCGCGAAGGCCTCGCGGGTGCGGTCGGGACCGAGATATTGCGCCACCGTGCTCTGGATATCCTGCACCGTCACCGTGGTCCGCCAGCGCCGCAAGCTCGGTGCGATCGGAACCATCGTGTTGGGCACGAACACATTGGCCTGCAGCAGTTCGATCGAGGACGGCGCACGCGCCAGCGAAAACACGACATAGGCTGATATATTGAGCGCGAGGCTCCACAGTGTGCCGTGCAACAGCGGCGGCAAATCGGCACCGAACAGCGCCTGCGGCCGCAGCGCCTCGATCCCGAACGGGCCGTGCTGCAGCAGCATCAGGCCGGCGGTCGAGGTCTCCAGAAAGCTCGGCACGAACAGCGTGTAGAGCCACGTCGCAAAGCCGACCAGCATGCCCGCCATGGCACCGCGCGCCGTCGCGCGGCGCCAGAACAGGCCGCCAAAGAAGGCCGGCGCGAGCTGCGCGATCGCGGCAAACGACAACAGGCCGATCGCGACGAGCTGGGTATTGCCCAGCGCGCGGTAGTAGAAATACGACATCACCATGATGGCGAAGATCGAGAAGCGGCGCGCCTTCAGCAGGAAATCGCCGAAATCCTTCTGGCCGACGCGGACGTCATCGCTGCGCGGCAGCACCAGCGGCAGCACGATGTCGTTGGAGACCATGATCGACAGCGCGACGCATTCGACGATCACCATCGCGGTTCCCGCCGACAGGCCGCCGACGAAGACGGCGAGGCTGAGCAACTGCGAACCGCCTTCGATCGGCAGCGCCAGCACGAACATGTCGGCGTCGACCGCGCCGAACGGGAAGATGACCAGGCCGGCGATCGCGATCGGAATCACGAACAGGTTGATCGCGACGAGGTAGAGCGGGAACAGCCAGCGTGCCCGGCTGACCTCTGCGCTGTTCGAGTTCTCGACGACGCTGACGTGGAACTGGCGCGGCAGCAGCATGATCGCGCAGAACGACAGCAGCGTCATGATCAGGAAGTTGCCGATCGACGGCACATATTCGATCGCGCGCACCGCCTCCGGCGTCTTCAGGGCGCGCTCGTAGAGCTCCTCCGGAGAGAACATCCAGAAGGTGACGAAAGCGCCGGCGGCGATGAAGGCGACCAGCTTGACGATGGATTCGGTCGCGATCGCGAGGATCAGGCCATGCTGGTGCTCGGTCGCGTCACTGTGGCGGGTGCCGAACAGCACCGCGAAAACAGCCATCGCCAGCGTCACCATCAACGCGATGTCGCCGATGATCGGAATCTTGGAGAAGGCCTGGTCCTCGCTCAGGATCGTCTCCAGCGACGAGGCCATCGCCTTGAGCTGCAGCGCGATGTAGGGCACCGAGCCGATGATCGCGATGCCTGCCACCGTCGCGGCCACCGCCTGGCTCTTGCCATAGCGCGCGGCGATGAAATCGGCGATCGAGGTGATGTTCTGCGACTTGGCCAGCACGATCACCCGGCGCAGCAGCGGCGTGCATAGCCCGATCATCAGGATCGGGCCGAGATAGATCGCGAGGAAGTCGACGTTGGTGCGGGTCGCAAAGCCGACCGAGCCGAAGAAGGTCCAGGAGGTGCAGTAGATCGCGAGCGACAGCGGGTAGATCCACTGGCTGGCACGGCCGCGCTCACCCGCCGGCATCCGGTCGCCACGGCTAGCCACGTAGAACAACAATCCGATGTAGGCGAACGCCGTGGCGATTACGCCCCAGTCGTGCAGCATTGCTGCCTGTCTCCGGTCCCGGCCCGGGAAAGGGCCGGGTGCGGGACTATAAACGCATTGGGCCGGCCGCGCATCGCGCGACCGGCCCAATTTCGAGACGAGGGAGGAGTAGGGTTACTCGGCGGCCTGCTGCTTCTTCTGCAGGGGCAGGCCGAGCCGCTCCCAGACCTGGAGCAGGGCGTCCGCCAGCGCGTCGATCAGGCCGTCCTCGTGATAGGGCGAGGGCGTGATGCGCAGCCGCTCGCTGCCCTTGGCGACGGTCGGATAGTTGATCGGCTGGATATAGATGCCGTGCTCTTCCAGCAGCATGTCGGAGGCGCGCTTGCACCTCTCGGGGTCGCCGACGAACAGCGGCACGATATGGGTCTCGCTCGACATCACAGGCAGGCCGGCGGCGGTCAGGATCGCCTTGGTGCGGGCGGCGCGGTCCTGGTGGCGCTCACGCTCCCAGCTCGAGGTCTTGAGATGGCGGATCGCAGCGGTCGCGGCCGAGCAGATCGCCGGCGGCAGCGCGGTCGTGAAGATGAAGCCCGGCGCATATGACCGCACGGCATCGATGATCTCGGCATTGCCGGCGATATAGCCGCCGAGGCAGCCGAACGCCTTGGCCAGCGTGCCTTCGAGGACGTCGATGCGATGCATCACGCCGTCGCGCTCGGCAATGCCGCCGCCGCGCGGACCGTACATGCCGACCGCATGGACCTCGTCGACATAGGTCATGGCGCCGTATTTCTCGGCGAGGTCGCAGATCTCAGCCAGTGGCGCGACGTCGCCGTCCATCGAATAGAGGCTCTCGCAGGCGATCAGCTTGGGCCGGTCGGGGCCCGCGGCAATCAGCAGCTCTTCGAGATGCGCGACGTCGTTGTGACGGAAGATCTGGCGCTCGCAGCCGGCCTGGCGAACGCCCTCGATCATCGAATTGTGGTTCAGCGCATCCGACAGGATCAGGCAGTTCGGGATCAGCTTGGCGATGGTCGAGATGCCGGTCTGGTTCGAGACATAGCCCGAGGTGAACAGCAGCGAGGCTTGCTTGCCGTGCAGATCGGCCAGTTCAGCCTCGAGCTGGACCAGCGGATGATGCGTGCCGGCGATATTGCGGGTGCCGCCGGCGCCGGTGCCGACCCGGGTCGCGGTCTCGACCATGGCGCCGACCACTTTCGGGTGCTGGCCCATGCCGAGATAGTCGTTGGAACACCAGATCACGACATTCCGCTGCCCTTTCGGCGAGTGCCAGGTCGCGTGCGGAAAGCGGCCCGCGATCCGCTCGAGATCGGCGAACACGCGGTAGCGCCGTTCGTCATGAAGATGGGCAAGGGCGGAATTGAAGAACTGGCTGTAATCCATCGGCGAACCCAGAAAACGGAACCTGACCGGTATAGAGAGCCCAAATTAGAGCTTTTCCAGCTCTAATGTCTATGCACTGGCTCACATTTGGGCATGTGGCTCAGGTGGGCAGATTGCCCTACGCGGGCCGAAACGGGCTTGATCCCGGTCGATTCACGGAATTTTGCCCGGAGCGTGGCTCCTCTTGCTGGTAGATGTCGAAGACGGGCGCAAAGTCCGCCTCCGTCCAGATCGCGGCGAGAGCGCGAAGCGCGCATTCCCGGGTGGACGCCGCCGGCTCCTTCAGCAATGGCGACACGAACGTGTGCGCTTCAACCCACTTCCATTGCGCGACCACATCTAAAGCCGTGCGCCGGACATAGGCAGAGCGGTCGCCAAGCGCGGCCAGGATGGCTTTATGGAGCTCGCGACCGCGAGGATGTTTTCCAATGACCTCGACGGCTGTCCGACGCACGAATTCGTCACCAGCGACCGACAATGTGCCAAGTTCGCCCAGTGCTTCGGGATCATTGCGCGAGACCAGGCTGCGAATAGCCTCGTGGGTCATCGGTCGCCTGCCCGAGCCTCAGGTCGTCGTGAAGCGCAGCATGCCGTCGTTGGCCATCTCGGCCTTCAGCCGGCCCTCGACCAGCATGTAATTGACGTGGGCGACCAGTTCGCCGGCGGCAAAACCCATCTGGTGCTCGTCCAGCACGTGCTTGTGGAACACGACAGGCACCAGCTCCTTGGAGGTCTGCGGCACCTCGCGGCAGGCCTCGGCGATCAGCCGGCAGCGCTCCTCATGGTGATCGGCGAGCTGCTTGATCCGGGTCTTGAGCCCGTAGAACGGCACGCCATGGCCCGGCAGCACCATCAGATCATAGGGCAGGCTGGTGGTGAGGCTGGCCAGCGAGGCCAGATATTCGCCGAGCGAGTTCTGCTCGGGCTCGACCGCCCAGACGCTGACATTCGGCGAGATCTTGCTCAGCACCTGGTCGGCCGAAAGAAAGAGCTTGTCGGCCGCGCAATACAGCATCACCTGGTCGAGCGCGTGTCCGCCGCCGGTGATCACCTTGAAGCGCCGTGTGCCGATCACGACCTCGTCGCCATGGGTGAGGCGGTGATACGACGGCGGCAGCACCGAGACCCGCTTCAGATAATCCTGGCCGCGGCCGAGCAGCTTCTCGGTCAGGTCCTCGTCCATGCCGTGACGGCGGAAGAACAGCCGCTGCGCGTTGCGGCGTTCCTCGGTGCCGCGGTTCTGGTGATAGACCGACTGCAGATATTCCACCTGCGACATCAACAGCGGGCAGTCGAAGCGCTCGGTGATCCAGCCGGCGAGCCCGACATGGTCGGGGTGCGAATGGGTCACGATCAGGCGGGTGACCTTGACGTGCTTCAGCGGCCCCTCGAACAGCGTGGTCCAGGCCGCGATCGATTCCTCGTTGCCGAAGCCGGCATCGACCATGGCCCAGCCGTCACCGTCGGCGAGCAGATAGATGTTCACATGGTTGAGGCGGAACGGCAGCTTCAGCCGCGCCCACAGCACGCCCGGAGTGACCTCCACGACTTGGTCGTGGCCGGGGTGGTTCTCCCAGGGGTATCGAAGTGCCTCCGCCGAGGAGGCGACGCTGTCGGTCTTCGTGTCCATGCTACGGACTTAGCGGCACACGGGCCGACGCGCTAGCCGAAAAATCGGGTTGGCTCTCACGGTCATTCCGGGGCGATGCGCCAGCATCGAACCCGGAATCTCGAGATTCCGGGTTCGGTCCTACAGACCGCCCCGGAATGACAGTTCCTTTTGGCTACGCCGCCCTGATGTTCGACAGGAAGCCGTCGATCTCCTCGCGCAGCACGTCGGCCTCGCGGCGCAGGGCGTCGGAGGCGTTCAGCACCTCGCCTGCGGCGGCGCCGGCTTCCGACGAGGCGTTGCTGACGCCGACGATATTGCTCGACACCTCGCTGGTGCCGCCGGCGGCGTGCTGGATGTTGCGGGCGATCTCGCGGGTCGCCGCGCCCTGCTCCTCGACCGCGGCTGCGATCGCGGTGGTGACGTCGTTGATCTCGCCGATCGTGCTCGAGATGTTGCGGATGGCGGAGACCGCAGTCGTCGTCACCTCCTGCATGCTGACGATCTGCTGGCGGATCTCTTCGGTCGCCTTCGCGGTCTGGCTCGCCAAATTCTTCACCTCGGAGGCGACCACGGCAAAGCCGCGGCCGGCTTCGCCGGCACGCGCCGCCTCGATGGTAGCGTTGAGCGCGAGCAAATTGGTCTGCGAGGCGATGGTCTGGATCAGGTCGACCACGACTGAGATGCGGGCAGCGTTGTCGGCGAGCCCTTGCATGGTGGTGTCGGTGGCGCTGGCTTCCTCGACCGCCTTGCGGGCGATCTCCGCCGAGGTGACGACTTGGCGGCCGATCTCCGAGATCGACGACGATAGTTCCTCGGTGCCCGCCGACACCGTCTGCACGTTGACCGAGGTCTCCTCGGCGGCCGAGGCGACGGCGCTGACCAGCGCGCTGGACTGGTCTGCGGTGGCCGACATGCTCTGTGCCGTGGTCTGCATCGAGCTCGCCGAGGACTGCAGGCTGCCAAGCGCGTTGCGGACGGTGGATTCGAACGCTGCGATCTGCGTCTCCATGCGCGAGGCGCGTTCGGTCTTGGCGACGCGGTCCTTGTCCTGGCTCGCCGAGAGCTCGCGGCCCTCGATCATGCTCTCGCGGAAGATCTGCAGCGAGTCGGCCATCGTGGCGATCTCGTCGCGCTGGCGGCTCTGCGGGATCTCGGTGTCGAGGTCGCCGTCCGACAACAGCTGCATCGAGCGCTGCAGGCCGCGGATGCGGCGCAGGATGTTGCGCCCGACATAGAGCCACACGAACAGGAACGAGCCGACCAGCGTCAGCGCGCCGAGGGCGATCATGACCATGGTCGCGAACGAAATCTGCTGCCGCGCCTGGAAGGTCGATGAGTCGGTGTCCTTCTGGACGGCGTCGACCAACTGCTGCACGCTGATGCCGAGCCCGATATTGAGCTTGCGCGTCTCGTCCAGGATGGTCTGGCCGTAGTCGATCGAATCGAGCTCCTTCTCGCGGAGCTTGAACACGCCGGTCTTGCCTTCGCCGAGCACCAGCAGCTTCTGCGCATTGTCCCGCAAGGCGACGAGCGCCGGATTGTTGGGCAGGTCTTCTAGATTGGACTCGATGCGCTCGCGCCCGGCCTTGACCTCCTTTTCGATCGCATCCAGCGTCTCGCTGGAATTGGCCGACAGCGCCGCGGTCATGTCGGCGGCCATCAGATTGCCGACCGCGAGCACGTTGCCGATCTGGCCGACGGTGCGGGCGGCCTCGGTGGCGTCATCCGCAGATACCTCGGCTGATGCCAGGATGGCGCTGAGCCGCGTCTGCGCGTCGCGCATCGCAGGGTTTGCCGCTGACACGAACGCCGCTTGCGCCTTGCGCAGCGCGTTGTATTGCTTGTCGCGGGCTGCTGCGATCTCCAGCCGCTCGTGTGCCGCCGCGATCAGGCTCTTGGTGGCTTCGTCGGTGTTCTTGACGTTCTCCTGGAGCGCGCTGACGACGGATTTGTCGGCGCCGAGCTCGATGATCTCGCCAAGCTTGGCCGCGGTCAGTTGCCCGACTTCCTTCACCCTCTTGGTGCGTTCGCTCAAGGCATCGTCGCTCTGGACAGCCAGCAGGCCGGGTCCCTGCGAGGCCAGCGAGGCGCTCAGGGCGGACAGTTGCAGGCTCGCGCCAAGGCGCGGAATGTCGCGGCCGCTGAGGTCAGTCATCGTGCTGCCAAGCTGGTGCAGCACCATGCCGGCGCCGGCGCTGATCACGAGCGCCATGCCTGCGATCACCGCGAACGCCGCGAACAGGCTGCCCCTGATGCCCATCTGCGGCAGGCGGATACGTGTCAGACTGAGTTTGCCGAGCTTGAACCGAAACGCCATTACCCCGTGCCCCCGTACGACCCTTAGATGTTTCCCGCGCGGCAGTATCGGTGCGGCGGGTTAATAAAATTGGGAAAATTGCGGCGGCTTGCGTGATTTTTGGGCGCCGCCGGGCGCTGACGCTTTCATTCGCGTTCTTGCGCGCGCGGCCATCGATGCACGCAAAAAGGCCGGCGTGAGCCGGCCTTTTCCACGCTTGGTTGTGGTGCCTGGTCTCAGTAGCGCGCGGCGACCGGGCCGCCGAAATTGCCGAGGTTGAAGCGGTAGTTGATGCCCGCCTTCACCGTGTGTTCGTCATTGTGGAAGGTACCGAACGGGACCAGCGCGCCTGGGCCCACGAAGCGGCTGTCGCCGAAGTCGTAGTACTGGTACTCTACCTTCGCCGACCAGTTGGGCGCGAACATGTATTCGGCGCCGCCGCCGATGGTCCAGCCGTTCTGGTGATTGTCGCTGAGCGCGAAGGCGACCGGCAGGCCGCCGAACGTCACGTTCTCGTTGTTGTCGGAATAGGCGTAACCGCCCTTCACATAGATCAGGCCCGGACCCCAGGTGTAGCCGAGCCGGCCGGTGACCGATGCGATGCCGCGCTGGTTGTTGTTGTAGACGAGGCCGCCGGGGAAGATCGCGTTGAGCTGGTGATTGCCGACCCAGGAATACTGTCCCTCGACGCCGACCACCCAGTTCGGCGACAACTGATAGTCGTAGCCGGCCTGCACGCCGCCCATGAAGCGGGCGCTGGAATCGGCGAGCGCGAGGCCGCCGAAGGTGTTGTTGCCCGAGAACACGCCGCCGAGATGACCGCCGATATAGAAGCCGGTCCAGTTGTAGAGCGGTGCGGCGTACGCTGGCGCCTTCGGGTAATAGGGGCGGGCGCCGAGATCGGCGGCCTGGGCGGTCACGCTCAAGGCGGCGACTGCGGCTGCGACGGCTGTGGTTGCGAGCAGGAACTTCTTCATGGGGTCACTCTCCGGACAAATCGTGGAGACGCCGTGCGATGGCGCCGTCCATGGCGCGGAGTTAGACGGCATTTGAATAAAATGCTGTCACTCGGAGACGACAGCGGCGGTTAACCCTGCCGTTTGGCGGTGAAACGTTTTCTTGTGCCTAACGGACGCTTAACCAGAGGTGAAGGAAGGCTTAACGCGGCGCGCGCGAGAACCGCCTCTTAACCAAGCCGCCGGCGCACATCGTCGCGCATCTGCTCGCGGAACGCCTGCCGACGCGCGGGCCGATCCTTCACCGGGACGTCGTGGCGGTCGAAGATGTCGAACTTCTCCAGGATCGGATAGCGCTCGCTTGCCATCGCCAGCACGCGCAGCACCTCGGCGACCTTTGCGCTCGGGCCGGTGACCTCCCATTTCCGGATCTTCTCGGCGCCGCCGGCGGCCGGCAGTCCGCACAGCCTCGCCATATCAGCTGCCGTGAGCTTCCGGCCGATCGCCTCGCCGAGATTTTCGCGCAGTTTCTTCAGTTCTGGGCCGGTCACTCTGGTTCCGCTCCGGGACAGGAAGTGTGAAGTGAGTCACATCAAGGGCTCCGGGCCAAGGCTACGGCGCGCATGCGATCTCCGTAGGAGACCACCATGCACGGCATCATTGAAAGCCTGAGTCCCGAGAATGGACAGATCGACTGGAAATGGGTCGGCAGTGTGTTCGTGTTTTACGTCGTGCTGATGATTGGTGCCGTGGGCGTGGTGATCGCCCATTGATCCACTGAAAATGCAGGAGTTGCCGCTGCCGCAGCGACCGGAAGTCCGTCGTCCGGCGTTGTGGCTTCCTCTGCCGGCGTCCCCGATGGCAGCGTTGATGCCTCCGTCGCCCCTGTCGTGCACCATGCCGCTTCGCTCGGTCCGTTGTGTCGTCTTATTTGCGACCGGGGCTCGCTATTCGAACCGCTGATCCCCACCTGCATGTAATACCGGTCAACCATCGAAGTTGGTCGGAATGGCAGAGACTTCCAAACGAAAGGACTCTGCATGTTCAAATCCAGGCAGTATCGCGCGAAAGCCACCGAGTACGGCGAACTCGTCAAGGGTTCGGCCGGCGCTGAGGAAAGCCGCAAATTCCAAGCTTTGGAAGATCGCTTCGTCTCGTTGGCGGATAACGAGCAAGGCCTCGCGGATGCCTATCGCGATGCCGTGCACGGTGACGCGCACGACGGGCCCCGTGGTGCGGCCCTTGCTGCCGAAGAAGAGCACGTTTTGCGCTGTCTTGGGGCGGCGGTCATCCTGCAATGGAACACCTTGCCGAATTTGCTGCAGCGGGAGATCTTCGACACCGCCGGATCGGTCGGCAAGTTGCTGGACACGGCGGCGCTCCGAGGGCAGATCGCCCGGTTCCTTCACAAGCACAAGAACGATGCCGGCCGCGGCAAACGGCCTCTGACGGAAGATGCGAGATTCGCCGCCGCCTTGTCCCGCTGGGACAACGAGGGCGGCGCAGTCCCCGACGGGACAGTCGACGTGAACAAAGCCGGCAACAGGAGGACTCCCGATGTCACTTACACAATTCAGCGTCGATGATGGACCGCACAGCATGGACGGGCTGCGGTTTTCTGCCCGCGATGGAGCTGAACCGGTCGAAGCATTCATCAGCCGCAAGGTGATGGACGTCTGGGTCGATTCGATCGAGCACAGCGGAGGACGGCAGAGCCTGTTCCGCGATCAGTACAATGCGCTTGGCAAACTTAACATTGCCGCGCTTGAGCGGATGGTGGACGCGAAATATCAGCGGGGCATCGCGTTCAACCGGCAGCATCCCTTCGTCGAGATCCTGTTCTCGGACGTCACGGAGAGCGGCGAGGCGCTCAATCTCACTGAGCTCGTGCGCGAGCAGTTGCCACCGGAATTTCACAGGGTGACGTGAGATAATCCCCCGTCACGCGATCTCGTCGGTCCAGACCTTGAAGCTGACCAGCGTGTTCGGCCCGAACGTTTGTGTGATCGGGACATCGGACGCATCGCGTCCCTGCGCGATCAGGATACGGCCGATCCGCGGCACGTTGTTGCGCGGATCGAACATGTGCCAGCGCCCGCCGAGATAAGCCTCGAACCAGCCGGCGAAATCCCCCACCGCCCATGGCAGCGGCGTACCGATGTCGCTGAGATATCCGGTGCAGTAGCGCGCCGGAATGTTCATGCAGCGGCAGAATGCGATGGCCAGATGGGCATAGTCGCGGCAGACGCCCTTGCCTTCGTTATAGGCTTCCCATGCCGTCTTGGTGGCACGCGCGTGCTCATATCCGAACGCGATGTGGCGGTGGACGAAATCGCAGATCGCCTGGACTCGCGCCCAGCCCGGAGGCGTCCTCTCGAACAACTGCCAAGCGACTTCCGAAAGCCGGTCGGTCTCGCAATAGCGGCTGCCGAGCAGGTAAACCAAAGTGTCCGCGGGCAAATCTTCGACCGCATGCTGAGACGCTGAGGCAACCACCGGATCGGGCAGACCTTTATCGCGAACGACACCATCGGCGGCAAGACGCGTACGGCCGGCGGGGGCAACCATGCGGCTGCACCAATTGCCGAACATGTCGCGATAGGGCGAGATCTCGACGGCCGGGCTGGTGGTGAGGAGATCAGGCACGATGATGTCGGATGCGCGCGAAAAGTGCGTGCCCAGCACCATGATGATCGGCGTCGGTTGCGGAAAGTCATAAAGCATCTCGAATCCGACGCGAATCTTCATTCGAAATGCCTTTCCGGCTGGGGTCTATTCGAAATGGCTACCAACGGGTCGAATACAAGGCTTCAGCTGCAAATGGCCGGCCGCTCAATGTGCTGAACTCTCGGAAGAAAATGGTGCTGCCAGACAGGATTGAACTGTCGACCTCTCCATTACCAATGGAGTGCTCTACCACTGAGCTACGGCAGCATGCCCGGGAAAATAGATTCGGCCCTCAAGGGGCCCGTCCAAGCGGGCGGTTCTTGCCACAAGGACCCCTCCGGCGCAAGCACAAGGGCACCCGGTGTGGTGGTGAAATCGGCGGAAATTCACGTTCTGCCCCCGCGATCCCGGCCATTTCAGACGATTTCGGCCTGATTTGGTTCCCGATCTCGCTGGGATGGTCCTGTTCCGCCTTGTTGCCACCGAATCGTCGAGTGGTGGGGTGTTCAACTAGCCGCCCGACCAGGGTGCGCGGGCGTCCGCCATTGTCTATTGTCCCCCGCGCAAGATGTCGGCGGTCGAGAATTCGAAAATGACAGGCGATCAGGGCAAGGACGACGGCCAGGCCGGATCCCGCGTGAAGGATTCACGACAGGATCGGTTGAAACTTGCGCTGCGCGAAAATCTGAAGCGGCGGAAATCGCAGGCGCGCGGTCGGGATGACGCCGCGTCTTCCGAAGCGGCCGATGACGCCCTAGATGACGCGGGCGGAAACGGGCCGGAGCGTTAGGCTCCTATTGCGGTACAGGGAAGCAGGTCGCCAAAGATGGCTGCAGACGCAACCAAGATCAATCGACTGAACGCAACCGCCTACGCCTTCCCGCGTCTCGAGCAGACCTTCCCGACGCTGACCCCGCACGAGATCGAGCGGATGCGCCGCTTCGGCGAACCGCGCTCGTTCCGGGACGGTGACGCACTGTTCGAGACCGGCAAGCCTGGCCCCGGCATGTTCGTGGTGCTGTCGGGCTCGGTCGCGCTCACCCTGCGCGACGGTCTCGGCATTATCACGCCTGTGATCGACCAGGGCGCAGGCCAATTCCTCGCTGAAAGCGGCCAGCTCTCCGGCCGCCCCGCGCTGGTCGACGGCCATGCCGATGGCGACGTCGAAACGCTGTTGATCCCGCCGGAGAGATTGCGTGCGCTGCTGGTTGCCGAGGCCGATCTCGGCGAGCGTATCATGCGCGCGCTGATCCTGCGCCGGGTCAGCCTGATCCAGGGCGGGGCCGGCGGCGCGGTGCTGATCGGCTCGCCGTCGCTCGGCGACATGGCGCGGCTGCAGAGTTTCCTGTCGCGTAACGGCCAGCCGAATCATTTCCTCGACCCTGATACCGACACGGATGCCGCCGACCTCGTCGCGCGTTACTCGGCGTCGCGCGCCGAGCTGCCGCTGGTGGTCTGCCCCAACGGCACCGTGCTCCGCAATCCATCCGAGACCGCGCTTGCGATGGCGCTCGGCATGATCGGCGGCCGTGCCCATGACAAGCTCTACGACGTTGCCGTGGTCGGCAGCGGTCCGGCAGGGCTTGCCACCGCGGTCTATGCGGCGTCCGAAGGGCTGTCGGTCGCGGTGTTCGATTCACGCGCCTATGGCGGCCAGGCTGGCGCCAGCGCGCGCATCGAAAACTATCTGGGATTCCCGACCGGCATCTCCGGCCAGGCGCTTGCCGGGCGCGCCTTCAACCAGGCGCAGAAATTCGGCGCGGAGATGCTGATCCCGGTCTCGGTGAAATCGCTCGACTGCTCGAAGGCAACAGGCGCCTTTACGCTCGCCACCGAATGCGGGCACTCGCTGCGCGCCAAATCGATCGTGGTCGCCAGCGGCGCACGTTATCGCCGACCTGCGATGGATAATCTCGAAGCCTATGAGGGGCGTGGCGTCTGGTACTGGGCCTCGCCGATCGAAGCGCGGCTCTGCGCCAACCAGGATGTCGTGCTGGTCGGCGGCGGCAATTCCGCAGGGCAAGCGGCGGTGTTTCTCTCGACGCATGCCCGCAAGGTCCACATGATGATCCGCGGTGGTGGGCTGGGCGCCAGCATGTCGCGCTATCTGATCGAGCGCATCGAGGCGACGCCGAACATCGAACTGATGTTCAACACCGAGGTGATCGGACTCGAGGGTGCGGAGACGCTGGAGCGGGTGCGCTGGCGCAGCCGGCTCGCGCCCGACGAGTTCACGCTCGACATCCGCAATCTGTTTTTGTTCGTCGGCGCCGATCCGGCGACCAATTGGCTTGAGGGCTGCGGCGTGCAGGTCGACCGCGGCGGCTTCGTGCTGACCGGCGTGCAAAGCTGCGGCAACGCGCGCGCGGTGCCGCAGCTCGAGACCACGGTGCCCGGCGTGTTCGCGGTCGGCGACGTCCGCTCCGGATCGGTCAAGCGCGTCGGCGGGGCAATCGGCGAGGGCGCCCAGGTGGTCGCCGCCTTGCATGGCTTCCTCGCGGACGAGGGCAGTCCCTCGCTTTAGGAGTTCGCATGTCAAAGAGCTGCACACATATCGCCGGCATTGCCGACGTCACGCCGAGCGCGCTCGGCTGCGAGGAATGCCTGAAGAGCGGCAGCCCCTGGCTGCACTTGCGGATTTGCCGGACCTGCGGCCATGTCGGTTGCTGCGACGACTCCCCCAACAAGCACGCAACGGCGCATTTCCACGCGACCAGCCATCCGATCGTCGAGGGTTACGATCCGCCGGAAGGCTGGGGCTGGTGCTACGTTGACGAGGTGATGTTCGACCTGTCGAAGCGCAAGACGCCGCATAACGGGCCGATCCCGCGCTATTATTGATTCAAGTTCTCACGAAGCGCACGTGGCCCGCGGGTCTATGAGGCGCGCGCGAATGCCTCCGCTATTGTGGGCTGTCATGAAATGTTGACCGTCCTGCCACCGATCCATGTGGCAATTTCCGGAATCGCATCGTAACCTCTGGTGGTGATCTCAACGGGGAGTGCATCACATGGTTCTGGGAATGAGCTTGGCGACGTTCACGCTTGTGCACGTGATCATCAGCCTGATTGCAATCGTCACCGGCCTGGTCGCAATGTTCGGCCTGCTCGGTTCGAAGCCGATGCCCGGGATCACGGCGATCTTTCTGCTGTTCACGATCCTGACCAACGCGACCGGATTCCTGTTTCCGTTCACGCAACTGCTGCCGTCGCACATGATCGCGATCCTGTCGCTGGTGCTGCTCGCGATCGCCTGCATCGCGCTCTATGCGATGCGGCTCGCCGGCGTGTGGCGCCCGGTCTATGTGGTGACGGCGCTGCTCTCGCTCTACTTCAATGTCTTCGTGCTTGTCATCCAGAGTTTCCTCAAGGTGCCGGCCTTACAGGCATTGGCGCCGGCCGTGCCGCCGAACCCGCCGTCCGGGCCGGTGTTTGCCGTCGTGCAGGGCGTCGTGCTGTTGTTTTTCGTGCTGGTGATCATCGGCGCCTGGCGCCGGTTCAGGCCGATGACGTCAGCCTGATTGATCCTCGTCATTCCGGGGCGACGCGTAGCGTCGAACCCGGAATCTCGGTATCTCCAGATTCCCCGATGCGCAATTGCGCATCTGAGGTTCACGCTTCGCGTGCCCCGGAATGACGACTAATCGAGGAGCCATCAAATGCCCACCATCACCACCAAAGACGGCGTCGAGATCTTCTACAAGGATTGGGGAAAAGGTCAGCCGATCGTGTTCAGCCATGGCTGGCCGCTGTCGTCCGATGACTGGGACTGCCAGATGCTTTTCTTCCTCAATCACGGGTTTCGCGTCGTCGCCCATGACCGCCGCGGCCACGGCCGCTCCAGTCAGGTCGGCGACGGCCATGACATGGATCACTATGCCGACGATCTCGCGGCGGTGACCGCGCATCTCGACCTGAAGAATGCCGTCCATGTCGGCCATTCCACCGGCGGCGGTGAGGTCGTGCACTATCTCGCGCGGCACGGCGAAAGCCGGGTGGCGAAGGCTGCGATCCTGAGCGCGGTGCCGCCCTTGATGGTGAAGACGCCGGCCAATCCCGGCGGCCTGCCGAAAGAGGTGTTCGACGGATTGCAGGCGCAGCTCGCGGCCAATCGCTCGCAATTCTACCGCGACCTGCCGACGGGGCCGTTTTACGGCTACAACCGGCCGGGCGCCAAGCCTTCCGAAGCCGTGATCCAGAACTGGTGGCGGCAGGGCATGATGGGTGGCGCGAAAGCGCATTACGACGGCATCGTCGCCTTCTCGCAGACCGACTTCACCGAGGACCTCAAGAAGATCAACGTCCCCGTGCTGGTGATGCATGGCGACGACGACCAGATCGTGCCCTATGCCGATTCCGGTCCGCTGTCGGCCAAACTCCTGAAGAACGGCACGTTGAAAACCTACAAGGGTTTTCCGCACGGCATGCCGACCACGGAGGCGGAGACCGTCAACGCGGACTTGCTGGCGTTCATCAAGGGTTGAGCGTCGGCCCCGTTCTGATTTCAGTGAGAACGCAACAGACTCCCGATACCGGCGGTCAATCGAAGATCGCCCGTATCGCGGCGAATATTCGCTTGACCAGAGCTTCCGGCTTTTCGCGCGCGCCGTCGGCGGTCCAGAGGTCGGCGCCGACGCGCATCGCACCCGTCGCGATCATCGCCACCAGCCGGGCCTGCTGCTTTTCCGCTTTATGGCCGGCGCGTTTGGCAAGCGCATCCGCCAGCGCGCGCTCAAGCCTCTCGTATTTTGCCTGATCGCGGGCCTGCAGCGCCGGATTGTCGCGCTTCAAACGCGCCATCGCGATCGCTTCGCCGGGTTCGAGCTGGCGAGCCATCGCGGAGATCGCGTTCTCCGCGGCTGCGAGCATGGATTCATCGCGCGGTCGCGCGGCGACCGCGGCGATCAGGGCCGCCGTAATCTCCTCGTGCAACGCAAAAACCACGTCCTCCTTTGACGCGAAGTAATGGAAGAAGCTGCGGCGTGAAATGTCCGCGGCGGCGGCGATATCGTCGAGCGTGGTGGCCTCGAAGCCGCGCTCCAGAAACAGCACCATCGCCGCCCGGGTCAGCCGCTCGCGGGTTTGTTGCCGCTTGCGTTCCCGCAGACCAGGCGGGGCTGCGGCCGCGCTGGATTTTGCCTTTGATAGCCGTGGTTTAGCTGGTTTACGCGGGTTCACCGATCAATCCTCAATCTTCACCTATTGCAAATTTGCACTAAGTGCACATTTAGAGCGGCGCGGTCGTATCCGCAACGAATCGAGCCCGGAGATATAACCATGACCGATTGGACCATCGCAGACATTCCATCCCAGGACAGCAAGACCGCCGTCATTACCGGCGCCACCGGCGGCCTCGGCTTCGAGACCGCGCTGGCGCTGGCCGGCGCCGGGGCAACGGTGGTGTTGACCGGCCGCAATGACGCCAAGGGCCGCCACGCGATCGAGCGAATCCGCGGTCAATTTACCAACGCCAAAGTCAGCTACGAGACGCTCGATCTCGCTGATCTGTCCTCCGTCTCCGATTTCGCGACACGCTTCGCCGCCAGCCATGGCGCACTCGATCTGTTGATCAACAATGCCGGCGTGATGGCGCTGCCGAAGCGGCAGACCACCGCTGACGGCTTCGAGATGCAGTTCGGCATCAATTACCTCGGCCATTACGCGCTCACCGCACGTCTGCTGCCGCTGCTTCGCCGCGGCCATCAGCCTCGCGTGGTCAACCTGTCCAGCCTTGCGCATCGGTCAGGCACGATCGATTTTGAAGATCTGCAAGGTGCAAAATCCTATAATTCCTTCAAGGCCTACTGTCAGTCGAAGCTGGCAATGCTGGTGTTCGCTCTCGAACTCCAGCGGCGCAGCGACGCTGCCGGTTGGGGATTGATGAGCAACGCCGCGCACCCCGGTTTTGCGCGAACCGAACTGATCGCCAACGGTCCGGGCACGAGCGGCCTGTTGGGGTACCTCGGCATTTTACTTCAGCCTTTTGCAAGTCATTCCGCTGCAGCTGGCGCGCTCCCGACCCTGTTTGCTGCGACGTCGCCGGCGGCGAAGGCGGCTGGCTATTACGGTCCGAGCGGATTCTACGAGATGAAGGGACCACCGTCGCCGGCCAAGATCATGCCGCGGGCGAAGGATGCTGCAGCCGCGGAGCGGTTGTGGGATGTTTCGGCCGTGCTGACCGGTCTATCATTTTATCAGGCCGCGGCCGCCGCCTGAAGCCGTGACGTCGCGCGACAGAAAGAAGATCAAATGAAAGTCATCCTGTTCGGCGCCACCGGCATGGTCGGGCAGGGCGTGCTGCGCGAATGTCTGATTGATCCCGGCGTCACCAGCGTGCTCGCGGTCGGGCGCAGCCCGACCGGACAGGTGCACGCCAAGTTGCGCGAACTGGTGCACGGCGATTTCACGGATTTCTCCGGCATCGAGTCCGAGTTCACCGGCTACGACGCCTGTTTCTTCTGCCTCGGCGTCTCCTCCATCGGCATGGACGAGGCGCGCTACCGTCATCTCACCTACGACATCACGCTTGCGGCGGCGACGACGCTGGCCCGGCTCAATCCCGGCATGGACTTCACCTATGTCACCGGACGCGGCACCGATTCCACCGAGCGCGGCTCGCTGATGTGGGCGCGGGTCAAGGGCAAGACCGAGAACGATCTGCTCAAGCTGCCGTTCAAGGCTGCCTACATGTTCCGTCCCGCCGGCATCCAGCCGCTGCACGGCGTGCGCTCCAAAACGGCCTGGGTGCAGGCGATCTATGTCGTGGCCTCGCCGCTGCTGTCCTATCTGGTCCGCGCCGCACCGAAATACATGACGACCTCGGAACAGCTCGGCCGCGCCATGCTCAAGGTGGTGCGCGACGGCTATCCAAAGCCGGTGCTCGAGAGCGAGGACATCAACCGGCTCTGACGGCACGTCCGGGTCTGGTTCCGGGCCGGGAGGGATTGTTCCGGAAGGTTTTCTTCGGCGGAGCGGTATCTCCCGCGCGGCGACGCGCTATAAAGGTCGCCATGTCGTCGCCTGCTCCCCTGAAACTGATTGCGCTCGATGCCGATGACCTCGCGGTCATCTCTGCCCATGTCCAGGACGCCCGCGTCCAGCCCTCCGACATCGTCTGGCGCCAGAACGAGAAGCGGCTCGTGGTCGGCATCAACCGGCTGGACTGGGAGCCGACCCTGGCCGGCGGCACCTGCTCGCGCCGCCTGATTGCCGCGCTGCGCTTCGACCGGGTGCTGGCCTGCAAGTCGCGCAATATCGACCTGGAAGCCCCTAACGCCGCCCTGGAACTGCTCGGGATCGAATTCCACGTCTCCGATCCCCCCGGTGGCAGCGCGCTCCTGATGTTCGGCCATGGCGGAGCGCTGCGGCTGGATGTCGAGTGCCTGGAATGCGAGCTGACCGACCTCGGGACGGACGATTTGGGCACGGCCGGGTAATTCCCGTCGTCCCGGCGGAGGCCGGGACCCATTACCCCAAATGCCAATTGTTGTGGGACGCTGGGGCCGCATCTTGCCCAAACAACCAGCTTTGGTGGTTGGGTCCCGGCCTTCGCCGGGACGACAGCGAAGGGTTGACGGCCATTGGCTGCCGCGCCATTGAGCAGGGACCTGACCCTGTCCGCAAAGAAAGCCGCCATGCCCGTTCGCCTGGACCGACAGAGCGCCGATTTCGACCAGCGATTTCGCGATTTCCTGGCCGCCAAGCGCGAGGTGTCCGCCGACGTCGAGCGCGCCACCCGCGCCATCGTCGACGATGTGGCGGCCCGCGGCGATGCGGCGCTGCTCGAGGCGACGACAAAGTTTGATCGGCTGACGATCGAGGCGAGCGGCCTGCGCATCACCGCGGCCGAGATCGATGCCGCCGTGAAAGCCTGCGACGGAAAAACCATCGACGCCCTGAAATTCGCCCGCGACCGGATCGAGACCTTCCACCGCCGCCAACTGCCGAAGGATGAGCGCTTCACCGATGCCGAAGGCGTCGAACTCGGCTGGCGCTGGAGCGCGGTCGACGCGGTTGGCCTTTACGTGCCCGGCGGCACCGCGGCCTATCCGTCCTCGGTGCTGATGAACGCCGTGCCCGCGAAAGTCGCCGGCGTGCCGCGGGTGGTGATGGTGGTGCCGGCGCCGGACGGCAAGCTCAACCCGTTGGTGCTGGCGGCCGCCCAACTCGGCGGCGTCTCCGAGATCTACCGCGTCGGCGGCGCGCAGGCGGTGGCCGCGCTGGCCTATGGCACCGCCACGATCGCGCCGGTGGCCAAGATCGTCGGCCCCGGCAATGCCTATGTCGCTGCGGCGAAACGGCAGGTGTTCGGCAAGGTCGGCATCGACATGATCGCCGGCCCCTCCGAGGTACTTGTGATCGCCGATGACACCGGCAATGCCGACTGGATCGCCGCCGATCTGCTGGCGCAGGCCGAGCATGACGTCAGCGCGCAGTCGATCCTGATCACAGACTCTGCGCGGCTCGCCGCTGATGTCGAGCGCGCGGTCGAGGCACAACTCACGACCCTGCCGCGCGAAAACATCGCGCGGACCTCATGGAACGATTTTGGTGCCGTCATCCAGGTAGCAAAGCTCGACGACGCGGTCGAGCTTGCGAATGCGATCGCCGCCGAGCATCTTGAGATCATGACCGTCGATCCCGAGGGCCTGTCGAAAAAGGTCCGCAATGCCGGCGCGATCTTTTTGGGGGCCCATACGCCGGAGGCGATCGGCGACTATGTCGGCGGCTCCAACCATGTGCTGCCGACCGCGCGCTCGGCGCGGTTCTCCTCGGGCCTCGGGGTGCTTGACTTCATGAAGCGAACCTCGATCCTGAAGTGCGGGCCGGAGCAGCTTCGTGCGCTCGGGCCCGCCGCGATGACGCTCGGCCAAGCCGAGGGTCTCGATGCCCATTCACGTTCCGTCGGATTGCGCCTCAACCTCTCATGACCAAGTCACCTGCCGACGCGGATTCCAACAATCGCATCGTCGCGGTGACGCTCGACGAGGAATCGATCGGCCGTTCCGGGCCCGACATCGAGCACGAGCGCGCGATCGCGATCTACGATCTGGTCGAGCAGAATCTGTTTGCGCCCGAAGGCGTCGACGCCGGGCCCTATACGCTGCATATCGCCATCACCGGTAACCGCCTGATGTTCGATATCCGCAAGGAGGATAGCTCGCCGGTGGTCGCGCATCTGTTGTCGCTGACGCCGTTCCGCCGCGTCGTGAAGGACTACTTCATGATCTGCGACAGCTACTACCAGGCGATCCGGACTGCGACGCCTGACAAGATCGAGGCGATCGACATGGGCCGCCGCGGCATCCATGACGAGGGCTCGCGCACGCTGCAGGAGCGGCTGAAAGGCAAGGTCCGCGTCGACTTCGAGACCGCCCGGCGGCTGTTCACGCTGATCACCGTCCTCCACTGGAAGGGTGAGGGCGGACAATGATCAGTATGAAGCTTGACGGGGGCGTGCCCCGGTCGAAAAAAGCCTGATCGCATGGAAGCGCCGCGCGCGCGCATTCCGCAGGCCGTGCTGTTCGCATGCGGTTACAACGCCGTGCGCTCGCCGATGGCCGAAAGCCTGCTGCAGCAGATGTTTCCGCAGGGCCTCTATGTGCGTTCCGCGGGCGCGAAGAAGGGCGAACTGGATCCGTTCGCGGTGGCCGTGATGGCCGAACTCGGCCAGGACATCTCCCATCACAAGCCGACCACCTTCGAGGAGCTGGAGGACTGGGAAGGGCTGAACTTCGACCTCATCATCACGCTCTCGCCGGAAGCGCATCACAAGGCGCTCGACCTCACCCGCACGCTCGCCGCCGACGTCGAATACTGGCCGACGCATGATCCGACCGGCACCGAAGGCACCCGCGAGCAGAAGCTCGCTGCCTATCGCGAGGTCTGCGACGGCCTGCTGCTGCGCATCCGCCGCCGTTTTGCGAGAGTCGGCGCCGCGAGCGGATAGCCGGATCGGCTTGTCGCCAGACTGACAAACAGCTGTGCTTATCGGGGTTTGCCCCGGTCGGCGGCACGATTCGCGGCCGGTTCCGTGGTTGTGCATCCATGTCGCATCCGATAGGTTCCGCGCGCGTCCGTCCCCCTAAGTCCCAGCCCAAAAACCTGCATGCTTGGTCGTCCCAAATTCGTTCTTGCTTCCGGTTCGCCGCGGCGGCTGTCGCTGCTCAACCAGGCTGGCATCGAGCCCGATGCGCTGCGCCCGGCCGATGTCGACGAGACCCCTCGTCGGGGCGAGCTGCCGCGTGCCTGCGCCAACCGTTTGGCGCGCGCCAAGGCGGACGCGGCGCTGAAATCGGTGCAGCTCGACGACGACCTGCGCGGCGCGTTCGTCATTGCCGCCGACACCGTGGTCGCGGTCGGCCGCCGCATCCTGCCCAAGGCCAATCTGGTCGACGAGGCGGCGCAGTGCCTGCGGCTGTTGTCCGGCCGCAACCATCGCGTCTACACCGCGATCTGCATCGTGACGCCGAAGGAGGCATTCCGCCAGCGCCTGGTCGAAACCCGCGTGCGCTTCAAGCGGCTCAGCGAGGAAGACATCCAAGCCTATATCGGCTCCGGCGAATGGCGCGGCAAGGCCGGCGGCTATGCCGTGCAGGGCATCGCCGGATCCTTCGTGGTCAAGATGGTCGGCTCCTACAGCAACGTGGTCGGCCTGCCGCTCTATGAGACCGTGACCTTGCTCGGCGGCGAAGGATTCCCAATCCGCTACGGCTGGCTCAACGCAGTCGCGGTTTGAGGCAATCGCTTTCTTCATGTCCAGTTGATGTAAGCTGTTTCCGACATGACCGACCAAGCTCGAAAACCCGCAGCCCCCGTGAAGGCCTGCCCGATCTGCCGCAAGCCGGCCGAGCAGGCCTTTCTGCCGTTCTGTTCCCCGCGCTGCCGCGACGTCGACCTGAATCGCTGGCTCAAGGGCTCCTACGTCGTCCCCGGCCGCGATGACGACGTCGAGGACCCGGATTAGCGTGATTTCCCAACAAGTTGGAGAAACCACGGAAGGCGGGCCGCGCCCGGCGAAGCCTTTGGCGAAGCCGGGTGGACAGCGCCCTCCGACCTCTCTATAAACCGCCCGCTCGCTCCGGCCTTTCAGGCTCGGCCAGCACGCCCAGGTAGCTCAGTTGGTAGAGCATGCGACTGAAAATCGCAGTGTCGGTGGTTCGATCCCGCCCCTGGGCACCATTTCCCACCACTTCGGATAGAGTTGCGGACAGTGCATCCTTGCTGGTGCAACCCATACTGTGGGGCTCGGTCCAACTGGCAACGTCTCCATCTCCATCCAATGCGATCGTAAGAGCGCGTCGATCATGATGCTTGCGCCGGTTCTCACGCCACACGGGTCGCTGATCCTGAGGCAGGCGGAGGAAGCGCTTGAGGCCCAGCCCGATGCTCGGCTGGAGCAGGCGTTCGCGCGCGGGCCCGGGCATGGATTGTTGTACCTGGGCGCCGATGAAGTCGGGACGGCTCTACCTCCGGTGCTGTCGTACTGGCGTGAGTTTGCGGTTCGCTACGTGACCGCGCTGTGCGCACTTCCTGATATCGCGGAGGGCGGCACCAAGCCGCCCGTACCGGTTCCAACAGACGGCGAGCTGGACAAGATAGCTGCGGCCGTTCCGCCTATGACGGGCGCGGAATACCTGACGGCGGTTGTGCTGGCCGAGCTTTGGCGGGGGATGGACGCAGCCTTCGATGCCGAGCTGGCGGCAGCAGGGCTCTCGGCGCAGGCGTTCCTCAAGGAACGGAATCCGGCCTGGAATCTCGTTGGCCGCGTGTACTTCAACCTTGCCGAGAACAGGAAGGATGAGGTTGCGCCGTTCGCGTTCATGGCGACCTATACCACGCGGCTTTCGGCTCAGGCCAAAGCCCTGCATGTGCCGCTCGGCAGAGCCTTGCAGGAATATGCCGGCGCGAAGAATCGTGAGCGACTGCTGTCGCTGTTGCTGCCGGTCCAGCGCGCCGCCGAGCATTGCGTCTGGTTGAAGGCGATGGTGGACGCGGGCGAGATCTTTCATCCGCTGCGCTGGAGCCCGCAGCAAGCGCTGCAATTCCTGAACGACGTGCCCGCGCTCGAGGGCTCCGGCATCGCCGTGCGCATGCCGGCAAACTGGCCGATGAACCGCCCCGCGCGTGCGAAGGTGCAGGCGACGATCGGGAAAAATGCACCATCGCAGTTGGGAATGGATGCGCTGCTCGACTTCCAGATGGATGTGACGCTCGACGGAGAGAAACTTTCGGCAGCTGACATCAAGCGGCTTCTGGCCCATTCGGACGGGTTGGCCCTGATCCGCGGCAAGTGGGTCGAGGTCGATCATGAACGTCTGCGCCGTACACTCGATAAATTTGAAGCGATCGAACATCGTGCCGCCGCCGACGGTTTGTCGTTCGCCGAGGCGATGCGCATGCTGGCCGGGGCAGGCATCGCCGACGGCGGCTCTGGAGACCAGGCGGATATCGGCTGGAGCCAGACCGTAGCCGGTCCCTGGCTGTCGGAAACATTGGCTGCCCTGCGTCGCCCCGATGGGCTCGCACGGATCGATCCCGGCCGATTGCTTCAGGCCAAGTTGCGGCCTTATCAGTTGGCGGGTGTGCAATGGCTTTACTTGCTCACCCAGCTCAAGCTCGGCGCCTGTCTTGCCGACGACATGGGGCTCGGCAAGACCATCCAGGTCTTGTCGCTGCTGTTGGTTTTGAAGAACGAGGCGGCCCGCGAGCGGAAGCCGTGCCTGCTGGTGGCCCCGGCCTCGCTGCTCGCCAACTGGGTGTCCGAGATCGCTCGATTTGCGCCGAGCCTCAAAGCGGCCGTGGCCCATCCATCGGCGGCGCCGGCGGAGAAATTCAACGAAGAGGGCAATCCGGCCGATCTGGATTTGATCATCACGAGCTATGGCTTTCTGGCGCGCTCGCCCTGGCTGGACACCGCGTCGTGGCGATTGGTGGTGCTTGACGAAGCGCAAGCCATCAAGAACCCGGCCGCCAAACAGACCAAGACGGTCAAGCGACTTCGCGCCGATACCCGTATCGCGCTGACCGGAACGCCGATCGAGAACCGGCTCAACGATCTGTGGTCGATCTTCGACTTCATCAATCCCGGGCTGCTGGGATCGCCGAAGCAGTTCTCGTCCTTTGTCAAAGGTCTCGCCGATCGACCGCACAGCCCCTATGAACCGTTGCGCGACCTGGTGCGCCCCTACATCCTGCGGCGCCTGAAAACAGACCGAAGCATCATTGCCGACTTGCCCGACAAGACGGAAATGAAGGCCTTCTGTTCCCTCAGCCGCAAGCAAGCCGCGCTCTACCAACAAACCGTCCAGGAACTGGCGCGCCAGCTCGAAAACGCCGATGGAATGCAGCGAAAAGGCCTGGTTCTCGCCTATCTCATGCGGCTGAAGCAGATATGCAACCATCCCTCGCAGTGGCTCGGCGACGGCGCATGGGCGGAGGAAGACAGCGGCAAGTTCGCGCGTCTGCGCGACATCCTGGAGGTGGTCGCGGCCCGGCAGGAGAAGGCTTTGATCTTCACCCAGTTCAGGGAGACGACGGCACCGATCGCCGCGTTCGCAGGCTCTCTGTTCGGGCGGGCCGGCCTTGTTCTGCACGGCGAGACCGAGATCAAGAAGCGCAAGGACCTGGTGCGCCAGTTCCAGGAGGACGAGAGCGTTCCGTTCTTCGTGCTCTCTCTCAAGGCAGGTGGCGCGGGACTCAATCTGACCGCGGCCTCGCATGTCGTCCATTTCGATCGATGGTGGAACCCGGCAGTGGAAAATCAGGCTACCGACAGAGCTTTCCGAATCGGGCAAAATAAGAATGTACTCGTGCACAAGTTCGTTTGCCGCGGCACCGTGGAGGACAAGATCGACCAGCTGATCGAGTCGAAGCAGCAACTTGCTGGGGATTTGCTTGGCGGCGGGTCTGAAATGGTGTTGACCGAGATGAAGGATGAGGACCTGCTAAAGCTCGTGGCTCTCGATTTGAGCGCCGCGACCAAAGAAGGTTGAGGGATGAGCTATTTTGAATGGCAGCCCTATGTATCGGTGGCCGAGAAACGGCGGCATGCCGAACGCGAAGTGGCAAAGCTCAAGAAGCGAGGCCAATCCGTCGCTCCCGTGACGATCGAGGGCCGCACGATCGCGAACAGTTTCTGGGGCAAGTCGTGGTGCACCAACCTCGAGCACTATAGCGACTTTGAGAGCCGGATGCCGCGCGGCCGAACCTACGTCCGCAACGGCTCCGTTGTCGACCTGCAAATCGCCCAGGGCGAAGTCACAGCGATGGTCGCCGGGTCTTCGCTCTACAAGATCAAGGTCACCGTTGCGCCCGTCGTGGCCGCGCGCTGGAAGGCGATCTGCCGGGATTGCGCAGGCGAGATCAACTCCGTGGTTGAACTTCTTCAGGGGCGTCTGGCCAAGGGCGTCATGGACCGGGTCTGTCGGCAGGGCGACGGCCTTTTCCCATCGCCCAAGGAAATCAAGCTGTCCTGCAGCTGTCCGGACGGAGCCGACATGTGCAAGCACGTCGCGGCGGCGCTCTATGGCGTTGGTGCGAGGCTCGACGAACGGCCGCAGCTTCTCTTCGAACTGCGCGGCGTCGATGAAAGCGAATTGCTTGCCAATGCCGGGGAGGATCTTGCGCTGACGAAAGTGCCATCAGGTGCGGCGAACATCCTCGATAACAGCGACGTCGCGGCGCTATTCGGATTGGACATGGCCGAGGCCGTTGTTCCAGAGGCCGCCGTTCCCACCGCGCCCAAACGGCAATCGCGCTCGGGCATGCCGGGAGGAAGCAAGGCGACAGTCGTGAAAAAGACTGCGCCCAAAGCAAAGGCTGGGCCCAAAACGAAGAACGGCCGACCCCTTGCAGAGCCGGCCCGGTCGGAGAGCAAGAAGGCAAGTCGAGGCCGGGCCAGTGGGCGTATCCTCAATGGCGCGCCGCCAAGGCGTTCCGTCAATCCGTGACCGCGATCGAATTGAATTCGCACCAGCGGCGCAACGCCTGTTCGGTCGCCTTGTTCTCGAAATCGTACCATTGCTCGAGGGCATGCTTGCGAACGAGCAGGGCTTTGAATTTCTGATAGGCGCCTCGCTTGCTGAAGATGTATCGAACCTCGTCGAAGGCACCGGGAAGGAATTCCCGCGCGAAGTCCAACACCATCGGCTTGCCTAGATCGAGCTCCCGCTTGTCGGGAACAGCGATGTATTTCTCGTCGTCCTCGACGTCGTGAGGTAGTTCATCGGTGATCTCAGCGAAATCTTCAGAGTCGGAATGGCAATAGATCTTGCCGGTTTGCCGGCAGATAAACGCCTGATATTCCCCGAGAGGGTTTGCCATACTCACAAGCTCAAATGTATCGAGCAGTTCTTTAAAGCTGACGGGCACGGTGGGGCTCATTCGACGCTGTCGTGGATCAGGATATCTCGATTTTCGCGATCGTGGGGGACTTGATGATTCGGTGCTTGCGCCCTGTCGCTCAGCCAGCAGACGAGTGAACTTTTCGGTCTATAGGCTTGAGCGATGATGCAGGCTGCGATGCCGTGTTGGAATCCATAATCTACAACTCCATATGCACGATCTCGATCGGCTCGCCGCCGAGGCCGTGAGAAAAATGACCCCGGCCGACGCTTCGAAAACCATGTTTTTGGTAGAAACCTTCGGCATTGATCGTCGCCTCGAGCTTGATTGACCCGTGATGGCCCCGCCTCGCCTGGGTGATTCCGATCTCGAGCAGCCGCCGACCGAGTCCGGCGCCGGCCGCTTCCGGCAATATGAACAGCCGGGTGACTTCACCCGGCTCGGCGTCGACAAATCCAACGACGGCGCCGTCGCGCACGGACACGGTCATCCGTCCTCTCGCGATGAGCTCTTCGTAGAATGCCGGCGTACGCGCGCCCATCCAATTCTCGATTTGATCCCGAGAGTAACCGGCCGCGCCAAGGCCGCCGATCGAGGCCTTCGTAATGCTGAAGGCCGTCTCCGCATCTTCACGACGCGCGAGCCTGAATGAAAAGTCGACGTCGCGTGTCACGAGAAGCGGACTCCAGCTTGGCTCTTGTATCTTGCCAAACTTTGCGAAATTGCCCGGGCCTGGTCAACCCGGTGGCGCCGCCATTGCCGGTAGCGGTCGCCCAGCGTGCAGGTATCGGGTCGTGGCGCCTCAACGATCCTTCGGCGTGGATCCTTTGACAATAGCTTCCAAGGTGCCTGTCGTTTCCGCGATCGACAGATCGTCATTGTGGATGATGTCCCAGCCAACCTTCGTCGTTTCCCTGAGCAGCCATCGTCCCCACTCCATCATTTGCTCGTTGGCAAGTTCGGGCTGACCGCGCCGCACCAGCCTCTCGCGTCGCACGTCCTCCGAGCAGTCGATCAGAATGATCCGGTAACGCTTGATCGCATTCAGTTCGCACGCCTCGGCAATGAAGGACGGACGGGTTTGACCGTCCAGCAGAATGTCGGAGCTTGCAATCTCGCCGCTCATCCGTCTCGCCCACTCGATCGTCATGGCGCGCTGCCACCCGCCGCCGCTGCCCCACCGTTCGATTCTCTCCTGCTCGGAGGGAACGCCGATGCGATTGAAGAAAAACGTCTTCAAGCCAGGCCGGCCGGATTTTTCCAGCTCGTGCACTGCCGACGTCTTTCCGGAGCCGGAGGCGCCGATCACAAAATATGCGGTATGCATGCTATTCGCTCGTTTGATCTCGCTTACATCGCAAGCTGCACTACTGCCTCACTCCACACTCCGCTTCCAATATCCCGTCCCCAGCTTCCCCGTGATCACGGCGATGGTGTCGCGGATCTCGTACGAGCCGCCGTCGCTGTAGTCCTTCGGCAGTCCCTTGAGCGGGTGGAGCGTCCAGCGGCCGTTGGCAGCGGTGACCGTGCCTTCATGAGGTTGCACGGCGCGGCCGCCTTCGGCGTGGAATTTGTAGCTGCCGTCGCCCATGATCCGCCAGATCCAGCGTGACTGGCCGCGGCCATCAGGCACCATGATCTCCCAGGTGCCGACCAGCGCGGGATCGATTGCGGATGGCGACGCGGGCAGCGCTGGAGCCGCAACCGCAGGCATCGCATTCGCCTGCGTAGTGCCGGCCGAACCCGGCGAGGGCAGGCCCGCCAGGTAGATCCCCTTGCGCGACAACGAGCCGTAGACGAAGGGCTGCTGCTCGTTGCGCGTCGCCTCCATCACGTCGTCGCGGACGTTGCGGAACATGAAGGTGACCTCGACGCCGGGGGTCTCGATATTGCGCAGCAGGGCCGCGGTGAACGGGCTGTTGTGTCCGTCGCCGTCGAGCGCGGTGGTGCCGTCGCGGGCGGCATAGGCGACCAGCACGTTGCCGACCGGCTCGATGCGGCCGAGGCCGCCGCTCACCGCCGCCCGCGTCGCCAGCGCCCGGTTCATCTTGGCGGCGAGCGGATTGTTGCGGCAGGCATCGAGCATGACGAGGCCGAGGCTCGTGGTGCTGGTGACCTGCAGCATCACGCTCTGCAGGCTGATGGCTTCGTTCGCTGCGTCGGTATCGCGCTTCAGCTCGGCATCGACCGGGATCAGCCAGTTCTCGCCGTTGATCTCCATGCCATGGCCGGCGAAATACACCGCCGCCATCTCGGCGCCGGTGGCATCGCGCCCGAACACGATCAGGCCGCGCCGCATCTCGTCGAAAGTGCCGTTAGCGATCAGGGTGACCGTGAAGCCGAGCCGTCTCAGCGCTGCGGCGACATCGCCGGCGTCATTGGGTGGATTGGGCAGCGCCGGCACGCTTCGGTAGGCGCCGTTGCCGATCACCAGCGCAACGCGTCGGCCATCGGCCGCGGCGGACGCCGAGGCGAAACCCGCAAGCGCCGTGGCAACGGCCAATCCGAAAATAAACCCGCGTCGATTCATGCCGGCCCTGATCAGACGTGACGGGCCTCATGCTAGCTCAGCCGGCGCGAGCCAGCCATGGAAATGGCAGGGCTGCGACGCAGCCACGGAAATGGCAAGGCTGCGACGCAGCCAAGGAAACGGCGAGGCGCGTGTCAGGCCACCTTCGCCGTCGGCGCCCAGACGTTGGGGGGCGCCGGCTCCGCGGGCAACAGCCTTGCGCCGGCGGTGCCCGTCATGGACATCGTGATCTCGTGGATATCCTGCACCGACCGGCTCATCGAGAAGCGTGGATAGAGCTCGTCAAACGTTGCAGCGGTCGCCGCTTGGGCTGTGGCAGGATCGGCCAGCACGGCCTCGACGGCGGCGGCGACGCTCGCGGCGTCCCTGTCCTGGCCGAAGCTGTAGCGGGCGAGGTGCGGCATATGGGCGGCCGAGAAGCTATTGGTGTCGAACACCGGCACGGTGCCGGCGCCGAGCGCGAAGAACACCCGGTCATGCATCGACAGGTCGACATTGGGATTGAGCGAGACGGCCGCGAGATAGCTGCCGAGGCCCTCGCGCATCGCGTCGAACGGCATCGCGCCGAGGATACGGGCGTGCCGTCCCTTGCCTGCGAGATCGTCCCAGCCGCCGCCGATGAAATCGACCGGATAGTCGAGCAGCACTGCGCCGACCTCGCGGCTGCGCACCGCCCGCGTGTAATTATCGAGCCGGGTGAGGATCGCATTGAACACGTCGCGGCCGGGCGTCAGGTAGACCATATGCTCGGCGGCAACCCGGACGATGATCTCGGGAAATGTGCTGCAGAACTTGCCGCGCGCTTCGGCGATCGCATCGAACAGGATGGCGAACAGCTTTGGTGGCATCGTCGTGCGGTAGGTGCGTTCCAGCTCTGCCGGATTCCAGCCGGATTTGGCAAAGACCAGCCGGCCGTTGCGTTTCTCGGGCGGCAGGCTGCCGAAGAAACCCGGATCGGGAATGCCCATATGGGTCGCGAAGACGGCGCCATTGGCCTGCAGATGATCGCGGTTGAATGCAGCGTGGTCCGGAAACACGTAGCCATGCGCGAGATAGCGGCTCTCGAGCCCGTGGCGCCGCGCGTAATAGGACGGGTGGTCGCAAAACCAGGTGAAGCAGGGGATTTGGGCCTCGTCCCAGAACAGCTTCTTGTCGTTGGTGTAGAGTTCGAGCCCGATCCCGGAAAAGCCGACCGCCATCGTCTCGGCGCGCCGCGGCAACAAAGCGGTGAGCCGGGCGGGCGTCTCGGGGGCCAGCAGATTGAGCATCTGCACCTCGTGCCCGAGGCGGTCGAACTCGGCGCCCACCATCGCGAGGATGCCGTGCAATGAATCATAGGTCGTCTTGTTCGTTGTCAGGATCGCGATGACGGACATGGTCGATGGGTCTCCCCGCGTGTTGCCGCTCGCGCGACGTCGTCTTGCGTGCTCTCCGTTGAACGGTCGAGACGGCCGTTCCGGGCTCGGAATTATCAGGCGCACCTGCATTTATTTCGCCCGAACTGCCGTGCCGCCGCGTTGAAGGTCCATCGGGATTCGTGGCGGGTCATCGCCCGGGGCCGACATGCGGGGGGCGGGGGCCAGATGCAGCTTGATAGCTTCGACGTCGTCGTGGTGGGCGCGGGCTTTTTCGGCGCTGTGATCGCGGAGCAGGTGGCGAGCCAACTCGGCCGTTCGGTCTGCGTGCTCGACCGCAGGCCCCATATCGGCGGCAACGCCTATTCGGAAGCTGATTCCGACAGCGGCGTCGAGGTGCATCGCTACGGCACCCACATCTTCCACACCAATTCAGAGGCGGTGTGGCGCTATCTGCACCGCTTCACCGAGTTCACCGACTATCGCCACCGCGTCTTCACGGTGGCGAAGGGCCGCGTCTATTCGATGCCGATCAACCTGTCGACGGTGTGCGCGGCGTTCGGCCGGATCATGACGCCGCAACAGGCCCGCGCGGCGATCGCAGCCGAGGCGGAGGCCCATGACGCGGCCGGCGTCCAAAACCTCGAGGACAAGGCGATCGCCTCGGTCGGCCGCACGCTCTACGATCTCCTGATCCGCGGCTATACGCAGAAGCAATGGCAGACCGATCCGCGCGAGCTGTCGGCCGACATCATCGGCCGCCTGCCGGTCCGGTTCTCCTTCGACGACCGCTATTTCGCCGATCGCCATGAAGGCATGCCGGTCGATGGCTACACCGCGATCTTCCGCCGGATGCTCGATCATCCGAAGATCTCGGTTCAGCTCGGCGTCGACTATTTCGACGTCGCCGATCAGATCACGCCGCGGCAGCTCGTCATCTACACGGGGCCGATCGATCGTTTCTTCGGCTACGCTTGCGGCCATCTCGGCTGGCGCACCGTCGACTTCGAACGCGAGGTGCATGACGTCGCCGACTTCCAGGGCGCCTCCGTCATCAACTACGCGGATGAAGACGTGCCCTTCACCCGCATCCACGAATTCAGGCATTTGCATCCGGAGCGCGCGCATACGCAAGCTAGGACGACGATCTACCGCGAATATTCCCGCTTTGCCCGCCGCGAAGACGAGCCGTATTATCCGATCAACACTGCCGCCGACCGGGCAATGCTGGCGTCCTATCACGCGATGACGTCCTCGCATCCGAACGTCATCTTCGGCGGCCGGCTCGGCTCCTACAAATATCTCGACATGCACCAGGCGATCGGGGCCGCGCTCAAGACCTTCGAGCAAGAGGTCGAGCCGATCCTCGGCGGCCAGCCGGCCGAGCTTCGCGAGGTGCGCGACGCGAACCTGTCGCTCCAGCCGGCCTAGATTTGCGTCACCCACTGATTGGGGCGAGTCTGCAGGGTGCGATGGATCGGCGCAGACAACATGGGCGCATGCACGCGGCGGACATTGTAACCGCGCGACAATCGTCCGACATTGCTCCTCCCTTTGGGAGGAAATAATGAAAAAACTCATCGTCGCCGCGGCATTTGCCGCCGGCATCGCTTTCGACATCGCCCACGCCGCGCCGCTGCCCGAGACGAAGCCCGACCAGGCCGGCTTCTCGCAGAAGGGGCTGGCGCGGCTCGATGACTTCTTCGCTCGCGAGATCGCGGCCAAGCGCGTGCCCGGTGCGGTCGTGGCGATCGCGCGCGACGGCAAGCTCGTCTATTACAAGGCCTACGGCCAGCTCGATGCGGCCAAGGGCACGCCGATGCCGCTCGATGCGGTGTTCGCGCTGGCGTCGATGACCAAGCCGATGGCGGCGGTCGCCGGCCTCACGCTGATGGAGCAGGGCCGGCTGCCGCTGCAGGCCAAGGCCGCCGACTACTATCCTGGTTTCGCCGACATGAAAGTCGGCGTGCCGCAGCCGGACGGCTCCTTGAAGATGGACCCGCAGGCGTCACCGATCTTCATCCACGACCTTTATCGCCACACCTCCGGCCTGATGTATGGCGGGCGCCCCGACAGTACGAGCGCACTGATGCGTCTCTACCCCGAAGGTACGGCACCGGCGCGTGAAGGCGACACCCAGGCCTTCATCGACCGCATTACAAAGCTGCCGCTGGTGCATCAGCCGTCGACGGAATTCGAATACGGCTTCTCGATCGACGTGCTCGGCGCCGTCGTCGAGAAAGTCTCCGGCCAACGGCTCGGCGACTATCTCTCGGCCAATGTATGGGGTCCGCTCGGCATGAAGGATGCGACGTTCCATCCCTCGGATGCGCAGCGCGCGC
Source organism: Bradyrhizobium sp. LTSPM299 (assembly GCF_000938235.1). Classification (NCBI taxonomy): domain Bacteria; kingdom Pseudomonadati; phylum Pseudomonadota; class Alphaproteobacteria; order Hyphomicrobiales; family Nitrobacteraceae; genus Bradyrhizobium; species Bradyrhizobium sp. LTSPM299. Next base: position 105,631 of record NZ_JYMU01000049.1, read on the forward strand.
GTCTTGCCCGTCCGTTCGCCGACGATCCGCTCACCGGCAAGCCGCAGGCGATCTCGCTGCTCGACACGCCGACCAAGTTCGATTGCGGCGGCGCCTGCTCGTTCGCGTCAGTCGGCGACTATCTCCGCTTCGGGCAGATGCTGCTCAACGGTGGCGAGCTCGACGGCAAGCGGATTCTGAGCCCGAAGACGGTGCATCTCATGACGTCGAACCATCTCGGGCCCGAGATCAAGAACAACGTCGCCAATGTCGAGCCGCATCGCGGCGGCTTCGGTTTTGGGCTTGCGGTCGCGGTGCGCACCAGCGAAGGCCTGTCGTCGGTGCCGGGCAATCCAGGCGAGTTCACCTGGAACGGCGCCTACGGCACGCAGTTCTTCTGCGATCCGAAGGAGCGCCTCGTCGTGGTGGTCGGAACGGCCGCGCCCGGCGAACTCCGCAAATATTATCGTGAGAATGTCCAGGACATCGTCTACGGCGCGATGGTGAAGTGAGCGATGTCATCGCATCGTGTGATCAGGCTCTGACGTCCTCTTCACGGCGGGACAACAAAAAAAGGCCCACCGCTCGTCGAGCGATAGGCCTCAATTCTGCGTCTGCTACCACTGCCGGTAGACGCCGGTCAGCGTGCCATTGTTGTTGCCCTCTGGCCCGACGTCACCCTGCGTCGAACTCGGTGTCGGATGGTTGGTGCCATTGTACGATCCGTATGAATCATACCAGCTTGGCTGAGCTGGATTATAGTTCACCCGCGGCTGCACTGTTTCAGTGCGCGGCGCGGGTCGCTGCCACCCCACAATGCGACCATATTGATCGTAACCTTGCGCGAACGCGCCTGCGGTCGTTGCAAGCAGCGACGCTGCAACCAGTGACAGTATTTTGATCTTGTGCTGCATTCACATGCTCCTTGCTGGTGTTGCGACCAACGACCCTGATGGAGCAGCGTTCCCGATTCCCTGATCAACTCTTGAACGTGACACGCGGCCGGCGCGTCATCATTTTCCGGTGAGCGCCCATCTGCCGCCCATATCCGAGGGAGGCCGCCCGCTTGTTGGCAGCGTTCCGGAAAAAAGGCCCGCCACTGCGGCGGGCAAAAGTTAAGGGAGGAAGCGCTCTGACAGAGAACGCCCACCTAATCTCCTCGATTCGGAGGCCAATGCTAAGATAGTATAACTACTGTCATCTGCGTCAGCGCCAATGCGAATGCCCTCCGGCCCCGGAGGGGCGGCGGCTGCCGACGAAACCCACCCAACCCGCGCCGGATCGTGCGCCATCAAAAAGGGGAACTTCATGAGCATGTCCGGTATTTTTGCGCGCGTCGTGGCGGGAATCGGCGCCGGCGCTGTGGCGTGGCGGCGACGGCAAGGCGCAGAGCCCAAGCCGGCCTGGGGCCTGACGCCGGAGATTCCAGAGGCGAAGTCGCAAGGCGCGCTTCCGACGCTCAAGATGCCGACGGCGAGGGGCTGGGACCCGGGCCAAAAGCCGACCGCCGCACCCGGGCTCAAGGTCAATGCCTTCGCGACCGGGCTCGACCATCCGCGCTGGATCAACGTGCTGCCGAATGGCGACGTGCTGATCGCGGAAGCGACCCAGATCGCAGGCACGCCGCGGACCGTGTTTCATTATGCGATGCAGGCAACGATGCGCCGCGCCGCCGCGCTCGGCGTCAGCGCCAACCGCATCACGCTGCTGCGCGATCGCGACGGCGACGGCGTCGCCGAGACCCGCGGCGCCTTCATGGAGGGCCTGAGCCAGCCGTTCGGCATGGCGCTGGTCGGCGACACCTTCTATGTCGGCAACACCGACGGCGTGGTGGCCTTTCCCTATGTCGCGGGTGCGGACCGCATCACCGCGCAGGGACGCAAGCTCGTGACCTTCAAGCCCGCCGGCCACTGGACCCGCAGCCTGCTGCCGAGCGCCGATGGCACCAAGCTCTATGCCGGCGTCGGCTCGCTCAGCAACATCGCCGAGATGGGGATGGAGGTCGAGGAAGGCCGCGCCGCGATCTACGAGCTCGATCTCGCCAGCGGCAACAGCCGCATTTTCGCCAGCGGCCTGCGCAACGCTGTGGGGCTGGCATGGGAGCCAAAGACCAACGTGCTCTGGACCGTCGTCAACGAGCGCGACGGGATCGGCGACGAGACGCCGCCGGACTACCTGACCTCGGTGCGCGACGGCGGTTTCTATGGCTGGCCCTATTGCTATTGGGGGCAGACGGTCGACGACCGCGTGCCGCAGGATCCGACGATGGTCGCCAAGGCGATCCAACCGGACTACGCGCTTGGCGGCCACACTGCCTCGCTCGGCCTGTGCTGGATGCCGTCAGGCACGCTGCCGGGCTTTCCGGACGGCATGGTGATCGGCCAGCACGGCTCGTGGAATCGCTCGACGCTGTCGGGCTACAAACTGGTGTTCGTGCCGTTCGAGAACGGCCGTCCCTCCGGTCCTGCGCGCGACATCCTGTCGGGCTTCCTCGCGCCCGACGAGAAGGTCTCCTACGGCCGCCCGGTCGGCGTCGCGCTCGGCCCCGACCGCTCGCTGCTGATGGCCGACGACGTCGGCAACGTGATCTGGCGCGTGACGGGGGCCTAGAGCGTTTTCGAGCGAAGTGGATACCGGTTCGTGTGAAGAAAACGCGTCAAAACAAAAGTCTGGAGCTCCGTTCCGATTCTATCGGAACGGAAATAGCTCTAGTCGCACCACCGCACGTCTCGGCGCGGGTCCCGGTGATGCCGGGCTCTGCTCAGGGCTTGGTCGCGGCCAGCTCCCGCAGCGTCTGTTCATGGCTGCTGCGGGAGATGGAGTACCGCGACATCACGAGGGCCGCCGCGCCGTAGAGGACCGCGAGGAACGGAACATAGGTGATACCGAGATTTCGAATCACGTCGGCCGGCACCTGACCGGGTGACGCGCCTTCGGGAAAACCCACAAACGCGAGCATCATGCTCGCCGTGAAGATGCCAAGGCCCGAGACCGCCTTGTTGACGAAGGCGTTGGCGGCCATGAACAACCCTTCCGAACGCCGTCCGGTTCGCTTCTCGGAGTCCTCCACGACGTCGGCCATCATGGACGCAATGAGAATCACCGTCATGATCGAAAACGTCGTCGACAGGACGGTGAAGACCATCAGAATGGGCAACAGCGCCCGTTCCTCATTGCCGGGGAACAGGTTCAGGAGCCGCAGCGCGATTGGTGAGGCGGCAAACGTAAGCGCCAACAGCTGGCAGCAGATCGCGGCCGTCTTCTTGCCGATGCGCCTGGACAATGGCGTCGCGAGTACGGACGCCAGGATCGTTGCAACGAAGCCGGCAAAGACGAACAGCGAGATCTGCGCCGCGCCAAGACCCCAGAAGTAGGTGCTGACGTACAGGCTCAACGACTGAACCAGGCCCTGGCCCGCGGCGTTGCAGAACGCCGTCAGCAGCAGCACCAGGAACGGACGATGGGATAGGGTGCTGATCATCTCCCGCGCAAGTCCGCCGATGGTGTGGTTGTGCGGGGCGGGAACGGAGAGCCTGGCGATGAACCTGTGGGTGCCTGATGTCGACACGAGGATTGCCACCAGGATGACCAGGCTGGCGGCCATGCCGTAGTGCAGATACCCGGTCGGATTGAGCTGTCCGACGGGATGGGTCGCATCCGGCCTTAGAAATATCTGCAGGGCGGCCAGCGCCATGCCAAGACCGCCAAGCCAGCCGAAGAAGTATCGAATGCTCATTAGGCTGGTTCGCTCATCATAGTCGCGGGTGAGTTCCGCACCCAGCGCGGAGCTTGGTATCTCGTACAGGGTGATGAAACTGCGAATGACGATCGTCGTCACGATCAGATAGGCCAGCACGCCCTCTGTTGACCATTTGGGAGGCGTCCACAGCAAGGCATAGGACAGTGCAGCCGGAATCGCGGCGGCATACATGAATGGATGCCGGCGTCCCCAGCGTGATCGCCAGTTGTCCGAGATCTGGCCGACGACAGGGTCGAGAAACGCATCGATCAGCAACGCGACCAGGATCGCGCTGCCGACGGCTTGTGCCGGCAAGCCGATCACCTGATTGTAGAAGATCAGGAGCAGGAAATTGAATCCCTGATCCTTGACGCCGAATGCGATCGTGCCAAGCCCATAGAGGATTTTGGTCGATCGGCTGAGCTTCGCGGAATTGTCGATGGCAGCAGTGACCTGGAGCAAATCCACCCCCTGAGAAAGAATGCTTGCAACATGAGCTGCCGGAGCGGAGGGCGCAGCAGAAGGCGCGCTGGTTGGCTCGAACCCAGACGGCGTATGGTATCTTTACACTGTAAAGATACCATAGAGGCCGAGCCGTGACGCTGTCAAGGGAAATCTTTACACTGTCAAGAATGGTTAGGCGGGCGCGCGCAGAAGCGGGCATTCGCGATCTGCGCCCAGCAATGAAAATAGTTCAAGGCCGATGTCGCTTTCCGGGAGGCTCATCCGTCGTCACAATGGGAAGCCGAAGAAATTCGCCCGAGCCTGGAAACGGATGCGATGACGATCACGATCACAGCATTTGAACGATCGCCCGATGGCGGCAAGGGACTGGCGCGCGATACGCGCGTTCGCTGGGCGCTCGAAGAAGTCGGACAGCCTTATGAGGTTCGTCTGGTTTCCTTCGCAGCGATGAAAGCGCCTGACCATCTGGCCATCCATCCCTTCGGCCAGATCCCCACCTATCAGGAAGGTTCTCTCTCGCTGTTCGAGACCGGCTCGATCGTCCTTCATCTTGCTGAGCAGCATGCGGGCCTGCTGCCGAAGGATCGCGATGCCCGCGCGCGCGCGATCACGTGGATGTTTGTCGCACTTAACACCGTCGAGCCGCCGGTCCTTGAATTAGCGACGGCAAAGATACTCGAAGCTGGCAAGTCCTGGAGCGAGGCGCGCTTGCCGTTGGTAAAGGACCGTGTTCGCGCCCGGCTGGATCAACTCTCGGCTCGCTTAGGCGTCGCCGACTGGCTCGATGATGCGTTCAGCGCGGGCGATTTATTGATGGTATCAGTGCTGCTGCGACTAAGAATGTCGGGCATTTTGGACGAATATCAAAACCTGGCTGCCTATGTCGCTCGCGGGGAAGCTCGGCCCGCTTATATCCGGGCTTTCGCCGCGCAATTTGCGATCAACGCCCCATCAACCAGCTGAAACATTAGCTCATAAAGCTGAGCCGACAGCAGGTTCGGGTCTACGACCAAGTCGCGTGGCCCCAGCTCCATGAAAACCATCGGCGCGGCGAAGCGCGGCGCGTCCGCCGCCTCGGCATCGATCCGGTTGATCTCGTGGGGTCGCGGCGCGTTGTGCCGGAACCAGTCGCTGGCCTGATGAGGTCGCCCGGAAGTGCCAAACCTTCGGGCGCGGTTGCGCATCAATTCGCTGTTGACAAATAGATTAGATAATTACTAATTCCTAGGAGATCAAAAAACCCGCCGCAGAGCGGACAAAGGGAGAGGAACCCATGAGACACGTCCTTGTGCGACACGTTCTTGCGCTCGCCGTCGTTGCGGCGATGACATCGGCTGCCCATGCGCAGGTCTCCGACGACTTCGTGCGGATCGGCGTGCTCACCGATCTATCGAGCTGGGGGCGGGACAATAGCGGGCCAGGCTCGGTCGAAGCGGCCAAAATGGCGGTCGAGGAATTCGGGCCGACCGTGCTCGGCAAGCCGATCGAGATCATCAGCGCCGACCACCAGATGAAGACCGATGTTGGTGTCCAGATCGTGCGCGGCTGGTTCGACAACAGCAAGGTCGACGCCGTCGTCGACATCCCGAATTCCGGCATCGCGATCGCGGTTCACAATATGGTCCGCGAGCGCAACAAGATCGCGCTGCTCTCCGGCCCGGGCGCAAGCTCGCTGACCGACGAGCTGTGCAGCCCCAACACCGTGCACTTCACCTACGACACCTACGCGCTGTCGAAGGTCACGGCCTCGGCCGTCATCAAGGAGGGCGGCAAATCCTGGTTCTTCATCACCGCGGACTATGCCTTCGGCCAGCAGCTCGAGAAGGATGCCACCCGCTTCGTCAACGAGATGGGCGGCAAGGTGCTCGGCGGCGTGCGCCACCCGACCAACACCGCAGACTTCTCCTCCTTCGCCCTGCAGGCACAGAGCTCGAAGGCCGATGTGGTGGCATTCGCCAATGCCGGCCAGGACACCGACAATGCGATCAAGCAGTCCAGCGAATTCGGCCTGGTGCAAGGCGGCCAGAAGCTGGTCGGCCTCCTGATGTTCGACACCGACGTCCATGCCGTCGGGCTGAAGTCGGCGCAAGGCACCTATATGACGACGGCGTCGTATTGGAACATGGATGAAGCGACCCGCGCCTGGTCGAAGAAATTCTTCGCCCGCGCCAACGTCATGCCGACCATGATCCACACCGGCGTCTACGGCTCGGTGTTGCATTATCTCAAGGCGATCAAGGCTGCCGGCACCGACGATCCGCAGAAGGTCATGGCGAAGATGCGCGAATTGCCGATCGAGGATGTTTTCGTCCATGGCGGCCGGCTGCGCGAGGACGGTCGCGTGATCCGCGACATGTATCTCGCCAAGGTGAAGTCGCCGGAACAGTCCAAGGAGCCCTGGGACTATCTCGAGATCGTCAAGACGGTGAAGGGCGAGGATGCGTTCCGTCCGGTGTCGGAATCCAAGTGCCCGCTGTTGAAGAAGTAGGATCGGTCGCGTGGCAAACGACGCACATGAGACGTATGAATGCGACGCGCTGGTGGTCGGCTCCGGCTGCAGCGGCCTGTCGGCCGCCGTTACCGCGGCGTATCACGGGCTCAAGGTCCTCGTGGTCGAGAAGGAGCCGCGGTTCGGCGGCACCACCGCGCGCTCCGGCGGTTGGCTCTGGATCCCCGGCACGTCGCTGGCGAAAGCCTGGGGCATCGCGGAGAGCCCGGATCAGGCGAGGGCGTATCTGCGGCACGAGGCCGGCAACAGTTTTGACGCCGCCCGCGTCGATGCCTTCCTGACCGAAGGGCCGAAGGCGATCGACTTCTTCACCACGAAGACGGCGGTGCGCTTCGACATGCCGCTGACCTTCCCGGATTATCACGCCGAGGCGCCCGGCGGCGCGCAGGGCGGCCGCTCCATGGTCGCCCGCCCGTTCGACGGCCGAGAGCTTGGGCCGGCCATCGCTAATCTCGGCAGCCCGCTGCCCGAGCTCACCGTGTTCGGCATGATGCTCGGCTCCGGCAAGGAGATCGTCCATTTCATGCGCGCGACGCGGTCGTTCACCTCGGCGTTCTACGTCGCCAAACGCCTGTCGAAGCACGCCGGCGACGTGATCCGCCACGGCCGCGGCATGACGCTGACCAACGGCAATGCGCTTGCCGGGAGGTTGGCGAAATCCGCCTTCGACCTGAACGTCCCGCTCTGGCTGTCGTCGCCGGTGCGCGAGCTGATCGTCGAGAATGGCGTGGTGCGCGGCGCGATCGTCATGCGCGACGGGCGCACGGTCCGCATCAACGCCAGGCGTGGCGTGGTGCTCGCCTGCGGTGGCTTTCCGCATGATGTCGCGCGGCGGCAGAAGATGTTCCCGCATGCCCCAACCGGCAAAGAGCACTACTCGCCTGGCCCTGTCGGCAACACCGGCGACGGATTGCGGCTCGCCGAATCCGCCGGTGGCCGCGTCGAGGATTCGCTGCCGAACGCGGCAGCCTGGGTGCCGGTCTCCGTCACCACGCGCAAGGACGGTTCGAAGGGCGTGATGCCGCACTTCATCGACCGCGCCAAGCCCGGCGTGATCGCGGTGATGCGCGACGGCAAGCGCTTCGCCAACGAAGGCAATTCCTACCACGACTTCGTGCAGGAGATGATGAAGGCGGCAAAACCCGGCGAGGAGATCGCAGCCTTCCTGCTCTGCGATCACCAGACGCTGCGCAAATATGGCCTCGGTTGCGTGCCGCCGCGCCCGATGCCAACAGGCCATCATCTCAAGACCGGCTATCTGAAACGCGGCAACACCCTTGCCGAACTCGCTGCGCAGACCGGGATCGATGCCGGAGGACTGGAGGCCACGGTCGCCGAATTCAACATCGCCGCCGCGGAGGGCCGCGATCCTTCGTTCGGCAAGGGCTCGCGCGCCTATAACCGCTACCAGGGCGACGCGCTGCACGGGCCCAATCCCTGCGTCGCGCCGATCGCGCAGGGGCCGTTCTACGCGATCAAGATGGTGATCGGCGATCTCGGCACCTATGCCGGCATCGTCACCGACGCGCATGCGCGAGCGCTGGACGCCGAGGGGCGGGTCATTCCCGGGCTCTATGCCGCGGGCAACGATATGGCGAGCATCATGGGCGGCAACTATCCGGGCGCCGGCATCACGCTCGGTCCCGCGCTGACCTTCGGCTATATCGCCGGACGTCATCTTGCCGGCGCTGTAAACGGGGGCACATGACCAGAGAAAGCCGCGGCATCCAATCGATCGAGGTCGGCGGGGAATTACTGCGCGCGCTCGCCCGCAGTGGCGAGCCGATGATGCTGCGCGATCTCGCGCGCGAGGCCGGCATGCCGCCGGCCAAGGCGCACCCCTATCTGGTGAGCTTTTCTCGCATCGGCCTGATCGAGCAGGACGAGGCCACCGGACGCTACGAGATCGGCGCGCTGGCGCTCGAGCTCGGCCTGATCAGCCTGCGCCGCCTGTCAGCGGTGCGGATCGCGACGCCGCGGATCGCGGCACTCGCCGGCACCATCGACCATGCGGTGTCGCTGTCGGTGTGGGGCACCCACGGGCCGACCGTGGTGCGCCTCGAGGAGCCGAGCCATCCCGTGCATATCGCGATGCGCGTCGGTTCGGTGGTAGCGCTGCTCGAAACCGCGACTGGCCGGGCATTCGCTGCATTCATGCCGCAAAACACCGTGAAGGCGGCGCTCGAGAGCGGCCTCGATCGCCTCGGCGTCGGCTACAACCCGAAGCGCGCGCCGAAGAGCCCGAAGGTCGCCGAAATACTCGCCGAGGTGCGTAGCCGCGGGCTGGCGCGCGCGCTTGGTGATCCATTGCCGGGCGTCAATGCCTTTGCCGCACCCGTGTTCGACCATACCGGCCGTGTCACGCTCGTCATCACCGCGATGGGGCCCGAGGGGACCTTCGATGCCGGTTGGGACAGTGCGATCGCGACCGCGCTGCACAGCTGCGCCGGCGATATCTCGCGTCAACTGGGCTATGGCACGGTGCGGGCGACGGGGTGAGTGAAACGGGCAAATCGGGCCCGAGCACCGCGCCCGATCGCGCCGCACGTGGTGTCAGCGACTCGGGAGTTCGCGGATGCTGTCCGCGATCTCGGCGGCGTGCGTCTCCAGCGCGAAGTGCCCGGTGTCGAGGAAGCGGACCACCGCGTTCGGGTTGTCGCGCTTGAACGCTTCCGCACCCGGCGGCAGGAAGAACGGATCGTTCTTGCCCCACACCGCGAGGAACGGCGGCTGATGGGTGCGGAAATAGTTTTGAAAAGTCGGATAGAGCGCGACGTTGCTCTTGTAGTCGCCGAACAAGTCGAGCTGCACGTCGTGGGCGCCGGGACGCCCCATGTAGAAATTGTCGAGGTTTTGTCCATCCGGCGACACGGCTTCCGGATCGGGGACGCCATGGGTGTATTGCCAGCGCGTCGTCTCCGGCGTCAGGAAGGCACGCAAGGCGTCGCGGTTCGCCGGCGACGGGTCTTGCCAATAGGCGCGGATCGGGGCCCAGCCGCCCTCGCTCAGGCCTTCTTCATAGGCATTGCCGTTCTGCGAGATGATGGCGGTGATCCGTTCCGGATGCTTGGCGGCGATGCGGAAGCCGGTCGGCGCGCCATAGTCGAACACGTAGACCGCGAAGCGATCGAAGCCGATCACCTCGGTGAAGCGGTCGATCACACCGGCAATATTGTCGAACGTGTAGCTGAACTTGTCGCGCGCCGGCATGTCCGATTGGCCGAAGCCGGGAAGGTCCGGCGCCACGATGTGGAATTTGTCAGCGAGCAGGGGGATCAGATCGCGGAACATGTGCCCGGCGCTCGGGAAGCCGTGGAGCAGCAGCAGCTTTGGCGCGCCTGATAAACCGGCCTCGCGATAGAACACCTTGAAACCGTCGACATCGGCGGTGCGGAATTTGATCTGGGACATCTGTCGCTCCTTGTGATGATGACTTGCCTGTAAGCGGGGGTTCTCAGCGCTGTGAAATACTGTGGACCGCGTCCTTGATAATGTCGGCGACTTGCGTTGGTGCCGTGACGATCGGGCTGTGATCGACGGCATGCGCGCGGATCACGGCCTTCATCCGCGCGGCCATGAAGCGCTGGGTCTCGGGCGCGATCATCCGGTCGTCCTCGGCGACCAGGAACCAGGACGGCACGTCCTTCCAGAGCGGACGGCCGACCGGCACGGTGATGCAGGCCGGTGAGATCGGCCGCTGCACCGCTGCGAGCACGGCGAGATCTTCAGACCTGGCGCATTGCGCGAAGGCCGATGCGAAAGCCGGCTCGGGAAGCCAGATCAGCCCATTGGCGTCCGGCGCGAGCTTCGGCGCGAACGGATGCGGCGGCAGGCGGTAGAACACATCGGCGACCGTCTCGCCCTCATCGGGCGCCAGCGCCGCGACGTAGACGAGTGCCTTGACGCGCGGCGATCGCGTTTCGGCGATGACGGCGCCGGCATAGGCGTGCCCGGCCAGCACGATGTCGCCTTCGACGCGCTCCAGCGTGCGGGTCAACACTGCGACGTCGTCGGCCAGCGAGGTCAGCGGCAGCGGCGCTGCCACCGCCTTGATGCCATCAGCATCGAGCGCCGTGATCACCCGCGCCCAGCTCGAACCGTCAGCCCACGCGCCATGGGCAAGCACCACGCTGACATCCTTGTTCGCCATCTGCCGCTCCTGTGTTTTGTTAGTAACCGTTTAAATGTCATTTGACAGGTTACGTCACTTATGGCTTGCTATGCGTAACTTGTCAACAGGCTCCAAACCGGTTATTTGCGGTGCGCCGAAAGACGCCGCCAGGAGGGCCTCATTTTGCAATCGCATCCGCCAGCCATCTTCATCGCTGACACGCTGGGCCTCGATTTCATCAATTCGATTGCGACCCCCGTCGATACGCCGGTCGACTGGATCGCCGATGGTGAAGGCCTGCTACGCTGGCTCAGGCAGGCGGACCTCGTTCCCTCAGATGTGATTGACGAACTGAAGGTCGGCGCTGTTGCTGGCGAGCTCGACAAAGTTGCCGACCTGGCGCGCGATTTGCGCGAATGGTTCCGCGGTTTCGTCCGCAAGCATATGGGCCGGCCGCTGACGCCGAAGGCGCTGCGGGAGCTGGAGCCGCTCAACCGTCTGCTCGAGCGTGACGAGGCCTTCAGCCGGATCGTGCCGCATCGTCATGAGGATCGAGACGGTGGTGGCGATGGTTTCACGCTGGAGCGGACGCGGCGCTGGCGTTCGGCCGAGTCATTGCTGCTGCCGGTCGGCGAGGCGATGGCCAAGGTCGTCTGCGAGGAGAGTTTTACCGACATCAAGGCGTGCGAGGGACCGGCCTGCACGCTGATGTTCGCCGATCACACGCGAGCGCGCGCGCGGCGATGGTGCAGCATGGCGATTTGCGGCAATCGCGCCAAGCAGGCCGCGCATCGCAACCGGATCAAAGACAGGGGCTGAAACCAGCAAAGACCACCAACAGGAGAAAAACAAAATGGCGACGCTTCCCTTGATCGTATTCGACGTCAACGAAACCCTGCTCGATCTCGACACCATGGAGCCGGTGTTCGCACGGATATTCAAAGACGACAGCGCGATGCGGCTGTGGTTCGCGAACCTCATCATGTACTCCGCCTCGCTCACGGTAGCCGGCTGCTACGTGCCGTTCACCGATATCGGCGCCGCCGTGATGAAGATGCTGGCCGATACGCGCAGCATCAGGATCGACGAGTCAGACAAGAAGGAGCTGACCGAGAAATTCTCGACCATGCCGCCGCACAAGGAGGTGCCGGCGGCGCTACGCAAGCTGCGCGCGGCCGGCTTCCGGCTGTTCACGCTGACCGACAATCTGCTCGAGGTGCAGACCCGCCAGCTGACGAACGGCGGCATCGTCGACCTGTTCGAGCGGCGCTTTTCCGCCGACGGCGTCAAACACCACAAGCCGTCGCGCCAGGCCTACGGCTATGTCGAGAAGGAGCTCGGCGTCCCCGCCTCGCAGTTCTGCCTGATCGCCTGCCACACCTGGGATACGCTCGGCGCTGTCGCGGCCGGCTGGGAGGCCGCGCTGATCAAGCGTCCCGGCAACGATCTGCTTGGCGTCGGCCCGCAGCCGCAGGTGGTCGGCGACAACCTCGATGATGTCGCCGACCAGCTGATCCACCGTTACAAAGCGGGCGGCTGACGGCCCGCCGACAGGCGATTATTCCGCCGGCGCGACGAAAAAATTCCGGCGCGACCCCGTTGCCTGCCGCGCCGAGGTGCCTTGCGACGACAGGCAAAACCACGCAAACTGCCGCATCGTCATAAGCAAGAAGAATATGCAGGGGAGACAACGATGAAAACACTCGCAGCCGCGCTGTGCGCACTGGCGCTGATGGTATCAGGCGCGCAGGCGCAGACGCTGAAGGATTTTCTGGCGGCCGTCACCAAGAAGTGGACCACGCCGTTCGAGCCGTTCCAGCTGATCGGCAACATCTATTATGTCGGCACCGACGGGATTGCGGTCTACATCATCAAGACCTCGCAGGGCCTGATCCTGATGGACACCGCGCTTCCGCAGTCGACCGGCATGATCAAGGACAACATCGCCAAGCTTGGCTTCAAGGTCGGCGATATCAAATATATCCTCAACACCCATGCCCATTTCGATCACACCGGCGGCTTTGCCGAGATCAAGCAGGAGAGCGGCGCGCAAATGATCGCCGGCAAGCGCGACGTGCCCCTGCTCGAAGGCGGCTATTATCCGGGCGACGAGAAGAATGCCGATCTGGCCTTTCCGGCGGTGAAGGTCGATCGCGCCGTCGGTGAGGGCGACAAGGTGACGCTTGGCGACACCACACTGATCGCGCACGAAACGCCCGGCCACTCGCCCGGCTGCACCAGCTGGGAGATGACCGTCCACGATAGCGATCAGGACCGCACCGTGCTGTTCTTCTGCAGCGGAACCGTCGCCCTGAACCGGCTGGTCGGAACCCCCACGCATGCCGGCATCGTCGATGACTATCGCGCGACCTTCGCCAAGGTGAAGGGCATGAAGGTCGACGTGCTGCTCGGGCCGCATCCGGAGGTCTACGACATGCAGGCCAAGCGCGCGCTGATGAAGGACGGCACGCAGAACCCGTTCGTCAAGTCCGGCGAGAATGCGACCTACGTGGCCGGGCTCGAGCAGGATTTCGACAAGCAGCTCGCCAAGCAGACCGCCGCGATGCAGAAGGCGAATTAGCTCTCCGCTGTTTCGGGGCACGCCAACGGGTCCGCGCAAAGCGCGGCCCGATGACAAGGCTTCGCGAGAGCCCGGAATCGATTTATCCACGAAGTTTGCGGCTCGATGGATTCTCAGATGCGCAATTGCGCATCACAGCTCGTGTTCCGCACGCCCCGGAATGATGGCGGTGACGTGCGTGGCGCAACAAAAGCGCGTGTGATGTCGGCGAGGATGAACAAGGGGAGCCATCGGCCCCGATGCCTCTGAAACGCATAAAACCGGAGCGAAATCCAATACGCTTTTCACCCCATCTCCCTTGAGTGTTCGTCAACCGCCGAGGCGGATGCTCGCACCGAGCTGGACATGTCAGGAGCCGAACATGCCGACCAAGGGACGAGCGACCGCGACCAATGCCGACGCGCATAAGCGCGAGGATATCCTGAACCCGCACGCCATCAGCACGCTGAGCGCAGGCGCCGTGAGCGCCATGAGCGCGGTCGGGGCCGCCGTGATCAAGCAGAACAAGGCTGCGCTCGACCAGAACGCGGACTGGTTCTGGCACATGTTCGCGAAGTGCGAGGCCAAGGCCGCGCGTCTCGCCGAGCAGGCGACGCACGATCCCAAGGCCTGCGGCGACGCGACCTTCATCGAGACCTACGCCAGGAACCTGCCGAAGCTGACGACCTCAGCGCTGGAAGCCCACGAAAAGGCGCTCAAGGCGAAATAAAGTTAGCCGGGGCGGGCTGTTCGCGCATCAACCGTTCACCAACCCCTGCTGGAAGCCAAGATTCAAAGAGACGCGACGCAATCATGCGTCGGGCATGGTGATTTGGCCTCGTTTGGCGTAAAGCACCCTCAAATCAGATCGCCACGCGCGCGGCCGTGCCGCCTGCCGGGCTCGCAGCATCGAGTCATCAGGCCCGATGGTCTGCGCCTGACCCAACCAAGGTTCCATCTCGTGTCCTTTCCGACGACAACTGCGCCGCTCGCCCGAGCTTTGGCCGAGCGCAACTATGACCAGCCGACCCCCGTTCAGCTCGCCGTGCTCGCGACCGAAGCCGCCAGCCGCGACCTGCTGGTTTCGGCCCAGACCGGCTCCGGCAAGACCGTCGCCTACGGGCTGGCGATTGCTACCGATCTGCTTGATAGCGCCGAGCGGTTCGAACGGGCCGCCGCGCCACTGGCCTTGATCGTCGCCCCGACGCGCGAACTTGCGCTGCAAGTCCAGCGCGAGCTCGCATGGCTTTATCAATATGCGGATGGGCGCGTCATCGCCTGCGTCGGCGGTATGGACCCGCGTCGCGAACAACGCGAGTTGGCCGCCGGCGCTCACATCGTCGTCGGGACGCCCGGCCGGTTGTGCGATCATCTGCGGCGCGGCCATCTCGACATCTCCGGCCTGAAGGTCGTCGTTCTCGACGAGGCCGATGAAATGCTCAATCTCGGCTTTCGCGAGGATATGGAATTCATCCTCAAGACCACGCCGGACACGCGCCGCACGTTGCTGTTCTCGGCGACGTTTCCGCGCGGCATCGTCGCGCTGGCAAAGCAGTATCAGAAGCACGCCTTTCGGATCGAGGTCGCCGGCGACGAAGGCGGTCATGCCGATATCGAGTACCGCGCCATCCGGGTCGCCCCGAGCGATGTCGAGCACGCGGTCGTCAACGTGCTGCGCTTTTTCGAATCGCCGAGCGCGCTGGTGTTCTGCAATACGCGGGATGCCGTCAGGCATTTGCAGGCGGCGCTGCTGGAGCGCGGCTTTTCCGTGGTCGCTCTGTCAGGCGAATTGACCCAGAACGAGCGAACCCAGGCGCTGCAGTCGTTGCGCGATGGACGGTCCCGTGTCTGCGTGGCGACCGACGTGGCGGCGCGCGGCATCGACCTGTCGAATCTCGATCTCGTCATCCATGCCGATCTGCCCAATGACGCCGAGGTCATGCAGCATCGCTCCGGCCGCACCGGCCGCGCCGGCCGAAAGGGTGTCAGTATTCTCCTGGTACCGCCGGCAAGATTGAGGCGTGCGGAACTGCTGCTGAGGACGGCCGGCATCGACGCGGTCTGGGGCACCGCGCCTCAGCCGGACGAAATCCGCAAGCTCGATCACGAGCGCATGTTGCATGATCCGGTGCTCACCGAAGAGTCGACATCAGACGATCTGATGCTGGCGCAGGCATTGCTGGCCGAGCGGTCGCCCGAGACCATCGCTGCGGCGCTCGCGCGCCTCTATCGCGCGCGGCTTCCTTCACCCGAAGACATTCTCGATCCGGGCCAAAACAGAGGCAGAGATCGTGACAAGGATCGTGACGATCGCGGCCGGGACAACATCCGACCGTCGCGCGGCGACGATCGTCCCGCCGCGCCCCGCGCGAAGGGCGGAAAATCATCTGCGCGTCACGGCATGGGCGAGGCCACCGTCTGGTTCCGCGCGTCCATCGGACGAAAAAAGAATGCCGAAGCCCGCTGGCTGCTGCCGATGATCTGCCGTCGCGGCGGCATCGACAAGAATGACATCGGCTCCATCAAGGTGATGGACACCACCACCGAGTTCGAAATTGCGGCGCGGGTCGCAGACTCCTTCGCGGTCAAGATCCGGCGTCCGGACAAGGAAGACACCATCCGCATTGAGCCGCTGGCAGACGGGTCCCCAAGTGAGGCATCCGCAGGTCAGGCGTCTTCGGAAAAGCCGTCGCACGCACCTTGGCGCGATGCCGGCGACGCCGGTCACCGCGCGCCTCGACGCGACGAAGCGCCAACCGAACACCGCGGCAAGCCGCACGGTAAGAAGGGCGCGAAATTCGGTGGAGAGCCGGGCTTCACGAAGAAGCCTGGTTTCGACAAGAAAAAGAAACATCAGGACGAGTCCGGCCACACCGGA
The DNA here is from genome assembly GCF_000938235.1 of Bradyrhizobium sp. LTSPM299. NCBI lineage: Bacteria > Pseudomonadati > Pseudomonadota > Alphaproteobacteria > Hyphomicrobiales > Nitrobacteraceae > Bradyrhizobium > Bradyrhizobium sp. LTSPM299. The sequence continues at coordinate 121,872 of NZ_JYMU01000049.1, forward strand.
CGCCGACACTCGGCCGGCACGCCCCCCGCGAAGGGCGCATTCGGAAAGAAGCCGAAGAAGAAGCATCGCGGCTGATCTGTCGCTCGCATCCAAGTGAGGTGAGCACGCTCATCAGGCTCCCTCTCCCCTTGCGAGAGAGGCTTGGGGAGAGGGGGGCCCGGGCGAACTGATTGATGAGGGCATGTCGCGAGAATGCGAAGCTGCGTCCCCATCCACAATTGTCATCGCCCGGCCTGTGCGCAATTCCGCACAGGGACCGGGCGACCCAGTACGCCGCGGCCCATCGGCTCAAGCACAACTGTCTCTGGAATACTGGATCGCCCGGACAAGCCGGGCGACGACACCGAGGGTTGGGATGGAGGGCCGCCAGCGCACCCTTACCTCCGACTGGATCCCGCCACGCGCTTCGGCGCCTCCTTTGCCCCACCATCCCCCTTCGGCGCGCGCAGTGCGGCGGCGGCGAGGCGGACGACTTCGGAGATCTGCTGGAGCTGTCCGGCGAGCGGGCTGGATTTGCGCCAGACCATGCCGATGGTGCGCGAGGGCTGCGGGTTCTTGAAGCGCGAGACCGAAACCGGCGCCGAGCGGGTTTCCACCGCGACCGCCATTTCCGGAATCAAGGTGACGCCGATGCCGGCGCCGACCATCTGGACCAGCGTCGACAGCGAGCTCGCGTCCAGCACCTCGCGCGGCGGCGAGGACTGCATATTGCAGAACGACAGCGCCTGGTCGCGGAAGCAATGACCCTCCTCGAGCAGCAACAGCCGCATCTCGCGCAGCATCTCGCTCGACGGCACCGGCGTTCCCGCGGCTTCGGCCGGCCGCACCAGGAGAAAGTTTTCCGTGAACAGCGCGACCTCGGTCAGCGACGGTTCCGACACCGGCAGCGCCACGATCGCGGTATCGAGCCGGCCCTCCGCGACCTCCTTGATCAGTTTCGGCGTCAGCGTCTCGCGGACATGAATGTCGAGCTCCGGATGCGCGCGGGCCAGATTCTCGATCACTCTCGGCAACAGATAGGGCGCGATCGTCGGGATCATGCCGACGCGCAAGCGCCCCGCGAGCCGGTCGCGCGAGGCGCGCGCGAAGTCGCCGAGCTCATCGACCGAGCGCAGGATGTCGCGGACCCGATGCAGCAGCTCCTCGCCGAATTTCGTCAGGCTGACCTGACGCGCGCCGCGCTCGATCAGCACGCCGCCGACCGCCTGCTCCATTTCACGGATCTGCATCGACAGCGCAGGCTGCGAGATCGCGCAGGCATCCGCCGCGCGTCCGAAATGGCTGTGGCGGGCCAGCGCATCGAAGTAGCGAAGTTGCCGCAGTGTGACGTTTATCATCAGATTATCTTATCGATGCGATCATTAAAGTCAATTTCCCCTGATGGGATGGGTTTCGTAGAATGATTCCACGCGGAACGGTTGGAACCCCCAACCACCAAAGGAGCCGGTAATGTCAGAAGAAGCAAAATGCCCGTTTTCAGGCGGGAAATCCGCACCATCGAACCGTGATTGGTGGCCGAACCAGCTCGACCTCGGCATTCTCCATCAGCAGTCGAACCTCTCGGACCCGATGGGCGAGAGCTTCGACTACACCAAGGAATTCAAGAGCCTCGATCTCAATGCCGTGATCAAGGACCTGCACCATGTGATGACGGATTCGCAGGACTGGTGGCCGGCCGATTTCGGCCATTACGGGCCGCTGTTCATCCGCATGGCCTGGCACAGCGCCGGCACCTATCGCATCGGCGATGGCCGCGGCGGCGCCGGGGCCGGTCAGCAGCGCTTTGCGCCGCTCAACAGCTGGCCTGACAACGCCAACCTCGACAAGGCGCGCCGGCTGTTGTGGCCGGTCAAGCAGAAGTACGGCAAGAAGCTGTCCTGGGCCGACCTGATGATCCTCGCCGGCAACGTTGCGCTGGAATCGATGGGCTTCAAGACGTTTGGCTTTGCGGGTGGCCGCGCCGACGTCTGGGAGCCCGAGCAGGACGTCAATTGGGGTCCGGAAGCCAAGTGGCTCGACGACAAGCGCTACACCGGTGACCGCGAGCTTCACGGTCACCTCGGCGCCGTGCAGATGGGCCTGATCTACGTCAACCCGGAAGGCCCGAACGGCAAGCCGGATCCGCTCGCCTCGGCGCGCGATATCCGCGAGACGTTCGCGCGCATGGCGATGAACGACGAAGAGACGGTCGCGCTGATCGCCGGCGGTCACACTTTCGGCAAGACCCACGGCGCCGGTGATGCCTCGCTGGTCGGTCCGGAGCCGGAAGGCGGCCAGATCGAGCAGCAGGGTCTCGGCTGGTCGAGCAGCCACGCTACGGGTATCGCGGGTGACGCGATCACCTCGGGCCTCGAAGTCACCTGGACCTCGACGCCGACCAAGTGGAGCAACAACTTCTTCTGGAACCTGTTCGGTTACGAGTGGGAGCTGACCAAGAGCCCGGCGGGTGCCCATCAATGGAAACCGAAGCACGACGCGGGCGCCAATTCGGTGCCTGACGCGCACGACTCCGCGAAGCGTCACGCGCCGGCGATGCTGACAACCGACCTCGCGCTAAAGGCCGACCCGGCCTACGAAAAGATCTCGCGTCGTTTCTACGAGAACCCGGATCAGTTCGCCGACGCGTTCGCCCGCGCCTGGTTCAAGCTGACCCACCGCGACATGGGGCCGATCGTGCGCTATCTCGGCCCGCTGGTGCCGAAGGAGGAACTGCTATGGCAGGATCCGATCCCGGCGATCAATCATGAGCTGGTCAGCGAGCAGGACATCGCCAGCCTGAAGGCGAAGATCCTCAGTGCAGGCATCTCCGTCTCCGAGCTGGTCTCGACCGCCTGGGCGTCGGCCTCGACGTTCCGCGGCTCGGACAAGCGCGGTGGCGCCAATGGCGGCCGCATCCGTCTCGCGCCGCAGAAGGACTGGGACGTCAACCAGCCGGCCGAACTCGCCAAGGTGCTGTCCAAGCTCGAAGGCATTCAGAAGGAGTTCAACGCAGCGCAGACCGGCGACAAGAAAGTCTCGCTCGCCGACCTGGTCGTGCTTGGCGGCGCCGCCGCGGTCGAGAAGGCCGCCAAGGACGGTGGCCATGACGTGAAAGTGCCCTTCACGCCGGGCCGCACCGACGCCTCGCAGGAGCAGACGGACGCTCACTCCTTTGCCGCGCTGGAACCGACCGCCGACGGCTTCCGCAACTATATCCGCGGCAAGCATCCGGTGTCGGTCGAGGCGCTGCTGGTCGACCGGGCGCAACTGCTGACGCTGACCGCGCCTGAGATGACGGTGCTGGTTGGCGGCCTGCGGGTGCTCGGCGCCAACACGGGCAAGTCCAAGCACGGCGTCCTCACCGACAAGCCGGGCACGTTGACCAACGATTTCTTCGTCAACCTGCTCAACATGAACACCGTGTGGGATCCGGTCGCCGGCTCCCATCCTGACTCCCATGAGGTGTACGAGGCGCGCGATCGCAAGACCAAGCAGGTCAAGTGGACCGGCACCCGTGCCGACCTGATCTTCGGCTCGCACTCGCAGCTGCGCGCGTTCGCCGAGGTCTATGCCTCCGCCGATGCCAAGGAGAAGTTCGTCAAGGACTTCGTCGCCGCGTGGACCAAGGTGGCGAACCTCGACCGCTTCGAGCTGGTCAAGTAACCGGCCGTCAACGGTCACCAGACCAGGGCGGCGCTTCGGCGCCGCCCTGTTTCATTTCAGGGGTATCGCGAAGGCTCCCCGAGTTTTGTCCGTTCCGCTCAATCGTGAAGCTTCATGTCCCGGATCATCTCTTCGATCTCCGCCTGAGTTGGAGTCGGGATTGGCGGCGCACTGTTGGTTACGTATGGAACATCGCACTGTGCGGCCTCGTGCGGAGTTTGGACGATCGCGGTCAGGCTCGCCCAGCAAACCAGGAGCGCCACGATCCAGTCGAGCATATTGGGTACGGCCATTGCAGCACCAGCATAGTCATGTGCTGATGTTGCAGCCTGCTCAGGGCTTGCGCAATTCGGAAGCTACGAAACGTAGCTTCGGCGCTGCCGAGGCGAACGGTCGCGTTGCAATACCGTCAGGGCTATTCGGTTCGCGCCCGTCGCCCTTCGATCGGATAGGCGGGATCGTTGAACCCCGGCGTCGACGGATGGCCGCTGACAACGAGGCGGTCGATCAGGGCTTCGTCCTCTGCGGTGAATGTGTAGTCGAGCGCGCGGATGTAATCGTCCCACTGCGCCTCGGTGCGCGGGCCGGCGATGACCGCGCTCACGAACGACGAGTTTAGCACCCAGGACACCGCGAATTGCCCGGCGGTGATGCCGCGCGCTTCAGCGTGATGCTTGATCTCCTGCGCGAGCTTGAGCGATTCCGGCCGCCACTCGGTCTGCATCATGCGCTTGTCGTTGCGGCCGGCACGGCTGTCCGCCGCTGGCGCGGCATCGGGAGCATATTTGCCGGTCAGCACGCCGCGCGCCAACGGGCTGTAGGGCACGATGCCGAGGCCGTAGAAGCCGCAGGCCGGAAAGTGCTCGACCTCGGGCATCCGGTTCATCGCATTGTAATAGGGTTGGCTTGCGATCGGGCGGTCGATGCCGAGCCGGTCGCAGATGTTGCAGATCTCGGCGACGCGCCAGGCGCGGTAATTCGAGACACCGAAATAGCGCACCTTGCCGGCGCGGATCAGGTCGCCGATCGCGCGCACGGTCTCATCGAGCGGCGTCGCATGGTCCTCCTTGTGCAGGTAGTAGATGTCGATGTAGTCGGTCGCCAGCCGCTTCAGGCTCTCGTCGGCGGCCTGCAGCACCCAGCGCCGCGACAATCCGCCATGATTGGGATCGTCGCCGATCGGGTTGGCGAGTTTGGTGGCGAGGATCCAGTTCGACCGCTGGCTCGAGATCGCGCGGCCCACGACCTCCTCGGACCTGCCGCCATTATAGGCGTCGGCGCTGTCGATGAAGTTGATCCCGGCCTCGCGCGCCCTCGCGACGATCCGCGACGAGGTCGCTTCATCGGTCGGCCCACCGAACATCATGGTGCCGAGGCAGATCGGCGAAATCTTCAGGCCGCTGCTGCCGAGTTGACGGTATTGCATCGTGCACTCCTCCCGGGGTCATTCCGGGATGGTCCGAAGGACCAGACCCGGAATCTCGAGGTTCCGGATTCGATGCTGCGCATCGCTCCGGAACGACGTTGGTCAGCTCTCGTTCTTCAGAATCTTGAACACGCCATTGGCCATCGCGATGCAGCGCTTGTCGACCGTTACTTCGGCCGTGATGAAGATCAGGCTGCGGGTCGAACGCACCACACGCGGGCGGGTCGTCAGGATATCGCCGATCTTGCCGGCGTCGACGAAATGGGTGTCGAGCTGCACGGTCGCGAGCGTCGGCTTGCCCGAGACGAAACGCGCGGCCATGCCGCAGGCGCGGTCGGCAAAGGTCATGATCACGCCACCCTGCACGAGACCGCGGCGGTTGTGGTGCTTGTCCTCGGTGATCAGCGCGAGCTCAAGGGAGCCGTCGTTCAACCGCTCCCACAACGGGCCGATCAGTGTCAGGAAGCCGGTGGTCTCCGCGACCTTCCAGCCGTCGGATTTGAGTTTGTCCGCGGCCTTGACCGTCATGTCGTGGGGTCCGTTGGTTGCCGATGATTGATCGCAGGAGGCATGTCGTTCCGGTCATTTCATCAATCGCAGGAGTGTTGTAGTCAAGCTCAATGGCCCGCACATTTGACGATGCCACCCGGCGGAATATCGCAGAGCTCTGCGCCGCATTCACGCGCCTGGCGCCGCCGGCGCCGGCCACGCCACTGAAGCACGCAGCGGTCGCGATTGCGCTGACCGAAGCCGATGACGGCAACGGCACCGCGTTTCTCTTGACCCGCCGCAGCGCCAGCCTGCGGTCTCACAGCGCGCAATGGGCGTTGCCGGGCGGGCGCTGCGATGCCGGCGAGACGCAGGTCGAAGCGGCGCTGCGCGAATTGCACGAGGAGCTTGGGCTCGCGCTGGATGAAACCGACGTGCTCGCCATGCTCGACGACTATCCGACGCGCTCCGGCTATCTGATCACGCCGGTCGTGGTCTGGGCGGGCAAGCGGGCCGCGATCACGCCGAACCCGGACGAAGTCGCTTCCGTCCACCGCATCGGGCTCGATGCGATCGAGGCCGAGGGCGCGTTCAGCTTCGTCTCGATCCCCGAGAGCACGCGGCGGGTGATCCGCTTCCGTCTCGGCGGCCAGCAGATCCATGCACCGACGGCGGCGCTGATCTATCAATTCCGCGAATTGCTGGCCGGGCGCACCACCCGCGTCGCCGATCTGGAACAGCCGGTGTTCGCCTGGAAGTAGGGAGGAGTGATATTCTCGGCCGTGTCGCGGCATCCCGTTGCCCTCGGGCGATTCGATTCCGGGCTGACTTCGCGCCCGCGCTTGCTACAACGGAAACATGCGCCCGCAATTGATTCGCCTGTGTTCTGGAATAGTCGCGCTCGCGCTGATCGCGGGGACGCCGTCAGTCTTGGCCAATGAGGCCGTCAGTCTGCCACCGGGCACCGCGAACGCGATGGCGCAGGCGGCATCGCCCCAGGCGATCGCGGACTATCGCCGCAAGCTGCAGGAATATCAGGACGCGCGTGCCGCCTACGACCAGGATGCCAGCGCCTATTGGAGCGGGATCTCCGAGAAGCGACGCGGCCGCAACGCCAAGCGGCGCGATCGTGTGCAGATCACGCTGGACGATTACGTGCTGGAGCAGCCGCCGCTCTATCAAGGCCCGAAGCGGCCGGTGAATCCTGCACCGGACGAGGAGGAGGGCGGCACGCCACGTCCGCGCAAGTCGATTCCGGTGGTCGCGGATCTCGTCCAGGCCGCGACCGACCAGTTCCAGTTCTCGCCGCAGCGTCCCACCACCGAGATCGAGTTCAAGCGCGCTTATGCCCGATATGCGCGCGCGGCGGGCCTGACGCCGGAGCAGGCCGTACGGGTCTATTCGTTCGAGACCGGCGGCACCGGCAATTACGACGTGCAGTCGGGCATCGAGCATGGTGGCAAGCGCGCCATTTCCACCGCGATCGGCTACAACCAGTTGCTCACCACCAATAGCGTCGAGCTGATGGCCGAGCAGGGCCACGAATTCGTGCGCGATCTGGCGGAGCGGGTCGCGGCCACGACCGGGCCGGCGCGCAGGGTGATGGAGCACAAGCTCGCGGTGCTGAAGAGGATGGTCGCGTTCACGCGTACCGTGCCGGACGACTGGTCGGCGCATGAGCGGCTCGCCGACACGCCGCAGGGCTGGGCGGTGCATGCCATGGTGCTCGACATCGACATTGGCCCGATGCTGCAGACCCACAAGCTGTTGACGTCGGTGATCTTCGCCCGCGCCAAGGGCTACAATCGGCCGCTCACCGCCGCCGAACTCGAGATGATGAACCTGACCGGCGACGGCACCGGGCTCGACATGGTGACCATGCCGCAGGCGATGCGCGAGCAGGTGCCGACCTCGAATTTCTTCCAGCGCTCCGGCTACGAGCGCAACCCGGTGGCGATCCGCCACCACACCGTGGCGAAGCTGCTCGCGGTCACCAACGAGCGGATGGACACCAACGGCAACAAGCCCGGTGCGAAGGAGCTCGCGGCGGCGTTCTGATCAATTCGATCCGAACATGAACTTGTCGCCTTCGAGATAGGGGCCGGAGCGCATGTAGAGCTGGCCGTTATGGCCGATGAAGAACAGCGTGCCCGGCGGCACCTTCTTGGCGCCCTTCAGCAGCTTGCCGGCATTGTTGGTGCCCATCTTGTAGGACGAAGTCTTGCCGTCCTTGTCATAGGCGTAGCCCATGTCGGTCTTCAGTTCCCATGGGGTGGCTTCCTGCGCGAATGCAGATGTGGTCAGTGCGGCAAAGGCCGCCGCCAATAACGTCCTGGTCAATAAATTCGTCATGATTCATCCTCCCGGCCGAAAAAATTAGCATCGTCCCATGCGACTTGAACAAATCACGAACGCAGCCGCGCCGTCAATACGACAACGGATGCCATCGCTCAAGCTTTTCCGCGACTTTGTGATTTTCCGGACGACACTTCGCGACTATCCTCGTGTTTCCGTCTACAACAACTCATTGCCAAGAAACTCCTGGGGACGATTCGGATGTACCACGTCATGAAAATCGGTTTGGGTGCCGCGCTGTCGTTCATGACGCTGGCTTCGGTCGCGCAGGCGGATGAGTTCAAGCTGTCGCAAAACCAGCGCATCTCCTGCAGCCGCGGCCTGTCGGCCGGCAAGCTCAACACCGCGACCTGCAAGTCGTACGCCTATCTGTTCAACGCCAAGACCTCGGAATACTTCCGCTGCCAGGTTTCGCTGGCGCTGACGCGGGACAATAAGGAGGTCATCAACGTGCAGGCCGACGGCGGCTGCACCAAGAAGCCGCGCATTTTCGACACCGACGGCAACTATTCGTTCGACGCCACCGAGACCGAGCCGCCCAATACCAATTCGTTCTTCGGCCCCGGCGGCTACGCGATCTGGGCGAGCGACAACAACAGCCAGAAGATCCGCGGCTGCCTCACCATCTCGTCCGGGCTCGGCTCCGACATTTCCAAATGCCTCGACATGACGTTTCAGTGAGTCTTGAGCTCGGCGGTCTTCACGGGTCCGGCTGGGTGTCGGGTGGCAACGACACCCGCGATCTCGCAAACTTCTTGACGCCCATCGGCTTGCCGAACAGGTAACCCTGCACCAGATCGAAATCCATCTCGTACGCGGCGAGAAAATCCGCGCGCGTCTCGACTCCCTGCGCCACCACGCGCGCGCCGTTGTCGTGAGCCAGTTCGACGATCCGGCGGCACACCGTCTGCTTCAGGCGATGATCCGCGGAGCCGGTGACGTATTGATGGTCGACCTTCAGCTCGACAAAGGGAAAGTTCTGCAGTCCCATCAAGGATGGCCAGTTCGCGCCGACATTGTCGATCGAGACGGCGATGTTGTAGAGGCGCACCCGTCTGGCGACGTCGATCGCGAGGTCCAGATTGTCGACGACTTCGCCGCTGTCGATCTCGATCAGCAGGCCGGCGAAGGCGGGATGGTCCGGTATCCGCCGACAGAGATCGCGTACGGCATCGGCGTCGGCGAGAAAGGAGATCGGCAGGTTGATCGAGAGATCAACCGGCCCTTTCTGCTCGACGAGATACCGCCAGTCCTCGATCGCCCGCTCGATGACGAACGCGGACAGGGCCTGAAAATGCGGGTCGTCGTCACCGGGAATGAAGTAGGCCGGCGGAACCACGCCCCATGCGGGATGACGCATCCGGATCAGCGCCTCTGCACCGTGTGGGGCCAGCGTTCGGAGATGGATCTTCTGCTGATACCAGAGTTCGAGCCAGCCGGCCTTCAAGGCTTCAGGGACATCCACTGCAGGGCTCGGCGCAGGTTCGACCGGCAGCAGTGAGGCAAGACTGTCACGAAGGGTCCCGGTGCTGAACGGCGTCGGCAATGCTGGCAGCATCGCAATTCCGTATTCGTCGCCAATCTGCCTGACCGCCTTTACGATGATCGAGTCCGGCAGGCCGATGACGAGTACCTTGCCGCCATAGTCCTTTCTCACCAAAGTCTCGAGAATTTTACTGATTTCGATGCCGTCGACGGACACGCCGAGCACCAAAAGATCGGGCCGCTCCGCGTCCAATACGGCGTCCAGGCCGTCGGCTTGACCGCATTCACTGGTGATGAAACCGAGTTCGTCGAGCGCGTCGGCAAGGAAGGTGCGAAGGTGCTTCTTGCTGTCAGCGATGCAGGCCCGCGGCGTCAGCTTGCGCTGCCCGAACCAGCCGGCTCGTGCTTGTTCGATGTGACTGATGTGATTCATGCCCGCCCTATTCGGAATAGCCCCGACGAATTCGTACATCGGAGCGGCGGCGGCAATCATGGAAATTTCGGGATCATACACGCGTTGCGTCGCTAACCTTAAGGCAGCCAATTCGAATCAAATTGCGACGGAAATGGCGCGCGACCGTGCCCGTGGCGGCTGCAACAAATGCGTCATCCGGCGTTCACGAGCGCGATTGGCCGATTTGCGGTTGTCGCTGCATTGCTCGCATCGTGTTTCATCGAGAGACGGCGTTAATATCTGTGTTGATGCGTCGATGCCGGCGTCGTTCTGCACCATTGTCGGACATCGAATCGCGTCGCGTGACCCATGCGGTTGCGCGTGACGCGCGACGGCACCGTGCGTGAGGTCCGCGACCACAAGCGAAACAGCGTGCCAAAAATCCCGGCACCGATACCGTCGAGCAATTGCATTGAGACCAGCGAGGATGGATTGTCGGACAGTGGATAGGTCCCGCATCCGTCGTGCTACGGTGCTGGCATACTGGATTTCCCGGCGCCTTCGTCGTTTGGATGGCTTGACCCGGCGGAGGCGTCCAGCGCAATTTTGCGCCCGGCTGTTGGGGAGAATAATACTTATGAGTTCGAAGTTGATGGCGGCCGCGATCGTGGTAGCCAGCATTTTTTCGGCGCCTGCTGCGCAGGCCGAGCAATTCATTAACGTGCTCACTGGCGGGACTTCCGGCGTCTATTATCCGCTCGGCGTCGCGATCGGAAAGATCTACGGCGACAAGATTCCCGGTGTGAAGACCCAGGTGCAGGCCACCAAGGCCTCGGTCGAGAACCTGGTGCTGCTGCAACAGGGCCGCGGCGAGATCGCATTCGCGCTCGGCGATTCGCTGAAGGCCGCCTGGGAAGGCGATGCGGAAGCCGGTTTCAAGACCAAGCTCGACAGACTGCGCACCATCGGCGCGATCTATCCGAACTACATCCAGATCGTCGCCACCGCCGAGAGCGGGATCAAGACGCTCGCCGACCTCAAGGGCAAGAGCCTGTCGGTGGGCGCGCCGAAGTCCGGAACCGAGCTCAATTCCCGCGCGATCCTCGCGGCCGCCGGCATAAGCTACAAGGATTTGGGCAAGGTCGAGTATCTGCCGTTCGCCGAATCCGTCGACCTGATGAAGAACCGCCAGCTCAACGCCACGCTGCAGTCCGCCGGCCTCGGTGTCGCCTCGCTGAAGGACCTCTCGACCTCGTCCGACATCAACGTGGTTGCGGTGCCGAAGGAGATCGTCGACAAGATCGGCCCGCCCTTCGTCTCGGTGATCATTCCCGCCAACACCTATGCCGGCCAGGACAAGGACGTGCCGACCGCGGCGGTCGTGAACTATCTCGTCACCTCTAGCGCCGTATCAGACGATCTCGCCTACCAGATGACCATGCTGGTCTACGAATCGCTGCCGGAACTCGCCAACTCCCATGCGGCCGGCAAGGAGATCAAGCTTGGGGCCGCTGCGAACGGCAGCCCGGTGCCGCTGCATCCGGGTGCGATCCGCTATTACAAGGAAAAGGGCCTGATTAAGTAGGGGCAACCCCGGTTAGGTGTCGTGGCCGGGCTTGACCCGGCCATCGATCTTTCTAGAGACTTTGATTTTTAAGGTGGATGCGCGGGTCATCCCCGATCACGTCGCGGACAGGCGCCCGCGTTTGACGTGCGGCGGGCGCGGCCCAGGCACCATCCAATTGCTATAAGCGTCGCTGATACGGCGGGGGACTCATTGCATGCAGCAGAAGGCCGAGGGCATCGAGGGGCCCGTCAAGGTCGAGTTCGACAATTTCGAGCACGGCTTTCCGGAAGGGTTCGGGCCGGGCGGCTGGGGGCATCTGGCATACGCCATCGGCCTCGCCTTCGCGGCGTTCCAGCTCTATGTCGCGGCCTCCAGCTATTTGCCGAGCCAGGTGGTGCGCGGCGTCCATGTCGGCTTCCTGATCCTGCTGACCTTCGGCCTGATCGGCAACTTCACCGCCAAGACCGATTTCGGCCGGGCGTTGAGCTGGATGGTCGGCGGCGCCGGCTTCCTCTGCGGGCTCTACCAGTGGATCTTCTACGCCGACCTGATCGCCCGCGACGGCGATCCGACCACCACGGACCTCGCAGTCGGCACGCTGCTTGCGGTGCTGATCTTCGAGGGCACGCGGCGGCTGATGGGCGCGGCGCTGCCGCTGATGGGCGGTGCGTGTCTGCTGTATTGGTTTTTCGGGCAGTATCTGCCGTCGCCGTTCAACCATCGCGGCTATGATTTCGACCAGATCGTCACGCATCTCTCGTTCGGCACCGAAGGTTTCTACGGCGTGCCGATCTATGTGTCGGCAACCTACATCTTCCTGTTCATCCTGTTCGGCTCGTTCCTCGAACGCGCCGGCATGATCCAACTCTTCACCGACGTCTCGCTCGGCCTGTTCGGCCGCTCCCGCGGTGGCCCTGCCAAGGTCGCGGTGTTCGCCTCGGGCATGATGGGCACGATCTCGGGCTCGGGCGTCGCCAACGTCGTCACCGTCGGCCAGTTCACGATTCCCCTGATGATCAGGTTCGGCTATCGCCGCGCCTTTGCAGCAGGCGTCGAGGCGACGGCATCGATGGGCGGACAGATCATGCCGCCGGTGATGGGCGCAGTCGCCTTCATCATGGCGGAGACGCTCGGCGTTCCCTATTCGGAGATCGTCAAGGCTGCGGTAATCCCGGCGATCCTGTATTTCGCCTCGGCGTTCTGGATGGTGCATCTGGAGGCCGGCAAGCATGGCCTGGTCGGCATGAAGCGATCGGAAATCCCGAGCGCCTGGAAGGCGCTCGTGGTGCGCTGGTACCTCGTGCTGCCGCTCGCGGCGCTGGTCGATATGCTGTTCGAGGGTTTTACGCCGCTCTACGCCGGCAGCATGGGTCTCGCGCTGACGGTGGCGCTGATCCTCGGCGCCAGCATCACGCTCGGCTTCTCCAACACAATCATCCGGTACATTTTCTGGATCGGGCTGGCGCTGGTCGTGGCCGCAGTCTCGCGCCACGGGCTTGAGATCATCCCGATCGCCAGCATCGTCGGCGGCCTGATCGTGATCGCCGCGATCACAAGCGGCGGCCGTGCCACGCTCGCCGCCTGCCGGGACTCGCTCGCCGACAGCGCCAAGTCGGCACTGACCGTCGGCATGGCCTGCGCGATCGTCGGAACCATCATCGGCATGATGACGCAGACCGGCGTCGGCACCATCTTCGGCAGCTGGATCATCGGGCTCGGCGCCAAGAGCCTGTTCCTGGCGCTGATCATGACCATGCTGCTGTCGATCCTGCTCGGCACCGGCATCCCGACGATTCCGACCTACATCATCACGGCGGCGCTCGCCGCGCCCGCGCTGGCCAAGCTCGGCGTGCCCTTGATCGCGAGCCACATGTTCGCGTTCTACTACGGCATCATGGCCGACCTCTCGCCGCCGGTGGCGCTCGCGGCCCTTGCGGCGGCGCCAATCGCCAGGGAAAACCCGGACAAGATCGGCTGGGAGGCGATGCGGATCGCGCTCGCGGGCTACGTCATTCCCTTCATCTTCGTCTATTCGCCTGCGCTGATGCTGCAGGCCAACGATCCGATGGCTGTCCAGCTCGGCTTCTACGGTGCGGTGGCGCTCGCGACCTTCAAGGCGCTGGTCGCGATCGGGCTATTCGGCGTCGTCGCGATCGGCTTCCTGTTCACGCGGCTGAGCTTGGTCGAGATCATCGTCGCCTTTGCCGGCGCGCTCTGCCTGCTCGGTGATTTCCAGTTCTCCGACACCGCCGGCTTCATGCTCGCCGCGCTGCTCGTGCTCTGGCAGTGGCGGCAGCGGTCGCGCGACGCGGTTGCGGCGGCGTGAGCCTGTGTCTCGCCTCGGCGGGTGCCGTGAAGACGCTGTCGATCGCGGCCTTTACGCTCGCTTGGACGCATTCGATCGAGAAGACCGCCTGGCAGGAAGACTGGCTGGTCACGCTGGCCGGGCTCGAATTGACGCAGGCCCGCATCATGGGCTTTGGCGCCGGCATGGAGCCGCCGCCGGAGGCGCGTCTTGTCGGAGGCTGGTTTCATTGGTCACCGCCATCAGCGCCACGGCCGGAGGTGGTGCTCGGCAATTCCGGCGCCGCCGGCGAATGGCAGCTGTGCCACGGGGGGCACTGCCAGACGCTATCGGAGATTTTCGGGCATCCGATCGGTGCTAATGTCACCATCATGAGCGTATGTAAAAATCCGTAGCCCGGATGAGCGGAGCGACAGCCGGGAACACCGACCCGGATATCGCTGCGCTCATCCGGGCTACAATGACAACAAAAAAGGGAGAACAACCGATGGATCGGCTCAAGGGCAAGGTTGCGATGGTGGTCGGCGCGGGCTCGATCGGGCCCGGCTGGGGCAACGGCAAGGCGACCGCCGTCACCTTTGCGCGTGAGGGCGCCAGCGTGTTTTGCGTCGATCGCAACGGCGCTGCGGCGGAAGAGACCGTGAAGATCATCACGGGCGAGGGTGGCAAGGCGACCGCATTCACCGCCGACGTGTCGCGCGCCGCCGAAGTCGAGGCGATGGTCGCGGCCTGCTTGAAATCCTACGGCCGCATCGACGTGCTCGACAACAATGTCGGTATCGCTGAGGTCGGCAGCGTGGTCGAGGTGACGGAAGCTGAATGGGACCGCGTCTTCGCGGTCAACCTCAAGAGCGCGTTCCTGTCGATGAAACACGTCATTCCCGTGATGATCAAGCAGGGCGGCGGCTCGATCATCAACATCTCCTCGATCGCCTCGATCCGCCATGTCGGCATTTCCTATGTCAGCTATAATGCGAGCAAGGCCGCGATGAACCAGATGACGCGCACCTCCGCGGTCGAATTCGCCGCGAACCATGTGCGGGTCAACGCGATCCTGCCCGGGCTGATGAAGACGCCGATGGTCGAGCATTCGGCCGGCCTGGCACAGAGCTACGCCAAGGGCGACGTCGAGGCGATGTGGCGCGCCCGCGACGCGCAGGTGCCGATGGGGCACATGGGCGATGGCTGGGACGTCGCCAATGCGGCGCTGTTTCTCGCCTCCGATGAATCGAAATATGTCACGGGTATCGAGCTCGTCGTCGACGGCGGGATCACCTGCAAGTCCGGTGCTTGAGGCGCACATCGCGTTTTCGAGCGAAGTGGATGCCGGTTCGCGCTGGGAAAACGCGTCAAACAAAAGCCGCGCCGATCAAGCCTCGGCGCTGAGCTCGGCGCGATCGAGCTCTTCCTCGACCTGATGGAACGCATCGTCGCCGATCGCCTCGGTGCGGCGCAGACTAAGCAGGGCCTGGCGGGCCGCGGCGATGGCGCGGCGGCGAATCGGATCGGCCGGCAATTCGCTCGTCGCCACGCCGCCGTCGGGCTCGGTCTCGGCGCGCAGCAGCACGGCGCGGTATTCGAGCCGGAGGATCTCGGCTTCCTCGGATGGATCGCCGTCGATTTCATCGAGCGCGGCGCGAAAGGCCGACGTGCGGGCGTGGGCGGCTTCGCGCGCGATCGGGTTGTCGTCGTCGAAGTTCAGCGCAAGGATCAACGGCCGCAGCGTCAGTCCCTGGATCACAAGCGTGCCGAACACCACGGCAAAGGCCGTCAGCAGGATCAGATCGCGATAGGGAAAGGCCTCCGGCAGTGCGAAAGCGGCTGCCAGCGTAACAATTCCGCGCATCCCGCACCAGGACACGACGATGCCGCGTCGCAACGACGGCACAGCCGGGATCACATGTGCGGGAAGCAGGCCTTGCGCCTTCAAAGCACGCAGGAAGGCGCCATATGGGATCACCCAGAGGATGCGGGCGAGGATCACGACGGCAAGGACTGCGGCGGCAAAAGTGCAATATTTGAACCGCACATCGTCGTCGAGCCCGGACCAGATCGGACGCAACTGCATGCCGATCAGCATGAAGGCGAGCACGTTGAGCACGAAGATGACGGTTTCCCACACCGTATAGGACGACACGCGCAGCCGTGCCGAGGTACGGGCCGGCGCGGTGCGGGCAAGGGTGATCGCATAGGCGACGATGGTGAGGATGCCGGACAGGCCGATATGTTCGGCGACGATCCACACCATGAAGGTGCCGCCAAACTGCGTGATGATCGCGCTCGGCGCCTCCGTGATACGGCGCGTGATCATCATCCAGACCCTTGCGAACAGAAAGCCGGCGACGAGGCTTCCCATAAGCGCCACCGCAAGCGAAGGCACGAATTCGCGCACCTTCATGTGCTCGGCGGCAACCAGACCAACGGCGACGCGATAGATCAGCAGCGAGCTGGCATCGTTGAGCAGGCTTTCGCCCTCGAGGATCTTCTGGATTTGATAGGGCAGTTTGACCTGGCGCAGGATCGCGGTGGCCGCGGCTGCGTCGGGCGGCGCCACGATGGCGCCGAGCGCGATCGCAACCGCCCAGGGCATGTCCGGGCGAAGCCAGCGCGCGACCACCGCGACGGCCACCGTCGTTACGCCCACCGCAACGAGCACAAGCGTCGAAACCGGCAGCCAGTTGTTGCGTAGATCGCGCAGCGAGGTGTCGAAGGCGGCGTCGAGCAGGACCGGTGCGACGAACAGCGCCAGTGCCAGTTTCGGCTCCAGCGCCCAGGATGGGCCTGACGGCAGGAAGGCCAGCAGCATGCCGCCGATCGCAAGGAATGCCGGGTAGGGCACCTTGACCCGCCGTGCTAGCGCGGACAGCGCAACTGACGCGAGCAACAGGCCGATGATCCATTCGAATGTGAGCAAGGCAAACCCCTATGCAACCGATCGTCGCAATTGACGTATAATCCAGCATGTGGTTTTGCGGCAATTGCGTGTGTTGGTTCAGGCGCAGGAGACGGACGTATTGGCGGCGATTTTGATACGACGAGACTCGGCAAGTCCGGCTCTGGCAAGTCTGGCTCTGGTGCTGATCGGCATTTGCCTGTCATGGGTGCTGCTGGCTGGCGGCGCGCGCGCGACGAGCAGCGAGCCGGGCAAGGATGTCCAGGCTGATCCAGGGCCTTGCGTTGCCGCGGCTGGTGCCGCGGACGGCGACAAGACCATCGACGTTTGCGGTGCGTTGATCGACAACGAGAAGGCGGCGAAGCCGGATCGCGTCAAGGCGCTGATGGCGCGCGCCGCCGCCTATGACCGCAAGCAGATGATCGATCGCGCGATTACGGATTACGACACCGTGCTGCGGCTCGATCCGTCGCTCGCCGACGCGCACAATGCACGCGGCGAGCTCTGGCGCCGGAAGGGCGACCGGCCCAAGGCGATCGTGGATTTCGGCGCCGCGCTCAAGCTCAATCCCGATCATGCGGCTGCCAAGGTCAACTACAAATCGCTGTCGCTGGAGCTGGAGCGGATGGGCGCCATGATGGCGGTCGCCGGCAAGCCGAGCTTTGATTGCCGCAAGGCGCGCCGCGCGGTGGAGAAGGCGATCTGCGCCAGTCCTGAGCTCGCCGACCTCGACCGCGAGGTCAACGCATCGATCGTTCGGGCGATCCGCGAAGCGCCAAGCCCGCATCAGGCGCGCGAGCTGCAGCGCGATCAGGACCAGTTCATCGCCCGCCGCAATGTCGAATTCGGCAAGCCCGGCTATGACCTGCAAAAGGCGATGCGGGAGCGGTTGCGGCAGATCAATGGAGCCGACGGATATTAGTCGGAAGGATTTCGGCTTGAAACGCCAGCGCTTCCCGTGACAATGGTCGGCAAAAGACGCGCGTTCGCGCAGGGAGAAATGCCATGATCGCCCAGCAAAACAGCCGGTATCATGAGGTGCATGCCCGCTCGCTTCGAGACCCGGAAGGGTTTTGGGCGGAAGCGGCGCGCGAGATCGACTGGATCGAGCCGGCGAAGAAGGTCTTCGATCCCGCCATGGGTCCTTATGGACGCTGGTTCACTGGTGCGGTCGTCAACACCTGCTACAACGCGCTGGATCGCCACGTCGCGGGCGGCCGTAGCGACCAGGTCGCGCTGATCCACGATTCCGCGTTCACCGGCGCGATCACGACATTCACCTATGCCGAGTTGTTGAAGGAGGTGCAAACGCTTGCCGCGGTCATGCAGGATTTTGGCGTGGCCAAGGGCGATCGCGTCATCCTCTATATGCCGATGGTGTCGGAGGCGGTGGTTGCAATGCTCGCCTGCACGCGGATCGGCGCCGTGCACAGCGTGGTGTTCGGCGGCTTCGCGGCAAAGGAGCTGGCGAGCCGCATCGATGACGCCAAGCCGAAGCTGATCTTCTCTGCGAGCTGCGGGCTCGAGCCTGGGCGCATCGTGCAATACAAGCCGCTGCTCGACGAGGCGATCCGGCTCGCCAGCGTCAAGCCCGATGCCTGCATCATCCTGCAGCGGCCGCAGCACGGTTGCGAGCTGACCGCGGGCCGCGATCACGATTGGGCAACCTTGTGCCGCGCTGCGCTCGAGGCCGGCAAGTCGGCGCCATGCGTTCCGGTGCTCGCGACCGATCCGCTCTACATCCTCTACACCTCGGGCACGACAGGAATCCCGAAGGGCGTGGTGCGCGACAATGGCGGACATCTCGTCGCGCTGAAATGGTCGATGTACAATCTCTACGGCGTCAAGCCCGGCGAGGTCTGGTGGTGCGGCTCCGATATCGGCTGGGTGGTCGGCCATAGCTACATCGTCTATGGCCCGCTGCTCCATGGCGCGACCTCGATCATGTATGAGGGCAAGCCGGTCGGGACGCCCGACGCGGGCGCGTTCTGGCGCGTCATCAGCGCGCACAAGGCGGTCGCCTTCTTCACCGCGCCGACCGCGTTCCGCGCCATCCGCAAGGAGGACCCGGAAGGCAAGTTCATCCGGCAGTACGATCTCTCGAGCTTCCGCACCCTCTTCCTTGCCGGCGAACGCGCCGATCCGCCGACGGTGGCGTGGGCGGAATCGCAGCTGAAGGTGCCCGTGATCGATCACTGGTGGCAGACCGAGACCGGCTGGTGTATCGCCGGCAATCCGGTGGGCTTGGGCATGCTGCCGGTCAAGCACGGTTCGCCGACAGTGCCGATGCCGGGCTATCAGGTCGACGTGGTGGATGAAGCGGCAAGGCCGTTGCCCGCGGGCACCATGGGTTCGATCGTGATCAAGCTGCCGATGCCGCCGGCCTGCCTGCCGACGTTGTGGCAGCAGGACGATCGCTTCAAGGAAGCCTACCTCTCTGAATTCCCCGGCTACTACAAGACGTCCGACGCCGGCTACAAGGACGAGGACGGTTATGTCTGGGTGATGGGCCGCACCGACGACATCATCAATGTCGCCGGTCACCGCCTCTCCACCGGCGGCATGGAGGAGATCCTTGCCTCGCATTCCGATGTCGCCGAATGCGCCGTGCTTGGCATCAAGGATGCGATCAAGGGCGAGGTGCCCTGCGGCTTCCTGGTGCTGAAGGCCGGCGTGACGACGACGCCTGCCGAGGTCGAGAAGGAGGTGGTGGCGCTGGTGCGCGACAAGCTCGGGCCGGTGGCGGCATTCAAGCTCGCGATCACCGTGGCGCGGCTGCCAAAGACCCGCTCCGGCAAGATCCTGCGCGGCACCATCAAGAAGATTGCCGATGGCGAGTCCTGGACCATGCCGGCGACGATCGAGGATCCCAAGGTGCTCGACGAAATCGGCGATGCGCTGAAGGGCAGGGTGTAGGTCAGAGCAGATATTGCGAGAGAAGCGAAGCAATCCATGCATCCGCGAGCACGGTGACAATGGATTGCTTCGCTTTCGCTCGCACGGGAGGAGAGAGCCTACACCTTCACCAGCGTCGCCACCGTGACGTGCGGCCAGCTCAGCCCGTTGAAATTCAGCAGCACCGTCTGGGTGTATTGCAGCTGCAGCTTGGTCGTGCCGTTCGGCTCCTTGACGGTCTCGATCCAGAAGGTGGCCTCGACGGTGACCGATTGCGCGTTCGGGCCGCCGGCCGCGCCCTGCAGGAACGCGATGTTGGAGGTGCCGCCGCCGGTCGCGGGCGGATTGAGCGGCGTCGTCGAGACCCTCAGCGTCGTGGTCGAGGTGATGTTCTGTCCGGCGATCGCGTGGCTCAGCACGATGTTCGGATTGTTCACCATCGCCTGCGTCACATTGGGGATATCGGCGTGCGGGGTGCGGAATTGACTGGGCACGCCGAGATTGGTCTCGGGAAACTGGATCGGCGAGTGCGGCGGCGCGATGGTGAAAGGCGTGATGCTGACCGGTGCGATCGGCGGCGCGTGATTGATCACCGGCAGCGTGCCGCCTTGCGCGACCAGCGTCGTGCCGTGCGGGATGCTGGCCATCCGCGCGACGGTGGCCGGATCGAGCGGATTGCTGGTCGGCGGCGTGGAGAGCCAGATGCCCGGTTCGATATGGAGGCCGGCGAGCTTGCCGTTCGGCCCGAGCACATGGGCGTCCTGGATCTGCTGCAGATAACGTACGCCGTGCAGGTTGATATCGGCCTGCAGCAGGCCGCGGTTGGGGATGTCTCCGGGGATCGCTTCGAACTCCAGCGTCTCGATGGTTTCGTTCAATTCAAGGAAGCGGTCCTGCGAGCCGTGAAACGGCCGCCAGATCTGGTTGAAGCCGCGGCCCTTCCAGATGCCGGGAAGATGGACCAGCGACCCAAACGGGCTCACGGGCAAGCCGGCCTGTGTGACCGGCGCGATCGACGGAATGCGCCCGGATACGGAAGTGAGTTGGAAATCTGCAAGGACGTCCATAGTGAAAACTCCATCGTTGAAACGGTGAGACGGAAACGTGGAATTCGTTGCGCCGCCGACTACAACTTAGGAATGCAATATATATGGAATCATTAGTCTTGATTGAGAAGTGGTTCACACATGCGCGGGTTGCCGAAAATGTGTTGCGGCGTGACGCGCAGGGCGCAGGCATCACACTCGCGCCGCGCGCCTCGGAGGGGCAGGGCCGCAGGCAGGATGTATTTGGAAGCAAAACGGCCTTGATTTTGATGGATTACCGGGTCATTCCCGCACCATGTCGCCACGACGAACGGACCCCCGGATGCGATCGATTGCCGCACGCGCGCCCCTCGCACTGCTGCTGGCGCTGCCGCTGCTCGCCGGCTGCCTCGAGCGCGGGCGGTCGCCGGTCGCGGAAAGCATGGGCGACGACGACCAGTACTGCCAGGCCAATGGCACGGTCAAAATCGGCACGCCCGAATACGTCGCCTGCCGCAAGGACCGTGACGTCCAGCGGCAAAACGCCGAAGCGCGCACCGATCGCAAGCAGCGCGACCTCGGCGAATACATGATGAACCATCCGGACGTGCACTAGGATGGTGATGAAAGAGACGCCGCCTCTTCACTCGCAATAGAAAAAACGCGACGGGTTGTCCCGCCGCGTTTGATGATCCAGTGACGCGAAACGCGTGGACCGCGTTTACTCCTCGTCATCGTCGGTCTTCTTGCCGCCGATCGTCTTCAGCTTGGCGAACACGGCGTCGACGTTGAGATCCTCTTGCTGCCGCTCGGTCGGCTCGTATTCCGGCTCCTTGCGCGTGGTCTCGGAGGCCGGCAGCAGCGTCGCGCCACCATAGACCGCGGCGGTCGGCTTTTCCTTGGCGGCGCGCTGCACCTCGAAATCGAGTTCGATCTGCGAGCACAGGCCGAGCGTCACCGGGTCCATCGGCGTCAGCGTCGAGGCGTTCCAGTGGGTGCGGTCGCGCACGCTGGCGATCGTGGTCTTGGTGGTGCCGACCAGGCGCATGATCTGGGCGTCCTTCAGCTCGGCATGGTTGCGCACCAGCCAGAGGATCGCGCTCGGCCGCTCATGGCGGCGCGACACCGGGGTGTAGCGCGGGCCCTTCTTCTTGGCGGCGGTCGGCAGCACCACCTTGCTCTCCTCGAGCTTGAGGCGGTAGTTCGGGTCGCGCTCGCCCCTTTCGATCTCCTCGCGGGTCAGCTGGCCGTTCGAAATCGGGTCCATGCCCTTGATACCCTGGGCGGCGTCGCCGTCGGCGATGGCGCGCACTTCCAGGGGGTGCATCTTGGTGAAATCGGCCACCTGATCGAAGGTCAGAGCGGTATTATCAACCAGCCACACGGCAGTTGCCTTTGGCATCAGCGGTGCGTTGCTCATGGCAAATCTCCTTTGCGCTTCGCCCACCTCTGCGAGGCGAAGCTGGTAGTCATCGGTGATGACGGGAATTATGGCGTCTATATAAGCCCTGAGGGGGGAATGGCGCAATGGGCCAGTAAAATCGCCTTGACAGCGCCCGAAAGCAGTCCCAAGTCCTTATGCGAATTGGCCGTTCCCCGCCCGCCGGCGAGGGGTGATTCGGTCCAGAGATTGCCCCGAGACAGCCCCATGTCAGCGAAAAAACCCGACCTCAGAATCGTGCTTTGTTCCCCGCGTGGCTTCTGCGCCGGGGTGGTTCGCGCCATCGACACGGTGGAACGGGCGCTCACCATCTATGGCGCCCCGGTCTATGTCCGGCACGAGATCGTCCATAACAAGTATGTGGTGGACAGCCTGAAGACCAAGGGGGCCATTTTCGTCGAGGAACTGGCCGAAATCCCCGATGATACCAATGCGCCGGTGGTGTTTTCCGCCCACGGGGTTCCCAAATCGGTCCCGGCCGAGGCCAAATCGCGCAATTTCTTCTCGCTGGACGCGACCTGCCCGCTGGTGACCAAGGTCCACCGCGAGGCGGCGATCCACTTCAAGCGCGGCCGCGAAATCCTGCTGATCGGGCATTCGCACCACCCGGAGGTGGTCGGTACCCTGGGCCAGCTGCCGGTCGGCGCCGTGACCCTGATCGAGACCGCCGAGGATGCCAAAACCTTCACCCCGAAGGATCCGAACAACCTCGCCTTTGTGACCCAGACCACGCTGTCGATCGACGACACCGCGGAGATCGTGGCGCTCCTGAAGCAGCGCTTCCCGAACGTCAACGGGCCGCACAAGGAAGACATCTGCTACGCCACCACCAACCGCCAGCTCGCGGTCAAGAAGGTGGCTCCGGTGGTCGATGCCCTGATCGTGGTCGGTGCGCCGAACTCGTCGAACTCGCAGCGTCTGCGCGAAGTCGCCGAGCGCGAGGGCTGTCCGGTTTCAGTGCTGGCCCAGCGGGCCAGCGACATCGACTGGAGCCGGTTTGAGGGCATAAGGAGCCTCGGCATCACCGCGGGCGCATCGGCGCCGGAGGTGATCGTCGAGGAGATCATGGGCGCCTTCGCCGAGCGCTACGAGCTTCACGTGGAGACGGTCTCGGCCGCGGAGGAGAACGAATTCTTCCCGCTGCCGCGTTCGCTGCGGCCCGACGCTGCCGCTGCGGAATAAGCCATATGGCGGTCTACACTGACGTTGCCGCCGAAGATCTCGCGGAATTCCTCAAGCGTTACGACATCGGCGAACTGCTGTCCTACAAGGGCATCGCCGAAGGCGTCGAGAATTCGAACTTCCTGCTGCACACCAGCCAGGGCGCCTACATCCTCACGCTCTATGAGAAGCGCGTGGCGGAGGACGACCTGCCGTATTTCCTGTCGCTGATGGCGCATCTCGCCGAGCGCGGCGTCTCCTGCCCGCAGCCGGCCAGGAATCGCAGCGGCGAGGTCACGAGCCGGCTGGCCAATCGGCCGGCGGCGATCATCAACTTCCTCGAAGGCGTCTGGCCGCGGCGGCCCAACGTGGCGCATTGCGCCGGCGTCGGCGAGGCGCTTGCCAAAATGCACCTTGCCGGGCGCGACTTCCCGATGGTCCGCGAGAATCCGCTGTCGGTCGGTGGCTGGCGGCCGCTGTTCGATCTCGCCGCCGCGCGCGCCGACGGCGTGCAGGCGGGCTTGCACGATTTCATCGCGCGCGAGCTCGATCATCTCGAAGCGTGCTGGCCGAGCGATTTGCCGGTCGGCGTCATCCATGCCGATCTGTTTCCCGACAACGTGTTCTTCCTCGGCGACAAGCTCTCGGGGCTGATCGACTTCCCGTTCGCCTGCAATGACATCCTGGCCTACGACGTCGCGATCTGCCTGAATGCCTGGTGTTTTGAGCCGGATCATTCCTTCAACGTCACCAAGGCGCGCGCGCTGCTCAATGCTTACGGCCGCGAACGGCCGTTGTCGGCGACTGAAGAGGCTGCGCTGCCGCTGCTGGCGCGGGGCGCTGCGATGCGTTTCCTGCTCACGCGTCTGGTTGATTTCCTCAACGTGCCCGAGGGCGCGCTGGTGCAGCCGAAGGACCCGCTGGAATATGTCCGCAAGCTTCGCTTCCAGCAGAATGTCGCAAACCTGCGCGACTACGGCATCACGCCGGCAGGATGCGCGGCGTGAGCGACAAGCCGCATGTGATCGTTTTCACCGATGGTGCCTGCTCCGGAAATCCGGGGCCGGGCGGCTGGGGCGCGATCCTGAAATTCGGCGACACCGAAAAGGAATTGAAGGGCGGCGAGGCCCATACCACCAACAACCGTATGGAGCTGATGGCGGCGATCTCGGCGCTGGAAGCATTGAAGAAGCCCTGCAGCGTCGACCTCACCACCGACAGCCAGTATGTCCGCCAGGGCATCACCGGATGGATCCACGGCTGGAAGCACAATGGCTGGCGCACATCGGACAAGAAGCCGGTCAAGAATGTCGAGCTATGGCAGCGCCTCGACGCCGCGCTGAAGCCGCACGAGGTGCGCTGGCACTGGATCAAGGGCCACGCCGGCCACGCCGAGAACGAACGCGCCGATCAGCTCGCCCGCGATGGCGTCGCGATGGCGAAGCTGAAGGGGTAGCGATCGTACCCTCTCCCCTTGTGGGAGAGGGTAGTTTCGCGAAGCGAAGCCGGGTGAGGGGTTTGTCTCCGCGGATAGAGACCCCTCATCCGTCGCGGACTGCGTCCGCGCCACCTTCTCCCACAAGGGGAGAAGGGAAGAATTCGTCGCTCAGCCTCAGAGCTGCCCGAGCAGCGTATCGCCGCCGGAGACTTCGACCTTGCCCGGAGCCGGCTCCTTATTGAGCTTCTTCACCACGCCGTCCTCGACCAGCATCGAGTAGCGGTGGGAGCGGATGCCGAGGCCGTTGCCGGAGGCGTCGAGCTCCATGCCGATTGCCTTGGTGAAGTCGGCATTGCCGTCGGCGAGGAAGGTGGCTTCGTCGCGCTGGTCGGTGTCGCGCTTCCAGGCGTTCATCACGAAGGCATCGTTGACCGAGACGATCGCGATGCTGTCGACGCCCTTGTTCTTGATGGCATAGGCGTTGAGGAAGATGCTCGGCAGATGCATCTTGTGGCAGGTGCCGGTGTAGGCGCCGGGCACCGCGAACAGGGCGACCTTCTTGCCCTTGAAAATGTCGTCGGTGGTTTTGACCTGCGGCCCTTCGGCAGTCATCACGCGAAATTTGGCTTCCGGCAGCTTGTCGCCAACATTGATCGTCATCGTCATTCTCCCTCGGTGTGCGGAATTGTCTTAAACCCGGCGGTCGGACGGCACAATATTGGCTGGGACGGAAACGGCAATGGCGGAGAATGGTCACTGTTCCGTCATCAGCCGGAAAACCCGCCATTGTCCAGGAATGCCTGTTCTTCGGGCGTCGTCGCCCGGCCCAGGACGCGGTTACGGTGCGGGAAGCGGCCGAACCGGCGGATGATATCGGCGTGGTCCTCGGCAAATCCGAGATTATCGGAATGACCGCCGCATGCCCGAAACAGCGCGACGCAGCGCTGCTGGTCGGCGAGGTACTCCGAATGCATGAAAGGCAGATAGAGGAATTCGCGCAACAACGGATCGACCCGTGCATCGACGCCGCGGTCGATCGCGCGACCGGCGACCTCGCGCGCCTGTGGATCGCTGGAAAAGGTCAGCGCGTTGTCGCGAAACATGTTGCGGGGAAACTGGTCCAGCACGAGGGTCAGTGCGACGGCGCCGTCATCGCTGGCTTCCCATGACGACAGCTCGCCGGCAGCGGCCTTCTGCCATGTGGCGAGGAAGCGGTCCCGGACCGTCACATCGAACGCGTCGTCGCGCCTGTACCAGCGGTCGCGGCCGGCCTCGCGCCAGAACGCGAGGACCTCGGCCGGCGTAGCGACGGGCGCGTCGGTCATAGTGCGACACCCGCGCCGCTTGTTTCAGGCCGCGGCCTTCTTCTCGTCGCGCAGCTCGCGGCGCAGGATCTTGCCGACATTGGTCTTCGGCAGGTCGGTCCTGAACTCGATCTGCTTCGGCACTTTGTAGCCGGTGAGCTGGGTGGCGCTGAACTTGATGATATCATCGGCAGTGAGGTTCGGGTCCTTCTTGACCACGAAGGCTTTGACCGCCTCGCCGGACCTTGCGTCCGGCACACCGATCACGGCGCATTCGAGGATGCCTGGATGGCTCGCGAGCACTTCCTCGATCTCGTTCGGATAGACGTTGAAGCCGGAGACCAGGATCATGTCCTTCTTGCGGTCGACGATCCTGGTCTGGCCCTGCTCGTCCATGATGCCGATGTCACCGGTGCGGAAGTAGCCGTCCGCGGTCATCACCTTTGCGGTCTCTTCAGGCCTGTTCCAGTAACCCACCATCACCTGCGGTCCCTTGGCGCAGATCTCGCCGGCTTCGCCGATCGGCAATTCGTTGCCGTCGTCGTCGCGGATCGAAAGCCAAGTCGAAGGAACGGGCAGACCGATCGTTCCAGAAAATTTGTCGATTGTGGCGGGATTGCACGTCAGCGTCGGCGAGGTCTCCGACAGGCCATATCCCTCCGACAACGAAGTGCCTGTGACTTTCAGCCACTTCTCGGCAACCGGCTTTTGCGTTGCCATGCCGCCGCCATTGGCGATCTTCAGCTTGGAGAAGTCGAGCTTGTCGAATCCGGGCGTGTTCAACAGGCCATTGTAGAGCGTGTTGACCGCCGGGAAGAAGCTGACCTGGTATTTCTGCAGTTCCTTGATGAAGCCGGCCATGTCACGTGGGTTGGGGATCAGAAGATTTGTGCTGCCGGTCCGCAATCCCAAGAGGTAGCAGGCGGTCAGTGCAAACACGTGATAGAGCGGCAGCGCACAAACGATGATCATGTTGTCGACGATCGGCGGCTTCTTCAACGCCGGCTGAAGCCAGGCATCGTTCTGCAGCACGTTGGCTAGGATGTTGCGGTGGAGCAGGGTGGCGCCCTTGGAGACGCCGGTGGTGCCGCCGGTATATTGCAGGAAGGCGACGTCATCAGCCCCGATCTGCGGCTTGTTGAACTTCAGGCCGCGGCCGGCCGACAGTGCCTCGTTGAAGCCGACGGCGCCCGGGATCGAATAGGCCGGCACCATCTTCTTCACCTTACGCACCACAAGGTTGACGATCACGCCCTTGATGCCGAGCAGGTCGCCCATGCTGCCGACGATGACGTGCTTGACGGCGGTGTTAGGCAGCACCTTCTGCACGGTGGTGGCGAAATTCTCCAGCACGACGATCGCTTCCGCACCGGAATCCTTGAGTTGATGCTCGAGCTCGCGCGGGGTGTAGAGCGGATTGACGTTGACTACGGCATAGCCGGCGCGCAGCACGGCGGCGGTCGCGACCGGATATTGCAGCACGTTCGGCATCATCAGCGCGACGCGCGCGCCCTTCTTCAGGCCCTTGCTCTGCAGATAGGCGCCGAGCGCCGTCGACATCTGGTCGAGCTCGCGATAGGTGATCGACTTGTCCATGCAGATGAACGCCTTGCGGTCGGCGTACTTCTTGAAGCTCTCTTCCAGCAACTCGACCAGCGACGAATATTGCGTCATGTCGATATCGGCGGGCACGCCGGCCGGATAATGCTTGAGCCAGATGCGCTCCATGATGGTCATTCCCCTCTCGTGATATTGCCTGATGTCCCGGATTGCTTCCGGGTTTTCGGACTTGGCCGCGTTGTTTTCGGCAGTATGAAGCGATGCCGCGGCCGATGGCAAGCCGCTGCGCGCTATCGACGCATTGAATGGTGAAGAGCCAGAGCCCCGCTAGCTTGCCGGCTTGGCCTCGGTCTTCGGTTTTGCCGCGGCTTTCGGCTTTGAAGCAGCGGGCTTTGCCGCCGCGGCGGCAGCAGGCTTGTCCGCGGCCTGCTTCGCAGCTGCGGTATCGGGCTTCGCGTTGGCATGGCGCACGGGCTTTGCTGCCACCGGCTTTGCGTCGCCCTTGGCATCGGCCGCCGCGTCTGGCTTGCTGGCCCTGGCGACGACACGGACGCGCTTGCCGCGCCTGACCGGCTGTTCCTTCTCGCTGTCGGCCGCGACCGCCGCGATCAGTGCGGCGCCGGTCCTGGTCGGACCGGTATAAACCACGATCGGCTCCGACGGCGCGGGCGGCAAGGCCAGCAGTTCGGACGGCTTCGGCATCGCGGCTTGCAGGCCTGCGGCGAAGAAGGTCGCGGCGCTACCCTCGCCATTGGTGGCTGAACTGCCGGCGCTACTGGCCACAGTGTCCTCGTCCTCGTCGCTGGCCGGCCGCTTGTGCTTGCTGCCGCACATCTCGTCGCGCAGGTTCGGCGGCGAGGCATCGATCGGCACCAGATTGTCGACGGTGCCGAGCGAGGGACGCAGCCAGGCCAGCCCGTTATTGGCAAAGCCGCGATCCAGTAGTTGAGCGGCGCGAACCGCACGCATTTTTCCCGAGGACGCGCCGAGCACGACGGCGATCAATCGCTTGCCGTCATGCGTCGCCGACGCGACGAGATTGTAGCCGGACGCGCAGATGAAGCCGGTCTTGAAGCCATCGGCGCCCGGATAACGCCCGATCAGGCGATTGAAGTTCTGCGTGATCCGGCGGCCGAACCGGATCGACGGGATGTGGACGAAATACTCGTATTCAGGCAGGTCGCGGATGATGCCGCGGGCGAGGATCGCAAGATCGCGCGCCGAGGTGATCTGGCCGTCGGCGGGCAGGCCGTTCGGGTTGACGTAGCTCGTTTGCGTCATGCCGAGCTTCTGGGCGCTGTCGTTCATCATCGCCGCGAAGCCGTCGATCGAGCCGCCGACGCCTTCAGCCAGCACCACGGCCATGTCGTTGGCCGACTTCACCAGCATCATCTTCAGCGCGTTGTCGATGGTGACCTGGGTGCCGGGCCGCAGGCCCATCTTCGAGGGCGATTGCGAGGCCGCGATCGGCGACACCGTGACCAGCGTGTCGAGCGAGACGCGGCCGTCCTTGACTGCCTTCAGCGTCACATAGGCCGTCATCATCTTGCTGAGCGAGGCCGGATACCACGGCATCGTCGCATTGTCGGCCTGCAGCACCTTTCCGGTGTCGGCTTCGACCACCAGCAGCGCCTCGGCCTGGGCCATGCGCGGCGTTGCGATGACGAGCATCGCCGCGGCTAGAATCCATTTCAATGACGGGTTGTGCCGCAGCGGGCGAAGAAATTGCACGAGTCCGGTTCCGGTCCTTTGAGACCCGCCTTCAACAAGGAGGTCTTTGCGATATGACGTTCGGGTTTCAAGCCTGTCCGGGAGCCGCTTCGCGGCGGTGCAAACCTATACCGGAGCGGCAGCGGAGAACAGGGGCCGGATAATTAAATCGTGGACGAAATAGGCTGAATTTCGGCAGCCGCCTCAATTGGAAAGCCGGAATTATGGAGCTTCGATGCCGGCCCGTTGCTCCTCCTGTACCATGAACTGGGCGCGTGCGAGATCGGCAAACCGGCCACCTTTTGCGACCAGTTCATCGAAAGTTCCGCTTTCGATCACCCGTCCCTGATCGAACATCAGGATGCGCGTCGCGTAGCGGATCGTGGAGAGGCGGTGCGCGATCACAAATGTGGTGCGCCCCTTCATCACTTCATCGAGAGCCGCGTTGACCTTGGCCTCGGTGACCGCGTCGAGCGCGCTGGTCGCCTCGTCCAGGATCAGGATCGGCGGATCCTTCAACAGTGCGCGTGCGATCGACAGTCGCTGCCGCTCGCCGCCGGACAACATGCGGCCGCGTTCGCCCGCATGGGTGTCGAATTTCTTTTCGCTGCGCTCGATGAAATCCAGCGCCTGCGCACGCGCCGCAGCGGTACGCAGTTCCTCGTCGGTCGCATCGGGCTTGCCGACGCGCAAATTCTCGGCGATCGAGCGGTTGAACAGCAGCGCTTCCTGGAACACGACGCCAATGTTCCGCCGCAGCGCCGTCAGCTTCAGCGCACGTATGTCCATACCGTCGATCTCGATGATGCCGGATTGCGGATCGAAGGCGCGATGCAGGAGCGCGATCGCGGTGGATTTGCCGGCGCCGGTCGGGCCGACCAGCGCGATGGTCTGGCCTGGCAGCGCGGTGAAAGAGAGATCCTCGATCGCCGGCCGCTTGCCGTCATAGGAGAACGAGACATCGTTGAACTCGATCAGGCCGGAGAGCCTTCCGGGGTCGATCGCGCCCGGCCGGTCGCGCACTGTCGGCACCGCATCGAGCACGTCGAAGAATTCCTGCAGGCGCGGCGCCTCCATGAACACGCTGTTGATGAAGCCCACCACCTGCTCGAGCTTCTGGATCAGCATGGTGGCAAACGACACGAACATCACGATCTCGCCGACCGTAGTCAGGCCCTGCTCGTGCAGCGCGATGCCGACGGTGAAGATCGCGAGCACCGTGATCGTGGTGGAGGCGCGGGTGATGACGGTGACCAATGCCCACCACGACAGCACCGGCATCTGCACCGCGAGCAGCTTCTCGGCAACGAAGCGCAGGCCCTGTACCTCGGAATCGATCCGCACGAAGCTCTGCACCAGCGCGACATTGCCGAGTGCGTCGGAGGCGCGCGCCGACAGGTCGCTGTAGTAGGCCTCGACCTCGCTCTGCATGCCGTAGGTCTTGCGCACCACGAGCGTGGTCAGCACGGTGAAGACGACGCAGAGCGCGAACAACAGGATCGCCAGCCGCCAGTTGATGTAGAGCGCGAGCGGCAGCAGCACGATCAGCGACATGATCGCGGCGAAATGTTCGCGAAAGAAGCCGAGCCACAGCCGCCACAGCGCGTCGGTGCCGTTCAGCATCACCTTCATCAGCCGGCCCGAATGGGTGCCGGAATGGAAGGTCAGCGGCAGCTGCATGATGTGCTCGAAATAGCCGGTCAGCACGGCCTGGCGCTGGCGGTGCGCCAGCCGGTCGGCCTGCAGCGCCACGGCTGCGCTGCAACCGATCGTGAACAGGCCGAACGCTGCCCAGGCCACCAGCAGCGGCCATGGTGAGGAGGTCGCGAACAGGCCGGTGGCGGGCCTGCCCGACAGCACGTCGACGATCTTGCCGAACAACACCGGCTCGGCGAATTGCGCGCCGGCGAGCAGCAGATTGGCGGCAGCGAGGATCCAGCCGAGCCGCGCTTCCTTGCCAAGCAATTCCAGGACGCGGGTATAGAGGCGGAGCATGGACATGCCGGCGGGACTCTCAAAGGCGATCACCGCCCGATCAGGCGGGATGCAATTTAATCAGGGTTCGCCACCGAGGGCCAGCGGCGAGCGCGCGTTTTGCTCAGTTGATCAGCCGGTCATCCCGCGGCGGCAGGAATGACTCGTCGAAGATGTCTGTGACGTGCGGCCGCTTCTGGAATTTGAAATCCTCCGCGAGCTGGTCGACCGATCGCTCGAAGCGCGCCGGATCGACGCCGCCGATGCCGTTGTGCCTGACCTCGCCGGTCAGGATGTTGTCGCGGATGATCGCGCGCAGCCGCTCCTGCTCCAGTTCGGCCGAACCGCCATCCATCCGGCTGACCACCTCGGTCGTCGCGCGCGCGGGGTCCTTGAGCGTGAGGTTGGTGCCGCCGATCACCGCCCGCACAAAACCCCTCACCGCGTCGGGCTTCGCCGCGGCTAACCGCGGGCTGACGATCACGGCAAAGCCATAGGCCTCGCAGCCATAGTCGGCGAAGCGCAGTACGGCCAGATCGTCGGCCGGCACGCCGCGATCCCGCAGGTTGATCGCCGACAAATAGGAGAAGCCGGTCACGGCTTCGACCTGGCCGGCCGACAGCATCGGCTCACGCACCGCGGCGCTGATGCTGTTCTGCTTGACGCTTCCCAACTGGATGCCGTTCTGCCTGGCGACGGCGGGCCACAGGCGGATCGACAAATCGCCCTCGGCGACGCCGAGGGTTTTGCCCTGGATGTCCGACAGCGCCCTGATGCCGCGGCTCTTGCGGGCGATGATCGCGTAGGGCGCCTGGTTGAACAGCACGAACACCGCCTTCACGGGCGCGGCGCCCGGCGTGTCGCGAAATCGGATCAGCGCGTTGATGTCGACGAGGGCGAAGTCGCTCGCGCCGCCGGTGACGCGTGCGATCGCATCAGCCGAACCGGTGGCGATGTTGGTGCCGACGGAAAGGCCTTCGGCGCTGAACAGGCCGCCCACCGCCGCCATCACGAACGGTGCTGCGGCGGCATCGAGCGGCCGGTCGAGCGTGAACTGGATGGCGAGCGGCGGTAGCGGATCGCCCGCGGCGCGCAACGGCGCTGCTGCGGGCCACACGCCGCCCGCGAGCCCGATCACGAGAGCCATCATCAAGCGGAGAGCAGTGGTCCGACTTACCTGCATCATGACATCCGGGGGCGAGACAAAGTGCCGCGCCGGCGCCTGTTTCATGACATCGAATGCGTAATGGCAAGCGTCAATTTAACGACATTCTGCCTCAGGGAAGGTGAATGACCGATGACTGCCACGATGTTGCCGCGGTCTGTTCAGCTTGCATTTGGTTTGCGGAACCTAATCTAAAGCCGGTGGTTAGCTGTCGAAGGCCCATCGGGGCCGGCTCCCACAAAGGATGATTGCAATGTTTGCGCGAAAGGGTGTTTTTTCGTCCATTGGCCGCGCAGCCACGCTGGCGACAATTGCTGCGGTGGCGCTGACGGCCGTTGAGCCGACGATGGCGTCTGCCGGCTCTGCTGCAGCGGGCAAGCCCGCGACTGTAACCATGTCAAACGGCACGAGCGGCGCGACCGATATCAGCGCACGGCGCCGTTACTATCGTGGCGGCGGCGGTGGTGCCGTGGCGGCCGCCGCGTTCGCCGGCATCGTCGGCACGGGCATCGCGATTATCGCGTCGCAGAACCGTCGCGCTGACTATGATGCCTACGGCTACTATGGCGGTGGCCCGGGCTATTACGGTGGTGGTCCCGTCTACTACGGTGGTGGTCCGGCCTATTATGGCGGCGGCTATTACGGCAACCGGTCGGGGCTGTCCTACCAGCCGTACTGACGCGACCCGTAACGGTTCGCACAACTGTCACAAAGATCGAATCCACCGGCCGCCCGGCCGGTGGATTTTTTAGTTGTCAAGCAAGCCGTTAACACGCTGGCGACGAGTTTCGATTAGGCTGGACGCATGAATGATTCGATCGAGCGGCTTTATCAGGCGGTGATCGCGGCCAGGGATCTTGATCCGGCAATTTCGCGCACGGCACGGCTGTTTCAGCGCGGTCCGGCCAAGATGGCCAAGAAGCTCGCCGAGGAAGCGATCGAGGTCGCGATCGACGCCGTCAGCGGCAAGTCCGATGCCGTGGTCCGTGAAAGCGCCGACCTGCTCTACAATCTGACCGTCCTGTGGGCTTCAACCGGCATCAAGCCGGAGGATGTCTGGCACGAGATGGAGCGCCGCGAGCGTCTGCTCGGAATCGCCGAGAAGCTGCCGAAATCACCGGTCAAATTGCCCAAATCCGCGCCCGTTCCCGTGGTTCGGCGTCGAATCGACGCGCTGGAAAACCGCCTGCGCAAAGGGCGGTCGTAAATCGCCCGAAAATCAGCCGATTCCCGGCATGGACAAATCCACTCCATGATGGTTCATCGCGGCCATGCTGAAACGGATTTACGATTGGTGCATCGGCGCCGCCGACAAGCCCTACGCGCTCTGGATTCTCGCGGGCGTCGCCTTCGCTGAGAGCTCCTTCTTCCCGGTGCCTCCCGATATCATGCTGCTGCCGATGTCGCTCGCGCGGCCGAAGCGGGCGTGGTGGTTCGCGGCGATCTGCACCGTCGCCTCCGTTGCCGGCGGCGTGCTCGGTTACGCAATCGGCGCGCTGCTCTACGACTCGCTCGGGCAGTGGCTGATCCATCTCTACGGTCTCTCCGACAAGATGGACGCATTCCGCGCCTCCTATGCGCAGTGGGGCGCGGTGATCATCCTGGTGAAGGGGCTGACGCCGATCCCCTACAAGCTCGTGACCATCACCTCGGGCTTTGCCGGCTACAACATCTGGCTGTTCATCCTGTGCTCGATCGTCGCACGCGGCGGCCGCTTCTTCATCGTCGCGGTCGTGTTGAACCGCTATGGCGATTTCATCCGCAAGGAGCTGGAGAAGCGGCTCGGGCTGTGGGTCGCGATCTTCGCGATCGTGCTGGTGCTGGGCTTTGTTGTCGCAGTGAAGCTGATCTAGCGGTTGTCGGCTTTGCCGGCTTTCGAGCTTCCTGTACGCTGGCCACGATGGCTGATGGAATCGATGACCTGCGAAGTCTTGATGGTGCACGTGCTGTGATCGCAGGCCTCGCCCTGTCGATGATCCTCGCAGCGACCGATTTCGGTTGGGCCCAGGCCGAGCCGCCTGTGCTCGGCGTGCAGTCGCCGGCGCAGCAACCATCTCCACCGGAGCCGCAGCAGATCGAGTTGCCGCCCGCATCGGCCGAGCGCGAGAATCCCGGGCTGATCAACGAAATCGGAAAGCTGTTCGAGAAATCGAAGTCGGTGCTGCCTGCGCTGAAGAGCCCGAGCGAGACCATGAACGACCTGTCGAACATCGCGCGGCCCTCCTCGATGGTCTCGGGACGCGCGGCCTGCGTGGTTGCCTCGAACGGCGCGCCCGACTGCAAGATCGGCGCCGACCGGCTCTGCCAGAGCAAGGGTTTCAAGGAGGGCAAGAGCCTCGATACCGATGCCTCCGAGAAATGCTCGCCGCTGGTCTACCTGCCGGGCCACAAGCG
Source organism: Bradyrhizobium sp. LTSPM299 (assembly GCF_000938235.1). Taxonomy (NCBI): domain Bacteria; kingdom Pseudomonadati; phylum Pseudomonadota; class Alphaproteobacteria; order Hyphomicrobiales; family Nitrobacteraceae; genus Bradyrhizobium; species Bradyrhizobium sp. LTSPM299. The sequence goes on from NZ_JYMU01000049.1 coordinate 156,495, forward strand.
CGGACCGAACGACTGCAAGACCGAAAATTTCGTGACACGCGCGATCTGCCAATAGGCCTTGCACCAAGCTTCGCATCGGCTTGGCTGAACCGGCTCTGGGATGCCAGAATGCCTGAGAAAAATGCAGCATCCGGGTGAGCTTTTGTCATTCATCCCGCAGCGCCCAAACGCAATACTTGACAGTGGAAAGATTGCCTTGTTGGTATGATGCCAGCCATCTCCGGGCGGGGACTCCGTTCCGCCTGACCAACGCAAGGATCCGCCGCCAATGTCCATGCCTGCTCTGTTCAAGGGCCGTCTGTCTCTTCCCGTGATCGGGGCACCGCTGTTCATTATCTCCGTGCCCGACCTCGTCATCGCGCAGTGCAAGGCCGGCGTGGTCGGCTCGTTTCCGTCACTGAACGCGCGGCCGCCGGAGCTGCTCGACGAATGGCTGCACCGGGTCAAGGAAGAGCTCGCCGCTTACGACAAGGCCCATCCGGAGCGGCCGTCGGCGCCGTTCGCGGTGAACCAGATCGTGCACAAGTCCAACAACCGGCTCGATCACGACATGGCGCTTTGCGAGAAGCACAAGGTGCCGATGATCATCTCCTCGCTCGGCGCACGCGAGGAGCTCAACCAGGCCGTCCATGGCTGGGGCGGCATCGTCTTCCACGACGTCATCAACCAGAAGTTCGCGCACAAGGCGATCGAGAAGGGTGCCGACGGCCTGATCCTGGTCGCGGCCGGCGCCGGCGGTCATGCCGGCACGATCTCGCCGTTCCCGTTCGTGGCGGAGACGCGGGCGTGGTTCGACGGGCCGATCGCGCTGTCGGGCACCATCGCCAACGGCCGCGCGATCCGCGCCGCACGTGTCATCGGTGCCGACTTCGCCTATATCGGCTCGGCCTTCATCGCGACGCAGGAGGCGAACGCGGTCGAAGGCTACAAGAGCATGATCACCAATTCGTCCGCCGAGGACATCGTCTATTCCAACCTGTTCACCGGCGTGCACGGCAACTACCTGAAGCCCTCGATCGTCGCGGCCGGCATGGATCCGGAGAATCTGCCGACCTCCGATCCCTCGAAGATGAGCTTCGGCACCGATTCCTCCGGCGAGCGCGCCAAGCCGAAGGCCTGGAAGGAAATCTGGGGCTCGGGTCAGGGCGTCGGCAGCATCGCCAAGGTGCTGCCCGCGGCCGAGCTGATCGCGCGGTTCAAAAAAGAATATGACGAGGCGATCGACCCGCCGCTGGCCTGATGCATCCGATCTTCAGCGTTGACGGCAACCGCGTCGTCACCAGCCCCGATGCTGCGGGTCCGTGGGATCCGCGGATGCAGCACGGCTCCGCGCCGGCGGCCCTCGTGGTTTGGGCCGCTGAAGCCATTCCGATCGCCGTGCCGATGCATGTCGCGCGCGTGACGATCGATCTGATGCGTCCGGTGCCGGTCGCGCCGCTCACGATCGAAAGCGAGGTGCTGCGCGAGGGCCGCAAGATCCAGCTCTGCGGCATCAGGCTCAAGGCCGACGGCGTCGTCGTGGTCTCCGCCAGCGTGCTGAAGATCAAGGCGCAGACGGCGGAGCTGCCGCCCGGGATCGGCGGTCTGCCGGTCGAGCTGCCCGGGCCCGACCAATGCTTGGTCGAGCCTGGCGATCTCGCCAACAGTCCGTTCGTGCGATCCATCTCGATGCGTGCCGCGCGCGGCCGCTTCGGCCAGACAGGTCCCGGCGCGATCTGGTTTCGCGTCGACCATCCGTTGATCGCAGGCTCAGCGGTCTCGCAGGCGATGCGCGCGGTGGTCGCCTCGGATTTCTCCAACGGTACCTCGCCGGCGCTGGATTTCGCGAAGTGGACCTTCATCAATGCAGATCTCACGGTGAACCTCGCACGCCAGCCGATCGGCGACTGGATTCTGCTCAACGGTGAGTCCTGGATCGGGCCTGACGGTGCAGGGCTTGCGATGTCGCGGCTTGCCGACCAGCACGGCTATTTCGGCCGGGCGGTCCAGAGTCTCGTGATCGAGAAGCGTTAGGCCTTGCAGTCGATCGCCGCGAACGGCGTTCGCTGGGTCGGAATCCGTTCCTCAAAATAGCCCCGGCCTGATCGGAACCTATTGATGCCGCGGCGCTTTACCCACCGGTAAGGGGGGTCCCATGAGTTCGTTTCAGGCGCCAAACGACATTGCAAAAACGGGAATTGGGGGACTGGACGATATCCTGTCGGGAGGATTTTCGCGCGGACACCTGTTCCTGGTCGAGGGCGCGCCCGGCACCGGCAAAACCACGATGGCGCTGCAATTCCTGATGGAAGGCGTGCGCGCTGGCGAAAAGTGCCTCTACATCACACTGTCGGAGACGGAGCAGGAGCTGCGTGGCGGGGCCGCTTCGCACGGCTGGTCGCTCGGCGATGGCCTCGACATTTTCGAGCTGCTGCCGCCTGAAAGCCTGCTCGATTCCGAGCAGCAGCAGAGCCTGCTTTATTCGTCGGACCTGGAACTCGGCGAGACGACCAAGCAGATATTCGATGTGGTGGAGCGTACCCGGCCGCGCCGCGTCGTGCTCGACAGTCTTTCCGAGATCCGGCTGCTGGCGCAAAGCTCGCTGCGATATCGCCGGCAGATTCTCGCGGTCAAGCATTACTTCGCGAAGTTCGATGCCACGGTGATACTGCTTGACGATCTGACTGCCGAAGCTTCCGACAAGACGGTGCACAGTATTGCGCACGGCGTTATCAGGCTCGAGGAATTGGCCCCGGCCTATGGCGCGGAGCGGCGAAGGGTGCGCGTCACGAAATATCGCGGCACCAAATTTCGCGGCGGCTATCACGACTCGACCCTCACGACTGGCGGGGTCAACGTGTTTCCACGGCTCGTGGCCTCCGAGCACCGCAAGGGATTTGAACCCGGCCAATTGTCGAGCGGGATCGGTGAATTCGACCAGCTTCTGGGCGGCGGCATCGACAAGGGGTCCAGCACGCTGGTGCTGGGGCCGGCCGGTACCGGCAAATCGCTTTCCGCGATCGTCTTTGTGGTGGCCGCGGTCGCGCGCGGCGAGAAGGCCGCCATGTTCGTGTTCGACGAAGAACTCGGCCTGCTCTACACGCGCTTGAAGAAGATGGGCATCGACCTCGAAGCGATGCAGCGGGCGGGAAATCTCTTCGTCGACCAAGTCGACGCTGCCGAACTGTCGCCCGGCGAATTTGCGCACCGGGTGCGTAAGCGGGTCAACGAGGACGCGATCAAGACCGTGGTGATCGACAGCCTCAATGGCTATCAGGCGGCGATGCCCGAGGAGAATTCGCTGATCCTTCACGTGCACGAACTGCTGCAATACCTCAACCGGCAGGGTGCTGCGACCTTCATGACCGTGGCGCAGCATGGGCTGGTCGGCGACATGAAGGCGCCGGTCGATGTCACCTACCTCGCCGATACGGTGATCCTGCTGCGCTACTTCGAGGCAATGGGCAAAGTGCGGCGGGCAATGTCGGTCATCAAGAAGCGCACCGGCGCGCATGAGACCACGATCCGCGAATATCGCATCGATCACCGCGGCTTGACGATCGGCGCGCCGCTGGAGGGCTTCCAGGGTGTGCTGACCGGCATTCCGGTCTATGTCGGAGAGGGCCAGCCCCTGTTGCAGGAGGACAGTGCGTGAAACCGGGCGTTTCGTCGGAGCGCGCCATCGTCCTCGCGCCAACTGGACGCGACGCCTCCGTTGCGGCCGCCCTGATCCGGGAAGCCGGCTATTACGCCAATCCGTGCGCCGATCTTGCGGGGCTGATGCACGAGATCGAGAGCGGCGCCGGGCTTGCCGTGATCGCTGAAGAGGCGATCAAGACCGCGGACCTGCGAAGGCTGGTGAATTGGCTCAACGATCAGCCCTCATGGTCGGATTTTCCGATCGTGCTGTTGACGCGCCAGGGCGGCGGCCCCGAGCGCAACCCGGACGCGGTGCGGCTCGGGCAAATTCTCGGTAACGTCACCTTCATCGAACGCCCGTTCCATCCGACCACGCTTGCGAGCATCGTCGGCTCCGCGGTGAGGGCCCGGCGCCGTCAGTATCAGGCCCGCGCCATTCTGGATGACCTCACCGAAAGCGAGGGCCTGCTGCAGACCGCGATGAATGCGGGTCATCTCGGCGCGCTGGAATTGCATCTTCCCGATTTCGAGCTTGAGGCCTCCGACACCTGCAAATCCTATTTCGGGCGGCGCGGCAGCGATCCTTTCACCTATCAGGACCTGCTGGAGGCCGTGCACCCTAACGACCGGGCGCGACGACTGGCCATTGTGCAGGATACCATCGAAACCGGCCGGGATTACCGCATCGAGTACCGCGTGATCTGGCCGGATGGTTCGCAACATTGGGTCGACGTTCGGGCCCGCGCGGTACGCCAGCCGGATGGCGGCACCAAGTCGCTGGTCGGTGTCTGCTCGGACATCACCGCGCGCAAGACCGCGGAGATTGAGCGCGAGGCTCTGCTGGCGCAGCTCGCCGCCGAGCGCGCCGCTCTCGCGGAATTGACCGCGACGCTCGAACAGCGCGTCGAGCAGCGCACCACGGACCTGATGTTGGAAGTCGCGGCGCGTGAAAGAGCACAGGAGCAGTTGCGGCAGGCGCAGAAGATGGAAGCGATCGGCCAGCTCACCGGCGGCGTCGCGCACGACTTCAACAATCTCTTGATGGCGGTGATGGGCAATCTCGATCTGTTGCGCAAGCGCATGCCCAAGGATCCGCGCCTGCACCGCCTGGTCGAGGGCGCGCTGCAGGGCGCCGAGCGTGGTGCGTCGCTCACGCAGCGGCTGCTCGCGTTCGCACGCCAGCAGGATCTGCGCGCGGTGCCGGTTGATCTCGGTGCGCTGGTGCGCGGCATGAGCGATCTGCTCGAGCGCTCGCTCGGGCCGCGCGTCGCGCTGCGGCTGGACATTCCCGAGGGACTGCCGGCGGCCTGTGTCGATACCAACCAGCTCGAACTCGCGATCCTTAATCTGGCGATCAATGCGCGGGACGCGATGCCGGACGGCGGTGTGATCGAGATCAAGCTCGCGTTCTGGAAGGCAAGGAACGATCCATCGGTGCGGCCCGGCAACTACCTGAAGCTGTCGGTGGTCGACAGCGGCACCGGCATGGCGCCCGATGTCCTGAAGCGGGCGATCGAGCCGTTCTTCTCGTCGAAGCCGGTGGGCAAGGGCACCGGACTCGGCCTGTCGATGGCGCATGGCCTCGCCGTGCAGCTCGGCGGCGCGCTGCAGCTTGCGAGCACGCTCGGCAAGGGTACCACGGCGACGCTGGTGCTTCCGGTCGCGACCTCAGCGCCGGAGTTGGAAAGCTCCGCCCCGGCGCCGCAGAAGATGAAGCGCTCCGCGGTGATCCTGTTCGTCGACGACGATCCGCTGATCGCGATGTCGACCACGGAGATGCTGGAAGACCTTGGTCATCGCGTGATCGGTGCCAATTCCGGACTGCGTGCGCTCGAAATCCTCAGGAGCGACCAGCCGATCGACCTGATGATGACCGATCACATGATGCCCGGCATGTCCGGCATCGAACTCGTCGCCGCCTCGCTCCGGGTCCGGCCGCAGCTTCCGGTCCTGCTCGCCACCGGCTACGCCGAACTGCCCGAGGGCAGCCAGGTCGACCTGCCGCGGCTCGCAAAGCCCTACCACCAGGATCAGCTGCGCGAGCGACTCGATCAGTTGCTGGGCGGAGCTGCCGAACAGAACGCGGACGCGGCCGGCGCCCGCAGCCTCTCAGGATGACGGGACAGCCCGTGGGCAAAGCGAGAGCGTGCCCACCGTCGCGAGCACGCCGAGAATGGTGGGCACGGCGCTTTGCGCCTTCTGCCCACCCTACGCATCTGCGCTTATCCCACTAACCGGTCGCGGCCGGTCCAGAAGCCGGCCCTCAGCACCTTCTTGTCGACCTTGCCGACGCCGGTCATCGGCAGCTCCTTGACGAACTGGATCTGCTTTGGTGCATGCGCCGAGCCCTTCTTCGTCTTCACGAGGTTGATCAGCTCGTCGGCGTCTGGTGTCGCGCCCTCGCGCGCCACCACGACCGCGGTGACGGCCTCGCCCCATTTGTCGTCGGGCACGCCGACGACCGCGACCATCGCGACATCGGCGTGCTGCGACAGTACATCCTCAACCTCGCGCGGAAAGATGTTGAAGCCGCCGGAGACGATCATGTCCTTCTTGCGGTCGAGGATGAACATGTAGCCCCGCTCGTCCTTGCGCGCGATGTCGCCGGTGTGCAGCCAGCCGTTCTTCAGCGTCTCCGCCGTTGCGTCCGGCCGCTTCCAATATTCGGCCATCACATGGGGGGCGCGCACGCAGATATCGCCAGCCTCGCCGGTCGCGACTTCCTGGTCGTCATTGTCGAGGATCTTCACCCGGCAGGCGGCGATCGGGAAGCCGCAAGACAGGAACAGCTCCGGTGTCTTCGGATTGTGATCGGCCTTGCGCAGCACCGAGATCGGATAGCATTCGGTCTGGCCGTAGAGCTGGGAGAACACCGGCCCGATCCGCTCGATCCCTTCGACCAGCCGGCTCGGCGACATCGCGGATGCGCCGTAGAGCAAAAGTTCGAGCGAGGAGAGATCGGTTTTGTCGAGCGCAGGATGATCCAGCATCACATAGATCATGGTCGGCACGAACAGTGTGAAGTTGATTTTCTCGCGCGCGATGGTCTTGAACACGGCCTCGGGGTCAAACCCCTTCAGCATATGCACGGTACCGCCGCGCATCAGCGTCGGCAGCACCTTGGTCCCCGCGACATGGCTGATCGGCGCGACCGTGAGGTAGCGCGGGGTCTCGGGAATTTCGAAGTCGGCGAGGATCGCATTGGCGGAGCCGCTATTTTCGCGATGATGGCGCAGCGCGCCCTTGGATTTGCCTGTCGTGCCGCCGGTGTAGTTCAAGATCGCAATGTCGTTGTGCTGGGCGAAGCTTTTCGGACTTGCGCTGCCGGCGGCCTCGACCGCCTTCAACAGGTCGGCGCCGTAGCCGGCTGGGCCGAGCGTGAACACGGTCTTCAGTCCGGACGCTTTCGTTGCGAGCTCGCCGCCGCGATCGTGAAACGTGACGCCGTCGACGACGAGGATCTGCGCATCGGAGTCCTCGATCTGGAACAGCTGGTCGTCGAGCGAGCCCAGCGGGTGCAGCCAGGTGATGGCAAGCCGTGACAATTGCGCGGCGACCGCCGCACACCAGGTGTCGGCGCGGTTGGCGGTGAGGAGGGCGACGCGGGTGCCGGGGGCAAAACCAAGTGCCATGAACACGCTCTGCATCCGCCCGATCAGGTCGGTCGCGCCCTGATAGCTCAGCGATCCGCCCGGCCAGGCGAAGGCCGTTCGCGACGGATAGCGCGCCAGCGCCCGCCGCGCCTGTTCGCACACCGCCGGAAATGCGTAGAGCGGATTGCTCATCGGTCTCGTCCTCCCAACTGCTTTGTCTTTGGCTTTCGTCGTGCCAATGTTGGGCAACGCTAACACAAAGTGACGGGGAAGAAGCAGCTTGCCAGACACCGATCCTCTCGCCCGCTTTCGTGAGCGCCTCCGGCTGCCGCTGATCGCAGCCCCGATGTTTCTGGTCTCCGGCGTCGAACTGATGGTAGCCGCCTGCCGCAATGGCGTGATCGGCTCGTTCCCGACGGTGAATTGCCGCGAGACGGAACAATTTGATAGCTGGCTCGGCGAGATCGAGCGCCGCCTGCAAGCGCATGCGGATGCGAACGGGCGACGGGCCGCGCCGATCTGCCCGAATCTGATCGTGCACCGCTCCAACGCGCGGCTGGCGCAGGATCTCGCGGTGCTGCTGCGGCACCGGCCGGAGATCGTGATCACCTCGGTCGGCTCGCCCGCGCCAGTGGTCGGGCCATTGCATGATTCTGGCGCGCTGGTGTTCGCCGACGTGGCCTCGATCCGCCATGCCGAGCGTGCGGTCGCGGCCGGTGCCGATGGGCTCGTGCTGCTGACCGCGGGCGCCGGCGGCCAGACCGGCTGGCTCAACCCGTTCGTGTTCGTCCGCGCCGTGCGCGGCTTCTTCGACGGCCCGATCGTGCTCGCCGGCGGCATCAGCGACGGCCACGCGCTGCGCGCCGCAGAGGCGCTCGGCTGCGATCTTGCCTATATGGGTACGAAATTCATCGCCACGCGCGAGAGCATGGCGGATATCAGTTACAAGCAGATGCTGGTCGACAGCAGCGCGGACGACATCCTGCTCACGACGGCATTCACCGGCCTGCAGACCAACATGCTGCGGCCCTCGATCGAGGCAGCCGGTCTCGATCCGGACGATCTGCCGTCGCGCGGCGCGATCGACATCGGCAAGGACATCGATATCGGTGCCCGCGAAAGCCGGCCAAAGCGCTGGCGCGACATTTGGAGTGGTGGCCATTCCACCTCTGGGGTGACCGAAGTGCTTTCGGTTGACGATCTCGTGGCGCGGACAGTGGCGGAGTACGAGGCGGCGAGCGCGCGGATCAGACTCGTCTAGTTCGCCACGAAGTACCAATCGTTGCCGTAGGCCACCACCCGCGTCGGCGGCTTGTCGTCGAACTCGAAGAACTTTCTCGGATCACCGCCTGATGGCACGTGCAGGAAGCCGCTGAAACTGTGCTTCAGCCCGCGCACGGCGAAGAACAGCACATAGGTGCCTTTGTCGGCCTCGTCGACCACGATGTCGTTGCCGAGGGACACCGAAGGGCCGTCGTCGCCAAGCGCGATCAAATTGCCGTTGTCATCCACGTTGGGCTTCAGTTCGCCGCGCGCGACTCGGGCTACGATCGCGTCGCGGGCGGCGCGGCGCCAGTGGAAGTCGCATTGCAGATAGATGTCCTGCAGTGGAGCGTAGGTCAGGATCGCCAGCGTCGCCGCGCAAACCAGGAAGGGGCCGGCGAATGTCGCGCCGTCCTGCCTGATCCGCAGCAATTGCGTCAGCGACCACGCGCCACAGCCGAGGAACAGCAACGCGGCGAGCGGCAGCAGCAGCATTTCGACGAGGCTCGAGGGCCAGTCGGCCATCGACAGTTCGAAAGTGGCGATCAGCAGCGTCACCGCGCAGATCGTGACCGCTACGGTGAGGCCGCCGCGAACCGATGGCCTTGCCGCAGGGGTCGTCGTCTGAGCTTGCGAGTCCACAATTGCCCTGCCTGCCGGCCTTAACGCGGCATTAACCACGATCGCCCCAACAATAGCGCCACAGGATGGCCTGCCGCCACGGCCGGCAATGATGGGGATGCGACATGGATTTTGAGGCGCTGTTTGCCAAGAGCCCCGCAACGCTCGACGAACTCAGGACCCGGGTCTTCTACGCCCTGCAGCGTCATCCGCTGTGCCGCCAGGTCGAATTCGATATCGTCAGCACGCCGCGCACCCGCCGGACCAACTGGACTGTCAGCCTGCGCGCGGTCCAGCCCGGCGCCCTGTGGCCGGCCCATGAGATCGTCGCCGATATCCAGGAAGCCTATGAGCTTGCTGCCGCGGCCTGATTTTCGGCCGTTTCAGCAGGATTTTCACCCAGTTTGGCGACCTCCCGCCGCCTTGGTGGCACGCTAAAGCCTCATTTGGCCTTCAGCTTGCGATGACACCGGCCGGGAATGGAGACGTTTTTGACCAGAGCCATCACCCTCGTCGCGCTGACCTGCTTCCTCCTTGCCGGCGTCGCGGTGACCGCCATCCTTGGCCGCGACAGCGTTCCGACGGCGCCGTCCCGGCTTGCCGCTGCGACCGCCGAGGCGGCTCCGGTCTCCAACAAGGCCGGCAAGCAGGACAGGCTCGCGGTCGCCACGTTCGCGGTCGCTGCCTATGAGCCGCCCCAGGCGGCCGAACCCTCGGCTGCACCGTCGCCGCTGCAACAGCGCGCCCAAGCGAATATTCCTGGAGCCAATATCCCTGCAGCCAACATTCCGGGAGTATCCGACACCCTGCGGCAGGCCTATGCCTCCGCCGAACCCTCCGATGTCGGCCTGCCGAAGATCACCGAAACAGCGCCGGTCCTCGCGGCATTGCCCAAACCGAAGGCTGCCGCCAAGCCGGCGCCACAGAAGAGCTACGCTCTGCTGAGTGACGCCCAGATCGCCGGCATCAAGGAGCGGCTCAAACTGTCGTCGGATCAGGAATCCTACTGGCCGCCGGTCGAGAGCGCGCTGCGTGCCGTTGCGCGCAAGATCCACGCGAAGCGGCAGGGCGATCCCGCCGCCGGCAGCATGCCGATCGACCCCGATTCCGACGAAGTCCAGCAGCTGAAATCGGCGGCGATGCCGCTGCTGTTCCAGCTCCGCGAAGATCAGAAGAGCGAAGTGCGCTCGCTCGCACGCCTGATCGGACTTGAAAGAGTCGCCGCGATGATCTGAGGCGCGTGACTCGCGGCGGTCGGCTCGGCGGGTTTTCCCGGGCTGCGCTCCTCACTGAATTCGTGCAAGCGCGGCGTCGTTGTGATCACGACCGCTTTCATTTCATTCCCCCGCCGATTTCGCGGAGCACCTCAGCCAAAGCTGCATGCTGACACTTCTGTGTGTTGACCGCTTCCGAGGTTCGGTACGACACTTCCGTCAACAAGCAACGAGCTCGTAGGCATCTGGTTGAGTTCCCGGAGAGGAATCCATGTCTAAACGCAGCAGCTCGCGCCGCGATGGCGCGCAAGACGCGAGCCTAAAAGACACCAGCCTCCAAGACAGCAGCCGCCGGAACTTCCTGAAGGGCGCGACCATCGCCGGCGCCGCGGCGCTCGGCACGCCGGCCGCGGCCAACACCGCGATGCAGGCATTTCCGCAGGCGCGTCCCAAGGCCACGGTTCCCGGCCCGAAGCTCGCGGCGGCCGATTCGATGCCGCCGCCTGCCGACCCGGTCAATCAGAGCTCGAGCGGCGGCGACTTCATGGTCGATGTGCTCAAGACGCTCGACATCGATTACCTCGCGATGAATTGCGCGTCGAGCTTCCGCGGCCTGCATGAGGCTGTGATCAATTATGGCGGCAACACCAGGCCCGAGATCATCACCTGTCCGCACGAGGAGATCGCGGTGCATATGGGGCAGGGCTACGCCAAGATGGCAGGCAAGCCGATGGCCATGATCTGCCACGGCGTGGTCGGGCTGCAGCATGCCTCGATGGCGATGTACAACGCCTGGTGCGACCGCGTCCCCGTCATCGTGATGGGCGGCAACATCATGGAGGCCGACAAGCGCGGGCCGGGTGTCGAATGGCCGCATTCGGCGATCGACCCGGGAGCATTGACCCGCGACTTCGTCAAATGGGACGACCAGCCGGCCTCGTTGCAGCATTTCGCGGAATCGGCGGTGCGCGCCTACAAGATATCAACCACGCCGCCGATGGCGCCGGTGATGCTGTCGCTCGACCAGGAGCTGCAGGAAAACCCGATTCCGAACCGCGATCGCCTGCGGATCCCGAGATTCACCCCGGCACTGCCGCCGCAAGGCGACGATTCGGCGCTGGCCGAACTCGCCAAGATGCTGGTCGCGGCGGAGAATCCCGTGATCATCTGCGACCGGGTGGCGCGCACACAGGCCGGCATGCCGCGCCTGGTGGAGCTGGCGGAAACGCTGCAATGCGCCGTGATCGACAATTACGGGCGCATGAACTTCCCATCGCGCCATCCGCTCAACCAGTCATTCCGTCGCTCCATCCTGTCGCAGGCCGACCTGATCGTGGCGATGGAGCTCAACGATATCTGGGGCACGCTCTCTGATTTCCACGATCGCATCGTGCGCAGCTCGGAGCCGCGCACCAAGAAGACCGCCAAAATCGTCACGCTCGGCACCCGCGGCCTCTACATGAAGGCCAACTACCAGGATATCGGCCGCTACCAGGAAGTTGATCTCGACATCACGGGCGATGCCGAGGCGAGCCTGCCGACGCTGATCGAGCAGGTCAAGCGCCAGGTCGACGAGGGCCGCAAGGCCGCCTTCGATGCGCGCGGCAAGAAGCTCGCGGCAGCGAAGCTCGCCACCATTGCGCAGGCGAAGTCGGATGCGACCATCGGCTGGGACGCAAGCCCGATCACCACCGCGCGGCTGTGCGCCGAGCTCTACAACCAGATCAAGGACGAGGACTGGTCGCTGGTCGGCACCTCGATCGGGCTGTCATGGCCGCATCGTCTGTGGAATTTCGACAAACCGCATCGCTGGAACGGCGTCGCTGGCGGCGGCGGTGTCGGCTACACCCTGCCGGCGTCGCTCGGGGCCGCGCTCGCCAACAAGGGGCAGGGCCGGCTGACGGTCGCGATCGGCGGCGACGGCGACTTCATGTTCGTGCCGTCGACGCTATGGACCGCCGCGCATCACCAGATTCCGATGCTCTATATCGTGCACAACAACCGCGCCTATCATCAGGAATACATGTACCTGCAGGCGATGGCCGCGCGCCGTGGCCGCGGCATCACGAAGGCCGATATCGGCACCACGCTCAAGGATCCCTTTGTCGACTATGCGACCCTCGCCAAGGGCTTTGGCGTCTACGGCGAAGGCCCGATCAGCGATCCGAACGCGCTCGCGCCGGCGCTAAAGCGCGCGGTCGCCATGGTCAAGAGCGGCCAGCCGGCACTGCTCGACGTCGTGATGGATCAGCGTTGAAGCGGGGGTGACAATGAGGATCAATCAGTCCGTGCTGCGTATCGCAGCCGTCGTCATGATTGCGGGCGCCTTCGCGGCCGGCGGCATCGTTGTCTCGTCGCGCGCGGATGATGCGCCACCGGCCGGCGACCCCGTCAACGGCAAGCGGCTCTATCTTGCGGACGGGTGCTTCGAATGCCACGGCCGCGCCGGGCAGGGCGGCCGTTTCAACTATCTGACCCCGGCGCTGGCGCAGATCGCGCTGCCGGTGGACTCCTTCATCGCCTTCCTGCGCGAGGCGCCGAACGACATGCCGTCGTTCTCGGAGCAGGTGCTCTCAGACAAGGACGCCGCCGACATCCACGCCTTCCTGAGCTCGCTGCCCGGGCCGAGGCCGGCGAAGGATATTCCGATCCTGAACAATTGACGGATCGTTCGCGAACGCGCGCAACCGCGCCAGGCCGGTCGGCGGGTTTACCGTTTCTCGGACTTGCCCGTGGCAATGACGATGAGGACCTCGGCCTTCTGCCGGCCAAGGCTATTCACCTGATGCGGAGTCTCGCCGGAGAAGTACAGGCAATCGCCTCTTTCCAGCTTGAACTCCTCGCCGTCGAGTTCGATGGCGACCCGGCCGCTGACGACGAACAGCATTTCCTCGCCGGAGTGGAACGACCTCTGAATTGTCTCACGGGTCCGGACCGAGGGCGGTGACGTTTTGAACGGGGGCCTGAGCAGAAATGGCTCCATGCTCTTGTGCGGACGCGCCGCGGCGAGCGCGAACAGGTCGAAGGAGCCGTTGGCTGCAGGCGCCGCGCCCTGATCCTCGTGCCGATGGATGGTGTAGCGTGGCCCTGCTGCGGCTTTGGGATCGAAGAACGTGGCGACATTGACGTCCAGCGCGGCGGCCATGCGCATCAAGGCCGCAATGGACGGTGCCTTGAGCCCGCGCTCGACAAGCGAGATGTAACCGCGGGTCAGTTCGCTCATCCCGGCCAGCCGATCGAGCGTCAGTCCCTTGGCCGTCCGCAACTGGCGCAGATTGTCTCCGACGCCGGCGGTTTTGCTCATATCAAGCAAGGATCATCTCCCGTCCTCAGGCCCCCTGCTGTGTGCCTGCGTGGCGGCGGGCACGCAAGAGCGCTCGGCGAATAACCACAGTGATGTGATCCCAACAGTAAACACGCGCTGCAAAAAGAGTTCGCTTTGGCGGCGAAATGATATGCAGAATCCGTTAGAAACCATTTAAATTGGCCCATTTTGTGAGCAGAAGCGACCTGCTGCGCTGTTTCTGGCCAAATGCCTGATCTCGCGGCGTTGATTTCTGTCAGTAAACATGATCGTCTTCCCTCGAGCAGCCTTTGAGGGAAGGGCAGCCTTTGAGGGAAGGGAGAGCCGGATCGTACCGGGAATCATCGATCGCCGCGATCTCCTGAATTCCAACGCCCGCGCTGGGGCGCCGAGCAGCCAGCGATGATGCATCGAACGACCGGACTGTGCCGCGGGGAGCCTCGGCACGGAACGAAGACCTGCGCTTGAAACTGAACATGTCTTTTCAAGGAGCGAACAATGACCGTTGCCGAAGAGTTCAATGTCGCCGTTCCCGTCACCAACGATGTCGCCACGATGCGCCGCATCGTGTGGTCGAGCGTGATCGGCACCGCCGTCGAATGGTATGACTTCCTGATCTACGGCGCCGCCACCGCGCTGGTGTTCAATAAGATATTCTTCGCCGCCGGAGATCCGGCGCTGGCGACGATCGCCGCGTTCGGGACCTACGCGGTCGGCTTTCTCTCCCGCCCGCTGGGCGCTGCGATCTTCGGCCATTTCGGCGATCGGGTCGGCCGCAAGGCAATGCTGGCCATTACCATCATGGTGATGGGGCTCGGGACCTTCCTGATCGGTCTGCTTCCGACCTATCAGCAGATCGGCGTCGCCGCGCCGGTGCTGCTGATCGTGCTGCGCTTCCTGCAGGGCATCGGCCTCGGCGGCGAGTGGGGCGGCGCCGTCCTGATGGTGGTCGAGAATTGTCCGACCGAGAAACGCGGCCTGCTCGGCAGCATGGTTCAGGTCGGCAACCCCGTCGGCAATCTGGCGGCGATCGGCATCTTCGCGCTGGTCTCGCAATTGCCCGAGAGCGAATTCATCAGCTGGGGCTGGCGCATTCCATTTCTGGTCTCGATCCTGCTGGTCGGCGTCGGCCTGTGGATCCGGCTCAGCCTGGAAGAGACTGCAGCCTTCCGTCAGCTCAAGGCGAAGAACGAAGTCGTGCGGATGCCGATCGTCGAGATCTTCAAATATCATCGCCGCCCGTTCTTCACCGCGGTCGGCCTGAAGATCTCCGAAATCGCCTATGCCAGCATCGCCGGCGTATTCATCATGTCCTACGCGACGACCACGCTCGGCCTGTCACGCGGCCTGGTGCTCAACGGTGCCTTCGTCGCGTCGTTTGTCGCGCTGTTCTCGATCCCGCTGTTCGGCTGGATGTCGGACAAGGTCGGCCGCAAGGCCATGTTCTACGCCAGCTGCGTATTCTCGGCTTTGTTTGCCTTTCCGATGTTCTGGCTGCTCGATACCCGCGAGCCGGCCATCGTGATCGCGACGATTGTTGCAGCCATCAGCTTCGGCCAGATGGTGATGTTCGGGATCGGCGCGCCCTGGTACTCGGAATTATTCACCGCAAAGCTGCGCTACAGCGGCGCTTCGCTCGGCTTCCAGGTCGGTGCCGCGCTGAGCGGCGGGCTCAGCCCTCTGATCGCGGCCGGGCTGATGAATTGGGCCGGCGCCACCTGGCCGGTCTCGTTGTTCCTGATCGGCTGTGCGTTGATCACGGCGGTCGCGACATCGTTCGCGCCGGAGATGGCCAACAAGGAACTCAGCTGACGGCGGTGGAGCGATGCGCTCGCGCATCGCCCGCGAACACTGCCTCTCAAAACCAGAAACCGACGTCGCTCTCCGGGAGAAATGACAATGCTGGATACACTCAAGCAACCCTCAACATCATCATTTGAATCCGTCGTGCCATCATGGACCGGCGTGGTGCGCCATCTCCACCTCACACCGCGGGCGTTCCTGCCGATGCGTTCGATGCCGGAGATCGTCTTGATCGCAGGCAAGGGCATCGAAGGCGATCGCTACATGATCGGCCGCGAGCAGGGCTTCTATTCGCACAAGCCGGAGGAGGGACGGCAGGTGACGCTGTTCGAAGACGAGACGCTGGTGGCGCTCAAGCGCGATCACAATATCGATCTCGGTCCCGAGGAACACCGGCGCAACGTCACCGTTGCCGGCGTGCCGCTGACGCATCTGGTCGGCCGCCGGTTCTGGCTCGGCGAAATCCTGCTCGAGGCGACGCGGCTGTCGATTCCCTGCCGGCACATCGAGGAGATCACCGGCAAGGCGATCTTCGATCCGCTGATCAATCGCTCCGGGCTCAATTGCCGGATCCTGCAAGGCGGCATCGTGCGGGTCGGCGATGCGGTACGGAACGACGCATGAGCGCGGCACCGATTACGACCGTCAAGACCGTGGTCGAGACCATCGAGGACGGCGGTGCCGGCGTAAAGCTGTTCTCGCTGGTCGATCCCGATCACTGGGAGTTGCCGCCGTTCCGGCCGGGCGCGCATATCGACCTGCATTTGCCGGGCGGACTGGTGCGGACCTATTCGCTCTGCAACGACCCCGCCGACGACTGCCGATATCTCGTCGCGGTCAAGCGCGAGCGTGACGGCCGCGGCGGCTCGGTGAAACTGCATGATGAGATCGGGGTTGGCGACAGCATCGGCGTGTCGCTGCCACGCGGCGGCCTCGATCTGTCTGACGATATCGAGAGGTTCATCTTCGTCGCCGGCGGCATCGGCGTCACGCCGTTCCTGTCGGCGGCCGCCTTTCTGATGCGAACCGGACGGGCGGATTTCGCGCTGCATCTGCTGTCGCGGGGAGAGCCGCCGCTTCGACGCCTGCTGGCACCGCTGGCCGTGTCCGGGCATCTGGTGCTTCACGACACCGCCGCGCGCGCGCGCCCCGAGCTTGCAACAATCATCGGGCGCCAAGAGTGCCACATCGGTCTCGGCTGTTGCGGCCCCGAGAGCATGATCGACGATTTCGAGCATGCCACGGGCGATTGGCCCGCCGAGCGCGTCCACATCGAGCGTTTCGTGCCGCCGCCTCTGCCGGTCGATCCGAACGCAAAACCCTATACCCTGGTGCTGGCTCGCTCCAGACTCGAGACACGCGTCGCGCCGGGGCAGACCATGCTGTCCGCAATCCAGAGCTTCAATGTCGATATCCCGGCCTCCTGCTGCGGCGGCATCTGCGGCTCATGCAAGGTGAACTGGCTCGAAGGCGCGCCGGTCCATCGCGACCGTGTCCTGTCTCCAGCAGAGCGTGCACGCAGCCTGATGGTCTGCGTTGCCGGCTCCGCGGATGATCGGTTGGTGCTGGATCTGTAGTTGGCGGCTGCGCGCGCAAAACTGCGGTAAATGGCGCCCTTGCAATCGCAGCGGCCGAGAGTCCGCATCGCGAACGGCTGGCGCTGGGAAAGTTCGGCTGCTAATCAGCCTCGTGATGCCATCCTCCCTGATCGAGCGAGCACGGCGCAGAAGCGCCGGCAACCAAATTCAAGGCCGGCAGACGCTAGTTCGGCAGAGCTTATTTTTGACCGCGATCGACGGTGTATCTCGATGGATGTTTCGGCGAGGCGCCGCCTTGGGACGCATTGACAGCAGCAACACCCAATCGCAAGCTCGTCTCAGGCGGCGTTGGCCCAGCCTGTGTCAACCGGGCCGAGAGAATTCACCAGGAGTTCTAACAGTGGACAGATCAATCCTGCTCGCCGCCGTCTGCGCTTCGGCGATAGTGGCAGCTTCGGCGGCTTCCGCCAAAACCTTGGTTTTCTGCTCGGAAGGCAGCCCGGAAAACTTCTATCCCGGCGTCAACACGACCGGGACGTCGTTCGACGGCAATGAGCCGATCTACAACCGCATTGTCGAGTTCGAGCGCGGCGGCACGCAAGTGGTGCCCGGCCTCGCCGACAAATGGACGATCTCGCCGGACGGAACCACCTACACCTTCAACTTGCGTAAGGGCGTGAAGTGGCATTCGACGTCCAAGTCGTTCAAGCCGACGCGGGACTTTAATGCCGACGACGTCATGTTCTCGATCGAACGGCAATGGAAGGAAGATAATGCTTATTTCAAGGTGACGAGCCCGAACCATTCGTATTTCGGCGACATGGGCCTGCCGAAATTGTTGAAGTCGGTCGAGAAGGTGGACGACTACACGATCAAGGTGACGCTCAATCAGCCGGAAGCCCCTTTCCTCGCCGACCTCGCGATGCCCTTCGCGGCCATTCAGTCGAAGGAATATGCGGATGCAATGCTTAAGGCCGGCACGCCCGAGAAGATCGACCAGGATCCGATCGGCACCGGCCCATTTTATTTGGTGCAGTACCAGAAAGATGCCGTGATCCGGTACAAGGCGTTCCCTGAATTTTGGGGCGGCAAGGCGAAGATTGACGACCTCGTCTATTCGATCACGCCGGATGCATCCGTTCGCTGGGCCAAACTCCAGAAGGGCGAGTGCGACGTGATGCCTTATCCAAACCCGGCCGACATCGACGCGATCAAGAAAGATCCAAACATCACCGTCCTGGAACAGCCGGGTCTCAACGTCGGTTATCTGGCCTTCCAGACGCAAAAGAAACCCTTCGACGACGTCCGCGTGCGCAAGGCCATCAGCATGGCGATCGACAAGAAGGCGATCATCGACGCCGTCTTTCTGTCGACCGGGATCGCGGCCAAGAATCCCATCCCGCCCTCGATGTGGTCCTATAACGACGACGTCAAGGACGACCCCTATGATCCGGCAGCGGCCAAGAAGCTTCTCGCCGACGCAGGATTTCCGAACGGTTTCGAAACCGACCTATGGGCCATGCCGGTGCAGCGGCCCTACAATCCGAACGCCAAGCGCATCGCCGAACTGATGCAGGCCGACCTCGCCAAGATCGGCGTCAAGGCCGAGATCAAGTCATTTGAATGGGGCGAATACCGCAAGCGGATGCAGGCCGGCGAGCACCAGATGGGAATGTTCGGCTGGACCGGCGACAACGGCGACCCGGACAACTTCCTGCACACCTTGCTCGGCTGCGACTCCGCGAAATCGGGGGGCTCGAATATCGCCAAATTCTGCTACAAGCCATTCGACGATCTCGTCGTGAAGGCCAAGACCGTCAGCGATCAGGCCGAGCGGGCCAAGCTGTACGCGCAGGCTCAGGTGATCTTCAAGGAGCAGGCGCCGTGGTTCACCATCGCACACGCGGTGCAGTTGAAACCAATCAGCAAAAAAGTGATCGACTTCAAGCTGTCGCCGTTCGGACGCCACAACTTCTATGGCGTCAACGTCAGGGAATAACAGAAAACGAGGGCGGAGTGGCCTTCGCTGCTCCGCCGTTTTTTCTTTACCCTTCCCCTTGCGGGGAGTGTGACAGGAAACGGCATGCTCCGGTTCGTTCTTACCCGGTTAAGTCTCGTGGTTCCGACCTTCGTCGGAATCACGTTGCTTGTGTTCGTGCTTATCCGTTTGATCCCTGGCGATCCCATCGAGACGATGGCGGGCGAACGCGGCATCGATCCGACCCGGCTCGCGCAATTGCGCAAGGACTACGGCTTCGATCAGCCGGTGCTGGTGCAATACGGCCTCTATCTGTCGCGGCTGGTGCATGGCGACCTCGGCCGCTCGATCGTCACCCATGAGCCGGTGATTTCCGAATTCCGGACGTTGTTCCCGGCGACGATCGAGCTATCGGTTTGCGCGATCCTGTTTGCTTTATGCCTCGGGTTGCCGGCCGGCATCATCGCCGCGGTCCGGCGCAACTCCATTTTCGATCATGGCGTGATGGGGATCTCGCTGACCGGATATTCGATGCCGATTTTCTGGTGGGGATTGCTGCTGATCCTGCTTTTTTCGGTGCAACTTGGCTGGACGCCGGTGTCGGGCCGGATCGCAGTGCAATACTTCATCGAACCGGTGACCGGCTTCCTGCTGATCGACGCGCTGCTGGCCGGTGATTTCGGCGCGTTCCGCTCGGCCTTGTCACATCTCGTGCTGCCCATGATCGTGCTCGGCACGGTGCCGCTCGCCGTAATCGCCCGCATGACGCGGTCCGCCATGCTCGAGGTCCTGGGAGAAGATTACATCCGCACCGCCCGCGCCAAGGGATTGCCGCGTTTCCGGGTGATCGCGATCCATGCATTGCGCAATGCGCTGATCCCGGTGGTGACGGTGATCGGGCTACAGGTCGGCGTCCTGTTTACCGGCGCGATCCTCACGGAGACCATTTTTTCCTGGCCGGGCGTGGGCAAATGGCTGATCGAGGCTATCAACCGCCGCGACTATCCGGTGCTGCAGGGCGGCACTCTGTTGATCGGCACCATCGTCATGATCGTCAATTTGCTGGTTGACGTTACCTATGGGCTGATCAATCCCCGCATCCGGTACACCAGATGACCGCCGAAGTTTTCAAAACTCCCGTCGTCGTGGCGCAAGCAAGCGCTCCGCCGCATCCGCTGTTAGAATTCTGGTCCTATTTCAAAGCAAATTTCGGCGCCGTGGCGGGCCTCGTCGTGATCGTGGTTCTGGTTTTGCTCGCGCTCTTTGCCGATTTCGTTGCGCCACATTCCCCGATCCTCACCAACAATACGGCCTTTCTCAAACCGCCCTTCTGGCAGCAGGGTGGATCGATCGCCTATCCGCTGGGCACCGACGCGATCGGCCGCGATATTCTGTCCCGTCTCATCCATGGAGCGCGGCTTTCGCTTCTGATCGGCATCGCGGTGGTGACGTTGTCGGTGATCGCCGGGACGATCCTCGGTCTGGTGGCGGGTTTTTTCAGGGGCGTGATCGAGATCACGATCATGCGGCTGATGGACATCACGTTGACGCTGCCAAGCCTTTTGCTCGCGATCGTGATCGTTGCGATCCTCGGGCCGGGCTTGATGAATGCGATGCTGGCGGTCGCTATCGTGCTCTTGCCGCATTACGTGCGGATCACGCGCGCGGCCGTCATCAGCGAAGTCTCGAAGGATTACGTCACCGCGGCCAAAGTCGCAGGCGCCGGCCGGCTCCGGTTGATGTTCAAGGAGGTGCTGCCGAATTGCGCAGCGCCCCTGATCGTGCAGGCGACGCTCGGCATTTCGACCGCGATCCTGGACGCGGCCGCGCTCGGCTTTCTCGGTCTCGGTGCGCAACCGCCCTTGCCGGAGTGGGGAACCATGTTGGCGGACGCGCGCGAATTCGTGCTGCGGGCTTGGTGGGTCGTTACGCTTCCGGGCTTGGCGATCCTCGTGACCGTGCTGGCCTTCAACCTTCTGGGCGACGGACTGCGTGACGCGCTCGATCCCAAGCTCAAGCGATAACGCGTGATCACTGTCGAAAGTCGATCTGATGCCGCTCCTCGAGATTGAAAATCTATCGGTCACGTTTCCATCCCAGAACGGAATGGTGCGCGCCGTGGATGGCGTCAACATCGTGCTCGAAAAAGGCGAGGTGCTGGGGATCGTCGGCGAATCCGGCTCCGGCAAGAGCGTCGGCATGTTGGCTCTGATGGGACTCGTGCCCTATCCAGGGCGCGTCCAGGCCGACAAGCTGTTGTTCGAGGGGCGGAATCTGCAGACCTTGTCTGACCGCGAACGGCGCGCGCTCACCGGCAAGGACGTCGCGATGATCTTCCAGGAGCCGACGACATCGCTTAATCCTTCTTTCACGATCGGCTATCAGCTGGCCGAGACGTTGCATATCCATGAAGGGATGGATCGCAAGGCTGCGCGGCGGCGCGTGATCGAACTCCTAGATCAAGTCGGCATTCCGGCTCCGGAGAGCCGGTTGTCGGCCTATCCGCACCAGCTCTCGGGCGGTATGAACCAGCGCGTCATGATTGCGATGGCGATCGCCTGCAATCCGAAGCTCCTGATCGCCGATGAGCCGACGACGGCGCTCGATGTCACGATCCAGGCGCAGATCCTCGATCTTCTGCTGTCTCTGCAACGCGATCGTGGCATGGCGCTGATCCTCATTACCCATAACATGGGAGTCGTCTCGGACACCACCGAGCGGGTCGCCGTCATGTATGCGGGCCAGATCATGGAACAGCGCCCGACGCAGAGCCTGTTCGCGTCACCGCAGCATCCCTATACGGCCGCCTTGCTGGCGGCACGCCCGGAGGCGAGCGACGGCGGGCGGCTCGCTACCATTCCGGGGGTGGTGCCGGGACTCCACGATCGGCCACGGGGGTGCCTGTTTGGTCCGCGTTGCGCCCATGCGACGCTGCTGACCGACGATTTGCGTCCCGGCCTGCGCCCCTGGATGGACGGACTGATCCGTTGTCATTATCCGCTCGGCGATCCGACACGGGACAAACGCATCGCGGCCGATCGGGGCGGCGCGCCGATTCTCAAGCGCGGGACGGTGTTATGACGGCGCTTGTCACCGCAACCGATCTCAAGCGCAGTTACGAAATCAAGCAGGGCTGGTTCCGCCGCCCGGCGCATCTCCAGGCCGTGGGCGGGGTTTCTTTCACGCTTGAAACCGGCAAGACGCTGGCAGTCGTAGGCGAATCCGGTTGCGGCAAGTCGACGCTCGCAAGGCTTGTGACTCTCATCGAGAAGCCGAGCGGCGGCACACTGATGCTCGACGGGGTCGATGCGGTTGATCCTCCGGCCAGCACGGTGAAGACGTTGCGCCGAACCGTGCAGATTGTGTTTCAAAACCCCTATGGGTCGCTCAACCCCCGCAAACGCATTGGCGCCATACTCGAAGAGCCGCTGATCATCAACACCAAGCTGTCAAAGCCGGACCGGCGGGCGCAGGCGCTCGACATGATGGCGAAGGTCGGGCTGCGGCCGGAGCAATATGGCCGGTATCCGCACATGTTCTCGGGCGGCCAGCGTCAGCGTATCGCGATCGCGCGCGCCTTGATGTTGCGGCCGAAGCTGTTGGTTGCCGACGAGCCGGTCTCCGCGCTCGACATGTCGGTGCAGGCGCAGGTTCTCAACCTCCTGGTCGATCTGCAGCGCGAGCTGGGACTGGCTTATCTCTTCATCTCGCACGATCTCGCCGTGGTGCGTCACATCGCCGACGACGTGATGATCATGTATCTGGGGATCGCTGTGGAGCATGGGCCGAAAGAGCGCATCTTTGCGCGGCCGCTGCATCCCTATACGCAGGCCTTGCTTGACGCGACGCCCGGCCTTCGCAAACGCCAGCGGATCGTGCCGAAGGGCGAGTTGCCTTCGCCGCTCGATCCGCCGAAGGGCTGTGTCTTTTCGACCCGCTGTCCCTATGTGACGGATCTCTGCCGCGCGCAGCGTCCGCTCTTGCGCCCACTCGACGGCCGCCTCGTCGCCTGCCACTACGCCGAGCGTTTCCTGGAAATACAGCATTACGATGACAGTGCACTAAACTAATCCGATGAAGCCTGACAAGGGTTGAGGGATCGCTAATCGTTGAGCGAGGAGTTGAGTGCGCTGGCACCGTAATTCGGGGGCGGCGCGAGAGGCGCCTGCGTAGTTTCGGAATAATGGAAGTGTGTCTCTGAGTTGCCCGACGTGTCGAGCGGTTTCGGAACATGCGCGAGGCGTCGCCGGCTCGATCCTACTTTGCATGGGGTTGTTTTGCGGATTTTTGGGGTGCCACCTGCACCGGCGGCCGCGCGAATGAAGCCCCTCGGACGGAGGTGGCTGCGCCACGCGGTGCTGTTTGCGGGGCGTCCGCCTTCGCCAAGGCTTCGGCGCGACAGCCTTCGCCGCTTCGCCGGGATGGAGTTGTGCGTGGCTCGCCGAAGCCGTAGCTGCGAAGCAGCGAAGGCTGGTGCCCCTGGCCGGAATCGAACCAGCACTCCTTGCGGAACTCGATTTTGAGTCGAGCGCGTCTACCAGTTCCGCCACAGGGGCATTCGCGATTCAGGCCGTGAACGGCCGGGGTCGCGAAGCGGGCGGGACTATAGCGGCCGGTCTGTTGCGGTCAACCCGCGCGGAAGTGATTGTCCCGCGCCTCGACAGCGGTATTTGCGCGGGATACGACCCGGATCGGGCACGGAATCCGGGTCATGCCCCGCCGGATCGGATGCCTGCAGGAGACCAGCCGTGACGCTCGCCACCGCTCACCCGTCGCACGCCCCCGCAGCCGCCAATCCGGCCCTGACGGCGTCGGCGGCCATTGCCCTGATCGCGGCGGCGACGCTGGCCGGCGCCTGGTTCTTTCAGCTGGTGCTGGAGATCCTGCCCTGTCCGCTCTGCCTCGAGCAGCGCTATGCCTATTACGTCGCAGTGCCGCTCGGCGCCGTGGTCGCGCTGGCGGCGGCCCGGGGGGCGCCGCGCCCGGTGCTGCTCGCGGGCCTTCTCATTCTCGGCCTTGCCGCGCTCGCCAATGCCGGGCTCGGCACCTATCATTCCGGCGTCGAATGGGGCTTCTGGCAGGGGCCGACCGATTGCACTGGCCCGGTGGTCAATCTCGGCAGCGCCGGCAGTCTGCTGGAGCGGCTCGACAAGGTGAAAGTGGTCCGCTGCGACGAGGTGCAGTGGCGCTTCCTCGGGCTCTCACTTGCCGGCTACAACGTGCTGATCTCGCTCCTGATGGCGGCGATCGCAGGCTGGGGCGTGGTGAAGACGGCGAAGGTCTGACTACCCAATCGTACAATTCCGCCCCTAATCGTCCACGTCGTCCTGCGGCCGTCCGAACAGATGGATGATGCCTGGCGTCGTGACGGTGACGAAGACGAAGCGCGACAGATGGTGCGCGCCGACGAAGATCGGGTCGATGTGCAGCGTCAGCGCCAGCGCCAGCATCGCGTCCATCGCGCCGGGCGCGAAGGCGACCACGACGTCAGACAGGCGCACATGGGCGGTAAAGGCGATCACCGCGACGAAGACGGCGGAAACCAGGATCGCGATCACGAACGAGCCGAGCCCGGCATTGACATGGCTGAGCAGGGTCGATGTCTTCATCCGCGAGAAGCGGGTGCCGATCACGGCGCCGATCCCGACCAGGGCCACGCCGCGTAGCCAGGGCGGCAGGCCGCCATCGACCATGCCAGAGCCGTGCAGCAGACTGGAGGCGAGCATCGCGCCGAACATCCAGCTCGCCGGAAATTTCACCCAGCGCAGCAACAACGCAACGACGATCGAGCCGCCGACCAGGGCGGCCAGGCCGAGCGGCGAGGCGACCGCCGTCGGCAGCGGTGGCGGCGTGGCATGGGTCACCCCGGTCAGCGCCAGCACCAGCGGCAGCGCCGCGGTCAGGATGATCACCCGGATGGTCTGCACCACCGCGATCGCCGCGACGTCAGCGCCCTTCTCGGCGGCGAGGATGGTGATCTGCGAGAGCGCGCCCGGGCTGCCGGCAAGGAACGCCGAGGTCTGGTCCCAGCCATGCACGCGCTGCAGATAGAAGCTTGAGCCGAATGTCGAGCAGAACGTCGCCAGCGCCAGTAGCCCAATGGTGAGCGGGTAGGAGCTCATATGTTGCAGCAGTTGCTGCGACATCAGCGAGCCCAGCGAGATGCCGAGCAGCACCAGCACCGACTGCGTCAGCACGGCCGGCACTGTGAGCGGCCGTCCCGTGAGTGCTGCGATCGCGACCGCGGCCATCGCGCCCGAGATCAGCCCGCCCGGCAATTCCGCCCACAGGAACAGCAGGCCGCCGGCGGCCCCGATGACGAGGGTCTCGAGCCCGTTCAGGACTTTGCTGCGGTTTGGAATGGCCGTTGCCATCGAAGCGCGGATTGAGGTCACGCTGCGTTATGGCAAATCCGGAGCGGTGGAACAATTGCAACAGCGCGGTGCAGCATTGCGCCGGAATTCAGGATACGCGCAAACCTGCACCCTCCCCGGTGGGGAGGGTGCAAGCCTTGAATATGTCTCTTGAAGATGTCTGACGTGCTACTTCGCCGCCGGGGCCGCCGCGGGCGCTGCACCGCCGGCCGACTTCTTGCATTCGGAGCGGAATTTCTTGCGCTCCTTGCCGTGCAGCCCCTTGGCGTCGGCTTCCTTCGAGCATTCCAGCGAGGCGGCGGTGTGCGGCTTGGCCTCCTTCGGAGCTTTGGCCGTGGTCGCCGCCGGGGCGGCGTCCTTGGCTGCAGGTGCTGCGGTTTGCGCGAAGGCGCCACCCATCAGCAGCAGGGAGGCAAGGGCAGTTGCGGTCGCAAGCGAGGAAATTGTCTTCATGTGGCACCTCTAGGGAAGGGACCGGAACCGTCGCGCGGCGATGCTGAACCGCGGATGAACATGCGGCGGTTTGGCCGCCACAATATTTTGACAGCCGGGCGGACCCGCGCGTTGTCGCACCCGCGGGTTGCGCTAGGATCATGGTCTTACGCCAATGCCCCCCAAGGGAGACCAGGGATGACCATCCAGACCAGATTGTTCACCGCGATTGCACTGTCGGGCTTTGCAGCCCTTGTGGCGAGCGCGCCGGCGCAGGCCCTGACCGCGCAGGAGTGCAGCGCCAAGTATCAGGCCGCCAAGACCGACGGCAGCCTCAACGGCCAGAAGTGGAATGATTTCCGCAAGGCCCAGTGCGGCGCCACCGCAACCCCGGCCGCGGCTCCCGCTGCGCCGCCGCCGGTCGTCGCAGCGCCCCCTCCGGCCGCGCCGAAGGAAGCCAAGAAGGAAGCTGCACCCGCCGCAGCACCGGCGCTGCCGTCCGGTCCCGCCGTATTTCCGGGCGCAGTCGATCCGAAATACTCGCAGCTGTCCGCCGGCAAGCAGCGCTTCAAGACCTGCGACGACCAATACAACGCCAACAAGGCCACCGGCGGCAATGGCGGCCTGAAGTGGATCCAGAAGGGCGGCGGCTACTACAGCGAATGCAACAAGAAGCTGAAGGGCGCCTGAGCCCTTCGACTTCGATTTAGGAGAGCGGCCGGTGGTGAGCCGGCCGCTTTCGTTTTAGCCGTCCTCCTCAAGCAGCCTGTCCGCCGATTTGGCCAGCAGTTGGGCGCGCCTGCGCGGGCCATGTTCGAGAAACAGCAAGCTCTGGCCGAAGATGAAGCAGTAGAACAGGAACGCCTTGGCGTCGGCTTCCTCCGCCGGCAAGCCGGTCGCGCGATAGAGTTGCCCGACATTCTTCAGCCGCGCGGCGTCGACGTTCGCGACGGCCACCGCGGCGGTCTCGTCGGTGCGCGCCCATTGCCGGATCGCGAGCTCGATCGCCATCGCCTCGGTGTTCATGCGTTCCGAATAGAGCTTGATGATCGCCTTCAGCCGTTCGCGCGCGCTGGCGCCGTCGAGCGCGGTCTGCTTTTCGATCGCGGCGATGCGGCCGTCGCGCCAGTTCGCGAGCATGGCCTCGAGCAGCGCGGCGCGATCACGAAAGCGGCGGTAGAAGCCGCCCTTGGTGACGCCGAGCGCCTTCGCCAGCACCTCGACCCGCACGCCCTCGATGCCGGAATGCGCGAGCGCGGCAAAGCCGGCCGCGACCCAGGCATCGCCCTTGCCTTCAGTCATCTGCTCTCCCGCGCGTCTGCTGATACGGTACCGTATTGCTAGCCCGCTTCGTCAGTGATACGCTACCGTATCACAAATGAAAAACGGGAGCGGCGGGATGGAGGGCGAGGCGACCTATCGCGGCACGGTCTATCCCTGGCATTGCGACCATATCGGCCACATGAATGTCATGTGGTATGTCGGCAAGTTCGACGAAGCGAACTGGAACATGTTTGCGCGTCTCGGCGTGACGCCAACTTACTTGCGTGAGTCCGGTTGCGCCATGGCCGCCGTGCAGCAGACTATTTCCTACAAGCACGAGCTGCTCGCCGGCGACATCGTCGAAGTCAGAAGCCGGCTGGTGGACTTCCGCGACAAATCGCTCCGCATCCTGCACGAGATGCGCAACGCGGAAACCGGCGAGGTCGCCGCGACCTGCGAGATATCAGCCGTGCACATCGATCGCGCCGCGCGCAAATCGGTGCCGTTCGCGCCGGCGATTCGCTACGCCGCCATGCACCATCTGGTGCCGTCCGTCTCAGCAACGGTGTAACCGCCATGCCGCGCTTCGAACTCAAAAATCCAGACTACCGTGCTGTGGCGACCGATATGTTCGTGCGCCAGCGCGCGATGCAGACGCTCGGCATTTCGATCGCGCGCATGGAGCCGGGCGAGGTCGACCTCGCGATGCCCTATGCGCCCGAGTTCACCCAGCAGAACGGCTTCGTTCACGCTGGGATCATCACCGCGGGCCTCGACAATGCCTGCGGCGTTGCCGCCTTCACGCTGATGCCCGCCGGCTCGGATATCCTCACCGTGGAGTTCAAGACCAATCTGCTGGCGCCGGCCAAGGGCGAGCGGTTCGTGTTCCGCGCCACCGTCGTTAAGCCCGGCCGCACGCTGACGTTTTGCGAAGCCGGCGCCTATGCGATCAACGACGGCGTCGAGACGCTGGTCGCGACCATGACCGGCACGCTGATGGCGCTGGCGCGGCGGGGGTAGCAGGCCGACTACGGAAATCTATCGTCGTCATTGCGAGCCAACGGGTCGCGCGAATGCGCGCCCCGTTGGCTCGCGATGAGGAGGCTCCATACGCGATGGTGGATTGACAACCCACCACCGCAGCGACCTGATAGACGTTCGTTTGGGACGCCTGCCACATGATCGCCAGCCTCAGTTTGATCCTGCTCTGCCAATTGATCGGTGAGGTCGCGGTGCGCGCGCTCGCTGTCCCGGTGCCCGGCCCGGTGATCGGCCTCGTGCTGCTGCTTGTACTGTTGCTCGGGCGCGACCGCTTTGCGGCGTTCGCACGCGGGCCGCTCGGCAATGACGGCGTCGAGAGCGCGAGCCGCGCGCTGCTGGCCAATCTCTCGCTGCTGTTCGTCCCGGCCGGCGTCGGCGTGGTGCAGAAGCTCGACCTGCTCGCGGAGCATGGCGTTGCGATTCTCGTGATCCTTGCGGTCTCGGTCGTCGTCACGCTGCTGGCGACGGTCGCGACCTTCGTTGCGGCCAGCAGCCTTCTTTCGCGCGGCGAGGACGGGCCGTGAGCGACAATCCGTTCTCGCTCTGGGTCTATCTTTCACAGTCGCCGTTGCTCTGGCTGACGGTAACGCTGCTGACCTATGCCGTCGCCGATGCCGTATCGCTGGCGACACGCCGTCATCCGCTCGCCAATCCGGTGCTGCATTCGATGTGGATCATCGGCGTATTCCTGCTGGTGACGAAGACGTCCTACACCACCTATTTTGCCGGCGCCCAGTTCGTGCATTTCCTGCTGGGGCCGGCGACCGTCGCGCTCGCGGTGCCGCTGTATGAGAATCGCAAACGCGTCGCGGCCGCGATCCTGCCCATGCTGGTTGCGCTCGCGGTCGGCTCGATCACGGCGATTGCCTCCGTCGTGCTGCTGGCGCAAGCCTTTGGTTTGCCGCGCGAGATTATCCTGTCGCTGGCGCCGAAATCGGTCACTGCAGGCGTTGCGATGGGCATCAGCGAATCCCTGCACGCCGATCCCTCACTGACGGCGGTGTCGGTGGTCCTCACCGGCATCATGGGCGCGATCACAGTCACGCCGCTGATGAACCTGACCGGAATCACCGATTATCGGGCCCGCGGCTTTGCGGTCGGCATCGCCGCGCATGGCATCGGCACCGCGCGCGCCTTCCAGGTCGACGAGGTCGCGGGCGTCTTCGCCGGGATCGCGATGAGCCTGAACGCGCTGGTCACCTCGCTGCTGGTGCCGCTGGCCGTGACATTTCTGGTCCACTGAATGCTGCTGCAGTGCAGTTTTGTGCTATAGGCATAGCGTAAGGCAGCAAATCCTTCTAGGATCGCGGTCGCAAACGCGAGTCTGTTCCCCTTGGTCTTCTCCGCAACGCAGAGTCTGCTTGGACTGGCATCGGGCATGCTGGTCGGTTTTTCACTCGGCCTGGTCGGCGGCGGCGGGTCGATCCTCGCCGTCCCGCTGATGGTCTATGTGGTTGGCGTGCCGGAGCCGCATGTCGCGATCGGCACTTCGGCGATCGCGGTAGCGGCCAATGCCGCGGTCAACCTGTCCAACCATGCCCGCGGCGGCACGGTGATCTGGTCCTGCGCGCTGCTGTTCGCGGCCGCCGGCATGTGTGGAGCGTTCGGCGGCTCGATCCTCGGCAAGATGGTCGACGGACAGAAGCTGCTGGCGCTGTTCGCGCTGGTGATGCTCGTGATCGCCGGGTTGATGCTGAAGACACGCGCGCGGGTTGGCCTTGCCGACGTCAAGATGGACATGTCCAACATGCCGGCGATCGCCGGGCTTGGGCTCGCGACCGGAACCATGTCCGGCTTCTTCGGCATCGGCGGCGGCTTCCTGATCGTGCCGGCCCTGATGCTGGCGACCGGCATGCCGATCATGAATGCGGTCAGTTCCTCGCTGGTAGCCGTCACTGCCTTCGGCATGACGACGGCGCTGAGCTATGCGTGGTCCGGACTGGTGTCGTGGGGGTTGGCAGGGTTATTCGTCGCCGGCGGCATCGTCGGCGGGCTGGTGGGAACGCGCTCTGCACGGCATTTGTCGGTACGGCGCGGCGCCCTCAATATCGTGTTCGCCACTGTCATTATCGCGGTGGCCGTCTATATGCTGGTGCGTAACATCACGTCGCTTTGAGCGTAGAAAGGCGAGAGTTCCTCGCGAGGCCTGCACATGAATCGATCGACGACCTTATCCGGGACCAATCCGGGCCTCACCCGCCGCGGCGCGCTCGGTCTGCTCGGCGCCGGCACGGCCCTGCTGGCGGCGAGATCAGCCCGCGCACAGGAAGACAAGGTCCTGACCGAAGCGCTGGTGCTGCGCGATCCGGAGATTCCGGCGGCAGGCAATCCCAATGGCGACCTCACCATCGTCGAATGGTTCGACTACAATTGCCCGTATTGCCGCAAGCTCGCGCCGGAGCTGCGCCAGGTGGTGCAGGATGACGGCAAGGTCCGTCTGGTGCTGAAGGACTGGCCGATCCTGGGGCCAGTGTCCAAGGTCGCGGCGCGGATGGCGCTGGCGGCACGATACCAGGACAAGTTCCTCGTCGCCCATGAGGCGATGATATCGGTCAATTCGCGCATCACCGAGCCGCGCATTGCCGAATTGCTCTCCGGCGCCGGCCTCGATATGGACAAGTTGAAAAAGGATCTCGACGCCAACGCGCCGGCGATCGACGCGCTGCTCGCGCGCAACAACGAGCAGGCGCAAGCCTTCGGTTTCAACGGCACGCCGGCCTTCATCGTCGGCAAATACCGCGTGCCCGGCGTGCTCAGCATGGATCAGTTCGAGCAGGTCATCGCCGACGCCCGCAAGGCCAATATGGGCCGCAAGACCGAGAAGAACTAAACCTTTTGAAACGAGTCGCGGCCTCTCCGTTTAAGGGAGAGGCCGTTTGTGGTTGGCGATTTGAATAAGGCCAGCGTTACTTCGAGGCGACCTTGGTCCACTCCTCATGGGCGCGTGCCTTCAGCGCGTTCCAGTCACGGGCCGCGACATCCCAATTGACGATGGTGCGGCTGTTCTGCGCCACATCCCCATTCGCCACGCTCGACGTCTGCATGGAATCGTAAACGTAGACGCCGCCAATCAGCAGTAGCGCGCCCAAAATCATTCCAAAAAAGGTCCGCATCGCAAATCCTCCGGTGTTAGCCTGACAACGTCGCGGGGGAGGGGATGGTTCCGGGTGCGTCAATTGCGCCCAAACGCCCGCATCACATAATCGATGAACACGCGAACGCGTGGCGAAAGCTGGCGGTTGCTGGGATAGAGCAAATGCACCGGCACCGGCGGCGGCCGGCAGTGCTGCAACACCTCCACCAGCGTTCCCTGTGCCAGATCGGCTTCGGCATGGAAGCGTGGCACCTGGACCAAGCCGAGGCCGAGCTTGGCGGTCGCGAGATAACTCTCCGGTCCGGTCACCGACATCGGCGCCGGCAGCGGGAATTCCTTCAGCGCGCCATCGATCACGAATTCCATCGGCCGCAGCCGGCCCGTGGTCAGCGAGCGGATACCGATCATGCGATGGCCATCGAGCGCGAGCGGATCGGTCGGCGTACCGAAGCGCGCGAAATAGTCGGGCGTTGCGCAGGTCAATCGGTCCAGCATCACCACCCGCCGGGCGATCATGTCGCTGTCGCGCACCTCGCCGAAGCGCAGTACGCAGTCGACACCCTCGCGAATCAGATCGATCCAGCGATCGCTCTCGCTCATCGTGATCACGATCTCAGGGTATTCGGCGAGGAAGCCCGGCAGGTTCGGCAGTAGGAAGTGACGCGCCAGCGTGCCCTGCACTTCGAGCCGCAACAGCCCCTTCGGCCTCGCGCCGCCGAACGCGCCTTCGGCATCTTCGAGATCCGATATCAGCGACAGGCAGCGCCGGTAATGCGCCTCGCCGTCGAGTGTCGGGCGCACCGTGCGCGTGGTGCGCTCGAGCAGCCGCACGCCGAGCCGCGCCTCCAGTCCCTTCACCGCGTCGGTCGCCGTCGAGCGCGGCAGCCCGAGATCGTCGGCGGCAAGTGAAAAGCTGCGCCGCTCCACCACGCGGGTGAACACGCGCATCGCATCAAATCGGTCCATCCAATTATCCGAACCAAGCGAATAGTGATGCCAGAAGATGCATGATTATCCGGATAATGCCAAGGCGTAGGATCCTCCCCTCGAACGCGGCGCTGCCGCTCAACTGATGGGAGACTGAAAATGACGAACCAAACCAACAAGGTAGCTCTGGTGACGGGTGCCTCGCGCGGGATCGGCGCGGCGATCGCCGAGCGGCTCGCCCGGGACAACTTCACCGTCGTGATCAACTACTCCGGCGACGCCAAGCCGGCTGAAACCATCGCCAGCACGATCGAGGCGGCCGGCGGCCGGGCGCTGACGGCGAAGGCCGATGTCAGTGACGCCAACGCGGTGCGCGGCCTGTTCGACGCGGCGGAGGCGGCCTTCGGCGGCGTCGACGTGCTGGTCAACAATGCCGGCATCATGAAGCTCGCAAAAATCGCCGACAGCGACGACGCGCTGTTCGACCAGCAGGTCGCGGTCAACCTGAAGGGCAGCTTCAACACCATGCGCGAGGCGGCGCGGCGGCTGCGCAACGGCGGACGCATCGTCAATTTCTCGACCAGCGTGGTCGGCACCAAGCTGGAGAGCTACGGCATCTATGTCGCGACCAAGGCGGCGATCGAATCGCTCACCGCGATCCTGTCGAAGGAATTGCGCGGCCGCGCAATCACCGTCAACGCCGTCGCCCCCGGCCCGACCGCGACCGACCTGTTCCTCAACGGCAAGTCGGACGAGCTGATCGACCGCTTCGCCAAGATGGTCCCGCTGGAGCGGCTCGGCACGCCCGACGACATCGCCGCTGCCGTGTCGTTCCTCGCCGGTCCCGACGGAGGGTGGATCAACGGCCAGACGCTGCGCGCCAATGGCGGCCTGGTCTGACGCCCTCAAGCACTCATTCAACCCAACATCACGAGGATATTCGTCATGAAGCAAGTCATCGTCATCACCGGTGCGTCGAGCGGTTTCGGCCGGCTCACCGCCAATGCGCTCGCCAGCGCCGATCACACCGTCTATGCGTCGATGCGCGAAACCACTGGCCGCAACGCCGCAGCAGTCACCGATGTCGAGGCGTTCGCGAAGGAGAACAAGGTCGATCTGCGCGCGCTCGAACTCGACGTCGGTTCGCAGGCGTCAGCCGATGCCGCGATCGCAAAAATCGTCACCGAGCAAGGCCGTCTCGACGTCGTGATGCACAATGCCGGCCACATGGTGTTCGGTCCGGCCGAAGCGTTCACGCCCGAACAGCTCGCCGAACTCTACGACGTCAACGTGCTGTCGACCCAGCGCGTCAACCGCGCGGCGCTGCCGCAGCTGCGCAAGCAGGGCAGGGGACTCGTGGTCTGGGTGTCGAGCAGCAGCTCGGCCGGCGGCACGCCGCCCTATCTCGCGCCGTACTTCGCGGCGAAGGCCGGCATGGACGCGATGGCGGTGATCTATGCGCGGGAGTTGTCGCGCTGGGGCATCGAAACCTCGATCATCGTGCCCGGCGCCTTCACCGGCGGCACCAATCACTTCGCCCATTCCGGCCGACCCGCCGATCAGGCGCGTGTCGCCGAATACGAAGCAGGTCCCTATGCCGGGTTCGGCGAAGAGATCATGAAAGCGTTCTCGGCGATCGTGCCTGAGGATGCGGATGCGTCATCGGTCGCCAACGCGATCGTCGAGGTCGTCGACATGCCGTTCGGCAAGCGGCCGTTCCGCGTCCATATCGATCCGACGCAGGACGGTGCCGAGGTCGCCTTCGGCGTGATCGACCGCGTCCGTAACGAGATGCTGCACCGGGTCGGCTTCTCGGATTTGCTCAAGCCGCGGGTGAACAACTAATCGCCTCAGGCGCCGTCGGCCGATCCCTGATTCAGCCATTGCAAAATCTCCGCATTCATCTCGCGCGGATAGCAGTGGCTGAGATCGTCGAGTTCGCGGTAGGTGACGTTAGCGCCGGCGGCCGACAGCAGTTGCTGGGTCTGCCGTGCAGTCTGCACCGGAAACATCCAGTCTTGCTGGCCATGGGTGATGAAGATCGGCAGGCCACGCAACCGGTCTGCATCGGCCATCTCGGCCATCAGCGGATGGAAGGTCGCCGCCACAGGCGCAAGATGGGTGAAGCGCGAGGCGCCGTCGAGGCCGGTGACGTAGCTGAACGTGCCGCCGTCGCTCATGCCGGTCAGCAGCATGCGCTGGCTGTCGATGGTCCAGCGCGCGCCGACCTCGTCGAGGATGCGGTTGAGGTTCGGCGTGTCGGTGTCGCCGCCCATCAATGCCCAGGTCTGGCCGGTTGCGGTCGGCGCGATCAGGATGGCGCCACGGCTGCGGGCGTCGCGCAGCCAGCTCCACAGGAAGCCGCGGCTGTTACCGCTGCCGCCATGCAGTGCCACCACCAGCGGCCAGGCGCGATCGGGCGTGTAATATTCCGGCACATAGAGCGAGAAGCCGCCGCGGCTGCCGGGCTCGTTCCGCTCATGGAAGATGCCGGTGTTGTCGTTGGCGGGCGCTTCGAGCTTAGCCAGCAGAGCGGCATCCTCGCGCAATTCGGGCGCAACGAAGAATTGGCTCACCGGCGGCAGCTGCGCGACCAGCGGATAGAGCGCCTCCTGCGCCCGCGGCGCATAGCGCAGCGCGCGGAACACGCTGACGAGATCGCCTTGGCCGTTCTCCACCGCGCGCAGGCCCGCATAGCCCGCGAGCGCCGCGTCGCTGGCGGCCAGAAGCGCGTTCTTGACGTGCGCGAATTTTTCAGGCCAATCGGCCAGCCGTGGCTGGACCGTTTGCAGCGCCGCGTCGGGCTCGCCTGCAATCTCCATCACGCGGCCGAAGTCGGGCGGGTTGAGATTGCGCGCGACATAGGACAACGATTCCAGCGTCTGCAACAGCGGCGGCAGTACGGCCACGATGTTATCAACCACGGCCTCGCTCATCGCGGCTGCCTCTCGTCTCTTCTAGCTCGAAATTTAGTGCAGCCGTGGCGCCTTCAACAGCTTGGCGCGGTCGATCGAGGTCAGCGTCACGTCGAAGGTGACGCCCTCGTGATAGACGGTCAGCGGCACATCGACGCCGGCCGAGCCGAGCGACCAGAGTTTTCGGTAGAACTCGGTCTGGCTCGTCACCGTCTCGCCGGCGACCGCGAGGATCACGTCGCCGGTCTTCAGCTCGGCGCGCGCCGCGGGTCCCTTGCCGGCAATGCCGACCACGACGACGCGGTCGTCGATTTCCGTCGTGTACATGCCGAGCCACGGCCGCGCCGGCTTGTTGACGCGGCCGAACTTGCGCAGATCGGTCAGCACCGGCTTCAACAGGTCGATCGGCACCACCATGTTGACGTGCTCGGCCTTGCCGCTCTTCTCGCGCTCGAGCTGCAACGAGCCGATGCCGATCAGCTCGCCGGTGTTCGAGATCAGCCCGGTGCCGCCCCAGTTCGGATGCGACGGATAGGTGAAGATCGACTCGTCCAGCAGATATTCCCAGTAGCCCGCGAATTCCTGCTTGGCGGCGATCTGGCTCGCGACCGAGCGCGTGCGGCCGCCGGCGCCGCCGACGATGACATTGTCGCCGATCCGCGTTGCCGCCGAGGATCCGATCGGCAGCGGGTCGACGTCGAGCCGGCCGAGCGCCTGCACCAGGCCGAAGCCGGATTCGAAATCGAGGCCGAGCGCGTGGCCTTCGACCACGCGGCCGTCGCCGAGATGCAGCCAGACCGATTCGGCTTCCGTGATCAGATAGCCGATGGTCAGCACCAGCCCGTCGTCGATCAGCACGCCGTTGCCGGCGCGCTCGGTGCCGAGCGTCTCGGCGCTGAAGGCGTCGGATGGAATGATCGAATGCAGCCCGACCACCGAGGCCAGTGCGCGATCGAGATCAAAGCGATAATCTTCCGGGCGGGGCTGAAAGGCCGGCGGCACTTTCCATTCGGTCAAGGCGGGCATCTGAGAGGTCTCCTGGCGTGCAGCGCTGGAACCCCGATTAAATCCGAGGTTCTGCCGGCAGGGAAAGTGAAAACATATACCTCCAACGACCGCCTGCACAGCTCATGTGGCGTGCAGACCTGCCTCCCGCAAGGCAGGGCGGGCTACCCAGCTGTTCGCATCCCGCTTCACCATCGGCGCGCCGTGTCGCAAGTCCATTTCTTGCGGGATGGTAGTTGATCGGAGCGGTTCGCTGGAAGTTTTTGTGTTACAAACAGATTATTTACGGACGCGGCAAAACGTATAATAGCGTCGAGCGCGACTTGAGCCTATTTGGCAAGAAGCCGGAAACATTGAGAGAGGTGGTTCGCCGCGTTGGGACCGGCGAACAGAAGTTCGACCCGTCGCTGCGGGAGTTCCTCGATTCGTTCTATGTGAACATCAATTCACGCCAACAGGCGATCGACCAGCGACCGGCGTCGATTGACGCCGTCCATGACGCCTATGTGGCTGCGGTCGCAGAGCACCTTGCGCGAGTCTACGGCCTGGCGATACCCGAGTGGAGCGAGACCCATGGCAACGGACTCCGCGAGCCGTTCTTCGCCGGCGGCCTGCAATCGTTCAAGGGCGTGCTGGTCGCCGAGAGTCCGACGGCTTTTCGCCGACGCCTCCTGTTTGTCAGCAAGGACGCATTGTCCAGACCGAGAATGTAGTCTTTGCCGCGGTTCTTCCTTGCTCAATCCGCCTTCGACGACCGGCGCGTCGGCATGATGCGGAAGGCGCGGTTGTCCTTGATCCAGGCGGCGCGCTCATCGCGCAGCAGCGTGCGGCGGACCTTTCCGGAATCGTCGCGTAGCGCCACATCGACGCGCTCGAAACTTTCCGGATGCTTGTAGCGGCTGAGCTTGTCTTTGAGGAAATCGCCCATCCTGTCGGCGATCGCCTGCGCGTCGGCATCGTCGGCGAGCTCGAGGATCGCGTGCACGCGCTGGCCGAATTCCGGATCGGGCAGGCCGACCACGACGCAGGAGCGCACCTCGGGATGTTCGCTGACGGAGGCCTCGACCTCGGCGGGATAGATGTTGGCGCCGCCGCGCAGCACCATGTCGGCGAGGCGGTCGCCGAGATAGAGATAACCATCAGTGTCGAGCCGCCCGATATCGCCGAGCGATTCCCAGCCGTCCGGCCGCCGTTTCGGCGCCGCGCCCAGATAGTGATAGGTCGAGCCGGCGCCGTCGTTGGGCAGGAAATAGATTT
The DNA here is from genome assembly GCF_000938235.1 of Bradyrhizobium sp. LTSPM299. Classification (NCBI taxonomy): domain Bacteria; kingdom Pseudomonadati; phylum Pseudomonadota; class Alphaproteobacteria; order Hyphomicrobiales; family Nitrobacteraceae; genus Bradyrhizobium; species Bradyrhizobium sp. LTSPM299. The sequence continues at coordinate 193,735 of NZ_JYMU01000049.1, forward strand.
CGCCGGTCTCCCCTGGCGCGACGTCGTTGCCGTCCTCGCCGATGATGCGCAGCTTCGCGGTCTCGCTGATCTTGCCGACCGAGCCCTTGTGCGCCAGCCATTCGACACCCGAGATCACGCAGGCGCCCTGCCGCTCGGTGCCGCCATAGAGCTCCCAGATCCGCTCCGGCCCGAGCCACTCGATCCATTTCTCCTTCAGCCATGGTGGCATCGGGGCGGCCATGTGAAACACGATCTGCAAACTCGAGACGTCGTAGCAGTTGCGCACTTCGTCGGGCAGCGCCCAGATCCGGTGCATCATGGTCGGCACGAAATTCACCCATTGCACGCGGTTGGCCTCGATCAGCCGCAGCGTCTCTTCGGCGTCGAACTTCACCATGCCGGTGAGGCGCCCGCCACCGAACAGCGCGGAGTGCGACAGGATGAACGGCGCATTGTGATACAGCGGCCCCGGATTGAGCAGCGAGGCTTCGAGCGGAATCCCGAGTAGCAGCGGTGCCGCGGTGTCGACGACGGCCGGATTGTGATCGAGGATCACCTTCGGCCGTCCGGTCGAGCCGCCGCTCGTCATCGCCTTCCAGTAGCGCGCGATCGGAGCCGTCAGCGGCGCGTCGGAAAATCCTTCCGGCGTGAAATCCACCGGCAGTACATTCGGCGCATTCCAGTCGGCCTCGCCGCCGACCACCAGCGAAGGCCTCAGGATCTCGAGCACGGCGGCGGCCTCGCCGCGCGGCAGCCGCCATGACAGCGAGGTCGGCGTCGCGCCGCATTTCCACACCGCGAAACTGGTCTCGAAGAACGCGTTGCTGTTCGGCAGTCCGATCGCGACGAAATCGCCGGGCTTGACGCCCTTGGCGGCAAAGGCCCGCGCCCGCGCATTTGCACCGCGCTCGAGCTGCGTCCAGGTCAGCGTATCCCGGCCGTGACTGACGGCGATCGCCTCAGTGGGTTTGCGTTCGGCATGCCAGCGCGGCACGTCGGCCAAGGGGATCAGCATGGGGCGTTTCCGAAGGACAGAGGCGTCTTGATGCCGCTCTTGTTGCAGGGACGTGGCCTGAGGCCACGTGCGCCAGTCATCAACAGCGCTCGTTTCAAGTCAAGCGACGATCATCCTTACGATTGGTATCCCACTGCCGGATTTGATGAATTTGGGTTGCCTAAAAGCCGCGTCAAGATTCCGGTAAAGTTCAAGCGATCGCGCTAAGCCGGACTTTACGGGGGAGGCGGCATGATGGCTGAAGCGGTTGTGTGCCGGGCGGCCAGCATGCCCGGCGTTCAACGTCCCAAAGGGTCACGGCGGGTCACGACGATGGCGAGCAACGGGTCACGGAGCAAGGTCAGTCGGGAGCCGCGGCGCCAGCTCAACAATCGTCCGGCATGGATCACCGTCGACGGTGGCGCAACCGACAGCGATTGTGCCGTCGTGGACGTCTCGCCCGGCGGCGCCAAGATCGTCACCGAGGTGGAGTTCGACGTCAAGGACCGGCTCGCGCTGACGCTGCTCGCCGATCACTCCAAGCGTCACGCCTGCGAAGTGGTCTGGCGCCGCGGCAAGACCTATGGGTTGAAGTTCATCGTGGCTGAGGCGCCGGTTGAAGCGGACGCCGAGCCCGTCAGCGCGGCGTAGTCCGACCGCGTCTCCGTCTCATCTTCCCGTTGTGCTACCCGTCGTCGTACTGGGCGCCCCCGGGTTGGCCGGCGGCGCGCTGCCGCCCACGCCACCCGAAGACCCGACGCGCTGTCCCGGCTGGGCCGGCAGCGCAGTGCTGCCTGAGGGAGCGGCGCGATCTCCCGGTCTCGGTGGCAGTGCGCTGCCTCCCGTGCCCTGTGCAAGAAGCTGAGCCGGCGCGAGCGTCAGGCCGGCGGCGATGATGACGGCGAACTTGGTCTTGAGCATTCGATTCTCCGAATTGCGACGGGAGGCCCGCGCGACAGCGACCGTCAGGTCGAGGCAGCAAGCGCGGCCCGGACGGAAGGGGACGTCCGCGAAGGCCGCGAGGTTGCGTTACGAACGCAGCATCAACGTCGGCTGCGCAGGTCTCGTTCCCACGGCGGGCACAGGTCGCGGTGCAAATATTCGTGTGATTGACGTGTCTTGGACTGCGATCGCCCAGTCGAGGGATTTCCCGCAACCATGTGCATGTTCGTCTTCAGGGGGGCAATCGCGGCATGCCTTCAGAATTTAAGCACGTCGCTTTTTGGACCCATAACGAACATCGCCCCGATGGCGACGGTTTGGCCTTCGTTAGCTGGCCTGCCTAATTTGAAATTGGTGCCGAGGGACGGGCTCGAACCGCCGACGCCTGCGCCTTCAACGCAGCGCTCTACCAACTGAGCTACCTCGGCCGAGGTAGTCGAGAGTTGGTGCGTCAGGATGGATTTGAACCACCGAAGGACTAAGCCACCCGATTTACAGTCGGGCCCTTTTAACCACTCAGGCACTGACGCGTCTCTCGCATGCGGACACACTCCAATCGTCAATACGATTGGGCGTATCCGGTGCTAAAGCTCGTCAGATAGTGGCGCATAGCTCCGTGAAGTCCCCAAGAGTGGTGGCGCTAACGGCGAGCCAGCCGCCAGCGATTGGGCCGTTCCTCTATCATTCCGGCTTCGCCAGCGCAAGACCAAGACATGTGCCTCAGCCCCGATATCGCAGCGCCTGCACCAGCAGCGCGAAGGCTGGCGAGGATTGCCGCCGGCTCGGGTAATAGAGGTGATAGCCCGGAAACGGCGCGCACCAATCGTCCAGCACCTGGATCAGTTGGCCCTTGGCGAGCTGCGGGCGCACCCGGTCCTCGGGCACATAGCCAAGCCCGAACCCGGCCATGACAGCCTTGATCCGCAATGCGCCGCTGTTGAACACCACTTGTCCGTCAACGCGCACCTTGATCGCGCGCCCGCGTTTCTCGAACTCCCAGGCGTAGATGTTGCCATGGGTCCGCATGCGGATGTTGATGCAGGCGTGCTGGGTCAGGTCCTGCGGTTGCTTCGGCCGTTCCCGCCGCCTGAAATAGGACGGCGCCCCGACCACGATCATGCGGAAGTCCGGGGCGATCCGCACCGCGATCATGTCCTTGGCCACCTGCTCGCCGAGGCGGACGCCGGCGTCATAACGCTCCGCGACGATGTCGGTGAGCGCCTCGTCGACGGTCAGCTCGACCTTGATGTCGGGATAGCGCGGCAGGAAGTCGGCCAGTGCCGGCCACAGGATCGTCTCTGCCGCGTGCTCGCCGCTGGTGATGCGGATGGAGCCGGCAGGCTTATCGCGCAGCTCGCCCAGCGCGACGAGCTCAGCCTCGATCTCCTCCAGGCGCGGGCCGACGCCCTGCAGCAGCCGCTGGCCGGCCTCGGTCGGCGCGACGCTGCGCGTGGTCCGCGTCAACAGCCGCACCCCCAATCGCTCCTCCAGGGCGCGGACGGTGTGACTGAGCGCCGACTGCGACACGCCGAGCCGCGCGGCGGCGCGGGTGAAGCTGCGTTCCCGCGCCACCGCGAGGAAGGCAATCAGATCATTGATGTCGTGCCGCGGCATTCATGAGTCCTGCTCATAAGTCCATCCCGATCTCTACGTCTAATCGTGTGCTTGTGCACCCCTTAAATCCTGCAGAACAGATTTCAGCGCTCAAGGCGGAGAGACATCATGCAGAAACGCAAACTCGGCAAAAGCAATCTGGAGGTCGCGGCGATCGGTCTCGGCTGCATGGGCCTCTCCTTCGGCTACGGTCCGGCGGTCGAGCAGGCGCAGGGTATCGCGCTGATCCGTGCTGCGGTCGAGCGCGGCGTTACGTTCTTCGACACCGCCGAGGTCTACGGCCCGTTCACCAATGAGGAACTGGTCGGCGAAGCGCTGGCGCCCTACCGCGACAATGTCGTGATCGCCACCAAGTTCGGTTTTGACATCGATCCGGCGACCCGGCAGCAGCGCGGCCTGAACAGCCGGCCCGAGCACATCAAGGCGGTGGCGGAGGCCTCGCTGAAGCGGCTGCGGACCGATGTGATCGATCTGTTCTACCAGCATCGCGTCGATCCCGCGGTGCCGATCGAGGACGTCGCCGGCGCGGTGAAGGATCTGATCGCCGCCGGCAAGGTCCGGCATTTCGGCCTCTCGGAGGCCGGCGCCCAGACCATCCGCCGCGCCCATGCGGTGGAGCCGGTCACGGCATTGCAGAGCGAATATTCGCTGTGGTGGCGCGAGCCGGAGCAGGAGATCCTGCCGACGCTCGAAGAGCTCGGCATCGGCTTCGTGCCGTTCAGCCCGCTCGGCAAGGGCTTTCTCACCGGCGCGATCAACGACACCACGACATTCGATAGCGGCGACTTCCGCAACATCGTGCCTCGGTTCTCGCAGGAGGCACGCCGCGCCAATCAGGCGCTGGTCGATCTGCTGACCAAGATCGCCGCGGGCAAGAACGTCACATCGGCGCAGATCGCGCTGGCCTGGCTGTTGGCGCAGAAGCCTTGGATCGTGCCGATCCCCGGCACCACCAAGCTGCATCGCCTGGACGAAAACGTCGGCGCCGCGCAAGTCGAGCTGACATCAGGTGATCTCGCCGAGATCGCCAAGGCCGTCGCCGCGGTCGAGGTGCAGGGCGCGCGCTATCCGGAGCATTTGCAGCAGCTGGTCGGGCGCTGAGTCTCTCTCGTCATTCCGGGGCTCGCGGAGCGAGAACCCGGAATCCAATTAGCTGCACGTTTGGGGGTGAAATGGATTCCGGGTTCATGCTGCGCATGCCCCGGAATGACGCGGGATAGAAATCGGCCTTTACATCTGAGTTGCCCGGCGGCGCAAGCCCTCGCGCGAAAAATATTTCGCTTTATCAGAAGAGAAACTCAGTGTATAAATCTCTCCGTTTCACCCGATTGAGGGGCGCTCGCGATCGTCACGGACGTTGCGGTGAGATGCGGTGGACGACGAATGCGCAACTGACGAGTGCGCATGAGGCGGACGGCGAAATCGTGTGGTTCTGACGCCCCAGTGGTAGGTGTCCTGTCGGAAGAGGCAAATGCCTCTTCCGATGGCGGTGACAACAAAGCCTAGTCTCGCCGGGGAGAGCGCGTATAAGCCGTAAACCATCGCGCAGGAAAAGCCGGAGTGCCTCCGCTGAACCTGTATGCTCGTGTGCGTTTTCTTCTACCCTTTGCACACGAGACCGCGGGTGCAGCGTGCACCCGGCTTTCCCTGCGCCCTACCAAGTGAGAGGGCAAACGAAATGCAAAGCTCGGGCAGGTCGTGTCGCGAGAATTCGAAGCTTCGTCCCCATTCACACCTGTCATCGCCCGGCCTGTGCGCAATTGCGCACATGGACCGGGCGACCCAGTACGCCGCGGCCTCTCGGCTCAAGCACGAACGTCTCTGGAATACCGGATCACCCGCATGCGCGGGTGACGACACCGCGCTGTTTGAGAGTGAATCGAAAACCATCCCCACCCTCACGCCGTCCAACTCATCCTCAGCACCGGCCGTCCCGAGGTCGGATTGACGTCCTCGCCGGCATGCGAAAACCCGTTGCGTTCGTAGAAGCGGATGGCGCGGGTGTTGTCCTTGTTGACGAGCAGCGTGACGCCGGTGGGCGACAGGCGCTTCGTCTCGCTGACCAGCGCGCTTGCCAGCGGCGAGCCCCATTGCGCCGGATCGACCACGAGCTGGTCGAGATAGCCCGCGCTGTCGATGGTCACGAAGCCGGTCAGCGCGCTGGCTTGCTCGGCGACGACGATCGTAGCATTCACGACCAGCTCATTCCGCCAGCGCTCGCGCCACCATGCCACGCGGGCGTTGAAGTCGATCGACGGATAGGCCTGCTGCCAGGTCTTCAGCCACAGCTCGATCGCCGCGTCCTCGTCGGCTGCGCGATATGGGCGGAGTTGGAAGCCGCTTGCCACCTACCGTTCCGTCAGCTTCAGCTCGATGCGGCGGTTGCGCTTGTAGGCGTCTTCGGTCTGCGCGGTGTCGAGCGGCTGGAATTCGGCGAAGCCGGCGGCGACCAGGCGTTGCGCCGGCACGCCGAGCGAGACCAGATATTGCACCACCGAGATCGCGCGCGCCGACGACAACTCCCAGTTCGACTTGAACAGCGGGCTGTTGATCGGCCGTACGTCGGTGTGGCCGTCGACCCGCAGCACCCAGGCGATCTCGCTCGGAATCTGCTTGTCGAGATCGGTCAGCGCGCCCGCCACCGTGTCGAGCTCGGTCTTGCCTTCGGGCAGCAGCGTCGCCTGTCCGGTGTCGAAAAACACCTCCGACTGGAACACGAAGCGGTCGCCAACGACGCGGATATCGGGGCGGTTGCCGAGGATGGCGCGCAGGCGGCCGAAGAATTCCGAACGGTATCTCGACAGCTCCTGCACCCGTTGCGCCAGCGCGACGTTCAGGCGTGAGCCGAGATCGGCGATCCGCCCTTGCGATTCCTTGTCGCGCTTCTCGGAGGCGTCGAGCGCCTCCTCAAGCGCTGCGAGCTGGCGGCGCAGCGCGCTGATCTGCTGGTTCAGCACCTCGATCTGCGCCAGCGCGCGCGAGGTGACGCCCTTCTCGGAATCCAGCGCCTTGTTGAGCTCGTTGGCGCGGCCCTGTGCGTCATTGCCGGAACTCGCCAGTCCCTCGTAAAGCCCCTTGACGCGGTCGCGTTCGCTCTCGGCCGAGGCAAGCCCGGCGCGCAGCTGCGACACCTGGTCGTCGAGCGTCAGCTTGCTGAGCTTCTCCAGCGACAGCAGATCGTTGAGCTGGGCGAGCTTGGCGTTGAGCTGCTCCAGCGCCTTGTCCTTGCCGGTGACCTCCTGCGACAGGAAGAACTGCACCACCAGGAACACCGACAGCAGGAACACGATCGACAGCACCAGCGTCGACAGCGCGTCGACGAAGCCGGGCCAGTAGTTGAAAGCGGATTCACTGCGGCGGCTACGGGCGAGGGCCATTCAGGTTCTCATTGTTGGACGCGTTCAGTCCTGCGGGGAGTGGCAGACGGCCTCGATATTGTGGCCGTCGGGGTCGAGGACGAAGGCGCCGTAGTAGTTGGCATGGTAATGCAGGCGTATTCCGGGTGGCCCATTGTCCCTTCCGCCGGCCTTGATCGCATCCTCGTAAAACCGGTCGACGGTGGTGCGGTCGCTCGCCGTGAAAGCAATGTGGGCGCCGGTCTGCGGCGTGCTGCGCGTGCCGATCCAGAAGAATGCCTTCGGGCGGATCCCGTAGCCGGCGAAGCCAATACCCTCCGCATACAGGCGACTGATGCCGAGCGCCTGCAGGGCCTGATCGTAGAAGGCCTTCGAGCGCTCGATATCAGTGATGCCGATGGTGACGTGATCCAGCACGCTGATCTCCGTGGCTCAGCTCTTCTCGGGCTGACGGGCGAGGCGCTCGAGCAGACGCTTGATCTCGCGGTTCTGCTCGCCCTGGCCGTCGGCCCATTCGCGGATCATCTGCTGCTCGGTGCGCATATGCGCGACCAGCCCCTGAATCGCCTCGGCGAGATTGGCCATCGCGGCGGTGGTGCTGCGGTTGCTGCCGCCGTCCTCGACAGCAGTGCGCAACCGCTCGATCGCGCCCTGCAGGTCACCGCCGCCGCTGCCGCTTTCCATGCCATCGCCGGAAATGCCGCGCACGGTGGTGGCGAGCCAGTCTTCGAGGTCGGTGTAGAAGCGGTTCTGGGCCTGGCTCGACTGCAGGTCGAGGAAGCCGAGGATCAAGGAGCCGGCGAGGCCGAACAGCGAGGACGAGAACGAAATGCCCATGCCGCCGAGCGGGGCGGCGAGGCCTTCCTTGAGCGTGTCGAACAGCGCGCCGGCGTCGCCACCGACCTTCAGCCCGTCGATCACCTTGCCGACCGAGCCGACCGTCTCGATCAGGCCCCAGAAGGTGCCGAGCAGGCCGAGGAAGACCAGGAGGCCGGTCATGTAGCGCGAAATGTCGCGGGCCTCGTCGAGGCGGGTCGCGATCGAATCGAGTAGATGCCGCATGGTCTGCTGCGAAATGGTCATCCGGCCGGTGCGCTCGCCGCCGAGGATCGCGGCCATGGGAGCCAAGAGGGTCGGGCGGCGGTCGATCGCAAGGCCGGGATCGGCGATGCGGAAATTGTTGACCCAGGCGACTTCAGGATAGAGCCGGATCACCTGCCGGAACGTCAGGATGATCCCGACCAGAAGCACCAGCCCGATCAGGGCGTTCAGCCCGGGATTGGCGAAGAAGGCGGTGACGATCTGCTTGTAGAGCACGACGCCGACCAGGCCGCACAGCACCAGGAACACCAGCATCCGCACCAGGAAAATCCGGGGCGAGGACAGCTTGCTCAGTTCGATCTCCATGTCGGAGCGGGAAGGAGGCATTGCCGGGTCATCCGTTCGCGAAGGCCGCATCAGCCTGCAATATGGCACAGCGGCGGTAGGAGGAAAGGCAGGAAAGCCAAATCAACAGCACGAAGAAGGACCCTCGGGTTGAAGCCGGAGTGGCCCGCACCCGCTTTGCGCGGGTATCCCGGCTTGTCCGGCGTACCCTCACCCGTCGCTCGGGTGGTGATCCCGCCGCGGACCGCAACGAGAAGACCAAGCCGAACGCATCGGAGGAGGAGCAGGGCTTGGCCGGCGATTCGCTCCATCGCCTCACAATGTTGCGGCATGCTGCGTCGATATGCACGCAAATGCCGCGCTCCCGCTCACGCATTCCTTAACTTGGTCCCACAGCCTGCGATGGAACCCGCTCACAATCCGGTGAGCCGACGAAAGAACCCGCGAAATCAGCGCGATAGGCTTATGTGACAATGAGCCGCCCGGCAAACGCATTGCGTCGCAGCAAGCAAAATCTATGTTCACCGCAGCAACGCAGCGGTGTCGTCGTGACGCCGCCGTTGTTTGTTCACACCAAATCAGGGGCGATCATCTTCATGTCTGGACTTCGCGCGCAATCGGCATGCATTGCATTGATGCTGGCCGTGACGGCGCCACTGCTTGGCGGTTGCGATGAAGCGAACACCGCGACGGCCGCCGCACAAGCATCCGAGCCGGACGTCAGTGTCGTCACCGTGAAGCCGCAGGCGCGCGCGATGGTGCGCGAGCTGCCGGGCCGCATCTCGCCGACGCGGGTGTCCGAGGTGCGCCCGCGCGTCTCCGGCATCATCGTCACGCGCATGTTCCACCAGGGCAGCGAGGTGAAGGCCGGCGATCCGCTCTACCAGATCGATCCGCGCCCGTTTGAAGTCGAGGTGCAGTCGACCGAAGCCGCGCTGGCACGTGCCGAGGCCGTGCGCGAGCAGGCCTCGCTGCAGGCTCGCCGTATCGCGACGCTGACCAGCCAGCGCGCCGCGCCGGAAGCCGAGAACGAGAAGGCGATCGCGAACCTGAAGCAGGCCGAGGCCGACGTCCAGGGCCGCGAGGCCGAAGTCGCGCGCGCAAAACTCAATCTCGATTATGCGACGATCCGTGCGCCGATCGATGGGATCGTCGGTGCGGCGCTGGCCAGCGAAGGTGCGCTCGTCGTGCAGAACGATACCGCGAGCCTTGCGACAATCCAGCAGCTCGATCCGATCTATGCCGACTTCCAGCAGTCGGTCACCGAGATGAACCAGCTCCGCCGCGCCTTCGAGAGCGGCGATCTCGACCGCATCTCGCCCGATGCGTTGAAGGTCCGCCTCGTCCTCGACGGCGGCTCGATCTATCCGGAGGCGGGCAAGCTGTTGTTCTCCGAAGCCAAGGTCGACGCCCATACCGGGCAGGTGACGCTGCGCGGCGAGTTTCCCAATCCGAAACGCGAATTGCTGCCGGGCATGTATGTCCGCGTGCAGATCGAGCAGGGCATCGACACCGATGCCATCGCCGTGCCGCAGCAGGCAATCCAGCGCAATGGCGGTGGCGGCAGCGAGGTGTTCGTTGTCAAGGATGACAATCTCGTCGCGGTGCAGCCCGTGCGCACCGGCTCGCTGCAGGGCGGCCACTGGTTCGTCTCTGACGGCCTGAAGGCCGGCGACCGGGTCGTGGTCGAAGGCTTCCAGAAATTCGCCGCCGGCGACAAGGTGCGGCCGCAGGCCTGGAATCAGGCCGACGTATCGGCCGGGGCTGCGACGGACGCGCATCAAACCGCCCATATCGAGCGGTGATCTGACATGCCCGGTTTCTTCATCGACAGGCCGATCTTCGCCTGGGTCGTCGCGCTGTTCATCTGTCTGATCGGCGCGATCTCGCTTCCGCTGCTCGCGATCGCGCAATATCCGATCATCGCGCCGCCCTCGATCTCGATCTCGACCAGCTATCCCGGGGCGTCGCCGGAGAACCTCTACAACAGCGTGACGCGGCTGATTGAGGAGGAGCTGAACGGCGCCGCCAACATCCTGAACTTCGAATCGACCAGCGACTCGCTCGGCCAGGTCGAGATCATCGCCAACTTCAAGCCGGGCACCGACACCGGCTCGGCTTCGGTCGAAGTGCAGAACCGCCTCAAGCGCGTCGAGGCGCGGCTGCCGCGCGCCGTGATCCAGCAGGGCATCCTGGTCGAGGAAGCCTCGAGCGCCGTGCTGCAGATCATCACGCTGAATTCGACCGACGGCAGCCTCGACGAGGTTGGGCTGGGCGACTTCATGATCCGCAACGTGCTGGGCGAGGTCCGCCGCATTCCCGGCGTCGGCCGCGCCACGCTGTATTCGACCGAACGCAGCCTGCGGATCTGGATCGATCCAGCCAAGCTGGTCGGCTATGGCCTGTTCGCCGACGACGTCAACAAGGCGATCACGGCGCAGAACGCCCAGGTCGCCTCCGGTAGCATCGGCGCCCAACCGAGCATCGACACCCAGAAGATCTCCGCGCAGGTGCTGGTGAAGGGCCAGCTCTCCTCGCCCGACGAGTTCGGCGCGATCATCCTGCGCGCCAATGCCGACGGTTCGACCGTGCGGTTGCGCGACGTCGCGCGGATCGAGGTCGGCGGCCTCAGCTACCAGTTCAACACGCGGCTTGACGGCAAGCCGACCGCCGGCCTCTCGGTGCTGCTGTCGCCGAAGGGCAACGCGCTCGCCACTGCCAGCGCGGTCGAGGCCAAGATGAAGGAGCTGTCGCGCTTCTTCCCGGCCAATATCAGTTACGAAATTCCCTACAACATCACGCCCGTGGTCGAAGCCTCGATCAAGAAGGTACTGATGACGCTGGTCGAGGCGGTGGTGCTGGTCTTCATCGTGATGTTCCTGTTCCTGCAGAACATCCGCTACACCATCATTCCGACCATCGTGGTTCCGGTGGCGCTGCTCGGGACCTGCGCCATGCTGATGATCGCGGGCTTCTCGATCAACATGCTGACCATGTTCGGCATGGTGCTGGCGGTCGGCATCCTGGTCGACGACGCCATCGTCGTGGTCGAGAACGTCGAGCGCATCATGGCCGAAGAGGGCCTGTCGCCGAAGGAGGCGACCAAGAAGGCGATGTCGCAGATCACGAGCGCCATCATCGGCATTACGCTGGTGCTGATGGCGGTGTTCGTGCCGATGGCGTTCTTCCCCGGCTCGGTCGGTATCATCTACCGCCAGTTCTCGGTCACGATGGTGGCGGCGATCGCCTTCTCGGCGTTGCTCGCGCTGTCGCTGACGCCGGCGCTGTGCGCGACGCTGCTCAAGCCGGTCGAGAAGGGCCACGGCCACGCGCGCAAAGGCGTGTTTGGCTGGTTCAACCGCGTGCTCGACACCAGCCGCGCTGGCTATACGCGGACGGTGCAGGGCTCGCTGAAGCGCACCGGACGGCTGATGCTGATCTATGGCGTATTGTTGATCGGCGTCGGCTGGGGTTTCGTGCGGTTGCCCGGCGGCTTCCTGCCCGTCGACGACCAGGGTTTTATTACCACTGACGTGCAGACGCCGTCGGAGTCGTCCTACGCGCGCACCGAAGCGGCGGTCGAGAAGGTCGAGAAGTATCTGAAGGAGCGCGACGGCATCGATAACGTGACGTTCCTCACCGGCTTCAGCTTCCTCGGCCAGGGCATGAACACCGCGCAGGCCTTCATCACGCTGAAGGACTGGTCGGAGCGCGGCCCGCAGGATTCGGCGGCTGCGATCGTTGCCGACATCAATCGCGAGCTGTCGTCGATCCGCGACGCCAAAATCTCGGCGCTGCAGCCGCCGCCGATCGACAACCTCGGCAACTCGTCGGGCTTCTCGTTCCGCCTGCAGGACCGCGGCCAGAAGGGCTACCCGGCGCTGATCGCCGCGTCCGACCGCCTGATCGCGGAAGCCAATGCCAGCCCCAAGCTGCAGAAGGTCTATGTCGAGGGCCTGCCGCCGGCGCCGCAGGTCAATCTGATGATCGACCGCGAGAAGGCCGGCGCGTTCGGCGTCACCTTCGAGGACATCAACAACACGATCTCGACCAATCTCGGCTCGAACTACATCAACGACTTCCCGAACCGGGGTCGCATGCAGCGCGTCATCGTGCAGGCCGACAAGACCAGCCGAATGAACGCGGACGATATCCTCAACTACAATGTGAAGAACAGCCGCGGGCAATTGGTGCCGTTCTCGGCCTTCGCGACCATCGAATGGTCGAAGGGGCCGACGCAAATCGCGGGCTTCAACTATTATCCGGCGGTGCGCATCTCCGGCGAGGCCAAGCCCGGCTTCACCTCGGGCGACGCGATCGCGGAGATGGAGCGGCTTGCCAACAAGCTGCCGCGCGGCTTCGGCTATGAGTGGACCGGCCAGTCGCTGCAGGAAAAGCTGTCGGGCTCGCAGGCGCCATTCCTGCTGGCGCTGTCGGTGCTGGTGGTGTTCCTGCTGCTCGCCGCGCTCTACGAGAGCTGGACCATTCCGCTCGCGGTGCTGCTGACGATTCCGCTCGGCATTCTCGGCGCGGTGGTGGCGGCGACGACGCGCGGCCTGTCCAACGACGTCTATTTCACCGTCGGCCTGATCACCATCATCGGTCTGGCCGCCAAGGACGCCATCCTGATCATCGAATTCGCCAAGGATCTGCGCGCGCAGGGCAAGCCGCTGGTCGAAGCGACGGTGGAGGCGTGCAGTCTGCGTTTTCGTCCGATCCTGATGACGGGTCTGGCCTTCGTCTGCGGCGTGCTGCCGATGGCGATCGCGACCGGCGCCGGCGGCGCCAGCCAGCAGGCGCTCGGCACGTCAGTGATGGGCGGGATGATCGCGGTCGTCATCCTGGCGCTGCTGCTGGTCCCGGTGTTCTTCGTCAGCGTCCAGCGCGTGCTGGCGGGGGATCGGGAGAAGGTGACGGAAAGGGTTGAAGCGTATGGCCCGCCGGCACCGGCAGGGTCCGGTCACTAATGCTCGAGGTCGGTGCTGATCAAATCAGAGCTTAGCACCGCCTCCGGCTTGCTTTCGCAAGCTGACCAATCCAGATTGCATCTCTGGATTGAACTGGAAGCGCGCGGGCAACCCGAGGATTGTGAGCGTGTAATGCGTCCGACCGATATTGCGATCTCGAATTATCGCTCCATTCGGCGGCTCTTCATGCCCATTCAACCCTTGTCCGTATTCGTTGGCGAAAACGGTGTTGGCAAATCCAACCTCTACAAATCCTTGTCGCTGTTGCGCGATGCGGCGACAGGCCAGATCACGCGCACGATCGCCGACGAAGGCGGATTGAATTCCGTCTCCTGGTCCGGCATTCGCAAGCGCGGCGAGGATGGGCGACTGCGATTGGCTGCCAGATTCGACCACATCAGATATTCCATCGAGCTCGGCTTTCCCGGCCCGCTCGAGGCGGCATTTTCCGGTGAGCCGATGATCAAGTCGGAAACGATCGAGACGACCCACGGCAAGCGAAAAGTTCTGCTGATGGAGCGGACGAATTCACTCGTCAGCGTGCGCGGTGAGAGCGGCACCTGGAGCGGCCACAAGGATGCGGTGCTACCGTCGGAAACCGCGCTTGCCGGGTTCTCGGATGGCAAGGAATGCCCCGAAATCGACCTGATCAGGAACGCCATGCTGGGCTGGCGATTCTATCACGACTTCCGTACCGATCCGGCGTCACCGATACGAAAGCCTTGTCTCGCAATTACGACGCCCTCGCTGAGTGCCGATGGCCACGATCTGGCTGCCACTCTGGCGACTCTCTCCATTATCAGGGGAGATACCACTGATCTGCAGGATGCGATCGAGGACGCATTCCCAGGCGCCGAACTCCGGGCATGGGAAGAAAATGGGCGGTGTGAATTTGAGTTACAGCTCGAGGATATGCCGCGTCCGTTCAAGGCCCACGAATTGTCCGATGGGACGCTGAAATATATCTGCCTGCTCGCCGTGTTCATGGGCTATCGGCTGCCGCCGTTCATCGCGCTGAACGAACCGGAGACCAGTCTGCATCCATCGCTGTTGGCGCCGTTGGGCCGCCTGATCGCCAAGGCGTCACGCCGCGCCGACATCTGGATTGTCACCCATTCGGAACCCCTGATGGAGGCGCTGCGCAGCGAGAGTTCGGTCCCGCTTCGCCGGGTGATCAAGTCCAAAGGCGCCACGACCATCGAGGGCCTGACCCTCAGCGGTGAATTTCGCGATGAGGAAGCGGACGATGGTGATGATGATGAGGCTTAGATGGAGCCGTCGTGCTATTGCCCGAGCGGCTTCAGCACCTTGATCAGTTCGCCGTGGACGAATTCATTGCCGCAGACCACGTGGCCGGTTTGCAGCGGGTCGTCGCTGCCCTGGATGCCGGAGATGGTGCCGCCGGCTTCGCGCACCATGATCTGGCCGGCTGCGATGTCCCAGGAATTGAGATTGCGCTCCCAATAGCCGTCGAGGCGGCCGGCGGCGACGAAGGCGAGGTCGAGCGAGGCGGCGCCGAAACGGCGGAAGCCCGCCACCTTGGTCTGCAGTGCGGCCATCTCCTGCTGCGCCAGCGCGTGGTCGCCGCGGCCGATATGCGGCAGGCCGCAGGCGATCACGCATTCGTCGAGCCTGCGGCGGCCGGCGACACGCAGCCGCTGGTCGTTGAGGAACGCACCCTTGCCGCGCTCGGCGATGTAGAGCTCGTCATTGGCGGGATTGTAGATCACGCCCGCGATCACCGTGTCTTCGCGCTTAAGCCCGATCGAGATCGCGAATTGCGGGATGCCGTGCAGGAAGTTGGTGGTGCCGTCGAGCGGATCGACGATCCAGGTGTGGCTCTTGTCCGCGCCCTCGCGCTTGCCACCTTCCTCACCGAGGAAGCCGTAGCCGGGCCGCGCCTTGTCGAGGTCGGTGTAGAGCATTTCCTCGGCGCGCTTGTCGGCGAGCGAGACGAAGTTCGCCGGCCCTTTCAGCGACACCTGGAGATGCTCGATCTCGCCGAGATCGCGCTTGAGGCTGCGGCCGGCGCGTCGCGCGGCCTTGACCATGACATTGATGACGGCGGAATAGAGCATGATGGAGGAGCTTGCGGGGTCAGAGGAACGGCCTGCGGCGCCGGTAAGTTCGGACTGGGTTGCCCTCTGGACGTGGCGCCGTCAAGGCGTCATTTGACGTTGTTTCCGATCCATTTCCGGGCGGCTTCCTCGCCCTTGGCGCGGTCTTCGGGGCTCATGTTGGCGAGCGTCTCGTCGAGCGCGGGATCGCCCTTGCCGGCGGTCTTGGCCACCGTGTGCCATTTCAGCGCCTCGACCTTGTCCAGCGGCGTGCCCTGGCCGGTCGCCAGCACGAAGGCGAGTCGGTTCTGCGCGATCGGTGAGTTCTGCCGGGCCGCCTTGCGCAGCAGGGCCACCGCCGCCGGCGGATTGCGCGATGTGCCGGTGCCGTTGAACAGCGCGATGGCATATTCGACCTCGGCGTCGACATTGTCGGCGAGCGAGGCGGCCTGCAGCAGCCGCACCGACTTATCGAGGTCTTTCGGCACGCCGGTGCCTTCCTTGTAGAAGGTCGCCAGCGCGTATTGCGCTTCGGGGTTGCCGGCGTCCGCGGCCATCCGCAGCAGTTCGGCCGAGCGTTTCACGTCCTGCGGCAGGGTCTGGCCGTCGAGATAGAGCAGCGCGAGATTATAGGCCGCCTTGGGCTCGCCGAGCTTGACCGCCGATGCCAGCAGCTTGACCGCGGCGTCCTTGTTCACCGGGCCGCCGCGGCCCGCGATCTTCATCATGGCGAGCGCGAACATCGCCTCGCGATCGCCGGCGTCGCAGGCCTTCTGGTACCACTGATCGGCCTTGGCGTAGTCGCGCTTGACGCCGAGGCCGTTGGCGTAGAGTTCGCCCAGCATCGTCATCGATTTGGGATCGCCGTTGTACTGGACACGCGCGGTCGCGAGATCGAACGCGGTCTTGTACATGCCGCGCTGATAGGCGCCGTAGACCAGATCGACGTTGGGATCGTCGAAGGCCTGCTTCAGGGACGGCAAGGGGGCCGGCGTTGGCGTCGGCGTGGCCGCAGGCTTCGGCGCAGGCTTCTTGGCTACCGGGGAATGGACCTTCGGCTTCTCCTTGGGGGCTTCCTTCTTCGCAGGCGGTGTCTGGGCCGGCGGCGTGATCGACAGCTGCGCCATCGCACCGCCCGCCAGCATCGTGCAGCCGAGCGCAACCCCTATCGGACGCAGGCGCTTCATTCCGGCGTCATCCCTCGGCCTTGGCCCTTGTGCTGGCGCGCGCTCGTGCGATGGCCTCGCCGATCTCGATCAGCGCCGCTTTCGCGCCGCGCGGATCGGCCCAGACGACGTCACCCACCAGCACGAAATCCGCACCGGCTGCGGCGAACTCCTCGGCCTCCTCGCGCGAGACGGCAAAGCCTACGCAAGGCGGCTCGAACAATTCGTCCCACCATTGCAGCCGCTCGGCGATCGCTTCGACCGACGGCCGCTGTCCGCTGGCATCGGGCTCGCCGAACAGCACGTAGTCGGCGCCGGCTTCGCCCGCGGCCATCGAATCGTGGCGCGTCGCCAGCCCGCCGACTCCGACGATACGGTCGGGCTTCAGCGACGGCATCGCGTCTTGCATCGCAGCAATGCCGATCAGATGCGCGCCGTCGGCACCCGCGCGGGCCACCAGCTCGGCGTGGCCCTCAATCAAGACCGCAGCGCCGGCGTTCTGGATGATCGATACCAG
Organism: Bradyrhizobium sp. LTSPM299; assembly: GCF_000938235.1. NCBI lineage: Bacteria > Pseudomonadati > Pseudomonadota > Alphaproteobacteria > Hyphomicrobiales > Nitrobacteraceae > Bradyrhizobium > Bradyrhizobium sp. LTSPM299. The sequence goes on from NZ_JYMU01000049.1 coordinate 210,716, forward strand.
CGCCTTGACGCGCGAGATCATGGTGCGCTGGTCGGTCTCACGCAGCCGCACCAGCACCGCGGCGATATCGGCCGCGGCCAGCAGGCCGGGAAGGTCGGCCACAAGCTGCGCGGGCTCGTCGACTTCAGGCGTCGCGAGATAGAGGCGCGGGGCGGGGCGCGGCGGAACGGGTTTGGTAGCCAATTATGCCGCCTGCTTTTCGAGGCCGGCGTCCCATTTGCCGGTGCTCGCCAGGCTGTTCATCCTGGCGCGATGCGAGAAGGCGCGTTGGCCCGCGGCGACATTGTTGGCCTTGCCGGCCCACGCCTGCTGCGGCGCGGCCTGCAATGCGCGGCCGTAGGAGAAGGTCAGCGGCCAGGGCAAATTGCCGATCTTGTTCATGGCGTCGAGATGCGCGGTCGCTTCCTCGTCGTTCTGGCCGCCGGAGAGGAAGGCGATGCCCGGCACGGCGGCCGGCACGCAGCTCTTGAGCAGGCGGACGGTCTTCTCGGCGACCTCCTGGACCGAGGCCTGCTTCGCGCATTTTTTGCCCGAGATCGCCATGTTCGGCTTCAGGATCATGCCTTCCAGCGCGACCCGTTGCACCCGCAATTCCTGGAAGGTGCGGTTCAGCACGCGCTGCGTCACGTCGTAGCAGCGGTCGATGTCGTGATCGCCGTCCATCAGCACTTCTGGTTCGACGATTGGCACGATCTGCGCGGCCTGGCACAGCGCCGCGTAGCGCGCCAGCGCGTGCGCATTGACGCGGATCGCGGTCATGGTCGGGATACCCCGGCCGCCGGTGCCGCTCCCGCCCGTGCCGATATCGATCACCGCGCGCCATTTCGCGAAGCGCGCGCCGCGTTCGTAATATTTCGCCAGGCGTTCGGCGAGCTTGTCGAGACCTGATGTGACGAGTTCACCCGGGCAGTTCGGCAGGGTTTGCGTACCTTCATCGACCTTGATGCCGGGGATGGCGCCGGCCTGCTCGATCAATCTGACCAGCGGCGTGCCGTCTTTGCCATTCTGCCAGATCGTCTCGTCGTAGAGGATAACGCCGGAGATGTATTTGCTCATCGCCTCCTGCGAGCGGAACAGCATCTCGCGATAGTCACGGCGGCTGTCCTCGGTCGATTCGACCTTGATGGCGTCAAAACGCTTCTTGATCGTGCCCGAGGATTCGTCGGCGGCGAGCAGGCCCTTGCCCGGGGCGACCATGGCAAGCGCAACTTTGTTGAGGTCAGCGAGATTCATCGGGGCGTCCTCCAGAGCAACTTGCCTTTGCGAGCCAAAATAGGCGGTTCTCGGGCAATTGCCTAGAAAACGTTCGTCGCGGCCGGTTATTGCAGCGGCGGCAGGCTGCCGGTCGGGACACCGCTTCCGACCGTGTCAGAAACGGTGTCCCGTCGTTAATGTTTCTCAGGCGACCTTCGGATCGAGCTCGCCCTTGGCGTAGCGCTTGGCCATCTCGGCGGTGGTCAGCACCTTCTTGATCTTGCTGGCCTGGCCTGCGGTGTTGAACTCCTGCAGGCGCTGCTTGCACAGCTTGGTCATCGCCTCCATCGCCGGCTTCAGGTACTTGCGCGGATCGAACTCTTCCGGATTGTCGTGCAGCACTTTCCGAATCTGGCCGGTCATCGCCATCCGGTTATCGGTGTCGATGTTGATCTTGCGCACGCCGTTCTTGATGCCGCGCTGGATCTCGCTAACCGGCACGCCCCAGGTCGCTTTCATCTTGCCGCCATGGGCGTTGATGATCTCCTGCAAATCCTGCGGCACCGACGAGGAGCCGTGCATCACCAGATGGGTGTTCGGCAGCTTGCGGTGGATCTCCTCGATCACCTTCATGGCGAGGATGTCGCCGTCGGGCTTGCGGGTGAACTTGTAGGCGCCGTGCGAGGTGCCCATCGCGATCGCCAGCGCGTCGACCTTGGTTTCCTGGACGAACTTCACGGCTTCGTCGGGATTGGTGAGGAGCTGGTCATGTGACAGCTTGCCCTCGGCGCCGTGGCCGTCTTCCTTGTCGCCCATGCCGGTTTCGAGCGAGCCAAGCACGCCGAGCTCGCCTTCGACCGAGATGCCGCCGAGATGGGCCATGCCGGTCACGGTCCGGGTGACGCCGACATTGTAGTCCCAGTCGCCGGGGGTCTTGCCGTCGGCCTTTAGCGAGCCGTCCATCATGACCGAGGTGAAGCCGGCCTGGATCGCCGTCATGCAGGTGGCGGGCTCGTTGCCATGGTCGAGATGCACGCAGACCGGAATCTGCGGATAGATCTCGGTGACGGCGTCCATCATGTGCTTGAGCATGACGTCGTTGGCATAGGAGCGCGCGCCGCGCGAAGCCTGGATGATGACGGGGGCATCGACCTCGGAGGCTGCCGCCATGATCGCCAGCGCCTGCTCCATATTGTTGATGTTGAACGCCGGTACGCCGTAGTCGTGCTCAGCCGCGTGGTCGAGCAGTTGCCGCAACGTAATGCGTGCCATTCAGTTTCTCCCTGTAGTTACAGCGCTTTCGCGCGTGATCACGGTAGATCAGTCCTTCTTCAGAACTTCGACGCCCGGCAGCGGCTTGCCTTCCATCCATTCAAGAAACGCGCCGCCCGCGGTCGAGACATAGGAAAAATCGTCGGCGACGCCCGCCTGGTTCAGCGCCGCGACGGTGTCGCCGCCGCCGGCGACCGAAATCAGCTTCTTCGCCTTGGTGCGCTCGGCGGCATGTTTGGCGGACACCATGGTGCCGCGGTCGAATGGAGTCAGCTCGAAGGCGCCGAGCGGTCCGTTCCAGACCAGGGTGGCCGCATCGTCAATCGCGGAATGGATGCGCGCGATCGATTGCGGGCCGACGTCGAGGATCATGCCGTCGGCCGGGATCGCATCCAGGCCATAGGCGTGCGAGGGGGCATTTGCGGCGAACTGGTTCGCGACCACGGCATCCACGGGAAGGATAATGGCGCAATTGGCCGCTTCGGCCTTTTCCATGATTCGCAGCGCGGTCGGGGCAAGGTCCTTTTCGGCGAGTGACTTGCCGACGCCGATGCCCTGCGCGTGCAGGAAGGTGTTGGCCATGCCGCCGCCGATCACCAGCGCATCGACCTTGGTCACTAGATTTTCCAGCAGATCGATCTTGGTCGACACCTTGGCGCCGCCGATGATCGCGATCACGGGCTTGGTCGGCGCATCCAGCGCCTTGCCGAGCGCGTCGAGCTCGGCCTGCATGGTGCGGCCGGCATAGGCCGGCAGCTTGTGGCCGAGGCCTTCGGTGGAGGCGTGCGCGCGATGCGCGGCCGAGAAGGCATCGTTGACCCAGATATCGCCGAGCTTGGCGAGCTCCGCGACGAAACCGGAATCGTTCTTCTCTTCTTCCTTGTGGAAACGCGTGTTCTCCAGGCAGAGGATGTCGCCGTCCTTCATGGCGCCGACGGCCTTGGCCGCGACTTCGCCGATGCAGTCGTCGGCGAAGGCGACGGGCCGCTTGATCACCGTCGACAGCGCCTCGGCGACGGGTTTGAGCGACTCCTTGGGATCGCGTCCCTTCGGCCGGCCAAAGTGGGCGAGCAGGATCACCTTGCCGCCCTTGTCGGAGATTTCGGTGATGGTCGGGGCGACGCGCTCAAGCCGCGTGGCGTCGGTGACGCGGCCATTGTCCATGGGGACGTTGAGGTCGACGCGCAACAGCACGCGCTTGCCCTTCACATCGACGTCGTCGAGGGTACGGAATTTGTTCATGCGGCGACCACAGGTCAGGAGGGAGAATCGCGCTCGGGCGGATCCCCTTCCTGCCTGGTCGTCACCTTCGTGCCCTGGCGGAAGCCGTACACGATGAACGCGATCAACAAGACCGCGCCGGGAATGCCGATCCAGGCCGGAAGGGTCATTCAGTGCCTTACAGCAGCTTTCCGATTGCGACCGCGGTGTCGGCCATGCGGTTGGAGAAGCCCCACTCATTGTCGTACCACGACATCACGCGCACGAAATTGCCGTTCTGCACCTTGGTCTGATCCATGTGGAAGGTCGACGAGTGCGGATCGTGATTGAAGTCGATCGAGACGTTCGGCGCGGTGGTGTAGCCGAGGACGCCCTTGAGCTGCTGCTCGGAGGCCCGCTTCATCGCCTCGTTGATCTCATTGACGTCGGTGTTGCGCTTGGCGACGATCTTGAGGTCGATCACCGAGACGTTCGGGGTCGGCACGCGGATCGAAACGCCGTCGAGCTTGCCTTTAAGTTCTGGGAGAACCAATCCGATCGCCTTCGCCGCACCGGTCGATGTCGGGATCATCGACATCGCCGCTGCGCGGCCGCGATAAAGGTCCTTGTGCAGGGTGTCCAGCGTCGGCTGGTCGCCGGTATAGGCGTGGATCGTGGTCATGAAGCCGGTCTCGATGCCGACGGTGTCGTTCAGCACCTTGGCGACCGGCGCGAGGCAGTTGGTGGTGCAGGAGCCGTTGGAGATGACCAGATGGTCCTTGGTCAGGACGTCGTGGTTGACGCCGAAGACGATGGTCGCATCCGCGCCGTCGGCAGGCGCCGAGACCAGCACGCGCTTCGCGCCGGCGGTGAGGTGCGCGGAGGCCTTGTCCCTTGCGGTGAAGATGCCGGTGCATTCCAGCGCGATGTCGACGCCGAGTTCCTTCCAGGGCAGCTTGGTGGGATCGCGCTCGGCCGACACCTTGATCTTGCCGTTGCCGACGCTGATCGAGTCGCCATCGACGGTGACGGTGCCGGGGAAACGACCGTGCACGGAGTCGAAGCGCAGCAAGTGCGCATTGGTCTCGACCGGGCCTAGGTCGTTGATGCCGACCACTTCGATATCCTTGCGGCCGGACTCGGCGATGGCACGCAATACATTGCGGCCGATGCGGCCAAACCCGTTGATTGCGACGCGGATTGCCATGCTGTTGTCTCCTCTAAAAGCTGCTGCCAGCCCCACGGGATGGCTCCCACGAGGATTTTACGGCGGAACGCCCGGTTCAGCCGGACGCGAGCGGAAAAGATGCAGCCTTGGTAGTCCTTTTTCGCGGCGAGCTCAACCGTCAGCGTGCGCGTTTCAGGCCAGCGTCAGACGCGTTTCAGGGCAGCATTAACGACAGCCTCAGCGGTAATTCCGAAGTGCTTGTAAAGATCCTTCGCTGGACCGCTGGCACCGAAACCGTGCATGCCCACGAATTCACCATCGCGGCCGATCACGGCATCCCAGCCCCAGCGTACCGCAGCCTCGATCGCGATCTTGACCGGGGCGTGGCCGATGATGGCGTTCTGCCGCTCGGCGGGTTGCGCCAGCAGCAATTCCAGCGATGGCACCGAGACCACCCGCGTCGCGATGCCGCGCTCGGCGAGCTGCTTCTGCGCGGCAACCGCGATCTCGACTTCGGAACCGGAGGCGAACAATGACACTTTTGCGTCACCCTGGGCCGCGACCAGTTCATAGGCGCCGTGGCTGCACGGGCTCTCATTCGGAGCCGTGGTGCGGAGCTGCGGCAGGTTCTGGCGGGTCAGCACCAGCACCGTCGGCCCGTCGATGCGGTTGAGCGCGAGTTCCCAGCACTCGGCGGTCTCCATCGCGTCGCAAGGCCGGAGCACGCGCATGTTCGGGATCGCGCGCAGCGCGGCGAGATGCTCGACCGGTTGATGGGTCGGGCCGTCTTCGCCGAGACCGATCGAGTCATGCGTCATGACATAGACGACGCCAGTGCCCATCAGCGCCGATAGCCGCATCGCGCCGCGCGCGTAGTCGGTGAACACCAGGAAGGTCGCGCCGTTCGGCGCGAAGCCGCCATGCAGGAAGATGCCGTTCAAACACGCCGCCATGCCGTGCTCGCGGATGCCGTAATGGATGAAGCGGCCCTTCGGCGTCTTGGCGGCAAATCCGATCGCCGACTTGGCCTTGTTGTTGTTGGAGCCGGTCAGATCGGCGGAGCCGGCCACGAATTCCATCGGCATCGCGGCGGCGATCACCTCGATTGCGGCTTCCGACGATTTGCGGGTTGCGATGTTGAGCGGATTTTCCAGCAGCGACTTTTTGTGCGCGCGCAGCGCCTTGGCGAGCGCCTGCGGACGCTCGTGGCGCAGGCGGCGCTCGAACTCGGCGCGCTTGCGGATACCGAGCTGGGCGAACTGTTCATTCCATTCCTTGTGCGCGGCCGCGCCCCGGCTGCCGGCTTCGCGCCAGGCCTTCAGCACGTCGTCTGGCACCGAGAACGGCTCGAGCGATATGCCGAGGTTCTCCTTGGCGCCCTTCAACTCGGCGGCGCCGAGCGCCTCGCCATGGGCTTTGTTGGTGCCGGCCCTAGTCGGCGCGCCGTAGCCGATCGTGGTCTTGCAGGCGATCATCGTCGGCTTGCCGGACTTCTGCGCGCGGGTGATCGCCGCGGCGATCACCTTCTGGTCCTGACCGTCGATCAGCTCGGCAGCCCAACCGGCGGACTTGAAGCGCTTCACCTGGTCGACGGCGTCGGAGATCGAGGTCGGGCCGTCGATCGAGATGCCGTTGTCGTCGTAGAGCACGATCATCTTGTTCAGCCGCCAAACGCCGGCCAGCGCGATCGCTTCCTGCGAGATGCCCTCCATCAGGTCGCCGTCGGAGGCGATCACATAGGTGTGGTGGTTGACGATCTTCTTGCCGAACTCGGCGGCGAGCATTTTCTCGGCGAGCGCCATGCCGACCGCGGTCGCAATCCCCTGGCCGAGCGGGCCGGTGGTGGTCTCGATGCCCTTGGTGTGGAAATTCTCGGGGTGTCCAGGCGTCAGCGATCCGAGCTGGCGGAAATGCTTGATCTGGTCGAGCGTCATGTCCTTGTTGCCGGTCAAATACAGCAACGCATAGAGCAGCATCGAGCCGTGGCCGGCCGACAGCACGAAGCGGTCGCGGTCGGGCCAGGCCGGGTCTGCCGCGTCGAATTTCAGGAACTGGGTGAACAACACCGTCGCCATGTCGGCGGCGCCCATCGGCAGACCTGGATGGCCGGAGTTCGCCTTTTCGACGGCATCCATGGCGAGCCCACGGATCGCATTGGCCATACGGGTATGATCGACCTGCGTCATGATGAAAATCCGCCTGAAATGAGGAGCTTGTTGCGGTACGCGTCGGGGCGGGCAGCCGCGACACGCGCGTGATGGCCTTACGGGGTTGGCGCTGGATTAGCACCTCAATCTCGCAAGTCCAAGGCGATCAAACGCGCTGAATCGGGGAAAAGTTGCTCGAAATGGGCCATTTCGATTGATCGGTGCATAGTTCGGCGCTGGCGTTGCGCTCGCCTCGCTTGCCACGTAAATTTCGCCTCGTAACCGCTTGCCGAAACGCCGATTTTGCCGTGCGGCAGGCATGCCCAAGCAGGCTTATAAGCAGGCTTGGGTCAGGCTAATATCAAGGGTCCGCACCGCGTCTCATGAGTGATCGTCCCGCCAACGGGTCTGGCAACACCGAGGCACCGCTTGCCGACATCGATGCCGCAACCAAGCGGCTGATGGCGGCACTCGATGCGTTGGAGAGTTCAGTGGAGCGGCGCCGTGAGGCCGACCGCGACGAGAATGAGCTCGCGAGCCGGATCCAGGCGCTCGGTGCCGACCGCTCCAGACTTGCCGATGAGCTCGACGGATCGCTGGTGAAGACGCGCAGGCTCGAACGCACCAATCGCGAGATCGCGGAAAAACTCGACGCAGCGATCGGCACCATCCGAACCATGCTCGAGGATGGGGAGAGCAAATGAGCCACATCAACGTCACCATCAACGGCCGGCAATACCGGATGGCCTGCGAGGAGGGCCAGGAGGTGCGGCTGCTCAAGCTCGCGGAGAATCTGGAATCCCGCGTGGAAGCGCTGCGCGGGAAGTTCGGCGAGATCGGCGACGCCAGGCTGACGGTGATGGCCGCGCTCACCGCCTGCGACGAATTGCTCGATGCCGGGGCGCGCATCCGCAGCCTCGAGGAGGAGGTCGAGCAGCTCCGCAACGCGCGCGTTGACGCCGGCGACCGCGCCCGCGCGACCCAAATTGCCGTGTCTAACGCGCTCAATGCAGCCGCCGAGCGTATCGAGCGCACCACGCAGGTGCTCAACCGCACCGTCGGCGGCGGCATCGCGATCGGGTAGTTGCCGCAATCCGCCAGCTATCGTCGTCCCGGCGAAGGCCGGGCCCCATACGCCGCGGCCCATCGATTTTGGGCGGTGCCGGTTGATACCACCCAAAGCAATCAAAAGTAGTGGTAATGGGTCCCGGCCTTCGCCAGGACGACAAAATGTCTTGCCGCTGGCGCAACCTCCACTTCGTAGCTACATTGGTCGGTGCGAAGCTGCGTCGTGCGTCAGGAGCCATAATATCCCCGGGGCCTTATCGATCCTTCAGGGAACTGTCCCTGGCCGGGTCCGTGGATCCGGTCATATGGTGCCCACCTACTTTCGTAGGGAACTCCGGGATCGAGCGCTCCAACGGCCTCTGTGGCTTCGCACTTTAATTTTCTGTCCCCGGGTGGGTCTCTGCACTCGGGTTTTCTGCTGTTTCCTTGTCGTCTCTCGCTGCGGCGGTTCGATTGAGTAGCAGTGTCATGCCCCGCCCACGCGGGGGTGCCAGTACGCCGCGGCATGACCGCAGGATTGCTAGCGTTTCTGGACTACCCGATCGTCTGCTTTCGTGGACGATGACAGCGGAAGATGGGTCATGCACGCATCTCCATCGAAGGCCGAGCTTCGGGCTCTGGCGCTCGCCAAGCGCGACGCGCTCAGCGATGAGCAGCGCAGTGCCGCCGCCGAGGCGCTGGCCAAACGCGGCGCGCCGTTCGAGATCGCGCAGGGCATGATCGTTTCAGGCTATGCGCCGATCCGCAGTGAAATCGACCCGGCGCCGCTGATGTTGAAGCTCGCAGCCAAAGGCGCGCGCCTCGCGCTGCCCTGCGTCAATGCGCGCGGCCAGTCGTTGACCTTTCGCGCCTGGTCGCCGAATGACCGGCTGATGCTCGGGCCGCTCGGCATCCCCGAGCCGTCGCCGGCCGCCGCCGAGGTGCAGCCGGACGTGATGCTGGTGCCGCTGGCGGCGTTCGACCGGCTCGGCCACCGTATCGGCTATGGCGCCGGCTATTACGACTATACCTTCGCGCATCTGCGCAAGAGCAACCACGTGATCGGCGTCGGGCTTGCTTTCGCCGCGCAGGAAACCAAAGTGATTCCGGCGCTGTCGCACGACGTCGCGCTGGATTATGTGCTAACGGAGCGCAAGACGTTCGATTTCCGGAGTGCCTAGCATTGCGTATTCTCTTTGTTGGTGACGTCGTCGGCAGGACCGGCCGCACCGCCATCACCGACCACCTCCCCGGCATGGTCAAGGACTGGTCGCTCGATCTCGTCATCGTCAACGGTGAGAACTCGGCCGGCGGCTTCGGCATCACCGAGGCGATCTACCAGGAGCTGCTCGACGCCGGCGCCGATGCGATCACGCTCGGCAACCACGCCTGGAATCAGAAGGAGGCGCTGGTCTTCATCGAGCGCGCGCCGCGCCTGATCCGTCCGTTGAATTTTCCGCGCCATTCGCCCGGCCGCGGCGCCACGCTAATCGACACCAAGAACGGCAAGCGCGCGCTCGTCATCAACGCGATCGGCCGCGTCTTCATGGAGCCGTCCTCCAACGATCCCTTCGCAGCGATCGACCGCGAGCTCGAGGCCTGTCCGTTGGGCGAGGGCGCCGACGCCATCGTGCTGGATTTCCATGCCGAGGCCACCAGCGAGAAGCAGGGCATCGGCTTCTTCTGCGACGGCCGCGTCAGCCTTGTGGTCGGCACCCACACCCATGTGCCGACCGCCGATCACCAGGTGCTGCCCGGCGGCACCGCCTATATGAGCGATGCCGGCATGACCGGTGACTATGATTCGGTGATCGGCATGCAGAAGGAAGAGCCGTTGCAGCGCTTCCTCACCGGCATCCCGTCCGGCCGGTTCGAGCCGGCCGCGGGGCCGGCGACGCTGAGCGGCGTCGCGGTCGAGACCGACGATGCGACCGGCCTTGCCGTAAAGGTCGCGCCGGTGCGGGCCGGCGGGCGGCTCGCGCCCGCGGTGCCGGGTTTCTGGATCAGCTAGCTCGATCAGAACCCGAAGAACTTTTCGCGCAGGGCGTCTTCGTACCCGGATTTCGCCGCCTTGACCTTGCTGCGCATCGCGTCCTCGGCGAAGTGGGCGTTCTCCCACTGGTCGACCTCGGCCACGGTATGGTTTACGGAGGCAAGCGCTTCCTCGCTTCGGATCGCCGCGATCCAGGCCTCGACCGAGTTCTTGTATTCGGTCTGCAGACGATCCAGCTCTGGATATTCGTCGCTCATCTTGAAGCTCCTCTGTTCGATGTCCGTTGCGCGGCTCCCTGAAGAAGCCGGTCGGTCCGCGACGAGGTCCGAGTTGGAACTCGCCTCAGTATCGGTTCGGCACGTACATTTTCGGCGGGATCGGGCCGCGATCGTAGTCCGGGTCATAATTACGCGGCGACAGCGCCGCCGGATCATACGGAAGCCGGCCAGCGCATCTTTGTTTTCAAATAGCTGTGTCAGCGGTGTGACACCCGCATATCGGTTGGAGCGCGTGCCGGCTGCCTGCTGCGCGACGCCGCCCTGCCGGGGTAGAACTAAAGCGTTTTCGAACGAAGTGGATGACGGTTCACGTAAAGAGAACGCATCTAAACCAGAGTCTGGAACCCCGTTCCGATTCCATCGGAACAGAAAGGTTCCAGCCGCTTGAAAAACGCGGTCACTGCGCCGTCTGCTTGCGCAGCTCGGCCACGTCCTGCGCCGTGAGTTTCGATCCCTTAGTGCCGAACCGCGCGGTGACGTAGTTGGCAACCGCTGCGATCTCGGTGTCGGAATAGGCATTGCCGAACGCCGGCATCGAGAGCGCGCCGTCGGGCGTATGCCGCTTGGTGCCCGATATCACGATCTGCGCGACGTTGGTCGCGCCGGGATCGTTCACCGCCCAGGCACCGGTCAGGGTCGCCATCGGCGAGACGTTGCTCTCGCCGCTCCAGCCGTGGCAACTGACGCAGGCACCTTCGAAGACCATCTTGCCGCGCGCATCTGATGTCACGCCATCCTTGTGCGACGAAGGTGCTGGTGGCGCCGTGGTCGCCGGCAGATCGGGCGAGGCAACCGGCGGCACGCTGCGCAGATAGGCCACGACCGCACGGATATCCTCCGGCGCGAATTTGCTGAAGCTGTGGTCGACGGCTTCGCCCATCGGGCCCGACGCAGTGCCGTGGCCGGTCGCGTGGCCGTTTGAGAGATAGGCGACGAGATCGTCGTCGCTCCAGTTGCCGAGGCCGGTGGACTTGTCCGAGGTGATGTTGAAGGCGCGCCAGCCGGCGGTGATCGCGCCGGCAAACTTCTTGCGATTGTTCAGTGCGAACGCCAGGTTTCGCGGCGTGTGGCACTCGCCGCAATGCGCCAGCGCTTCGGCCAGATAGGCGCCGCGATTCCATTCTGGAGACTTCGAAATGTCAGGCTCGAACCTGATGTTCGGATTGAACACTTCAGACCAGACCGCCATCGCCCAGCGCTGGTTGAATGGAAATGCCAGTGTATTGACGGGCGCAGCGGCGCGCACCGGCGGCAGGCTGAACAGATAAGCCTTGATCGCCAGCGCGTCCGCGTCGGTGACGTAGGTATAGGACGTGTAGGGCATCGCCGGATAAAGCCGCGCACCATCGTGGCGGATGCCGCGCTGAACCGCGTTGAGGAAATCCTTGTCGCTGTAATTGCCGATACCGGTTTCCTTGTCCGGCGTGATGTTGGTCGAATAGAGCATGCCGAACGGCAGCTTGAAGCCGAGGCCGCCGGCATATTCCTTGCCGCCCTGCGCGGTGTGGCAGACCATGCAGTCGGCCGCCTTTGCCAGATATTCCCCACGCGCGACGAGGCTCGCACTGGTCAGCGAAGCCGGTACGCCGGTCGGATTGGCGCCCTTGTATTCGGAGAGTTCGACGTTCGGGCCGGTCCCGAACGCCATCGATCCGGGGCCGCGAATGACCCAGACGCCGACAATGAATGCGACCAGGACGATCGCGACGATGCTTTCGAGGATACGGCGAGCGCGGCGGCTCATGATTTTTTCCCCGCGATCAGCGCGCGGTCGATCGGCAGCCTGCGCAGTGCAACGCCGGTCGCTGCATAGATCGCGTTGCGCAAGGCGGGCGGACCCGCCGTCACGCCGGCCTCGCCGATACCGCCGGGCATCTCGCCACTCTTGATCAGATGAACGTCGATCTTTGGGGCCTGGTTGATGCGCAGCATGCGGTAGTCGTGGAAATTGGACTGCTGCACCCGTCCCTTGTCGATGGTGATTTCGCCGTAGAGGGCGGCGGTCAGGCCGAAGATCAGTCCACCTTCGATCTGCGCCATGATGGTATCAGGGTTGACGGCGATGCCGGTGTCGACCGCCGTCGTCACGCGACGCAGATGCACCTCGCCCTGTTCGTCGATTTCCGCTTCCACCACGGTGGCGAGGAAGCTGCCGAATGACGGCTGCACACACACGCCGCGTCCGACCTGCGCGGGGAGGGCCTGGCCCCAGTCTGATTTTTCCACGGCGAGGTTGAGCGCGGCCAACTGGCGCGGGTTTTTGCCGAGCATGTCGCGGCGGAAGCTGACCGGATCCTTACCGGCCTTGCGCGCCAGTTCGTCCATGAAGCATTCCATGGCGAACACGTTGTTGTTGGGGCCGACGCCGCGCCAGAAGCCGGTCGGCACCGCCGGTGGCTCGGCCCTGTTATATTCGACGTGGATGTTGGGGATGTCATAGGGAATGTCCACGGCGCCGTCGACGGCATCGATATCGATGCCCTTCTGGAACGCAGGCGGCAGCCAGCGTGCGATGATGGCGGCACCCGTGATGCGATATTTCCAGGCGGCGATCCTGCCACCCGACAGCATGGCGGCAATGGTGTCGCGATAGACCGGGCGATAGACGTCGTGCTGGATGTCTTCCTCGCGGGTCCACACCACCTTGACCGGCCCATAGACCTGTTTGGCGATGCGCACCGCCGCGACAACCATGTCGGGCTCCAGCCTGCGGCCGAAACCGCCACCGATCAGATGCTGGTTCACAGTCACCTTGTCGACCGGCAGCCCTGCGGCCTTCGCCGCCTCCGACTGCACCCGCGCCATGATCTGCGTGCCGGTCCAGATCTCGCAGGAGTCCCCCTTGAAATGAACGGTGCAGTTCAAGGGCTCCATGGTGGCATGCGCAAGAAACGGCAGCTCGTACGCCGCTTCGAGTTTGTCGCCGCTGGCAAGACCCTTGGCGATGTCGCCCTCGGATTTCGCGACTGCGCCGTCCTTCTCACTGGCGGCGCGGATATCCTGCCAAATGTCTTTCGAACTGAGGTGCGCGTTGGCGCCCTCATCCCAGGTCACCTCGAGCGCGTCGAGGCCCTTTTTCGCGGCCCACATATGGTCGCCGACCACGGCGACCAGGTCGTCGAGAACGATGACCTTCCGAACGCCCGGGACTTTCTTCGCCGCGGTATCGTCGACCTTGCCGATCTTGCCGCCGAAAACCGGTGACATCGCCAATGTCGCGAATGTCATGCCCGGAACCATGGCGTCGATCCCATAGATTGTCGTGCCGTCGACCTTGTTCGGGGTGTCGAAGCGCTTCACGGGCTTGCCGATCAGCACGAAATCCTTCGGGTCCTTGACCGCGACAGTCTTCGGCGGTGTCTGCGCATTTGCGTCCCGCGCCAGCGCGCCGTAGCCGAGCCTGCGCCCGCTCTGGGGATGGATCACCTCGCCATCCGACGCCGTGCATGTCCCGGGTTCGACCTGCCATTGCTGCGCGGCGACCTCGATCAGCATGGCGCGGGCCGTTGCGCCGGCTTCGCGAAGCGGTTTCCAGAATGCGCGCACGGACGTCGAGCCGCCGGTCGCCTGGATCCCGAAAATCGGATTCGCGTACAGTTTTTCGTTGGGCGGGGCGTGCTCCAGGATGACGGTCGAGAGATTCGCGTCGAGCTCTTCGGCCAGGATCATCGCGACGGAGGTATAGATTCCCTGACCCATCTCGACCTGCGGCATCACAAGCGTGATCCGACCGGCGGGATCAATGCGAATGAAGGCGTTGGGCGCGAATTCGCCGTCGGTCGTGTCTGCGGGCTGCGTCGGCTCGTTGGCGGCCTGGACCGGAATGTGGAAGGTAAGCACGAAGCCGGAGGCGAGGCCGCCGGCCAGCATGGCGCGGCGCGAAACACCGTCGGAATTCTTTTGGACTGTTGTCATGGCGCGCCCCTACGACTGGCGCCCGGAGGCGGCCTGCTTGATCGCGGCGCGAATCCGGACATAGGTGCCGCAGCGGCAGATGTTTCCCGCCATCGCGGCGTCGATGTCTGAATCGTCAGGGTTCGGTGTCGATGCGAGTAGTGCCGCAGCCGACATGATCTGGCCCGACTGGCAATAGCCGCACTGGACCACTTCGAGATCGAGCCAGGCCTTCTGCACCTTCGCCCCGGCAGGCGATGCACCGATGCCCTCGATCGTGGTGATGGCCTTGTCGCGCACCGCGCCGACAGGAAGCACGCAGGATCGCACCGGCTTGCCGTCGATGTGCACCGTACACGCGCCGCATTGCGCGATGCCGCAGCCGAATTTCGTTCCGGTCATGCCGAGAATGTCGCGCAACACCCAGAGCAGCGGCATTTCGGGGGGCGCATCGAAGGATTTCGCTTCGCCGTTGATGGTCAGCGTTGTTGCCATGAGCATCCCCAGATCGACGGCCGCGGGCAGCGGACACGTTAGCGCGAGACTATCGCGTTACGATCAATTGGGAAGCCAGGATATTGTCCGCAAGGCTGACTTGCATAACCGAAGAGTATGCATGCCGTTCACGCGATCGTGCGGCCCGACTGCTGCAGTTTTAGGCTAATTGAGATGACGATCGTCATTTTTAGTGCGTATGCCGATCGGCATGCGCAGGAATTTGTCTGCGCTCAGCTCTGCCGAAAGCCCATCCGGAACGCGCCCCAATGGCGGCCGCGGATGACGATCGGCGATGACAAGTCCTTCATGAGGACAAAGTTACCGCCGCCCATGTCGCGCCGATAGGTCTGCAGCAGGAACGGCTTTGTGTTGGCGGCGACCTTCTTCACCGCGCGGTCGTTGAACAGGCGGCGGTTGCGGCAATTGGCGTTGTTCCAGACCGGGTCCGGCCCTTGCGGCAGCCGGTAGTTCGGATTGTGGGTCGGCAGATAGCCGCTCCTCGCCCAGGCGACGCAGAATACGATGCGCGGGTCGCTTTTCTGGATCGGGTCCTGGATCGCGGGCAGCACGCGGTCGGTGAAGGCCGTGTAGTCGGTCAGATACTGTTTCGGGTTGGTGCCGGCGATCTCGCGGTACTTCTCGTCCATCAGTTGGTCGAGCGTGACGTCGCCGCGCGCGACCGCGCTCTCGAACGCGTCGGAAATCCGCTTTGCGGTCTCGGTAACGACGCGGATCAGCGGCGCGTCCGACGTCTCCACGCCGCTGTCGGCGATCAGCGCGATCAGGCCTTCGGAGGTCTCGAGCAGCTTTGCCACCCGCTCGTCGGCATATTTGAGATCGCGCGAGGAGAGGTCGACGCCCTTGGCGAGTTCATCGAGCTCGGTGATAACAGTGTCGCAATGGCCGAGATTGGAGGTCGCGGCGCGCGTGACGCCGTCGATCTCAGCGCCCACGGATGCGAAGCCTTGCTGCACGCGCGTGATGATGCCGGCGATCTGCTGGGCGCCTTCACCGGCGCTTTTCGCCCGCAGCGAGGCGTCGCCGCTCTCGCCGATCAGGCTGCCGATCTGGCCGTCGAGATCGCGCACGGTGTCGGAGATCTGGTGCGTGGCCTGGCGGGTTGCTTCCGCCAGATTCTTGACCTCGCTTGCGACCACGGCGAAGCCGCGGCCGGCGGCGCCGGCGCGCGCCGCTTCGATCGTGGCATTGAGCGCGAGCAGGTTGGTCTGTTTGGCGATCGCTTCGATCGAACCGGAGACTTTTGCGACTTGCGACAGCGCGGCGCCGACCGCGGCCAGCCGGGCTTCGATACGGTTCACCGCCGTGACGAGTTCCGAAATGTGGCTGACCGCCGTGTCGACCACGCTGCGCGACTGGGCGATTTCGCCGGCCGCGGCTGACGTGGTCGATTGCACCGCCTGTGACGCGTTGGCGATGTCGTGATTGGCCGTGACCATGGTCTCGGCCGTCTTCTGCAGGCGGTGAAACCGCTCCGACTGGTTCGCAACGCGGCTTGCGACCTCCTGCACGTTGCCGGCGATGTCGGCAAGCTCCACCCCAAGGCCGCCGATCCGGTCGGCGAGCTGGTCAACGACCCGTTCAGCCAGCGTCCGGCTGGATGACGTGTCCAGAACTGCAAGCTGCACGACCGACATTTTCGAAGTTCCTCCGTCAGAGCGGCCCGTCGACCCGCCGCGGCATTCCGGTTCCAATCCTAAAGCGTGATTCGCGCCTTCGGTCTTGCCTGAGCGTGCACTACAGTCTGTAAGCGGTCCGGAAGGCGCCCCAGTGGCGGCCGCGCACGCGGATCGGCACGTCGATCTCGCGCATCATCACGGTGTTGCCGTTGCCCATGTCGCGCGCATAGCTCTGGATCAGATAGACGCGCTGATTGCGGCCGGCGGCGAGGCCCGCGGCATCGTTGAAGATGCGGCGGTTGCGGCTGTTGGCGGTGTTGTAGGCTGTGTCGCCCGGCCGCTGCGGATGCGAATAGATCTTGTTATGCACCGGCAGATAGCCGTTCTCGTCAGCCACGGCGCAGAACGCCAGGCGCTTCTCCTTGGCGAGGAATGTTTCCAGGATCGGCGGCAATGCACGGTCCGCCCAGTCGAGCATCCTGGTGCGGTACTGCACCGGGTTGGTCCCGGCGATCTCGACATAATTGGTGTCGAACATATCCTCCATCGTAACCGCACCGCTCGCCACGCCGTTCTCGAAGATCTTGGTCAGCGCCGCACCGGCCTCCATCGCGCGGGCGACGAATTCGGTGTTCTCCTCGTGGATCGCCCACATCCTGTCTTCGATCGCCTCGCGCAACGCGGCGCTCGCCGCCTCGAAGCGTGCCCGGGCGCCGGCCTTGCTGTGTTCGTCGATTCTGATCCGGCAGGCGCCGATATCCTTAAGGTTCGCGCTGAGGCTTTCGTTGGCGGGGAGCCTGTCGGCGTCCGGACCGGCGATCAGGATGCCGTCCATCGCGATCTCGTAGACCGGCGCGGTGATCGTGCGTGTTGCGGTCTTGATCTCGATGGTGAGGCTGCAGGGCAGGCGCTCGTTCTTGCGATGATCGCCGCGCTCGTTCTGGCGCAGCAGCACCGCGCAGCGTGCCTTGAGCTTCTGGGCGAAGGCGGTTACGGCCTTGCCGGCCTTCGCGACATTGTCGCCATGAACAGCCGCTTCCCTGGTCGCACTGTCGATCTCCCCGGCGCTGTCGCCGACTGAGACGATGAAGTGGGAGGCGGAGGCCGCGTTCTGGCCCATCTCACCGGTGATCTGGTTCTGCTCGGCGACTGCGCCGTTGACGTTCTCGAATACCGGGCGAATCAACGCGATCGCCTGCGAGATGCGATGGACGGCGTCCGCGGACCCGGTGGCGTCCTTCTGCAGTGCATCGATCTTCTTGGTGATCTCCTCGGTCGCGCTCTGGGTCTGCACCGCCAGTGCCTTGACCTCGGTGGCAACCACCGCAAAGCCCTTGCCGGCGGCCCCGGCGCGCGCCGCCTCGATGGTCGAATTCAGCGCCAGCAGCGTAGTCTGGCGCGCGATCTGCGCAATCAAATTGACGACGTTGCCGATCGCGGCCGAGGATTCACGCAGGCGGTCGACATTGGCGGTGGCCTCGCGGGCCGCGGCTGCGGCGTCGTCGGCCAGCTTGCTGGCGCTGCGCACCTGCTGGCCGATGCCCTCGGCGGAATCGGTGAATCTGCCGGCGGCGTCCGAGAAGGTGGTCGCGGTGCTCTGTGCGGCGCTGGAGCGGCCGGTCAGGGCGTCGGTACGCGCGCGGATGGTCGACAGGGTCGCAGCGGTCGCCTCGGCGCCGTCGGACACTGAACTGGCTGCGCGTTCGAGCTGGCGGATCATGCCGCCGAGCTCAAGCTCCAGCAGTTCCAGGATTTCCTTCGCCGAATCGTTCTCGGTGGAAGCAGGGGTCGCGGGTGTCACCGCCACGGCGGGAACCCTGGATTCTGCGGCAGGCGCAACCGGCTCCGGTCCTCGCCTTCGAAACAAACCGAACGCCATGGGGACTCTTGGAAGTTGATCTTGGGAGTTGAGATGAGACGGGCGATCCTCTCATCCGGGCATGAAGTCAGGGTTAACAACTGCCTGATATCGTCATGCGGACCTATTCCTGTGACGGAATGCCCTACCGATCTTTGATTTTGGCCCGCGACGGGCCTATAAGGCCGCGTTTTCCACCCTTTCGATCGACGCTTTCCAAGAGACTTCGCATGGCCGGCCATTCCCAATTCAAGAACATCATGCACCGCAAGGGCCGGCAGGATGCCCAAAAGTCGAAGCTTTTCGGCAAGCTGGCCCGCGAAATCACCGTGGCGGCCAAGCTCGGAACCCCGGATCCGGCGATGAATGCGCGGCTGCGCGCCGCCGTGGTCGCGGCCCGGGTCGAGAACATGCCCAAGGACAATATCGAGCGCGCCATCAAGAAGGCCTCGGGCAGCGATGGCGAGAACTATGACGAGATCCGCTACGAGGGTTATGGCCCCGGCGGCGTTGCCGTGATCGTCGAGGCGCTGACCGACAACCGCAACCGCGCCGCCTCCGACATCCGCTCCTTCTTCACCAAATCAGGCGGCAATCTCGGCGAAACCGGCTCGGTCGCCTTCATGTTCGATCGCACTGGTATTATCGAATTCAACGCAAGCGCCGCCTCCGACGACGCCATGCTGGACGCCGCGATCGAGGCCGGCGCCGACGACGTGGTCTCGAGCGAAGCCGGCCACGAGGTCTATGCCTCGCAGGAAACCTTCCGCGATGTCGCGAAAGCGCTGGAGGCCAAGTTCGGCGAGCCGCGCAAGGCGGCGCTGACCTGGAAGCCGCAGAACACCATCTCCGTCGACGACGAGACCGGCGAAAAGCTGTTGAAGCTGATGGACCTGCTCAACGAACACGACGACGTGCAGAACGTGTTCGCGAATTTCGAAGTGTCCGATGCGCTGATGGCGAAGATGGGCGGCTGACGCCGCTTGCTCCGTTGTCATCGCCCGGCTTGAACCGGGCGACCCGGTATTCCAGAGATCGGCGTTTGGTTCGCGAGGCCGCGGCGTACTGGATCCCCCGCCTTCGCGGGGATGACGAGTGGGGAGGCCGCCGGCGAGGCGGCCTTATTTGTTTGGCAGGAGCCCGAGGACGATCCACGGCAGGGGAAACAGCGGAAACAGCGCCGCGCCCCAGAGGAACCAGACGCGTTTCGAGCGTCCCCTCTCGGCGGCATAGTTGGCAGTGAACCGTCCGGACAAGAACGCGACCACAAGAACGGGAATTGTGATGAACACGATCAGGGGAAGCATGGTGGCTCCTGTCGATGCCTGTGGTTGAGCATATAGGATCAGGCTCGAGCGCGCGACAGAGGCGGGGATGACGCCCTGTTTGTGTTTCGTTCTCGGTAGGCAGGCGGTATCACTACCCCATGACATCCCAGCCGATTCGCACCCCTGTCCGCATCATCGGTATCGATCCCGGTCTCCGCCGCACCGGCTGGGGGGTGATCGAGACCGAGGGCAACCGTCTGGTCTATATCGGCTGCGGTTCGGTCGAGCCGCCGGACAATCTGCCGCTGGCGAGCCGCCTGCTCGCGATCCATGAGGGGCTTGCGGCCGTGCTCAGTGACTTCAAGCCGGTGGAAGCCGCGGTGGAAGCGACCTTCGTCAACAAGGACGGCGTTGCCACGCTGAAGCTCGGCCAGGCGCGCGGCGTTGCCATGCTGGCGCCCGCGATGTTCGGTATTTCGGTTGCAGAATACGCGCCGAACCAGGTCAAGAAGACCGTGGTCGGTGCCGGACATGCCGAGAAGAGCCAGATCCAGATGATGCTGAAGATCCTCTTGCCGAAAGCCGAGCCGCGATCCGCCGACGCGGCTGACGCGCTCGCGATCGCGATCACCCACGCCCATCACCGCCAGAGCACCGCGCTGCGGCTGAGGGTGGCGAGCTTATGATCGGCAAGCTCAAGGGCCTGATTGATTCCTACGGCGAGGATTACGTGATCCTCGACGTTGGCGGCGTCGGCTACCAGGTGCATTGCGCCAGCCGCACCTTGCAGGCGCTGCCGTCGCCGGGCGAGGCCGTGGTGCTCTCGATCGAGACCTATGTCCGTGAGGATCAGATCAAGCTGTTCGGCTTCCGCGGTGATCACGAGCGCGAATGGTTTCGCCTGTTGCAGACCGTGCAGGGCGTCGGCGCCAAGGTCGCGCTCGCGGTGCTCTCTACGCTGCCGCCGACTGATCTCGCAAACGCTATCGCGCTGCGCGACAAGGCCGCGGTCGCGCGGACGCCGGGGGTCGGGCCGAAGGTGGCCGAGCGCATCGTCAGCGAATTGAAGGACAAGGCGCCGGAATACTCCAATATCGATCCGGCGGTGGTGCATCTGTCCGGCGCGCTCGACAACAACCGCGCGCCGCGCCCGGTCACCGACGCGATCTCCGCGCTGGTCAATCTCGGCTACGGCCAGCCGCAGGCCGCCGCCGCGATCGCCGCCGCCTCGCGCAGCGCCGGCGAGAATGCCGAGACCGCGCAGTTGATCCGGCTGGGGCTGAAGGAACTGGCGAAGTGACCCGCAGATATCCGCGCGAGTTGTTCTCCACCTCGCCCCGCTTGCGGGGAGAGGTCGGATCGCGCAGCGATCCGGGTGAGGGGGTACAGGTCTTTCGACACGCGTCGCCCAGCGGAGAGAGCCCCTCATCCCAACCCTCTCCCCGCAAGAGCGGGGCGAGGGGGAACTGCCAGTCCCGTGATATTGTCGTCACATGAATACGCCGCCGCCCCGCATCGTCACCCCCGAACGCCGCACTGACGATGTCGGCGACACCGTGCTGCGCCCGCAATCGCTGACCGAATTCGTCGGCCAGGCGCAGGCGCGCAAGAATCTCTCGATCTTCATCGAGGCGGCGAAGAAGCGCGGCGAGGCGCTGGATCATGTGCTGTTCGTCGGTCCGCCAGGCCTCGGCAAGACCACGCTGGCGCAGATCGTCGCGCGCGAGCTCGGCGTTGGCTTTCGCGCCACGTCGGGCCCTGTGATCGCCAAGGCCGGCGACCTCGCCGCGCTGCTGACCAATCTCGAAGAGCGTGACGTGCTGTTCATCGACGAGATTCATCGCCTGAGCCCGGCGGTCGAGGAAGTGCTCTACCCCGCGATGGAGGATTTCCAGCTCGATCTGATCATCGGCGAGGGCCCGGCGGCGCGCTCGGTGAAGATCGAACTGGCAAAATTCACCCTGGTCGGCGCGACGACCCGCGCGGGGCTGCTCACCAACCCGCTGCGCGACCGCTTCGGCATCCCGATCCGGCTGAATTTCTACACGATCGAAGAGCTGGAACGGATCGTCACCCGCGGCGCCCGTGTGCTCAGCATCGGCATGACACCCGATGGCGCCAACGAGATCGCCCGCCGCGCTCGCGGCACGCCGCGTATCGCCGGGCGCCTGCTGCGCCGTGTCAGAGATTTTGCCTCCGCGGCGGATGCAGACTCGATCGACCGCGGCATCGCCGATCGCGCGCTCTCCGCGCTCGAGGTCGACAGTGCCGGGCTCGACGCGATGGACCGCCGCTACCTCACGACCATCGCGATGAACTACGGCGGCGGCCCGGTCGGCGTCGAGACCATGGCGGCGGCGCTGTCGGAGCCGCGCGATGCGATCGAGGACATCATCGAGCCCTATCTGATCCAGTGCGGCTACCTGCAGCGCACCCCGCGCGGGCGTCTCCTGACGTCGCACGCCTTCCGCCATCTTGGCCTCGCCGAGCCGACCCGCGATCCCGCGCAGTTCGGTCTGTTCGGCGGCACTGACGACGACAGCGACTGATCGCGCTCTCGAAGACGTGAGCAGAGATGTGACCATACGTGTTGATGCAGTGCACGGCGCGATCAGCCGGTAACCATTGCGACGCCCTGCAGGCCTTCTGCACAAACGTGGCCCAATTCCGCTTCAATCGCGGGGCTAGCTCGATCGGGCATCACTGGTCGGACTTCCATGATTTCACGTCGCAATTTTCTCCGTTACGTCGGCGGATTGACCGCCGCCGGCGCCTCGACCGCGGCCTATGGCGTCAGCGAGCCGGTCGTCCGGCTCACGCTCACGCGCTACGATTTGGCGCCGCGGCAATGGCCGGCGGATTTTCCGCTCAAGATCGCAGCCCTTGCCAACATTCACGCCTGCGATCCCTGGATGTCGCTCGACCGCATTTCGGAGATTGTCGATCGCACCAATGCGCTGAACGCCGACATCATCGTCTTGCTTGGCGACTATGTCGCGGGGCTTCGCCACGTCACGCGGTTCATTCCGGCCTCCGAATGGGCCGCGGTGCTCGCTGGCTTGAAGGCGCCGCTCGGCGTGCATGCGATCCTTGGCAACCATGATTACTGGGACGACAAGGCCGTGCAGCGCCAGGGCGAGGGCGTGCCAATCGCCCGCCGCGCGCTGGAGCGGGTGGGCATTCCGGTCTACGAGAACGACGTGGTGCGGTTGACCAAGGACGGTCATCCGTTCTGGCTCGCCGGCCTCGGCGACCAGCTCGCTTTTCTGCCGGCGCGGCGCTTTCGGCAAATCGCCCGTGCCGGCGTCGACGATCTCGCTGCGACGCTGGCCAAGGTCACCGACGACGCGCCGGTGATCCTGCTTGCGCACGAACCCGACATCGCGCGCCGCGTGCCTTCGCGCGTCGCGCTGCAACTGTCCGGCCACACCCATGGCGGCCAGGTCCGGCTGCTCGGCTGGTCGCCCGCGGTGCCCGTCAAACAGGGCATGCGGCTCGCCTACGGCCACCTCAGGCTGAAGACCGATGTCATCGTCTCAGGCGGCCTCGGCTGCAGCATCATGCCATTCCGCCTCGGAGTTCCCCCTGAAATCGTACAGGTGACGCTGGGCAGCAAGGGGCTGGCGGTTTCCTGACTGCGCTTGCGCGGCCATGCGATTTTGCGCAAAACGATTGCCAGTTAGGGCAATCGAGGGCCGCACGTGACCTTACCCCATATTGACGGTGCGATCCGCGACGGCCGCCACCACATGCAGGTCCGCGTCTATTACGAGGACACTGATTTCTCCGGCATCGTCTATCACGCCAACTACCTGCGCTTCATGGAGCGCGGGCGTACCAATCATCTGCGCCTGATGGGCGCCGAACAGAACGCGCTGTTCGAGGAGGCGCAAGAGGAGACCGGCGGCTTCGCCTTCGTGGTGCGCTCGATGACGCTCGACTTTTTGAAGCCGGCGCGGATGGACGACGTGCTCGACGTCGTCACCTGGCCGGTCGCGGTGAAGGGCGCCTCCATCATGCTGGCGCAGGAGGTCAAGCGCGGCGACGACGTGCTGGTCAAGGCACAGGTGCGCGTCGCCTTCGTCAGCCAGGGCAGGGCGCAGCCGATTCCGAAGGCGATCCGGCAGTTGATGAAGGCCGATCTGATCTAGAGCGTTTTCGAGCGAAGTGGATACCGGTTCGCGTAAGGAAAACGCGTCAAAACAAGAATCTAGAGCCCCGTTCCGATTCCATCGGAACCGAAATGGCTCTAGGCGCTGAACTTGTTGACCCACAGAAAACGTCAAGGAGGAAACAACGATGGTCAAGATCAACCAAAAGATCACAACCTTTCTCTGGTTCGACACCCAGGCCGAAGCAGCCGCGCGCTTCTATGCGTCGCTGTTCAAGGACAGCCGCATTGTCGCGATCAGCCGTTACCCGGACGCAGTCTCTGACAAGGCAGGCTCGGTCATGCTCGTCACCTTCGAGCTTGCCGGTCAGCAATTCCGCGCCCTGAACGCGGGACCGCAGTACAAGTTCAATGAATCGATTTCGCTGCTCGTCGAATGCGAGACCCAGGCCGAAATCGATGAGTTCTGGAGCAAGCTCACCGAGGGCGGCAAGGAACAGCCGTGCGGCTGGCTGACCGACCGGTTTGGATTGTCGTGGCAGATCGCGCCGGCAAGGCTTTTGGAATTGGTCTCCGGCGACGATCGCGAGGCCGCTTCCGCTGCCATGCGCGCGATGTTCGAGATGAAAAAGATCATCATCGCCGATATCGAGCGCGCGGTGAAGGCGCGGCAATGATCTGATCCAGCTATCGGCCGATAGGAAGCCGGCCATCGACTTCCGCCGCCGCGGCGATAGATTTGCGCCCGACAACAACCGCGAGGGATCGCCATGTCACGGCCGCCGCTTCCACCCTTCACCCGTGAGACCGCCGCGCAGAAGGCGCGCATGGCGGAAGATGCCTGGAATTCGCGCGACCCCGCCCGCGTCGCGCTCGCCTATACCGAGGACAGCCGCTGGCGCAACCGCTCCGAGGTATTTGGGGGACGCGATGAGATTGTGACCTTCCTCACCCGCAAATGGAAGAAAGAGCTCGACTACCGCCTGATCAAGGATCTCTGGGCCTTCGACAACAACCGCATCGCGGTGCGCTTCCAGTACGAATGGCACGATGCCGGCGGTAACTGGTTTCGCTCCTACGGCAACGAGCAGTGGGAGTTTGACGAGCACGGCCTGATGCGCCGCCGCGAAGCCTCGATCAACGACATCGCGATCACGGAGGCCGACCGCCGCTTCCACTGGCCCGCCCCCGGCCCGCGGCCGGCCGATGTGCCGGGATTGGGCGAGAGCCCGTTCTGATGTGTCGTCCCGGCGAAGGCCGGGACGACGTGTTGATAGAGCTTACGCCGCAGCCTTGTGCCGCGCGAGTTCGGCCTTGTAGAGTTCGAACTCTTCCGCGATGGCCTTTGCAACCGACGGCCGGGTCCGCAGCCGATCGAAATAGGCTTTCAGCGCCGGCCATTTGGCCAGCTCGATCGGCGGCGTCGCCATGGTCCAGTTGATGACAGTCACGAGATAGGCGTCGGCGACGCTGAAATGGTGCAGCAGGTACTCGCGGCCCTTCAGATGGTCCTCGAGATAGTCGAGCCGCGACAGATATCGCCCGAGCACATAGGTCTTCACTTCCGCCGGCGCCTTCTTGTCGAGCAGCGGCACGAACAGGCCCTTGTGCAGCTCGGTGCCGATGAAGCACAGCCACTGATGCAGCCGTGGGCGCTCGGCGCCGGAGGTCGGGCCGAGGCCGGCCTGCGGGAAGCGGTCGGCGACATATTGCAGGATGGCGGCGTTCTCGGTCAGCACCACGCCGTCGTCGGTGCGCAGCGTCGGCACCAGCCCGATCGGATTGATCTTGGTGAAGTCGGAGCCGTCGGTCTGCACCCGCTTGGACCTGGGATCGACCTCGAGATAGTTGGCCTGTTCGCCCGCTTCATACAGCGCGACGCGGGTCGCCATCGAACACGCGAGCGGTGAGAAATAAAGGTCCATGGGTGCCTCCTTGGCGTTGCTTGGCGCGGGTTTCCGGGCCGGTGTTGATTTTTGTACTGTCTTGTATAATATCTGGGGCGTCAAGGAATTTAATGCGAAATGGTACAAAAAAATAACAAGCCGCCATCTGCTGCCAAAATCGACGCACCGGTCGTGCCGAAGCGGCGCGGGCGGCCGCGCACCTACGAGCCCGATGTCGCGCTCGGCAGGGCGCTCGATCTCTTCAGACGTGATGGATTCTCGGCAACCTCGCTCGACGATCTCAGCGCCGCCACCGGCATGAACCGGCCGAGCCTCTATGGCGCGTTCGGCGACAAGCGCGAGCTCTACATCAAGAGCTACCAGCGCTATCGCGACGATGCGCGTACCGCGATGGTCGACATCTTCCGCAGCGAAGCGCCGCTGCGAGAGCGGCTTAAGCGCATCTACGCGATCGCGCTCGACATCTATACGGAAGGGGAATCGCCGCGCGGCTGCTTCACGGTGATGACGGCGGCCTCCGAAGCGGTGTCGGATCCCGCGATCCGCGCCATGGTGCTGGAAGGCTTCGTCGAACTCGACAAGGCGTTCGCCACCTGCTTCCGGCTGGCGAAGGAGCGCGGCGAATTGCCCGACGGCACCGATGCGACTGCGCTGGCGCATCTCGCCTCCGCCACCATCCACACCGTCGCGATCCGCGCCCGTGCCCGGGTACCGCGCAAGGAACTCGAAGCGATCGTGCAGGGCGCCCTCGACGTGATGTGCGCGCCGAAATAGCCGGCCCGCGAAATTTCCTGCATCGGATGTCGGCCCCGGGTTGTTCCGGCCGTCTTCCCTGAGATGCATCATTCACGGAAGCGAAAGATCATGGGAAAAGTCAGGACTTCAGCATTCACGGTATCGATCGACGGCTTCGGTGCCGCTCCGCGTCAGAGCCTCGAAAATCCGTTCGGCGAGGGCGGCATGGTGTTGCCGGCCGCCTGGTTCTTCGAGACGCGGACGTTCCGCGAGATGACCGGCAAGGACGGCGGCACCACCGGGATCGATGACGGGATCGCGAGGGCGTCGATGGAGGGCATCGGCGCCTGGATCCTCGGACGGAACATGTTCGGTCCGGTCCGCGGTCCCTGGCCGGATGACTCTTGGAAGGGCTGGTGGGGCGACAATCCGCCGTATCACACGCCGGTGTTCGTGCTGACCCACCACGCGCGACCGGATATCGTGATGGAGGGTGGCACGACTTTTCACTTCGTGACCGATGGCATCGTCGCGGCACTGAAGCGGGCGCGCGAGGCTGCACAAGGCAAGGACATCCGGGTCGGCGGAGGCGTTTCGGTCGTGCGGCAATTCCTCCAGGCAGGCCTGCTCGACGAGCTTCATCTGGTGTTGCCACCGGTCGTGCTAGGTGCGGGTGAAAACCTGTTCTCGGGGCTCGACCTTCCGAGTCTCGGATATGCCGTCGTCGCGCGCGTTGCGAGTCCGAACGCGACTCACGTCACCTTCGCGCGGCAGTCGACCTAAGCTGCCGAGCCCGCGTGGCAGGGAAAAATCGGCAGTTGACGCGCATCCGATTTGGTCGTACTTAACCCGTAGGTTATTTAACCTATGGGCTAAGTACAGATGGCGCTCGATCCCCTGAGTTCGACTTTCGCGGCACTGGCCGATCCAACCCGGCGGGCGATCCTGGCGCGGCTCGCGCTCGGCGAGACCGCGGTGATGGAACTGGCAAAGCCGTTCGACATGAGCCTGCCGGCGATCTCGAAGCACCTGAAAGTGCTCGAGCATGCCGGGCTGATCTCGCGCTCCCGCGAGGCGCAGTGGCGGCCGTGCCGCATCGCGCCTGTTGCGTTCAAGCAGGCCGATGGCTGGCTCGGGAATTTCCGCCAATTCTGGGACGAGAGCTTCAACCGCCTCGACGGACTGCTCGAGGAGATGAAGGCGGAGGAGGCCGCAAAGGCTCCGCCGCGGACCAAACGCAAGGTCAAAGCAACCAGGGAGAAGAAAAGTGGACGCACGCGTGGATAGGAAACTGAAGATCACGACCCCATCGGATCTCGAATTCGCCATGACGCGCCAGTTCGACGCGCCGCGGCATCTGGTGTTCGACGCCATGACCAGGCCGGAACTTGTCGTCCGCTGGCTCGGCTGCGCCGAGCTCGCGATGCCGGTGTGCGAGATCGACCTGCGCGTCGGCGGCGCCTACCGTTTCGTGTTCCGCTCGTCCGAGGGCATCGAGCACGTGCTGAGCGGGACCTATCGCGAGGTGGTGCGCCCCGAGCGCGTCGTATTCGGCGAGACCTTCGCGATGCCCGGCTTCACCAGCGACGAATATCTGGTGACGTCGGTCTTCGTGGAGGCCGACGGCAAGACCACGCTGACGACCACGATCAAGCATCCGGCCAGGGAAGCCCGCGACGGCCACCTCAATTCCGGCATCGAGAAGGGCGTCGAGCCCGCGTACGATCGGCTCGCGGATGTCGTGGCGACGATGGGGTGAGGTCTCTCCGCTCGTCATTGCGAGCGAAGCGAAGCAATCCATCCGTCCGCATATGCGGTGCGATGGATTGCTTCGTCGCTTCGCTCCTCGCAATGACGACGCGGCAACGTCTCGACTCAATACCCTCGCTTACGGTCCACCACATTCTCCAGCTCACCGCCGGCCTCGAACCTTGCGATCTGGCGCGCCACATATTTCGAGATCTCATCGGCGTCGGTGTCGGCGGCGTTATGCGGCGTCAGCACCACTTTCGGATGGCTCCAGAACGGGCTGCTCGCGGGCAGTGGCTCGGTCTCGTAGACGTCGAGCGAGGCGGCGCCCAGCGTGTCGTCCTTGAGCGCGTGCAGGATGTCGGCCTCGTTCTGCAGGCCGCCGCGGCCGGCATTGATGATCACGGGCGCGCCGAGCGGACTCTCGCGGTTCAGTTTCGCGAACAGATCGCGGTTGAGGACATGCCGTGTGTCCGGCGTCAGCGGCAGCAGGCAGACCAGGATGTTGGTCTGGCGCAGGAACGCATCGAGCCCGTCGGCGCCGTGAAAGCATGCAATGCCGTCGATCTGCTTCTCACTGCGGCTCCAGCCGATCACGCGGAAGCCGAGCGCGCGCAGCGCACGCGCCGAGGCGGCGCCTAACGTGCCGAGCCCCATGATGCCGACGGTGAGCGCGCCCGCGGCCCATTGATATTTCGGCGCCCAGCGCTTCTCCCGTTGCGACTCCCGCAAATAAAGCTCCTGCCGGTGATGCAGAAGCACATGCAGCACGACATATTCGGTCATGCGGTCGGTGAGGTCGTCGACCGCGACCCGCACCAGCGGCACGTCGGGCAGCGAGCGGTCGGCCATCAGCGCGTCGACGCCGGCGCCGAGATTGAAGATGACGCGCAGATTGCCGAACGTGGCGAGCTCGCCGGGCTTCGGCTTCCAGACCGCAGCGTAGTGCACGTCGGCCGGATCGAGCGCGGGGTCGGGCAGCAGCACCACGCGCCTGTCACCGCAGACCTCGTCGAACCGTGCCTTCCAGCGCGACGGCGACCAGTTTTCCGCGCCGCCGTTGATCAGCAGCGCGAGCACGCCCTTACCCATCCAAATACCTCCGACCTCTTGTTTGAGCATGATCTTTTCGGAAAACCGGTGCCCCACTTTTCCGGATCATGCTTTAGCGTGATCTAGATCACGGAGCGACACGATCCGCACCCCTAGTCTCCTGCCATCAACAGGGGAGAACTTCCATGCGCAAACTGTTCCTGATTTCCGCTTTTGTCCTCGTTTCCGCCGCCGCCCAGGCCGGCCAGAACCGCGGCCTCGTGCTGGCCGCCAACGACGGGCCCGCCTCGGTCCAGGCGGTCGAGACCGCCAAGCCGGCCGATCCGGTGCCGCAAATCCAAATCCAAACCCAAGCTCGACCTGCTCCGGTCGAGGCCCAGCCTGCCCAAGCGCAGGCCGACGAGCCAAAACACCAGGCCTCCAAGCCGGTGAAGAAGGCTCACGCCCGTCACTATGAGGGCGACGAAGCCAAGGCGCGCCGCATCGCCGCTCGTTATGGCGTCTACTGGTAATCGCAACGTTCCGATCGTCGCGGTGTGGCCTGACGCGGCCAGCCACCGCGACCTCGGCGTCCGGCGCGAATTCACTGCGCTTCCGGCTTCGGAACCGGCCGAAATTTCTTTCGCTCCCCCTGTCGGCAGCGGGCATAATCGTTCGTTCCTGAGATGAACGGAGATGCCCTTTCGATGCTGTACGCCATCCTCTGCTATCATGACGAAGATCTGGTCGGTTCCTGGAGCAAGGAACACGACGCCGACGTCATGCAGAAACTGACCGTCGTGCAGGACAAACTCGCCAAGCAGGGCCGGCTCGGTCCGGTGGCGCGGCTGTTGCCGACCACGTCCGCGACGACGCTGCGCAAGGAGGACCCGCCGCTGGTGCTGGACGGTCCGTTCGCCGAGACCAAGGAGCAACTGCTCGGCTTCTACGTGATCGATGCCAAGAACCTCGACGAGGTGCTCGATTTCGCGCGCGAGCTCGGCGATGCCAATCCCGGCGGCACCTATGAAATCCGCCCGATCGGCTACTTCACTGGCGGGAGTGCCAAGGGGAGTGTCAAGCCGTGACCGATACCGCCTGGATCGATGCTGCGCTGACGTCGGCGCGTCCCCAGGCGGTCGGTGCGCTGCTGCGCTATTTCCGCAACCTCGATACTGCCGAGGAGGCGTTCCAGAACGCCTGCCTGCGGGCGCTGAAGAACTGGCCGCAGAACGGCCCGCCGCGCGATCCCGCGGCGTGGCTGATCATGGTTGGCCGCAACGTCGCGATCGACGATATCAGGCGCAGCAAGAAGCAGGAGCCGTTGCCCGAGGACGACCAGGCGATCTCCGATCTCGGCGACGCCGAGGACGAGATCGCCGAGCGGCTCGACGGTTCGCATTACCGCGACGACATCCTGCGGCTGCTGTTCATCTGCTGCCACAAGGACCTGCCGGCGACGCAGCAGATCGCGCTCGCCTTGCGCATTGTCTCCGGCCTCACCGTGAAGCAGATCGCGCGCGCCTTCCTGGTCTCGGAGGCCGCGATGGAGCAGCGCATCACGCGAGCGAAAGCGCGCGTCGCCGGTGCACAAGTGCCGTTCGAGACCCCGGGCGCGGTCGAGCGCAGCGAGCGGCTCGCCTCGGTCGCTGCGATGATCTACCTGATCTTCAACGAGGGCTATTCGGCGAGCGGCGACACCGCGGAGATCCGCTCGCCGCTGTGCGAGGAGGCGATCCGTCTCGCTCGCCTGCTGCTCCGGCTGTTCCAGAGCGAGGCCGAGATCATGGGGCTGACCGCGCTGTTGTTGCTGCAGCATGCCCGCGCTGCCGCGCGTTTCGACGCGGAGGGCGAGGTGATCCTGCTCGACGACCAGGACCGCAGCCTGTGGAATCAGAAGCTGATCGCCGAGGGGCTGGCGCTGATCGACAAGGCGATGCGCCACCGCCGGAGTGGGCCCTATCAGATCCAGGCGGCGATCGCAGCGCTTCACGCTCGCGCGGAGAAGCCCGAGGATACCGACTGGACGCAGATCGACCTGCTCTATGGCGCGCTCGAGCTCATGCAGCCGTCGCCGGTGGTGACGTTGAACCGGGCGGTCGCGGTCTCCAAGGTGAGGGGGGCCGAGGCGGCGCTCGAAATGATCGACCCCTTGGCGCCACGGCTCTCCAACTATTTTCACTATTTCGGCGTGCGCGGTGCTTTCCTGATGCAGCTCGGCCGCAATGACGAGGCCCACGTCGCTTTCGACCGCGCCATCGCCCTTGCCAACACCACCGCCGAAGCCTCCCACATCCGCATGCATATCGACCGCCTGATACGCGACAGCAAGCCGGGCAAGGCGAAGGCGAAGTAGCTTTCAGCTCTCTCAATCGTCATGCCCGGCCTAGTGCCGGGCATCCACGTCTTTGGATGGCGCGAAAAGGAAGGCGTGGAAGGCTGGGACAAGCCCGGCCATGACGAACTCTGAAAAATCTTCACACCCGCTGTCGGCCCCGTACTCGCCCGTTCGTCATAGTGACAGAGCATCACCAAGCCTTGCGGAGCCTGTCATGCCGACCATCGCCGAGACCGAAGTCTCAAAGCCAGCGCGCATCATCGGCCGCGTCCTGAGCGGCCTTGTCATCGTCTTCCTGCTGTTTGATGGTGCGATCAAGCTGGTGCCGTGGCCGGTCGTCACCGAGA
This sequence comes from Bradyrhizobium sp. LTSPM299, assembly GCF_000938235.1. Taxonomy (NCBI): domain Bacteria; kingdom Pseudomonadati; phylum Pseudomonadota; class Alphaproteobacteria; order Hyphomicrobiales; family Nitrobacteraceae; genus Bradyrhizobium; species Bradyrhizobium sp. LTSPM299. The sequence goes on from NZ_JYMU01000049.1 coordinate 242,389, forward strand.
CGATGGACAGGATGGGTTACGGCTCGAGTGAGACGCTCGCGCGCAGCCTCGGCCTCATCACCATCGTCTGCACGCTGCTCTATTCGGTGCCGCCGACCTCGATCCTCGGGGCGATCCTGCTCACCGGCTATCTCGGCGGCGCGATCGCCTCGCATGTCCGGATCGGCAGTCCGCTGTTCACGCACACGCTGTTCGGGGTCTATCTCGGCCTGATGGTGTGGGGCGGGCTGTATCTGCGCGACGGCAATCTGCGCGCGCTGCTGCCGTTTCGCCGCTAACCTATTCCTGAATCTGTTGTCACGGAGACCATCATGTTCGAGACCATTGCCATCATCGCCGTCATCCTGGCGATCGCGATTGCGGTCGTCCTCATCCTGGCGGCGGCCAAGCCTGATACGCTTCGGGTCGTGCGTGCGATCAGCATCAAGGCGCCGGCGGAGCGGATATTCCCACTGATCAACGACTTCCACCAATGGGTCGCGTGGTCGCCCTACGAGACCAGGGATCCCGCGATGAAGCGCACCTATGTCGGCGCGGAACGGGGCCAGGGCGCGGTCTATGCCTGGGACGGCAACAAGAATGTCGGCTCCGGCCGCATGGAGATCCTCGATGCGTCGGTGCCGTCGAAGATCGTCATCAAGCTCGATTTCTTCAAGCCGTTCGAGGGCCACAACACCGCCGAGTTCACAATGCTGCCGCAGGGCGATGCGACCAGCGTCACATGGACGATGTACGGTCCGGCCGTCTTCATGTCGAAGCTCATGCAGGTGTTCATCAACTTGGATCACATGATCGGCAAGGATTTCGAAGCCGGTCTCGCCAACCTGAAGAAGCTCACGGAAAAGTAGCCGTTACGTTCCTCGTCAGTCCCCCAAGGAGCAAGCCATGCAGGTCAATCCCTATCTGTACTTCGACGGCAATTGCGAAGCCGCATTGAAATTCTATCAGAAGGTGCTCGGCGCGAAGATCGAGGCCTCGTTCCCGTTCGGCGAAGGACCGCCGGAGATGCCGATGCCGCCGGAGTGGAAGGACAAGATCATGCACGCCAAGATCACGATCGATGGCGAGGTCATCATGGCGTCCGACGCCCCGCCCGGTCATTTCCAGAAGCCGCAGGGCTTTTCGGTCTCGCTGCAGGTCGAGGATCCCACTGAGGCCGGGGGTAGGTTCAAGGCGCTGGCCGACGGCGGCAGCATCACCATGCCGTTCGGCCAGACCTTCTTCTCCAAGGGCTTCGGCATGTGCGTCGATCAGTTCGGCATCCCCTGGATGGTGAACTGCCCGCAGGAGATGTGAGCCGGACAAGAATCGTAGCGTGGGCAAAGCGAAGCGTGCCCACCATCTCTTGCACCGAGCGTGGAATGGTGGGCACAGCGCTATCGCGCCGTTGCCCACCCTACGGCCTGCGGCCACAAAATCCTCACCTGCACCGCGGATAGATCGCCGCGAGCTCGCGGCCGCGTAGCAGCAGGAGGCGCGACGTCAATCCGCCGCGGCGGATGATCCAGCCGCGCACCTGGGCCGGGTAGGCCTCCAGCACCGCCTCGGATGCTTCGGGCTCCGCATATAGACGCCCGCGCCGGTCGATCGAGCGCGCGGCGTGGAAGCCGAGCACTGCGCGTCGGGTCACGCAGATGCGGTCGTTCGGCACCATCGAGAGCACCAGCGTACAGGCCGACAGGCACGGGCCGTCGATCACCACGCGTTCGCCTGATGCGCGCACCTTGTCGAACAATTCGATGAACGGGCCGACCTGGCCGCCGGGGCTGGCGAGGATGCGTATCTCGGCCTGGGCGCAGGAAATTGTTGCGCAGAAAGCTGCCGCCGCGACAATCATCTTCATGAGCGCAATCCGTGTCGCCGATGCGATCAAGGTCCCGCCGCATCTGATAGCGCAAACTTGCGCCGGATTGGGGCATCGTCAAGACCAATGCCCCTCCCGCCGATGAGGGATGGTTCAGGTCGCCCGGTTCTTGATCGCACCGACGATCGCCGTGGTGGCCGTGTTGGCTGGTCAGCCGTTCCGCCGCTGGCCGCGCAGGGTCGGCAGGCCGATGCCGGCGGCGTCAAAACCGCCGTCGACGGCGAGGATCTGTCCGGTGATGTAGCTGGCGTGGTCCGAGCACAGGAAGAAGATCGCGTCCGCCAGTTCCTCTTCCAGCCCGTAGCGGTTGAGCGGAATTGCGTCGTGATAGTCGGCGCGGATTTCCGCGGTGTGCACCGCCTTGGCCATCGCGGTCTCGACCGGTCCTGGAGCGACGCCATTGACACGAATGCCGAGCGAGGCGAGCTCGACCGCGAGTTGCTTCGTGAGATGCGCGAGACCCGCCTTGCTGGTGCCGTAGGCCGAGCGCAGCGTCGAGGCGCGCACCGCCGAGATCGAGGTGATGTTGACGATCGCGCCGCCGCCGTGCTCGCGCATCAGGGGTGCGGCCGCCTTGGTGCACAGGAACGGACCGGTGAGGTTGACCGCGAGGATACGGCTCCAGTCGGCGTCGCTGGTCTCCAGCACCGGCGCGAACACGGCGACGCCTGCGTTGTTGACGAGGGCGTCGAGCCGGCCGAAGCGGCTGCTGACCGCCGCTATCGCTGCCGCCACGCCGTCGGCATCCGAGACGTCGCAGGTCAGCGACAAAGTATTGTCGGGGTCATCAAGCGCCGCCACCGCAGCGCGCAGCAATTCGCCCTCGATATCGAGCAGTGCGACGTGCCAGCCCTCGCCGAGAAAGCGTTTTGCCGCAGCCAGCCCGATGCCGCGCGCGGCGCCGGTAACGAGTGCGACTTTGGGCGAAGGCGAGGTCATGATGCGGGTCCGTTGTTCGAGCGAGCGGCGTCTGCTCGCGATCAAGGGAGCGTCTGCGACCTTTGGTCGGCGGTGTCAACCGGACACCGGCGCTGCGCTGTCAGCAAGCTATCGGGGAGGTGGCAACGAGCAGGAGCCCGGCGGGCCCGCTGGCGCAACTCGAAGGATGTCCGTCCCCAGCCCGGCCGTTCATCCTTCGAGGCTTTCCCGCTCGCGTCCCCAACGGCAAGGTCAAGGCCGTTGGGTGGAAACGACGGGTGTCGCGATTTCGCGCCTTACGCCGCGAGCTCGGCGGAGGCGCGCTGCATGTTGGTGGACATGTCCTGCGTCACGATGCTCTGCTCCTCGACCGCGGCGGCGGTCGAGGTGATGTACTCGTTGACGCCGGCGATCGCAGTCTTGATCTCGGTCAGCGAACTGACCACCTCGCCGGCGATGCCGTTCAGCGCGTCGATTTCGGTCGAGATCGTGTCGGTCGCCTGCCGGGCCTGGTTGGCAAGGCTCTTCACTTCGGAAGCGACCACGGCGAAGCCGCGGCCGGCCTCGCCGGCGCGGGCCGATTCGATCGTGGCGTTGAGCGCCAGCAGGTTGATCTGCCCGGTAATGTTCGAGATCATCTCGACGATGCCGCTCATCGACTGCGCGGCGGTGTTGAGTTTCTGGGCCTGGCCATCCGCAGCCTCGACCCGGCCGGAGGCCGCCGACGCATGCTGCTTGGATTTGGTCATGGTCTCCGAGATCTCGCGGATCGAGGCGCTCATCTCCTCGCTGCCGGCGGCGACCGCCTCGATCAGGCCGCGCGCGCTTTCGGCCTTCTTGCGGCCGATCGCCTGCGCGGTGATGTCGGTGGCGTATTTCACCACCTTGCACGGCTTGCCGTTGAGGTCGAGGATCGGGTTGTAGGAGGCTTGGATCCAGATCTCGCGGCCGCCCTTGGCGATGCGCTTGTATTCGGCGGCCTGGAACTGGCCGCGGTTGAGCGAAGCCCAGAACTCACGATAGGCGGTCGTACTTGCCTCGACAGGCTCGACGAACATGCTGTGGTGCTTGCCCTGGATCTCGCCAAGCGAATAGCCCAGCGCGGCGAGGAAGTTCGGATTGGCGTTGCGGATCGTGCCGTCCATGTTGAACTCGATCACCGCCTGCGACTTGCCGATCGCATCGATCTGGCCGTCATTGTCGGCCGCCTTCAGCTTCTGCTGCGTGACGTCGGTCGCGAACTTGACGACCTTGAACGGCTTGCCGCTCTCGTCGAGGATCGGGTTGTAGGAGGCAAGGATCCAGATTTCCTTGTCGCCCTTGCCGAGGCGCTTGAATTCGCCAGCCTCGAACTCGCCGCGGTTCAGCCGCGCCCAGAACTCGCGATAGGCCACGCTGCCGCGGTCGGCCGGGGTCACGAACATGCTGTGGTGCTTGCCCTGGATTTCGGCGAGGGAATAACCCATCGCGCCGAGGAAATTCTCGTTGGCGCTGACGATCGTGCCGTCCATGTTGAACTCGATCATCGCCTGCGCCCGGCTGATCGCGGCGATCTTGCCGGCGTCCTCCATGCTGTGGATCTTCTGTGCGGTGATGTCGGTGGCGAACTTGACCACGCCGACCGGCTTGCCGCTCTTGTCTATGATTGGGTTGTAGGAGGCCTGGATCCAGATCTCGCGGCCGCCCTTAGCGACGCGCTTGTACTGCGCGGCCTGGAATTCGCCTCGGTTCAGGCTTGCCCAGAATTCGCGGTAGTCGCGGCTGTCGCGAGTGGCGGGATCGACGAACAGGCTGTGATGCTTGCCCTTGATCTCGTCGAGCGTGTAGCCCATCGCGTTGAGGAAGTTCTCGTTCGCAGTGACGATGGTGCCGTCGAGGCGGAATTCGATCACAGCTTGCGACTTGCTGATCGCCGCGGCTTGCGCCAGCGCATTCTGGATCTTCGCCTTGTTGCTGAAGGTAAACATCAGGGCTCCGTGAAGGTTCAAGAGCGAAACGGGATGGGGAAAAAGCGGATCGAGGCAACTCACGGAGAATTTGCAGAGAGCCGTTTAGCATCGGTAAAGGCTGATTTTTGCGACGCGGCGCGATGTCGACACAACTTGCTCGGCGGGTGACGCCATGTCGCTCAATTTGCGGAGTTATTTTGTGAGTGTGCACGCTATCATCCACAGCAGATATGGGATGTTCACCGTACTCTTACGGGCGCAACTGCATCGCTCTCATGTCACGACCGAGGCTCCACAATCGTACCGGATTGATGGACGTATTACCAAGCGTGATGGCACAGTAAGTCTTCGCTTAACGATCGGACGATTCGATCCGCGTCTTCGGCGCACCGATGGTCAAGGGTTGGCGCCGGTGCCGGACCCGTCGCCCTCGCTCTGACCGATCAAATAATGTTCGCGCGATATGTCGGCGCGGCTGCTTCCGGTTCGTCCTGGGGCCACTGACACGATGACAGGAACGCCAATGTCCCTCACACTGCACTACCACCCGCTGTCTTCCTATTGCTGGAAGGTACTGGTCGCGCTCTACGAAAACGGTACGCCCTTCAAGCCGAACTTCGTCAATCTCGGTGACCCTGATCAGCGCGCAGCCCTGCTCGCGCTGTGGCCGATCGGCAAGTTTCCCGTCCTCAGCGACGATGCGCGGGGAGAGACGGTGCCGGAATCAACCACCATCATCGAATATCTCGATCAGCACTATCCGGGCACCACCAGGTTCATCCCGCGGGATTCCGATCTCGCGCTCAGGACGCGGCTGCGCGACCGCTTCCTCGATCTTTACATCCATGCGCCGATGCAGAAGATCGTCGGCGACCGGCTCCGCCCGGCCGACAAGAAAGACCCGCATGGCGTGGGGGAAGCGCGGGCGCAGCTCCGCACCTCCTATGCGATGCTGGAGCAGCAGATCGCGCATGGCGGCTGGATGATGGGCGAGGGCTTCACCCTGGCCGACTGCGCGGCCGCACCAGCGCTGTTCTACGGCCATATGGCCGAGCCGTTTGGCGACGAGCTGCGGCATCTGAATGCCTATCTCGAGCGGCTCAAGGCGCGGCCGGCCTTCGCGCGCATCCTCAAGGAGGCCGAACCCTATTTCGGCATGCTGCCGAAGCAGGGCTAAGCCCGCTCCTGCCTCTGGAACGCACCCGCAAAAATTATCAAGCCGACTGTCTTGTTTCGGTGTTCCCGTTCGTCTTCCACCTGAGGCCCGCGATCTGGAGGGGGTTCCCTCCGGATCGCGCCGGTCGCAGGGAATCTGGAGACGATATGGCAGCAGCTGGCAACAAAGCGGAGATCATCCGCGCGATCTTCGCCGCCTATCTCGCGAACGATCGCGAGGGGGTGGCGCAGGCGTTCGCGGAGGATTTCCGCTTCAACACACCGTATGGCGAGAACATCGACAAGCCGACCTATTTCGACAAGTGCTGGCGCAACAGCGACTGGATCGGCCGCCACGAGACCGAGCGGATCATGGTCGAGGGGGGAGATGCCTTCGTCACCTATCGCTGCGTCGCCAGGGACGGCAAAAGCTTTCGCAACACCGAGTTCTTCGTGTTCGAGGGCGATAGAGTGAAGCGTGTCGACGTCTATTTCGGCCCCTCGCACCAGGACGGCAAGCTCGTCAAGCAGGAACGATGAACGTCGCCGACGATGTCGATCGCGCGGTTGCTCGATCGTCGTTGTCTGTGAGCGTGATGATGTCCGCAAGGGAACCAGAGAATGCCAAGTGACAACGGCGGCCTGTCGCGCGCGCGGCTTGGACGGATGCACGAGGTGCTGGCGCGCCATGTCGCCGACGGCAACGTGCCGGGCCTGGTCGCGCTGGTCAGCCGCCGCGGCGAGATCCACGCCGATGTCATCGGCCGAATGGCAGTCGGCGGCGCGCCGATGCAGCGTGACAGCATCTTCCGCATCACGTCGATGACCAAGCCGGTGACCGCGGTCGCCGCCATGATGCTGGTCGAGGAATGCCGGCTCAGGCTCGACGATCCCGTCGATCGCTGGCTGCCCGAACTTGCCGACCGCAAGGTGTTGCGCAGCATCGAGTCCGAGATCGACGACACGGTGCCGGCGCAGCGCGCGATCACGCTGCGCGACCTGCTGACTTTTCGCCTCGGTCTCGGCATGATCCCGGTGTTTCCGCAGCGCTATCCGATCCAGATGGCGATGGCCGATGCCGGCTTCGCGCCAGGGCCGGTGTTTCCGTCGTTTCCGCCGGACGAGTTGATGCGCCGCTACGGCTCGCTGCCGCTGGCCTATCAGCCCGGCGAGCGCTGGCTCTACAACAGCGGGACCGAGATTCTCGGCGTGCTGATCGCGCGCGTCGCCGGAACGTCGCTGGCGAATTTTTTGCTGGAGCGCATCTTCGCCCCGCTTGGCATGACGGACACGGCATTCTATGTGCCGCAGGACAAGCGCGATCGTTTCGCCACGTCCTATGCCCGCGATCACGCGACCGGTGCGCTGAAGGTGTTCGACGATCCCGCTGATGGCAAATACGCATCGCCGCCGTTGCTCGAGAACGGCAGCGCCGGGCTGGTGTCGACCGCCGACGATTTCAACGCGTTCGCGCAGATGCTGCTCAATGGCGGGCGGCTTGGTTCCGAGCGCATCCTGTCGCGGCCGTCGGTGGAGTTGATGACCTCGGACCAGCTCGCGCCGGAACACAAGCAGGACTCCGAAATGTTCCTCGGTGCCGCGCGCAGCTGGGGATTCGGGATGTCGGTATTCACGGGGCGTGACGATCTCTGTCACATGCCGGGCCGCTACGGCTGGGACGGCGGTTACGGCACGTCCTGGTATTCCGACCCGCACGAGGCAATGACCGGAATCCTGCTGACCCAGCGCATGATGGATTCGCCGCAGCCGCTACCCGTGTTCACCGATTTCTGGACGCTTGCCTATCAGGCGATCGATGACTAGGGCGCGCAAGCAGGGTGCGACAATAACGCCCGAGATAATTTCTTTGGCCGTGTCGGTGCAGCAAAATCCCCTTCGTCTTTCAGCCGAGTGCCGGCATTGAGACCGGCCCGCACAACAGACAACGGAGCAGGACGATGAAGTTCATGGTGATCGTGAAGGCCGACAAGGATACCGAAGCCGGCGTGATGCCGAGCACGGAGCTCTTGGCCGCGATGGGCAAGTTCAACGCGGAGATGGTCCAGGCCGGCGTGATGCAGGCGGGCGAGGGGTTGCATCCGACCGTGAAGGGTGCGCGGGTCAAATATGCCGGCGGAGAGAGCACGGTGACGCGCGGTCCGTTCAGCCTGTCCGGCGATCTCGTCGCGGGCTTCTGGCTGATCGAGACCAAATCGCTGGATGAGGCGATCGGCTGGATGAAGCGCGCGCCGTTCGACGGCGGTTCCGAGATCGAAATCCGCCAGGTGTTTGCGGCTGATGATTTCGGCGACGCCCTGACCCCGGAACTGCGCGAGCAGGGCGAACGCCTGCGTGCGCAGGTCGAAGACGTGACGCGAAAATAAAAGGAAGCAACACCATGCGTTTCATGATGCTGATGATCCCGCTCGGTTACGAGAGCGCACCGGCCGAGCTCGATCTCGACCCCGAGCGCGTCGCCGCGATGATGCGATACAATCAGGCGCTGAAGGACGCCGGCGTGCTGATCACGCTCGAGGGCCTGCACCCGCCCGCGACCGGCGCGCGGGTCTCGTTTGCATCAGGCACGCCCGTCCTCACCGACGGTCCGTTCACCGAGGCCAAGGAAGTGATTGGCGGCTTCTGGATGATCGACGTCGCTTCGCGTGCGGAGGCGATCGAATGGGCCAGGAAATGCCCGGCCTCCACCAGCGAGATCATCGAGATCCGCCAGGTGCAGGAGATGGCGGACTTCCCGGAAGAGGTCCGAGAGGCCGCCGCGACCTTCGAACATCCGCAAGGCGGCTGGGGCAAGGCACTTCGTTAAACCATCAATCCATCACCCACAGGGAGCAAGCAGATGAGCACCACCAACACATACCTCGCGGTCTATCTCGGCGGCGGCAAGGACGGCGCGCGCATGGCGGCCTGGAACAAGCTGCCGGAGGCCGAGCGTAAGGCAAAGGAGCAACAGGGCATGGCCGCCTGGGGTGCCTGGGTCGAGAAGCATCACGATGTAATCGTCGAGATCGGCGGCCCGCTCGGCAAGACCACGAAGGTCGACGCCAAGGGCGCAGCCGACATCACCAATCTGTTGACCGGCTTCACATTGGTGCGCGCGCCGTCGCAGCAGGCGGCGGCCAAACTGTTCGAGAACCACCCGCATTTCGCGATTTTCCCGGGCGAGGCGGTCGAGATCATGCCGGTGCTGCCGATTCCGGGCCGGTAGTGCCCCGGTCGGTAATCAGGTCTCCACAGCGAACAGTCCGTTAATGCTTTGTAGTGACCTTTCGCGCCGGCTCATGTAAAGACCGTTCACATGAGCTGGCGCAAGGACAAGGACGACGGCCGCGCCGAGCGCGGCTATCACCACGGCAATCTGAAAGAGGCGTTGCTGCAGGCCGCCCTCGATTTGATCTCGAAGAAGGGGCCGGCCGGCTTCACCTTCGCCGATGCCGCGCGCATGGCCGGGGTCAGCCCGGCGGCGCCGTACCGGCATTTCCGCGACCGTGACGAATTGATCGCCAGCATCGCACAGCGCGGCTTCGAGCAGTTCGAAGCGCTGCTCACGCAAGCCTGGGATGACGGCCGTCCTGACACCGTCACGGCGTTCGAGCGCGTCGGCAAAGCCTATCTGGCGTTCGCCCGCCAGGAGCCCGCTTTCTATTCCGCGATGTTCGAATCCGGCCTGCCCGTCGATGCGAATCCGCCGCTGATGGCTGCAAGTGAGCGCGCTTTTGCGATCATCCGCGCCGCTGCCGAGCGGCTTGCGGCGCTGGCGCCGCCAGGCATGCCGCGCCCGCCGGCGATGATGATGGCGCTGCACATCTGGTCGATGTCGCACGGCGTCGCCTCGCTGTTCGGCCGCGGCGACGCCGCACGGCGCAAGCTGCCGATGTCGCCGGAGGATCTGTTGGAGGCCGAAGTGCTGATCTATCTTCGCGGCCTCGGCTTCCCGACCGATCGCCGGCCCGGAGCAGCAGTTTCGGACGAAAAGCCGGCGGGCCCGTGGGGCAAACCGAAATAAGGTTCAAAGCGAACTGCAAAAATAATTGGAGCGGTGCGTCATCCGCTCAGCTTGACTTTCCCAACGGCTCGGCTATCTATGTAAATGTTATTTACATTCACAACGGCGTGATGCCGTGATGGAGAAGGAAATGGCCTACACCGCAGATGTCAATCGCTGGCGCGGCCCCGCGGAAGACCAGTACCGCCCGCCCATGTTCGTGACGCCGTGGCATCCCCTCAAGATCGCACTGATCATCCTCGGCTTCATCATGTGGTGGCCGATCGGTCTCGCGCTTCTCTTTTTCACACTCGGGAGCAGAAAAATGGCCTGTTGGAGTCACTCGGATCGCTGGGCGAACAAGATGGAGCGCATGCAGTACAAGATGGATCGGATGAAGAACCACATGGAGCGCGGCGGCTTCCCGTTCGGCGGCTTCGGTGCCCCCACCAGCGGCAACCGCGCCTTCGACGAGTACCGCATGGAGACGCTGCGCCGGCTCGAGGAAGAGCAGGTCGAGTTCAAGAACTTCCTTGATCGCCTGCGCCACGCCAAGGACAAGCAAGAGTTCGACGCCTTCATGGCGCAGCACAAGCCCAGTCCGACCCAGCCGAACGACCAGCCGCCGCCGCAGAACTAAGGCGCGAGCCGCAACAAGCTAGCCTTCAGGCGATGTGCCCCCATAAAACCTGATGGCCCTGGGCCGCCCGTTTGCGAACAGCAAGCGGGCGGTTTGCGTTTTGGGTGATCGTAACGTCGTGAGGTGAGCCCAGCCGGCGTGCTCGCCTCACGACACACGGCGACGCACCCGTTTCCTACACATTCGATCCATTGATCGCGTCGATCACCGCGTCCGTCACTTGCTTCGTCGTCGCCGTGCCGCCGACATCAGGCGTCAGCACGCCGGCGGCGCAGACCTTCTCGACTGCCGCCATCAGCCGCACTGCGGCGTCGTTCTCGCCGAGATGCTCCAGCATCTGCACCGCGGTCCAGAAGGTCGCGACCGGGTTGGCGATGCCCTTGCCGGTGATGTCGAAGGCCGAGCCGTGGATCGGCTCGAACATCGAAGGAAAACGGCGCTGCGGGTCGATGTTGCCGGTCGGCGCGACGCCGAGGCTGCCGGCCAATGCGCCGGCCAAGTCTGACAGGATGTCGGCGTGCAGATTGGTGGCGACGATGGTGTCGAGGCTCTTCGGATTGAGCGTCATCCGCACCGTCATGGCATCGACCAGCATCTTGTCCCATGTCACGGCGGGGAATTCCTGCGCCACTTCGGCGGCGATCTCGTCCCACATCACCATGCCGTGGCGCTGCGCGTTCGACTTGGTCACCACGGTGAGGAATTTGCGCGGCCGCGACTGCGCCAGCTGGAATGCATAGCGCATGATCCGCGTCACCCCGACGCGGGTGAAGATCGCCACCTCGGTGCCGACCTCTTCCGGCAGGCCCCGGTGGGCGCGGCCGCCCATGCCGGCATATTCGCCTTCGGAGTTCTCGCGCACAATCACCCAGTCGAGATCGCCGACGCCGACATTGCGCAGCGGCGAGGCGACGCCCGGCAAAATCTTGGTCGGCCGCACATTGGCGTATTGATCAAAACCTTGGCAGATCGGCAGGCGAAGGCCCCACAATGTGATGTGATCGGGCACGTCGGGCGCGCCGACCGCGCCGAAATAGATCGCGTCGAATTTTTTCAGTTCAGCGAGCCCGTCGGTGGGCATCATCACACCGTGCTTCTTGTAATAGTCCGAGCCCCAGTCGAAGGTTTTGATGGTGAAGCTGATGTCGCCGGTACGTTTCGCTAGCGCCTCCAGCACGCGGACGCCTGCGGAGATGACTTCGGGGCCGATGCCGTCGGCGGGAATGGCAGCGATGGAATGAGTGCGCATGGGGATATCTCCGGATGAGTGGTTAGCGGGTACGGATAGGGTCAGGTTGTGGCGCGGATTGCGTGGATGCGCCCTGCGCGCGTGACAGCAGCAGCGTGAGGACCGCCGAGAGCACCAGCAGCCCGGCGACAAAATAGAGGCCGCCGGCAAAGCTGCCGGTCTGGTCTTTGATCCAGCCGATCATCGCCGGCCCCACGAAGCCGCCGAGATTGCCGATCGCGTTGATGGTGGCGATGCCGGCCGCGGCCGCCGATCCCGACAGGAACATGGTCGGCATGCTCCACAGCGGCGGCTTCGACGAGGAGATGCCGATATTGACCAGCGTCAGCGCCGCGATGACAGCGGCAAGGCCGGTCCACAATCCCGCCAGCGCCAGTCCCGCAGCTGCCACGAGGCAGGCCAGCACGACGTGCCAGCTGCGTTCGCCGGTGCGGTCCGAATGCCGCGCCCACAGGATCATGGCGATAACCGCGACCATCGCAGGCACCGCGTTGAGGAAGCCGACCTGGAGCGACGACAGGCCGAACGCCTTGATGATCTGCGGCGCCCACACGCCGAGCGTATAGAGCCCGGCCGAGGTACCAAAATAAACCAGTGACAGTGCCAGCACGCGCGGATCGGCGAGGCCGCGCCAGATGCTGTGGTTCGCGGTCGCGGCCTTGCCGTCATTCTCCGCCTTCATCGTCTTGACCAGCCAGCCGCGTTCGTCGTCATCAAGCCATTTGGCCTGCTCCGGCCGATCGGTGAGAAAGCCCAGCACGACGAAGCCGAGCAGCACGGCCGGAATTGCTTCGAGCACGAACAGCCATTGCCAGCCCTTGAAGCCGAACGCGCCGTCCATTTCGAGCAATGCACCCGACACCGGCGAGCCCAACACGGTCGACAGCGGCGCCGCGGCCATGAATAGCGCGGTGACGGCGGCGCGCTGTCGCGCCGGGAACCAGTAGGACAGATAGAGGATGATGCCGGGAAAGAACCCGGCTTCCGCCGCACCCAGCAGGAAGCGCAGCACATAGAAGCTGGTCGCGCCCTGCACCAGCGCCATCGCCGCCGACACCAGGCCCCAGCTGATCATCACCCGCGCGATCCAGATCCGGGCGCCGATCTTGTGCAGGATGATGTTGGAGGGCACCTCGAACAGGAAATAGCCCCAGAAGAAGATACCGGCGCCGAAGCCGTACACCGTGGGCGACAGGCCGATGTCCTTGTTCATGGTCAGCGACGCGAAGCCGATGTTGACGCGGTCGATGAAGGCCACGAAGTACAGCAGCATGATGAAGGGCACGATGCGGAGCGTAATCTTGCGCAACACGCGCGTCTGAAGCTCGCCGGCCATGGGCCTCCCTCGGGTTGCTGTTCTTGTTGGGGCGGGCGTATCTCGCCGTGCCAGGGGGCAGGTTAGGGCGCCGAGCCTTTGCGATTCAATCCGCGCGGGTTTATACAAAAAAATGATATAATCCCTGGTCGTCATTGCGAGGAGCGAGCGACGAAGCAATCATCGCTCCGCGCATGCGGTGCCAAATGGATTGCTTCGCTTCGCTCGCAATGACGGCGGGTAGGCGGCCACGAGCATAAGGAAACCATCGCCTTGGAACTGCACCAGCTCCGCTGCTTCGTAGCCGCCGCCGAGGAATTGCATTTCGGCCGCGCGGCGCAGCGGCTGCAGATGCTGCCGTCCGCGCTCGGCCGTCACATCAAGCTGCTGGAGGAGGACCTCGGTGTCCGGCTGTTCGCGCGGACCACGCGCGCGGTGTCGCTGACCGAGGACGGCGCGATGCTGCTGCGCGACGGTCGCGCGCTGTTGAATCGTGCACAGGCGATCGAGGATGGCTTCCGCGGACGCTTGCGCAAGCCGTCGACGCGGCGATTCCGGATCGGCGCGATTGATAGTGCCGCGGCCGGCCTGCTGCCCCCATTGCTGCGCGATCTCCGCGCTATCAATCCGGAAATCGCCGCGCAGCTGCTCGAAGAGAAGACCATCCGGTTGTTGCCAAAGCTGCTGTCGGGCGCGCTCGATCTCGCCTTCGTGCGCCCGCCGGAACGGCCGGACAGGCGCATCGAGTTCGTGTCCCTGCTGCAGGAAACCGCCGTGGTCGCATTGTCGCGCAGGCATCCGCTGGCGCAGCGAAAATTGGTGTCGCTGCCCGACATCGCCGATCAGCCGCTGATCGTGCCGGAGCGCCGCTCGCGGCCCCATAGCCACGAGCTTACAGTAAAGCTGTTCGACGAGGCCGGACTGACGCCGCGCATCCAGGAGATCGCCGACGAGAAGCAGACCATCGTCAACATGGTCGCCGCGCGGCTTGGCGTCGCCATCGTGCCGCGCTGGACCTCGCGGATGACGGTCTCGGGTGTCTGCTTTGTGCCGCTCAGGCTGAAGCGGGGCAGCAGCGCCGGGCGCCTGCCGCTCGCCGCCGCCTGGCTGAAGGGCTCGCGGGATCCGATCCGCGACCAGGTGCTCGCCGTGCTTGAAGCAAGGTTGAAGGCTTACGCGCGGGAAGCGTGAATGTCTCCCCGTCATTCCGGGGCGGCGCGTTAGCGTCGAGCCCGGAATCCATCGTGCCGCATCACCTGTGGTGAAATGGATTCCGGGCTCTCGCTCCGCGAGCCCCGGAATGACGAAGGGATAGGGGCGTGCCCTTAGCGTTGACCCGCCGGGCTTTCTGACGCCTCGGTCTCCGCGGCAGGAAACAGGTTGGCGGCAGCGACCGCGCCCGCGATGGCCCCGATTGCCGAGAGGACGAATGGCACCGCAAATGCCGCGACCATGTCGGTCGTTCCAAGCGTTGCGCCCAGCGCCGCAATGCTGATGGCAAAGCCGGCCTGACGGACGATCATCGTCACAGCCGAGGTCATCGCAGCCTGCGTCGGCGGGGCTAGCGCGAGAGCGACGCTGCTCATCTGCGGATTCGCCAGCGCGGCGCCGACGCCGATCGTCAGCATTCCGGCGATCGTTGCGACAAGGCGCATCGCAGGGCTGTCCGAGAGCGCGGCAACCACAAGCAGCGCGTCGCCTGACGCGATGATGCCAAAGGCAACAACGAAGAAGCGTCGCCAGCCCCATCGCGTCACAAACCGGCCACCCAGCAGAGGCACCGCCAGCATCGGCAGGGTTGCCGCCAGCAGCGCCGCGCCGGCCACTTCCATGGTTGCGCCCAGGCCGATGCTCAGGAACAACGGCAGATAGACCAGCACGGCCCAGTAGCCAAACTGAATGGAGGTCAGCAACGCGCCGACCCCGATCATGGCCGGTGCTGCAAACACACGCGGATCGAGAACCGGATGTGGGCTGCGCCATTGCTGTGCAACGAACATCAAAGCCGCGGTCGCGCCGGCGACCAGGCCGGCGATTCTGATGCCCAACGAAGCATCGCGTCGCAGCAGCGCATCGATCACGAGGCCCAGCGACAGCGTCAGCAGCACGATGCCCAGGGGATCGAGCGGACGCCCGACGACCTCACGAGTCTCGCCAATAACGTGCGGCACGGCGAAAGCCAGTGCCAGGCAAAACGGGATATTGGCGTAAAAGATCCAGCGCCAGCCGAACCACGCGGCGAGCAGGCCACCGAGGGTCGGGCCCAGCGCCATCGCAACGCCGGAGATCACGCCGATGGTGCCGAAGGCGCGCGCCCGCTGATCATGGTTCGGAAATGCGTGCGCGACGAGTGCGATTGCGCCTGTGATCAGGAAGGCCGCACCGATGCCCTGCGCCACCCGGGCCGCCAGCAGCAGCGGGCCGTTCGCCGCCGCGCCGCAGGCGATCGACGCCAGCAGGAACACTGCGTTGCCGGCCAACATCGCGCGCCGGCGGCCAAAGCGATCGGCGAGCGCGCCCGATGCCAGCAGCGCGGCCGTAAGCGCTAGGCTGTAGGCGTCGATGACCCAGGCGGAGCCGGCCACGGCAAACCCGAGGTCCTTCGCGATGCCGGGCATCGCAACCACGACGGCCGTCACGTCGAACGGAATCAGGAAGACGCCGAGGCCAAGCGTGAGCGTGATCAGGCCCGATGGTTCTTGCGCGAGCTGGGATGTGTGATCGTGCATGCCGTCTTTCCCCGAAACGCGTCCCAGGCTGCACGCGCAGACAGCGTCGTACGCCCGTGCTGCTGACAGCGTGGTGTCAGCAGGACCGGCTTCTTTGGCGTTCGGTCATCAATCTGAGGCTGGGATGCGGCGACCGGCCGGTCGGTTGCGGGGTAAGCGGAACTCGAACCTGCTTGCGGTCTGATCGCACAAAGACCTATCTGTGCGCGCAAACTGCCGCCGACGAAGGGATCAAGGCCGTCATGGATGCCTGGACCAAATGCTTGCTTGGCGCGACCGCCTTTGCTGTCCTCGGCTATTTCACCCTCATCTACGGCGGCTGCGCGATGGATGACCGATGCCATCTGCGCTCCTGCTACGCGCACAGGACCTGCGGCGTGGTCTACGACACGGACACGACAACGAAGGCGCAGTGACGCGCCCGGCCGGTTCGGCCCTACCTCTGAGTTGCCCGACATGGCAAGCCCCTCGCGCAAAAATATTTCGTTTTATCCGAAGCGAAACTCAGTGTATAGATTTGCCCGTCCCACCCGATTGAGCATGAGGCGGACGGCGAAGTCGTGTGGTCCTGACGCTGCAATGCAGGCGGAAAGTTTTTGAGAAGCTGACGCTTCCCAGAGACGACGGTGGCAACCAAGCGCTCACCGGGGAGAGCACGTATAAGCCGTAACCCATCGCGCAGGGAAAGCCGGAGTGCCTCCGCTGAACCTGTATGCTCGTGTGCGCTTCTCTTTCCACCATTGCACACGAGACCGCGGGTGCAGCGTGCACCCGGCTTTCCCTGCGCCCTTGTTCAAGGAGAGGGCAAACGAAATGCAAAGCTCGGGCAAATCATGTCGCGAGAATGCGAATGTGTGATTCACAAATCGCGCAACAAATTCAGTGTCGTCCCGGCGAAGGCCGGGATCCATAACCACCGATGTCAGTTGTTGCGCGACGCCGGAACGACGAGTCCCATTCGCAACACCCGCCGCGGCGTCCCGGCCTCCGCCGGGACGACGTCTGGAGAGAGCCGGGAACGCAATGCAGATCGGCAAGCCGTGGGGGGAGCCCCGATAGACTCACGTTATGTTATAATATAACACTGTTCCCCATGTCCCACACGCATTCTCACGACCACACCCACCACAGCCACGCCCCCCATGGGCACAGCCACGGCCCGGCATCGCCGCATCCGGCCCAGGTTGCGCCCTGGTCGATCCTGCGGATGACGGTTCCGGCGCGCCTGGCGGCGGCGCTGGCGGTCAGCGCGGGCCTGTGGGGTGTCGTCTGGCTGGCGATGAGGTGATCCGTGGCTGCGCTCGTCACATTCCGCGATGTCACGCTCGGTTATGATCGCCACCCGGCGGTGCACCACCTCAATGGTGCGGTTGAGGCCGGCGCGTTGCTCGCCGTGATCGGCCCGAACGGGGCCGGCAAGTCGACTTTGCTGCGCGGCATCGCCGGTGTGCTGAAGCCGCTGTCGGGCGTGATCGATCTCGACGGGCTCGATCACAGGGATATCGCCTATCTGCCGCAAACCGCGGATATCGACCGCAGCTTCCCGATCTCGGTGTTTGATTTTGTCGGCACCGGGCTGTGGCGCTTGACCGGGTTCTTCGGCGGCATCAGCAAAGCCGCGAGCGACAGGATTTTGACGGCACTGGCCGCGGTCGGCCTCAACGGGTTCGAGAACCGGCCGATCGGCACGCTGTCCGGCGGGCAGATGCAGCGCATATTGTTCGCTCGCGTGCTGTTGCAGGACGCCCGCCTGATCGTGCTCGACGAGCCGTTCAACGCGATCGATGCCAAGACCACCGCCGACCTGCTGGCGCTGGTGAAGCGCTGGAACGGCGAGGGGCGCACGGTGCTGGCGGCGCTGCACGACCTCGACATGGTCCGCAACAATTTTCCCGAAACGCTGCTGCTGGCGCGCGGGCCCGTCGAATGGGGCCCGACCGCGCAGGCGCTGACGCCTGATAATTTGATGGTGGCGATGCGGATGTGCGAGGCCTTCGACGACAGTGCCGGAGCCTGTGCGGCCGATCCGCGCTCACGGGCCGCCTGATCGCCATGCTCTACGACGCGCTGATCGCGCCCTTCACCGAATTCGAGTTCATGCGCCGCGCGCTCGCGGCCGTGATCGCGCTGTCGCTCGGTGGCGCGCCGATCGGTGTATTCTTGATGCTGCGCCGGATGAGCCTGGTCGGCGACGCCATGGCGCATGCGATCCTGCCGGGGGCGGCGATCGGCTTCCTCGTCTCGGGGCTCAGTTTGTTTGCAATGACGGTCGGTGGCCTGCTTGCGGGCTTCACGGTGGCGCTGCTCGCCGGCCTCGTCGCCCGCAACACCGAATTGAAGGAGGACGCCTCGCTTGCGACCTTCTATCTGGTTTCGCTCGCGCTCGGCGTCACCATCGTGTCCATCAAGGGCACCAATATTGACCTGCTGCATGTGTTGTTCGGCAACATCCTCGCGATGGACGACCAGACCCTGCTGGTGATTGCCTTTAATGCGACGATCACGTTGCTGGTTCTGGCGGTGATCTATCGTCCGCTGGTGATCGAATGCGTCGATCCGGTGTTCCTGCGCACGGTGAGCCGGGCCGGCGCGCCGGCGCATCTGGCGTTCCTCGCGCTGGTCGTGATCAACCTCGTCAACGGCTTCCATGCGCTCGGCACGCTGCTCGGCGTTGGGCTGATGATCCTGCCCGCCGGCATCGCGCGGTTCTGGTCACGCGATATCACCACGATGATCTGCATCGCGGTCGCGAGCGCGATTGTGTCGGGCTATGCTGGGCTCGTGCTGTCGTACCAGACGCGGATTCCGTCCGGTCCCGCCATCATCCTGGTCGCGGCCGGGCTCTACATCGTCTCGCTGCTGTTCGGTAATGTCAGCGGGCTGGTGCGGCAGCTGTTTCCCGGCCGGCATCTCGAGGCATGATGGCGATGCGGCGGTGGATTGGGCTGATCTGTCTGGCGCTGGTGATGACGACCGCTGCGGCGCGGGCCGAGGGACGCATCAATGTCGTGGTGAGCTTCTCGATCCTCGCCGACATGGTGCGCAATGTCGGTGGTGACAGCGTCGAGGTAGCAGCGCTGGTCGGGCCCGACGGCGACGCACATGTCTATGCGCCGACGCCGGCGGATGCGAAAAAGGTCGCCGACGCCAGGCTCCTGATCGTCAACGGGTTCGGCTTCGAGGGCTGGATGCCGCGGCTGCTGCAGGCCTCCGGCGGCAAGGCGCCTGTTACGGTCGCGACCCGCGGGATTGCCGCGCGGCAGGTCGGCGGCCACGAGGACCCGCATGCATGGCAATCCGCGCTCAACGCAAAGATCTATGTCGGCAACATCCGCGACGCGCTGATTGCGGTCGCCCCTGACGATGCCGCTGTTTTCAGGGCCAATGCCGAGGCCTATCTGGCCAAGCTCGACGTCCTCGACCGCGAGGTGCGGGAGGCGGTGGCGAAAATACCGGAAGAACGGCGCAAGGTGATCTCGACCCATGGCGCCTTCGGTTATTTCGCCGATGCCTATGGTATCAAGTTCATCGCGCCGCTCGGCGTCTCCACCGATTCCGAGCCCAGCGCGCGCGATATCGCTGAAATCATCACCCAGATTAGAGTTGCAAAAATTCCAGCAGTTTTTCTCGAAAATATCAGCGATCCGCGCCTGATCGAGCGGATCGCGGCCGAGACCGGCGCCAAGGTCGGGGGGACCCTTTACTCGGACAGTTTGACGGGCGAAAAGGGCGATGCGCCCACTTACATTGATATGGTCAGGCACAATATAAAGGCCCTGACCAGCGCGCTCGCCGACTAGGGCAGGGGCCTCCCTGCCAAGGTTGAGCGCAGCACCCCAAGTTCCTTCGGAGTTGTTATGGCTGAAGCTTCGCAAAAAATTCCTGTGACCGTGCTGACGGGCTATCTCGGCGCCGGCAAGACCACGTTGTTGAACAGGATTCTGTCGGAAAACCACGGCAAGAAATACGCCGTCATCGTCAACGAATTCGGCGAGATCGGCATCGACAACGATCTGATCATCGGTGCCGACGAAGAAGTGTTCGAGATGAACAATGGCTGCGTCTGCTGTACGGTGCGCGGCGATCTCGTCCGCATCCTGGACGGGCTGATGAAGCGCAAGGGCAAGTTCGACGCCATTATCGTCGAGACCACGGGTCTCGCCGATCCGGCGCCGGTCGCGCAGACCTTTTTCGTCGACGAGGATGTGCAGAAGAACGCCCGGCTCGATGCGGTCGTCACCGTCGCCGACGCCAAATGGCTAAGCGATCGCCTCAAGGACGCCCCCGAGGCCAAGAACCAGATCGCGTTTGCCGATGTCATCGTGCTGAACAAGACCGACCTGGTGTCAAAGGCGGAGCTCGCCGAGGTCGAGGCCCGCATCCGCGGCATCAATCCTTACGCAAAACTGCATCGCACCGAGCGCTGCAAGGTTCAGCTTTCCGACGTGCTGGAGCGCGGCGCGTTCGACCTCGACCGCATCCTGGAGATCGAGCCTGACTTCCTCGAAACCGGCGGCGATCATGACCACGATCACGATCATCATCACGGCCACGACCATCATCATGATCACGGCCACAGCCATGGTGGGTTGAAGCACTATCACGACGAGGACATGCAGTCGCTGTCGCTGCGCTCGGACAAGCCGCTCGACCCGACCACGTTCATGCCCTGGCTGCAGCAGCTGGTTGCCAGCGAGGGCCAGAAGATCCTGCGCTCGAAGGGCATCCTCGCGTTTGCCGGCGATGACGACCGCTACGTCTTCCAGGGTGTCCACATGATGCTCGAAGGCGATCATCAGCGGAAATGGAAGGACGGCGAGAAGCGCGAGAGCCGGGTCGTCTTCATCGGTCGCGAATTGCCGGAACAGGCGATCCGCGACGGTTTTGAACGCTGCATCGTCTCGTGATGAAGGACTTCGACGCGCCCGACGGGCCTTCCATCGTTTCGATCACCGATCGCGTCAAGCTGACCCCGCTCGGCGCGGCCGTAGGCTCAGTGCATTTCCTCGGCGATCGCGCCTTCTTCGTCGGTGCCGAGGAGGAAATCGCGATCGTGACCGCCGACGGCGAGATCACGCGCACGCCGGTCCATGGCGGCGCCATCCTGTGCGCGGCCTCCGACGGCAAGCGGATCGTCACCGGCGGTGATGACGGCAAGTTGGTCGCCATCGACGCCAAGGGCGAGACCTCTACGATTGTGACCGACGTCAAGCGGCGCTGGATCGACAATGTCGCGCTGCAAGGCGAGGGCACGGTGGCGTGGTCGGTCGGCAAGACCGCCTACGTCCGCGGCGCCAAAGGCGACGACAAGACGTTCGAGGTGCCGTCCACCGTCGGCGGGCTGGCCTTCGCGCCGAAGGGCTTGCGGCTCGCGATCGCGCATTACAATGGCGTGACGCTATGGTTTCCCAACATGGCGGCCAATCCCGAATTCCTGGAATGGGCCGGGTCGCATCTCGCCGTCATGTTCAGTCCGGACAACAAATTCCTGGTGACCGCGATGCACGAGGCGGCGATGCATGGCTGGCGGCTCGCCGACAGCAGGCACATGCGAATGAGCGGCTACCCCGGCCGCGTGCGTTCGATGTCGTGGAGCGCGGGCGGCAAGGGGCTCGCGACCTCGGGCGCCGATAGCGTGATCGTCTGGCCGTTCACCAGCAAGGACGGCCCGATGGGCAAGGAGCCGGCGATGCTGGCGCCGATGCCGGCGCGGGTGTCTGTCGTCGCCTGCCATCCGAAGAACGACATCATGGCGGTCGGCTATAGCGACGGTGTGGTGTTGATGGTCCGCCTCGAGGACGGTGCCGAGATCCTGGTACGCCGGACCGGCGGCGCCCCGATCTCGGGGCTGGCGTGGAATGCCAAGGGGACGCTCCTGGCGTTCGGCGCGGAAGATGGTGACGCGGGCATCCTGGAAATGTAAGAGATCGCCATGCGATTTCTCACCACATTCCAGCTCGCCGACTTCCTCGACACGCTGGTGAGCCTGTCCACCGCCTTCGTGCTCGGCACGCTGATCGGGGCCGAGCGGCAGTACCGGCAGCGCACCGCGGGCCTGCGCACCAATGTGCTGGTCGCGGTTGGGGCTGCGGCCTTTGTCGATCTGGCGATGCATCTGGCGGGCGCCGACGGCGCGGTGCGCGTGATCGCCTATGTCGTGTCGGGAATCGGCTTCCTTGGCGCCGGCGTCATCATGAAGCAGGGCATGGACGTGCGCGGCCTCAACACCGCGGCGACGCTGTGGTCCTCGGCGGCGGTCGGCTCCTGCGCCGGTGCCGATCTGGTCGCGCAGGCGGTGGCGCTGACCGTCTTCGTGATCGCAGGCAACACGCTGCTGCGCCCCCTCGTCAACGCCATCAACCGCATTCCGCTGAACGAGAAGGCCTCGGAGGCGACCTATTACGTCAAGGTCGCGGTCTCGACCGATGCGCTGCCCACGATGCGCGACCGCCTGGTGGAGAAGCTCGAAGCCGCAAACTATCCGGTGGCCGATGTCGCCGTGGCCGAGATCGGCGACGATCGCCTGGAGATCGTGGCGACGCTGGTCTCGACCGCGATCGATCCCCACGAGCTGAATGCCGTGGTCACCGATATCGAGCGCCAGCCCGGTGTGCGTCACGCGACCTGGGAGAGCAATACCGCGGACTGAGTTCCGCGGCGGCATTGCCGCCGCGGAACCATGCCGGAGCAGGATCGTTGACATCGCGAACAAGTCGCGGGTGCACGAATGGCTGCGGACCAAACCAAGAGAACGTTGCGGAACGGCATGCTGATCGCCGTTGCGCTGGTGGTGACGGGCGCAGCGATCTCAGGCCTTTCATTGCGCGCGATCAACGCGGCCCCGCCGCAGCGGATCGCGCAGGCGACGCAGCCGCTGCAAGGCACGCCGGCGCCGGAGACGACGGCGCTCCCGGCCGAATCAAAGCCCGGCGGCGAGCGTCCGACCACGCCGGCTCCGGAGCCTGCACAACCGGACGCGCAAGCGCAGAAGGCCGGCGCCAAGCCGGTGCTGCCGCCGGCGCCCGCCGAAAAGACCGCGCCGCCGATCAATCAGAAATAGATGCGCGCGATGCGCATGGTGACGCGCATTTGACTGATACTGCCGATTATCCGCTCTCGCCTCCGTCGCCCGTCCGCTCCATAATCGGTCGTCACACCAACGGCAGATGGGGCCTTCCATGAAGATCGACGACGTCAGGCGCAACGCCTATTCGATGCCGCTCACCAACCCAGCGTTCCCGCCGGGGCCCTATCGCTTCTACGACCGCGAATATTTCATCATCACCTACCGGACCGACCCCGAAGCGCTCGCCGCCGTGGTGCCGGAGCCGCTCGAGGTCGTCGAACCCGTGGTGAAGTACGAATTCATCCGGATGCCTGATTCAACCGGCTTCGGCGACTACACCGAGACCGGGCAGGTGATCCCGGTCCGCTTCAAGGGCGAGGTCGGCGCCTACACCCACGCGATGTATCTCGATGACGAGGCCCCGATCGCCGGCGGCCGCGAGCTGTGGGGATTTCCGAAGAAGCTGGCGCGGCCCAAGATCGCGGTCGAAAGCGACGTGCTGGTTGGCTCGCTGCATTACGGCTCGGTGCTCTGCGCCTCCGCCACGATGGGCTACAAACACCGCAAGGTCGACCACGACACCGTGCTGAACGCGATGAAGGCGCCGAACTTCATCCTGAAGATCATCCCGCATGTCGACGGCACCCCGCGGATCTGCGAGTTGGTGCGGTTTCATCTCGATGACGTCACGCTGAAGGAAGCCTGGACCGGCCCCGCCGCGCTTGGCCTGTTTCCCCATGCGCTCTGCGACGTCGCCCGCCTGCCGGTGCGCGAGGTGGTGTCGGCGCTGCACTACAAGGCGGACCTGACCCTGGGATTGGGATCGGTGGCGTTCGATTATCTGGCGAAGTGACGAAGTCATTCCGGGGCATCGCGTCAGCGGTGAACTATGGTGCGCACTCGCGCACCTGAGAATCTCGTGCCACAAACTTCGAGATCCCGGGTCTGCGCGCGAGGCGCGCATCCCGGGATGACCTCTTTGGGATCAGCGCACCAGGATATTCCGGAACTGCCACGGATCGCTCGTATCGATGTCCTCCGGGAACAGGCCGGGCCGGTCGTTGAGCGGTGTCCAGTCGGTGTAGAAACCGTTCACCGGGCCGAGATACGGCAGCTGGATTTCCAGCAGTCGATCGAAATCCATCTCGTCGGCTTCGACGATGCCTTCGTTCGGATTTTCCAGCGCCCACACCATGCCGCCGAGCACGGCGGAGGTCACTTGCAGGCCGGTGGCGTTCTGATAGGGCGCGAGCTTGCGGGTCTCCTCGATGGAGAGCTGCGAGCCGTACCAGTAGGCATTGTTGTCATGGCCGAACAGCAGCACGCCGAGTTCGTCGATGCCATCGACGATTTCGTTCTCATCGAGGATGTGGTGCTTTTCCTGCATCTTCGCGGCGCGGCCGAACATTTCATGCAGCGACAGCACGGCATCGTCGGCCGGATGATAGGCATAGTGGCAGGTCGGCCGATAGATCGCGGTGCCCGATGCGTCACGCACCGTGAAGTAATCGGAGATCGAGATCGACTCGTTGTGGGTGACCAGAAAGCCATACTGCGCGCCGCGGGTCGGGCACCAGGTGCGCACGCGCGTGTTGGCGCCGGGCTGCATCAGATAGATGGCCGCGCCGCAGCCGGCTTCGTGGGTATGCGCATTCTCGGGCATCCATTTTTCATGGGTACCCCAACCGAGTTCGGACGGCTGCACGCCTTCCGACAGGAAGCCTTCCACCGACCAGGTGTTGACGAAGACATCAGGCTCTTTCGGCGACTTGGAGCGCTGGGTGTCGCGTTCGGCGATGTGGATGCCCTTGATACCGGCCTGCCGCATCAAGTCGGCCCATTCGGCTTTGGTCTTCGGCTTGGGGGCATTGAGCTTCAGATCAGCGGCGACATTGAGCAGCGCCTGCTTGACGAAAAAGGAGACCATGCCGGGATTGGCGCCACAGCAGGAGACGGCCGTCGTCGAGCCCGCGGGGCGCGCCTTCTTGGCCGCCAGCGTCACTTCGCGAAGCGCATAGTTGGAGCGCGCTTCCGGGCCCTTCGAGGAATCGAAATAGAAACCGAGCCAGGGCTCGTTGACGGTGTCGATATAAAGCGCGCCAAGTTCGTTGCAGAGCTCCATGATGTCGGTAGAGCCGGTATCGACCGAGAGATTGACGCAAAAACCCTGGCCGCCGCCTTCGGTGAGCAGCGGGGTCAGCAAGTCGCGATAATTGTCCCTGGTCACGGCCTGCTGGATGAATTTCACATTGTGCTTCTCGCAATGTGCCTTGCGGCCCTCGTCCTTGGGATCGATCACGGTGATGCGCGACTTGTCGTAATCGAGATGCCGCTCGATCATCGGCAACGTGCCTTTGCCGATGGAGCCGAAGCCGACCATGACGATGGGACCGGTGATCTTCGCGTAGATCTGCGAGGCGGGGCTCATGGGATAGTTTCTCCGGAAAGTGCTTGGTCGTTGGTGTTGCGGTGGATCAGGCGCTGCGGCGCTTGGCGGTGACTTCGATCTCGACTTTCATCTCGGGCTTGGCGAGGGCCGTGACGACCAGCAACGTCGCAGCCGGCCTGATGTCACCGAGGACCTCGCCGCAGACGGCGAAGTGGGCATCCACGTAGTTGGCGTCGGTGACGTAGTAGGTCGCGCGGACGATATCGGCCATCGCGAAGCCGCCCTCCTTGAGGGCAGCCTCGATGGTCTTGAAACAGTTCCGTGACTGGCTCGTGACATCCGATGGCATGGTCATCGTCGTGTAGTCATAGCCGGTGGTTCCAGCGACGAAGGCGAAATCGCCATCGATCACCGCGCGGCTGTAGCCGACGGACCTCTCGAGAGGGGAGCCGGTGGAAATCAGGCGACGGGGCATATTCGGGACCTCGACTGAGGGGAGCTTTGCGCGGGGTTTACGGGCATTTCGCACGCCCGCGCAACCCCTGCGGCGAGCTCAGCGGGACTGTTGGGTGGCGTCCGGCGGCGCGGGCGGCGTGCCTGCCCAGCGCCGGACCAGAATGTCCCTGACGATCATGACAGAGATCAGGACAAAGACGATCGTGGTGACGAGGCTGCGCAAACGCGGGCGCGCGACGTCGGTTGCGGTGGAGGTCTCGGACATGGCTCCGCCTTACGCCGCGCGCGATATGGCGAGCGGCGCCCTGCGGGTGCGGGATGCGTCGGTCGGCGTGATCATGCCCCAGGCGCCATCGAGGGCGCCCTCGACGAATTCAAGGCCAAGGAGCCGCTCGCGTTCGAAGGCGCCCGGCAGCGACAGCTCGCCGGTCCTGGCGGCCGAGAAGCCGAACCTGATGTAGTAGGGCGCATCGCCGAGCAGGATCACCGCGCTGTGGTCGCGCGCCTTGGCGGCAGCCAGGACGCGCTTCATCAGGGCCGCGCCGACGCCGAGGCCGCGGCAGGAATCGTCCACTGCCAGCGGCCCCAGCATCAGCGCAGCGCGGCCCCCCGCGCTGACGTGCCACAACCGCACGGTTCCAACCAGCCGGCCGTCCTTGCGCACGGCCGAGAGGCTAAGGCCTTCGGCGGGCGCGCGTCCGTCGCGCAGTCGCTGGCAGGTGCGTGCATGGCGGTTGTCGCCAAAGCAGGCATCCAGCAGCGCTTCGCGCGCGACGACGTCGGAGGCTCGTTCCGCGCGGATCGCGAACGGAGCGGCAGTCCGAATGAGGGCAACGGGGGTGTTCCGTTTAGCAGTCATGGCACGTCAGTCCTCGCTTGCAACGGCGGTTTGCACGCCGCGGCAAGCGTCGTTCAGAAAGTCAAAAATGACAGGGAAGGAGCCGGCTGGCCGGCTCCCGGTTCGTCAGGCCTCTAAAAGGAGGCGGCTTAGATGTGGTAGGTCTTCAGCGGCGGAATGCCGTTGAACGCCACCGACGAGTAGGTCGACGTATAGGCGCCGGTGCCTTCGATCAGCAGCTTGTCGCCGATCTCGAGCGTCACCGGGAGCGGATACGGCAGCTTCTCGTACAGCACGTCGGCGCTATCGCAGGTCGGACCTGCGAGCACGCACGGCGTCATGTCCGCCCCGTCATGCGGGGTACGGATGGCGTAGCGGATCGACTCGTCCATGGTCTCGGCGAGGCCGCCGAATTTGCCGATGTCGAGATAGACCCAGCGCACCTCGTCCTCGTCGCTCTTCTTGGAGATCAGAACGACTTCGGTCTCGATGATACCGGCATTGCCGACCATGCCGCGGCCCGGCTCGATGATCGTCTCCGGGATCTGGTTGCCGAAATGCTTGCGCAACGCGCGGAAGATCGACCGGCCGTACTGCAGGACCGGAGGAACGTCCTTCAGGTACTTGGTCGGGAAGCCGCCGCCCATGTTGACCATGGTGAGGTTGATGCCGCGCTCGGCGCAGTCACGGAACACGCTCGACGCCATCGCGAGCGCGCGGTCCCACGCCTTCACCTTGCGCTGCTGCGAGCCGACATGGAACGAGATGCCGCACGGCTCCAGCCCGACGCGCTTGGCGAGGTCGAGCACGTCGACCGCCATCTCGGGATCGCAGCCGAACTTGCGCGACAGCGGCCATTCTGCGCCGGCGCAGTCATAGAGGATGCGGCAGAACACCTTGGCGCCGGGAGCGGCACGGGCGACCTTCTCGACCTCGGCGGCGCAATCGACCGCGAACAGCCGAATGCCGAGCGCGAAGGCGCGCGCGATGTCGCGCTCCTTCTTGATCGTGTTGCCATAGGAGATGCGGTCCGGCGTCGCACCGGCAGCCAGCGCCATTTCGATCTCCGCAACGGTTGCGGTATCGAAGCAGGAGCCCATCGAGGCCAGCAGCGACAGCACTTCGGGCGACGGGTTTGCCTTCACCGCGTAGAACACGCGGCTGTCCGGCAGCGCCTTCGCAAAGGTCTGGAAGTTGTCGCGCACGACTTCGAGGTCGACGACGAGGCACGGCTCGGTGTCTTGGCCCTCGCTGCGGCGGTTGCGCAGGAATTCCTGGATACGTTCGGTCATAGCACTCTCCAACGGTCCCAGCGACGGGAACCGCGTCAACGTGACGTCGGATAAGAGCGCTCCGGCCCAATTGCGCGATGGAGGCGCAACGAAGCCAAAAGACTCAAACCAGACTGAGCTGCCGTGGATTGGTTGGGAGAGTTTCCCGCCCGCACACCTGGCAATGAAGGACAAGCCTTTTCAGTAGCCCGCGCCGGCGTTGGACTGCCGGTAGAGACCAAAAAAGCCCGATCCGTCGTTGCTTTAAGTCGCGTCCCCCGTTGAGAGCGGGGTGCGCCGGTTCGCCTCCGGCTGCCAGTCACGGTTGCAAAGGGTGGTGAGACCTTCAACGGCATCCCTGGAGAGAGATGCTGGCCGCCTCGTGTCCTGACGGACGTGGGCAACCCTCGGTTCTTCCACCCCTTGGCGGCTGTCCGGCCTCTTGTCCGGATACCTACCGACTGACACACGACCACAGGCACGTGCGAAATTGGGCAAAGGGGAAATAAGTCTTTTGACTCTGGTTCGCAAGATTTTTTTTGCGATAGCGACAGATTTCCCTAACGCGAGCTTGCAATGCCGCGCGCTGCACGCGCCGAGGCGTCGAGAAGATGAACGTCTGTTAAGATTGACTAACGAAGCGTGTGTGTTTTGGCCCTGTGCCGCAGCGCTTTCTTGAGACGCGCGTCAGGCGCGGCGCGTGAACGGCTCGACGCGCTGAGCGGCGCGGATGAAGGCGATCATGATCAGGACGCCGACGGCGAACAGCACGGCCTGCAGGATGTGGGCGCCGGTGTCGTTGAGCCCGAGCAGGATCGCGAGCGCCCAGCCGCCTGCGAACGCTGCACCGAACACTTCCGCGCCGATCAGGATCGCCGCCGAGATGACGGTGATGACGCTCGGCCAGAGGATCTCGCGCTTGGCTGTGGTGGTGGGCTGCATGCTCATCGAATAGGTCCTGTTCAGGGGGCGCAATCTCTCCGAAAAGTGCCCATCTATCAAGCGCAAAAGGCCCAAAAATGCCGTATCGCGTGATATAGATTGGGCCACATTTTCAAGGCGAAAACGGGACATCTGATGTCAGAAACCAGCGCGCAGGCCCAGGTCCAGAACAAGGTCCAGACTTTGGCCAACCCCCTCCTGAAGCCATGGCAGACGCCGTTCGAGACGCCGCCCTTCGCCGAGATCCTCCCGGGGCATTTCCTGCCCGCCTTTGAGCAGGCCTTCGCCGACCATTCGGCTGAAATCGCCGCCATCACCCATGATCCAGGGCTGCCCGACTTCGCCAACACCATCACCGCGCTGGAGCGCTCCGGCAAGCTGCTCTCGAAGGTCGCGTCCGTGTTCTACGACCTGGTCTCGGCGCATTCCAACCCGGCCATCCTCGAGATCGACAAGGATGTGTCGCTCCGGATGGCGCGGCACTGGAATCCGATCATGATGAACGCCGTGCTGTTTGGCCGCATCGCCATGCTGCACGAGAAGCGCGCCGCGCTTGGCCTGACCGGGGAGGAGATTCGGCTGCTGGAGCGGACTTACACTCGCTTCCACCGCGCCGGCGCCGGGCTCGACGAGTCCGCAAAAACACGGATGGCCGAGATCAACGAGCGGCTGGCCCATCTCGGTACCTCATTCAGCCACCATCTGCTCGGCGACGAGCAGGACTGGTCGATGGAGCTCGGCGAAGGCGACCTCGGCGGCCTCTCCGACACATATGTGGCGGCAGCCAGGTCCGCGGCGGAACAGCGCGGTATGCCCGGCAAGGCGATCGTGACGCTGTCGCGCTCCTCGGTCGAGCCGTTCCTGCAGAGCTCGACCCGCCGCGACCTCCGCGAGAAGGTCTACAAGGCCTTCGCCGCCCGCGGCGACAATGGCAATGCCAACGACAACAACGAGACCATCGTGGAGATCCTCAGCCTCCGCGAGGAGAGCGCGAAGATCCTGGGCTTCCCGACCTACGCGGCGTACCGGCTTGAGGATTCCATGGCCAAGACGCCCGAGGCTGTCCGCGGCCTGCTGGAGCGGGTCTGGAAGCCGGCGCGGGCGCGGGCGCTCGCCGACCGCGACGCGCTGCAGGCGCTGATCGCCGAGGAGGGCGGCAATTTCGCCCTGGCGCCGTGGGACTGGCGCCACTACGCCGAAAAGCTTCGGCAGCGGCGCGCCAATTTCGACGATGCCGCGATCAAGCCCTATCTCGTGCTCGACCACATGATCGAGGCCGCCTTCGACTGCGCCACCCGCCTGTTCGGCGTCACCTTTGCGGAACGCAAGGACGTCCCGGTCTGGCATCCGGACGTCCGGGTCTGGGAGGTCAAGGATCGCGCCGGCAAGCACAAGGCGCTGTTCTATGGCGACTACTTCGCGCGGCCCTCGAAGCGCTCCGGCGCCTGGATGACCTCGCTGCGCGACCAGCAGAAGCTCGATGGCGACATCGCGCCGCTGGTCCTCAATATCTGCAACTTCGCCAAGGGCGCCGACGGCGCGCCGTCGCTGCTGTCGCCGGATGACGCGCGGACCCTGTTCCACGAGTTCGGTCACGGCCTGCACGGCATGCTCTCGGACGTGACCTATCCCTCGCTGTCGGGCACCAGCGTGTTCACCGACTTTGTCGAACTGCCGTCGCAGCTCTACGAGCACTGGCAGGAGCAGCCGCAAGTGCTGCAGCGCTTCGCAAAACACTACCAGACCGGCGAGCCGCTGCCCGACGATCTGCTGAAGCGCTTCCTAGCCGCGCGCAGGTTCAACCAGGGCTTTGCCACAGTGGAGTTCGTCTCCTCGGCGCTGATCGACCTCGAATTCCACACCCAGCCGGCGGCCGCCAGCCGCGACGTCCGGGCGTTCGAGAAGCAGGAGCTGGAGAAGATCGGCATGCCCGCCGAAATCTCGCTCCGTCATCGGCCGACCCAGTTCGGCCACATCTTCTCCGGCGACCATTATGCCTCCGGCTATTACAGCTACATGTGGTCGGAGGTGATGGATGCCGACGCGTTCGGCGCCTTCGAGGAGGCCGGCAACATCTTCGATCCCGCCACCGCCAAGCGGCTGCTTGACGACATCTATTCGTCGGGTGGCTCGCGCGATCCCGAAGAAGCCTATGTTGCCTTCCGCGGCCGCGAGCCCGAGCCGGACGCGCTGCTGCGCCGCCGCGGCCTGCTCGAGACGCCCGAGGCGGCCTGAAGGTGAGGCCGGTCTTCAACCGCCTGATCGCCTTGCTTGTGCTTGCTTGTGCCGTCGTGCTCGGCGCGGCGGCGGCGGAAGCCCATCCGCATGTCTGGATCACCGCCAAAAGTGAGCTGATCTATGCGCCCGACGGCACCATCACCGGCATCCGCCACGCCTGGACCTTCGACGACATGTTCTCGTCCTATGCGCTGCAGGGCATCGAGGCCAAGACCAAGGGCGCCTACAGCCGCGAGGAACTGGCGGCGCTGGCGCAGACCAATGTCGAGTCGCTGAAGGAGTATGCCTATTTCACCTTCGCCAAGGCTGACGGAAAGAAGCAGAAGTTCACCGAGCCGGTCGACTATTTCCTCGAATACAAGGATACGGCGCTGACGCTGCACTTCACCCTGCCGGTGAAGATCCCGTTCAAGGCCAGAGAACTCTCGCTCGAAGTGTTCGATCCGACCTACTTCATCGACTTTCAATATGCCGAGAAGAACCCGGTGAAGCTGGTCGGCGCGGCGGGCGACTGCAAGATGCAGTTCCAGCGGCCGAACGACGGCAGCGCGGCCGCACAGAAGCTCGGCGAGCAGAATTTCCTGGACGGCAGCGCCGCCAATTTCGCCATGATGTTCGCTAACAAGATCCTGGTGGAGTGCCCATGATGCCGATGTCATCCCGCGTGATGCGCGGCCTCACTATTTCCGCTGCCGTGCTAGCCGCATTCGTCCTGCTCGATGGCGCGGTCCACACCTTGCTGGCGCAAAATCCATTCGGCGCGCCGCGTGCCGCCGAACCGCAGGGCGGCATCATCGGCTGGCTGCTCGCAAAACAGTCGGAGTTCTACCGCGAGATCTCGGCGACCATCCGCGCCGCCAAATCTGACGGCTCGGCGGTCTGGACGCTGCTTGCGATTTCCTTTGCCTACGGAATCTTCCACGCCGCCGGCCCGGGCCACGGCAAGGCAGTGATCTCGTCCTACCTGGTCGCCAATCGCGAGACGGCGCGGCGCGGCATCGTGCTGTCGTTTGCCTCGGCGCTGATGCAGTCGCTGGTCGCCGTCATCATCGTCGGGATCTGTGCCTGGCTGCTCAATGCCACGGCCAAGACGATGTGCGGCGCCGAGAAGGCGATCGAGATCGCAAGCTACGCTCTGATCGCCGCGTTCGGCGCCCGCCTGGTCTGGGTCAAGGGCGGCGGCTTCATCCGTGCGCTGCAGGTGCCGCGGCCTGCGCTGGCGATGGCCGGGGCGCATCACGATCACGACCATGGCCACGACCACGATCACCACCATCATGACGCGCACGGGCATCACGACCATGGTCACGGTCATGACCACGCTGATGATCATGACCACGATCCGCACCACGTCCATGACGAGCATTGCGGCCATTCACACGGGCCGACGCCGGCCGAACTCGCCGGACCCGGCGGCTGGCAGCGCGGCCTGGGCGCGATTGTCACGGTCGGCATCCGGCCGTGCTCGGGCGCGATCCTGGTGCTGGTGTTCGCGCTGGCGCAGGGCCTGTTCTGGGCCGGCATTGCCGCGACCTTCGCGATGGGGCTCGGCACCGCCATCACCGTGGCGGCGATCGCCATTGCCGCCGTATCGGCGCGCGGCATGGCAGAGAGATTGAGTGCCGCACGCGAAGGCGGCGGCATGCTGATCATGCGCGGCCTGGAATTCGGCGCCGCCGGGCTGGTGCTTCTGTTCGGACTCGGCCTGCTGTTCGGCTATGTCGCAGCCGAACGGGTGACGTGTTTTTGAGTTACCTCGCCCCGCTTGCGGGGATCGAGACGAGCGAAGATCGCTCTTAGGTCGGCGCACAGCGCCGGGTGAGGGGGACTCACCGCGCACTCCTCTCTGACGATTTTTGTGGAGACGGCCCCTCACCCCGCCCTCTCCCCGTAAGAACGGGGCGAGGGAGAAGAGGCATCACCCCGGCAAATACCCCCTTATCGCCGGCAGGAAGAAGATCGCGATGTTGATGGCGAAGCCGATGCTCCACAGGATCGAGCGCAGCGTCGGCCGGTTGCCGATATAGGTGAAGACGTAGGCGATGCGCACGATCAGGAACAGCACCGCCAGCTCGTCGATCAGCCGCAACTGGCCGAGCCGGAATTCGGCGAGCAGCACCGCGGCTGCGAAGAACGGGAAGACCTCGATGCCGTTCTGGTGCGCGCCGAGCGCCCGCGCGCGGATCGGGTCGTCATAGAAGTCGGGATCGCGCGGCCGGGAATTGTCGAAACGGCGAAAGCCGATCCATTTCACGGATGCGATCGTCAGGAGCGAGAGCATCAGCGTCCCGAAGACGCACCATTCGGCGATCGTCATGGTTCCTCCCTAGACCCCTGCTCCGATGGAATCGGAACAGGGCTCTAGATTCCTTGTTTTGACGCGTTTTCTTCACGCGAACCGGTATCCACTTCGCTCGAAAACGCTCTGGCCGGACCGGAACGTAGCCAACCCGCCCTCGGCTTGACAAGGTTGGAGCAACGCGCGAAGCCCGACGCTTGTCGTGAGAAGGCTATTATGAGCACGGTCATTCCCTTCGAGAGCGCGAAGCCGGCCGCGGAAGCGACGCCCGAGCGCGTCGGTGTGCTGCTGGTCAATCTCGGCACGCCGGATACGGCCGATGCCGCGGGCGTGAGGGTGTATCTCAAGGAATTCCTGTCGGATCCGCGGGTGATTGAGAACCAGGGTCTGCTCTGGCAGCTGATCCTTAACGGCGTCATCCTGCGCATCCGCCCCGCCCGCAAGGCGCGCGATTACCGGAAGATCTGGAACGCCGAGCGGAATGAATCGCCGCTGAAGACGATCACGCGCGCGCAGGCCGAGAAGCTGGCGGCTGCGATCGCCGATCACGATCATGTCGTGGTTGACTGGGCGATGCGCTACGGCAACCCGTCGATCACCTCGCGGATCGAGGCGCTTGCCGCCCAGGGCTGCGGCCGTCTCCTGATCGTGCCGCTCTATCCGCAATATTCCGCAGCGACCTCGGCGACCGTCTGCGACGAGGTGTTTCGCGTGCTGGCCGGCATGCGCGTGCAGCCGATCCTGCGGGTGACGCCGCCTTATTACGATGACCCCGATTACATCGAGGCGCTGGCGGTCTCGATCAATGCGCATCTGGCGAGCCTGCCGTTCCAGCCCGAAATCATCCTCGCGTCGTTCCACGGCATGCCGAAGTCGTACGTCGACAAGGGCGATCCCTACCAGGCGCAGTGCATCGCAACAACGGACGCCCTGCGCGAACGGCTCGGGCTTGATGGCTCGAAGCTGATCCTGACCTTTCAATCGCGTTTCGGTAACGCCGAGTGGCTGCAGCCCTATACCGACAAGACCGTCGCGAAGCTGGCCAAGGACGGGGTGCGGCGGATTGCCGTGGTCACGCCCGGCTTCTCCGCCGATTGCCTGGAGACGCTGGAGGAGATCGCGCAGGAGAACGCCGAGATCTTCAGGCACAATGGCGGCGAGCAGTTCGCGGCGATCCCCTGTCTCAACGACAGCGATGGCGGCATGGACGTGATCCGCCAGCTCGTGCTGCGCGAGCTTCAGGGCTGGATCTAACGAGGCTGGATCTAATTGTTAACGATCCGTGACACTGGACACGCAGCATCCGTTTACCCCTCATACATCTGGCAGCCCGCACCACCGCTCCCTACGTAATGTTCAGAAGAACAGCCGGCTGAACCGGCGTAGCGGTGCTGCCGACCAATGCACGACCGCGTCCGGCGACGAATCTGCCGGTTTTGGAGGACTTTATGACTGGCTTCGATATTTTCGCGATCGCGTTGGTACTTCTCGTCATCATCACGCTGTTCGCCGGCGTCAAGACCGTCCCGCAAGGCTTTGACTGGACCATCGAGCGGTTCGGCAAATACACCCGCACGTTGACGCCGGGCCTCAATCTGATCGTGCCCTATTTCGACCGGGTCGGGCGCAAGATCAATATGATGGAGCAGGTGATCAGCATTCCCGAGCAGGAGGTGATCACCAAGGACAACGCCACCGTGACGGTGGACGGCGTCGCGTTCTACCAGGTGTTCGATGCCGCGAAAGCGAGCTACGAAGTCTCCAACCTCAACCAGGCGATCATCGTGCTGACCATGACCAACATCCGCTCGGTGATGGGCTCGATGGATCTCGACCAGGTGCTGTCGCATCGCGACGAGATCAATGAGCGGCTGCTGCGCGTCGTCGATGCCGCGGTGTCGCCATGGGGCCTGAAGGTCAACCGCATCGAGAT
Organism: Bradyrhizobium sp. LTSPM299; assembly: GCF_000938235.1. NCBI lineage: Bacteria > Pseudomonadati > Pseudomonadota > Alphaproteobacteria > Hyphomicrobiales > Nitrobacteraceae > Bradyrhizobium > Bradyrhizobium sp. LTSPM299. The sequence goes on from NZ_JYMU01000049.1 coordinate 277,643, forward strand.
CAAGGACATCGTGCCGCCGGCCGACCTCGTCGAGGCGATGGGCCGGCAGATGAAGGCCGAGCGCGTCAAACGCGCCGACATCCTGCAGGCGGAGGGCCAGCGGCAGTCGGAGATCCTGCGTGCCGAGGGCGCCAAGCAGGGCCAGATCCTGCAGGCCGAAGGCCGCAAGGAGGCCGCGTTCCGCGACGCCGAGGCGCGCGAGCGGTCCGCCGAGGCCGAGGCGCGGGCAACCCAGATGGTCAGCGACGCCATATCCAAGGGCGACGTTGCCGCGCTGAATTATTTTATCGCCGACAAATACATCAAGGCGTTCGGGCAATTGGCTGACTCGCCGAACCAGAAAATCATCATGCTGCCGATCGAGGCGATGAGCATCCTTGGCTCGCTCGCCGGCATCGGCGAGATCGCCAAGGCCACCTTCGGCGAGAGTGCTGCGTCCGCCCAGGCAGCCGCGCGGCGCGGCTCGGTGCCGTCGGCCGGCCCAACGCCACCGCCGAGGACGTGAGGCGTGGTAGCGTCACGCCGGCAATTGTAGGGGGCGCATCATGGCCGAGATGTTTACGACGTTGGGTACCTGGAACTGGCTGATCTTCGGCTTCATCCTGATGGCGCTGGAGCTGGCGGCGCCCGGCGTGTTCCTGTTCTGGCTCGGGCTCGCGGCATTGCTGGTCGGCTTGCTGTCGTTCGCGATCAATCCGTCCTGGCAGACGCAGCTCTTGATGTTCGCGGTGTTCGCCGCGGCGGCGGTGCCGGTCTGGCGGCATCTTGCCAAAAGCGCGACGCAGGTGAGCAAGAGCAACCCGTTCCTCAACCGCCGCACCGAGGCGATGATCGGCCGCGAGTTCACGCTGGAGAAGCCGATCGTCGACGGCTCCGGCACGGTGCGGATCGATGACACCGTCTGGCGCGTCGCCGGCCCCGATGCGCCGGCCGGCAGCCGGGTCAGAATCGTCCGCGCGGATGGTGCCAGCCTGACGGTGGCGGCGGCGTAGCCTCTTTCCGCACACTCAGTGGGCTCCCTCTCCCCTTGTGGGAGAGGGCTGGGGTGAGGGGTTCTCTCCATACGGCGTACTATGTCGTGAGACCGCAACCCCTCACCCGGATCGCATCTGTCGATGCGATCCGACCTCTCCCACAAGGGGAGAGGTGCACCGAGCAAGCTGGTGATCTAGTCAGCCCTCGCGTTTGCTCCAGCGCTCGGCGAAGCGATGGAGCGGCGTGAAGGTTTCGGTCAATTCTCGACCAAACCCGGTGAGCCGATAGCCGTTGTCCGTCAGCTCGACGAAGCCCGCCTCGCGCAACTCGTCGAGCCTGGTCTGCAGGATCGTCGGAGAGGCCTCGTCGCAGGCGGTCCGCAGTGCGCGCGAGGTCAGCGCGGTCTCTCGCAATTCCCAGATGATGCGCAAGCTCCAGCGGCGCCCCAACAGGTCGAGCAACGCCATGATCGGGCGGCCGGTCCGCGAGCCGCGGACGCTGCGCCGTGCCGGGGGAACCTGCCTGGGCATCACGAAAGCCCCTTGCACGATGCTACAGATATTGTAGCGTCTAGCTACAGTAAATGTAGCAAGGATAACAGGCCATGTCACGCATCGCGCCGCTCGAGCCGCCTTACGCGGTCGACGTTCAACAGCATTTCGACCGCATCATGCGCGGTAAATCGCCGCTGATGCTGTTCCGCGTGATGGCCGGGCATCAGCGCGCCTGGGAAAAATTTCGCGGTGGCAGCCTGCTCGATCGCGGGCCGCTCTCGCTCAGGGAGCGCGAGATCGTGATCGACCGCACGTGCGCGCTGAATGCCTGCGAGTATGAATGGGGCGTGCACGTCGCGGAGTTCGGCGCCGCCGCGGAGCTCTCGGAGGAACAGGTTCGCGCCACAGTGCACGGCGAGGCCGACGCTGGCTGCTGGTCGCCGGCCGAACAGGCAATGTTAGCTGCCGTCGATGCGCTGCACGCGCGCGCGACGCTTGATGACGCCGAGTTCGCGGCGCTGTCGGCGCATTATGATGAGGACAAGATCCTGGAGATCATTCTGCTGTGCGGCTTCTACCGCACGGTGTCGTATCTCGCCAACGCGCTGGCGCTGCCGCTTGAGGCGACCGCGGAGCGGTTTCCGGGGTAATCCCGGGACCGTAGGGTGGGCAAAGGCGCGCTTGCGCCGTGCCCACCATCAAGCACTCGGTGGTGGAATGGTGGGCACGCTTCGCTTTGCCCACCCTACAAAGTGAGCGAGCCTACGCCACACCCGCCCGCAGCAAATCGTGCAAATGGATGATGCCGACCGGCTTCTTCGCATCCGTCACGATCAGTGTGGTGATCTTCGACGCGTTGAGCAGCTCCAGCGCTTCGCCGGCGAGCGTGTCGCGGCTGATCGTCTTGGGGTTCTTGGTCATCACCTCGTCGACCGACAAGGTCAGCAACTCCGGGCGCATCTGCCGGCGCAGATCGCCGTCGGTGACGATGCCCACGATATGGCCGCGCGCATCGACGATGCCGACGCAGCCAAAACCCTTCGAGGTCATCTCGACCAGCGCGTCCGACATTTTCGTGCCGAGCGGCTTCAGCGGCAGTGCGTCGCCGGTATGCATGAGATCGCGCGCATATTTCAGCAGCGCGCCGAGCTTGCCGCCCGGATGCAGCACGCTGAAATCGGTCGAGGTGAAGCCGCGGCCTTCCAGCAGCGCGATCGCCAACGCATCGCCGAGCGCCAGCATCATCAGCGAGGACGTCGTCGGCGCGAGATTGTGCGGGCAGGCTTCGCGCGCCTTCGGCAGCGTCAGCTGCACGTCGGCCGCCTTGCTCAGCGTCGAGTCCTGGTCCGCCGTCATCGCGATCAGCGGAATGCCGAAGCGTGCGGCATAGGCGATCAGGTTCCGCATCTCCGGCTGCTCGCCGGACCATGACAGCGCGAGGATCGCGTCGTCGGCCGTGATCATGCCGAGATCACCATGGCTGGCTTCGGCCGAGTGCACGAAGAACGCCGGCGTGCCGGTCGAGGCAAAGGTCGCGGCGATCTTGCGGCCGATATGGCCCGACTTGCCGAGCCCGGTGACGATCACGCGTCCCTTGGCCTTGCGGATCACTTCGGCGGCCGCCGTAAAGGACGCGCCGAGGTCGGATTTGAGCGCCGCGCTGATCGCGGCGATGCCGCTTGCTTCGGCATCGAGGGTGCGGAGCGCCGATTGAACGGCGCCGTCATCAGGCCCGGATGATTTGGTCATCAGCGGTTTCGGTTTGGCCATGTCGAATTCCAGGGAGGGCTTTTCGCCCGGGCGCCTCCCTTAGCACGGCCGCGGCAAAGAGGCGACGCGTCGGCCGCCGTCCTCAACGGGTCGTTAACCATAATTGTCTTAACTCCATTAACGACGTTTTCCGCCGCCGGTCGGAGTGCGTCTGACAAGTGTATGAATTAGTTGGGGTATTTTCATCGTGGTGCGGGGTCCAGCAACGGGCCGAGAAGGGCGCGCACGCCTCGTTCGCGTTGCCTTGCCATGCCTTGTGCTGATCGCGATGCCGGGCTTGGCCAGCGCCCAGACCGTGACCCCGGACCTGTTCAGCTCGACGCGCCAGAGCCAGATCGCCGATCCGAACTCGCCGCTGCGCCGGACCACGGCCGACGCCGCCGATCCCCTCAACGACTCCAAGCTGCCCGACCCCGATCGTGACAGGCGCGCGCCGTCGCGTATCGGCCAGGTCCCGATCTATGGCACGCCCGCCGCCAACGGCGCCTCGACTGCCGGTTACGACTCGCTCAATCGCAAGCGGCAGCAGCCGAAATACTATCCGGGCCAGGCCAAGCCGAAGCCGCGGCCCGGACCCGGCACGCCGCCGCCCACACCGCCGCCGCGGAACGCGACCGGGCAGTTGCGCCTGTCGATCGCGCCGTCGGAGACCGCCAACAAGCCGCCGCTGCCGCCGGCGATGGCCGGCACCATTGTGGGCCAGCCGCCGCGCAAGCGGCTGAAGGTCGACGACGATCCGTTCGGCGCGGTCGGCGACTATGCCGGTTCGTTCCTGATCAAGACGGCGGTCGAGGTCATGGGCGGCTACGACACCAATCCGGGCCGGCTGTATCAGCCGCAGGGCAAGGCCTTCTACATGGTCTCGCCGGAATTCCTCGCAGTGTCCGACTGGGAGCGTCACTCCGTTGTCGCCGATCTGCGCGGCTCCTTCACCGGATACGGCTCCAGCCTGACGCCGAACGCCGACGGCACGCCGCTGTCGGCGCCGCTCGATGTCGACCGCCCGAATCTAATCGGCCATATCGACGGCCGCTTCGACGTTTCGCGCGACACCCACCTCACCGCGCAGGCGCGCTTCCTCGTCGCGACCGACAATCCCGGTAGCCCGAACGTGCAGACCGGCCTCGCCCAATATCCGCTCTACAGCACGATCGGCGGCACCTTCGGCTTTGACCAGAATTTCAACCGCCTGCAGGTCTCCGCCGGCGCCACCATCGACCGCACCGATTATCAATGGTCGAAGCTGACCGACGGCACCATGTCGTCGAACGACGACCGCAACTTCACCACGTATGGCGGCGTCGGCCGCGTCAGCTATGAGCTGACGCCGGCCGTCAAGCCCTTCATCGAGGTGCAAGGCGACAGCCGCGTCCATGATCTCACCCTCGACCGCAACGGCTATGCGCGCGATTCGACCGGCGGCTACGCCAAGGCCGGCACGTCCTTCGAGTTCACGCGGCTGCTGTTCGGCGAGATCTCGATCGGCTACGCGATGCGCGACTATGCCGACACACGGCTCAACCGGCTGGAGGGCCTGCTCACCACGGCCTCATTGACCTGGACTGCGACGCCGCTGACGACGGTGAAATTCTATTCCGATACGCAGCTCGGCGAGACCACGCTGCCCGGCACCTCGGGCGTGCTGTCGCGCACCTACACGTTCGAGGTCGATCACGACTTCCGCCGCTGGCTGACCGGCATCGGCAGGTTCACCTACGGCACGCTCGATTACCAGGGCGACAACCGCTCGGACAAGATCTACTCGCTCTCGGGCGACCTGATCTACAAGCTGACCCGCAGCCTCTGGATCAAGGGCACGCTCCGTCGCGACATCCTGGATTCGAGCTCACCGGGATCGAGCTCAGCCTCGACGGTGGTGATGCTGGGCGTGCGGGTGCAGAACTAGCTAGCGGGTTGGCGCGAGCCGTGTCCACACGCTAGGTGTCATGCCCCGCGCATGCGGGGCATCCAGTACGCCGCGGCCTATTCGCTCAAGCAGTGAGGTCTCTGGAATACTGGGTCACCCGCTTTCGCGGGCGATGACAGTTGAGTTTGTGATTGCTGGTCGAGGTAACCGCCGCGGCCTTACCGCGGCAGGTCCGTCTTCCCCATCAGGAACGTGTCGATCGACCTGGCGCAGAGGCGGCCTTCGCGGATCGCCCAGACCACCAGCGACTGGCCGCGGCGCATGTCGCCGGCGGAGAAGACCTTGGCCTTCGAGGTCTGGTAGTCCTGCAGATTGGCGCGGACATTGCCACGCTGGTCGAGATCGACGCCGAGCGTCTTGAGCAGGCCCTCGTGCACGGGATGCACAAAGCCCATCGCGAGCAGCACAAGCTCGGCCTCTAGCACGAATTCGGTGCCGGGCAGCGGCTTGAACTTGTCGTCGACCTTGACGCAGTGCAGTTTTGTCACTTTGCCGTCGACACCTTCGAACTTCGTTGTCAGCACCGCGAATTCGCGCGCAGCACCTTCGGCCTGGCTCGACGACGTCCGCATCTTCAGCGGCCAGTTTGGCCAGGTCAAGCCTTTGTCCTCGTGCTCGGGCGGCGCCGGCATGATCTCAAGTTGGGTCACCGATTTGGCGCCCTGCCGGAACGAGGTGCCGATGCAATCTGAACCGGTGTCGCCGCCGCCGATCACGACGACATGCCTGCCGTCGGCGAGGATGTCGGTAACGCCGTTCAGCGGTTCGCCGGAGACGCGGCGATTTTGTTGCGGCAGGAAATCCATCGCGAAGTGGATGCCGGCAAGATCGCGGCCGGGAATCGGCAGATCGCGCGGGGCTTCCGCGCCGCCGGTCAGCGCCACCGCGTCATATTGCTTGGCCAGCTCCTGCGGATCGATTGCATCAGCTGCGCTGCCGCCGACCGGCTTGCCATAATGGAACGTGACGCCTTCGGCTTCCATCTGCGCCACGCGGCGGTCGATGACGTTCTTTTCCATCTTGAAGTCGGGAATGCCATAACGAAGCAGGCCGCCGGCCTTGGCGAACTTTTCGTAGAGATGCACATCGTGGCCGGCGCGCGCGAGCTGCTGCGCGCAGGCCATGCCGGCCGGGCCGGAGCCGATCACGGCGACCTTCTTGCCGCTCTTCTGCGGGGCGATCTCCGGCTTCAGCCAGCCATTATCCCAGGCGCGGTCGACGATCGCGCATTCGATCGTCTTGATGGTGACCGGGTTGTCGTCGATGTTGAGCGTGCAGGACGCCTCGCACGGCGCCGGACAGATGCGCCCGGTAAACTCCGGGAAATTGTTGGTCGAGTGCAGATTGCGCGAGGCCTCTTCCCAGTTGCCCTGATAGACGAGGTCGTTGAAGTCGGGGATCTGGTTGTTGACCGGACAGCCCGGCGTGCCCGGCACGGCGGAGCCGGTGCCGTGGCAATAGGGAATGCCGCAGTTCATGCAGCGCGCGGCCTGGTCGCGGGTGTCTTTCTCGCTCAGGGGAATGACGAACTCGTCGAAGTTCTTCAGCCGCTCCGCGACCGGTCCGTACTTGCGGTCGTGCCGCTCGATCTCGAGGAAACCTGTGATCTTGCCCATTAAACCTGATGCCCCTGCATCTCGTGTTCGTCTTGGTTGGTCGCTCCGGGATGCGCCGCAGGCGCAAACCCGGAGCCTGGAGGTTGCTTCGCGAGATTCCGGGTTCGCGCGTCGCGCGCCCCGGAATGACGCCTGGTGAACCTACGCTCCGATTGCGATTTTCGGCTCGGCGTCGGCGTTGGCCTTCATTTCCTTCAGCGCGCGGCGGTACTCCACCGGCATCACCTTGCGGAATTTCGGCAGCCATGTCTTCCAGTCCGCGAGGATGCCGGCCGCCTTCTTCGAGCCCGTCAGCTTGGCCTGACGCGTGATCAGGACGTGCAGCCGCTCGACGTCGGAGTCGAGCAAGTTCTGGAACACGTCGACCCGGCCATGCGCCTCGAGATCGCCGGAGTGATGGTAGGTGCCCTCGTTGATCATCTCCTCCGAGAGCACCGGCTCGAGCTCGACCATCGCGAGGTTGCAGAGTTTGGCGAAGTCGCCGGCCTCGTCCAGCACATAGGCGATGCCGCCCGACATGCCGGCCGCGAAGTTGCGCCCGGTCTTGCCGAGTACGACGACGATGCCGCCGGTCATGTATTCGCAGCAATGATCGCCGGCGCCTTCGACGACTGCGACCGCGCCCGAGTTGCGCACCGCGAAGCGTTCGCCGGCGATGCCGCGGAAGTAGCACTCGCCCGCGATCGCGCCATACATCACCGTGTTGCCGACGATGATCGACTCCTCCGGAACAATGCCCGAGTGCCTCGGCGGCTTGACGATGATGCGCCCGCCCGAAAGGCCCTTGCCGACATAGTCGTTGCCTTCACCCTCGAGCTCGAAGGTGATGCCCTTGGCGAGCCAGGCGCCGAACGCCTGTCCCGCCGTGCCCTTCAGGCTGACATGGATGGTGTCGAGCGGCAGGCCGGCATGGCCGTAGATCTTGGCCACCGCACCCGACAGCATCGCGCCGGCGGAACGGTCGGTGTTGTTGATCTCTTCCTCGATCTTCACCGGCGCGCCGCGGTCGAGCGCGGCCCGCGACTGCTCGATCAGCCGGCGGTCGAGAACAGCCTCCAGGTGATGGTCCTGCCATTCCGAGTGATGGATCTTCTGGCCCTTCTCCTCCGGCTGCCGCACGAACAGCTTGGAGAAATCGAGGCCCTTGGCCTTCCAGTGCGTGACCAGCGCGGTCTGGTCCAGCATCTGGACCTGGCCGATCATCTCGTCGAACGTCTTGTAGCCGAGCTGCGCCATGATCTCGCGCACTTCCTCGGCGACGAAGAAGAAGTAGTTGATGACGTGCTCGGGCTGGCCGGTGAAGCGCTTGCGCAGCACCGGATCCTGGGTGGCGACGCCGACCGGGCAGGTGTTGAGGTGGCACTTGCGCATCATGATGCAGCCGGCCGCAATCAAGGGCGCGGTGGCGAAGCCGAACTCGTCGGCCCCGAGCAGCGCGCCGATCACGACGTCACGGCCGGTGCGGAAGCCGCCGTCGACCTGGACCACGATGCGGCTGCGCAGCCGCTGCCGTACCAAGGTCTGGTGGGTTTCGGCGAGGCCGATCTCCCACGGTGAGCCCGCATGCTTGATCGAGGTCAGCGGCGAGGCACCCGTGCCGCCCTCGAAGCCCGCGATGGTGACGTGGTCGGCACGCGCCTTGGCGACGCCGGAGGCAACCGTGCCGACGCCGACCTCGGAGACGAGCTTGACCGAGACCATGCCGTCCGGATTGACGTTCTTGAGATCGTAGATCAGCTGGGCAAGGTCTTCGATCGAATAGATGTCGTGGTGCGGCGGCGGCGAGATCAGGCCGACGCCCGGCGTCGAGTGCCGGACCCGCGCGATCGTTGCGTCGACCTTGTGGCCGGGCAGCTGGCCGCCTTCGCCGGGCTTGGCACCCTGCGCCATCTTGATCTGCATCATGTCGGAGTTGACGAGATACTCCGTCGTCACGCCGAACCGGCCCGAAGCGACCTGCTTGATCGCCGAGCGCATGCTGTCACCGTTCGGCAGCGGCTTGAAGCGATCGCTCTCTTCGCCGCCTTCGCCGGTGTTCGACTTGCCGCCGATCCGGTTCATCGCGATCGCGAGCGTGGTGTGCGCCTCGCGCGAGATCGAGCCGAACGACATCGCGCCGGTGGCGAAGCGCTTGACGAGGTCCTTGGCCGGCTCGACATCCTCGAGTTTGACCGGCTTGCGCTTGTCGTCCTCGGCGCTCTTGATCCGGAACAGGCCGCGCAGCGTCAGCAGACGCTCCGACTGCTCGTTGAGGATCTTTGCGAACGCGCGATAACGCTCCAGCGAATTGCCGCGCGCGGCATGCTGCAGCAAAGAGACCGATTCCGCGGTCCAGGCGTGGTCCTCGCCGCGGCTGCGATAGGCATATTCGCCGCCGACGTCGAGCGAGGTCTTGTAGACCTGCGCGTCGCCGAACGCGTCATTGTGGCGCCGCACCGTCTCCTCGGCGATTTCGGCCAGCCCGACGCCCTCGATGCGGGTGTGGGTGCCGGCAAAATACTTGGCGACGAAGTCCGCCTTCAGGCCGACGGCATCGAAGATCTGCGCGCCGCAATAGGACTGGTAGGTCGAGATGCCCATCTTGGACATCACCTTGAGCAGGCCCTTGCCGATCGACTTGATGTAGCGCTTGACGATCTCGTAGTCGTCGAGCGCGGCGGGCAGCCTCTCCTTCATCGCGAGGATCGACTCGAATGCGAGATAGGGATTGATCGCCTCGGCGCCGTAGCCTGCGAGACAGGCGAAGTGATGCACCTCGCGCGGTTCGCCGGATTCGACCACCAGGCCGACCGAGGTGCGCAGGCCGGTGCGGATCAGATGATGATGCACGGCGGCGCAGGCCAGCAGCGACGGGATCGGGATCCGGTCGGTGCCGGTCATCCGGTCGGACAGGATGATGATGTTGATGCCCTCGCGCACCGCGCCTTCCGCGCGGGCGCAGAGCTCGTCGAGCACCTGCTCCATGCCCGCCGCGCCGAAGCCGGCGTGGAAGGTGGTGTCGAGCGTGCGCGACTTGAAATGGGTGTCGGGGACGTCAGAGATCGAGCGGATCTTCTCGAGGTCCGCGTCGGTCAGGATCGGCTGGCGCACTTCGAGGCGCTGGGTCGAGGCCAGGCCCTGCAGGTCGAACAGGTTTGGCCGCGGCCCGATGATCGAGACGAGGCTCATCACGAGCTCCTCGCGAATCGGGTCGATCGGCGGGTTGGTGACCTGCGCGAAATTCTGCTTGAAGTAGGTGAAGAGCTGCTTCGGCTTGTCCGACAGCGCCGAGATCGGCGTGTCGTTGCCCATCGAGCCCGCGGCTTCCTCGCCCGTGGACGCCATCGGCGTCATCAGGATGGTGATGTCTTCCTGGCTGTAGCCGAACGCCTGCTGGCGATCGAGCAGCGGCAGGTTGGAGCGCACGCCCTTGGCCGGCGCACCCGGCAGATCCTCGAGCTGGAGCTGGGTGCGGTGCAGCCATTCGCTGTAGGGGTGGCTCTTGGCGAGGTCGGCCTTGATCTCGTCGTCGGGAATCAGGCGGCCCTGCTCGAGGTCGACGAGCAGCATCTTGCCGGGCTGCAGCCGCCACTTGGTGACGATCTGCTCCTCCGGAATCTTCAAGACGCCCATTTCGGACGCCATCACGATGCGGTCGTCCTTGGTGACGAGGTAGCGCGCCGGGCGCAGACCGTTGCGGTCCAGCGTGGCGCCGATCTTGCGGCCGTCGGTGAAGGCGATGGCGGCCGGACCGTCCCACGGCTCCATCAGGGCGGCGTGATATTCGTAGAAGGCGCGGCGCTGCTCATCCATCAGCGGATTGCCGGCCCACGCTTCTGGAATCATCATCATCACGGCGTGCGGCAGCGAGTAACCGCCCTGCACCAGGAATTCGAGCGCATTGTCGAAGCAGGCGGTGTCGCTCTGGCCTTCATAGGAAATCGGCCATAGACGGCTGATGTCCTTGCCGTAGAGCTCCGAATGCACGGACGCCTGCCGCGCCGCCATCCAGTTGACGTTGCCGCGCAGCGTGTTGATTTCTCCGTTATGGGCGATCATCCGGTAGGGATGCGCCAGCGACCAGGTCGGGAAGGTGTTGGTCGAGAAGCGCTGATGCACCAGCGCCAGCGCGCTCTCGAAATCCGCCTCGTGCAGGTCGGGATAGTACTTGCCGAGCTGGTCGGCGAGGAACATGCCCTTGTAGATCACGGTGCGGCACGACAGCGAGCACGGGTAATAGCCCGCCATGCCGCGGTCGCGGCGCTGATAGATCGCCTGCGAGATCGACTTGCGCAGGATGTAGAGCCGCCGTTCGAAATCGTCCTCGGTCTTGGCGGCGCCGTTGCTGCCGATGAAGACCTGCATGTGATAGGGCTCGGTCGGCTTCACGGTGACGCCGAGCGAGGAATTGTCTGACGGCACGTCGCGCCAGCCGAGCAGCTTGAAGCCCTCGTTCTTGATCTCCTCGGCGATGATGCTCTTGATCACGTTCCGCCACGCCGCATCGCGCGGCATGAACAGCGCGCCGATGGCGTACTCGCCGGGCTTCGGCAGCTTGAAGCCGATCTCGGCGGTCTTGCGCGCGAAGAAGGCGTGCGGGATCTGCACCAGGATGCCGGCGCCGTCACCGGCGCGCGGATCGGCGCCGACGGCGCCGCGATGCTCGAGATTGCAGAGGATGCTCAGCGCGTCGGAGACGATCTGATGCGACTTCTGGCCCTTGATGTTGGCGATGAAGCCGACGCCGCACGAGTCCTTCTCCAAACTCGGATCGAACAGGCCTTCCGCTTCCGGGCGCCAGGTGTGGAGTTCACGCGGGTAGAGGTCATCGGCAGGTTCGGCGGCTTTCGAATCCGCGGTCGCCGACAGCGTTCCTGCCACGATGGTTTCGCGCTCGAATTCCGACCCGCTCATGTGTCCTCTCCCTTACGTCAGGGGCCTTACCCTCATTGGCGCACCTTGGGCGTTGCGGCACCCACCGGGCCACCGCTCGTCCGCCGCGAGCCGCATTTTCCTTAGTTCAGACGACGGGCGTTCAACGTCCCTGTGGAACAGCCCTGCCTGCAGCACTCTCGGAGCCCGGGGCGCCGAGTTTTCGTTGCAATCCCTGTGCCGGGATGGCTTCGAAATTGAGACAGTCTTGCTGTCCTAACTCCGACCTTGCCAAATTTTTCTCTATCACACAAGCGCGTGAGAGTCCTCGCCTGCATGCTCGGATCGGACAGCTCGCACGGCCTTTGCCGCCCTTGATTTGAAGCAAACGCGCCGCGATCCGGCCCAAGGAGCGGCCAAGGACCGCCGGAATTTACAAGGAAATTCCGCCGGTGGCAGCCAGCAAGAGGGCGGGAACGCTCCTTTGGCGTGGGCAGACAGGAGCTACGGCAATGAAGTTGTTCACAGGATCGGTTGCAGCGGCCGTTCTGGCGCTCAGCGCAGCCTCGGCGCAGGCGCAACTGTTGGCGCCCTACGAGCTCGGCAATTCATTGGCCATCAAGGTCTCCGACGTCGAGGGGCCCTATGCCGCCATGCCGGAGGTTCCGCCGCCGCCGCGCTATGGCCGCGTGCCGAGCCTGCTGCCGCCGATGGAGGTCTACACCGTGCTCCGCGAGAACGGTTACCTGCCGCTTGGTGCCCCGCGGCAGCGTGGCTTCGTCTACACGATCGCGGTGATCGACCATGGCGGTGACGACGGGCGGCTGGTGATCGACGCCCGTAACGGGCGCATCGTCGGTTTCACGCCGGCCCACGATATGGGCGACAATTTCGATGACGAACTGACCGCGACCTACGGACCGGCCGGCCCGATGCCGCCGCCGATCCAGGCCCGCGTGCCGCGTCCGCCGGCTCCGATCCCGCATGTCGCAAGCCGCGCCGTCCCGGTGCCGAAGCGGAGCCCGCTTGCGGCGCGATCTGCTCCGACCCCGGTTGAGGCCACGGCACCGGCGCCTGCTGCCGCAGAAGCGGCAGCCCCCGCGCCCGCCCAGCAGACCGCAGCCGCCGCGCCGAAGCCGACTGAGGCGCAGGCCACGCAGTCCAATGCGAAAGCCGAAACCCCGACAGTCGGTCTGGCCGCTCCGCCGGCGCCGGCTGCGCCCGCGATTCTGCCGACCCAGGACATGCCCAAGGTGCAGGGGTTGGAGTAAGTCGGGCACCGTCATTCCGGGACGGTCCGAAGGACCAGACCTCAGGTGCGCAATTGCGCACCGGGGAATCTCGAGGTTCCGGGTTCGCGCTTCGCGCGCCCCGGAACGACGCGTGAACCCACAAAACGAAAAACGCCCCGGTTTCCCGGGGCGTTTTCGCGTGCGGCCAATATCTGCCGACGCTGGACTTAGTTAGGCAGCGACCTTGGCAGCCGAGCCGTCGACGACTTGCGGGGCCTTATCGCTGCTGGAGATCGGAATGCTGCGCGGCTTCTTGGCCTCGGGGATCTCGCGGACGAGGTCGACGTGGAGCAGGCCGTTCTCGAGCGAGGCGTTTTTCACCTGCACGAAGTCGGCAAGCTGGAACAGGCGCTCGAACGCCCGCGCGGCGATACCGCGATAGAGCACTTCGGATTTGTCGCCGGAGTTCTCGTTGGCGGTTTTCTCGCCCTTGATCGTCAGCGTGTTTTCCTTGGCGACGATCGAGAGCTCGGCCTGCGAGAAGCCGGAAACCGCAACGCTGATCCGGTAGGCGTTCTCGCCGGTGCGCTCGATGTTGTAGGGGGGATAACCGGGGCTGCCGTCCGAGGTCGCCTGATCGAGCAGGCTGAACAGGCGGTCGAAGCCGACGGTGGAACGATAGAACGGGGTGAGATCATAGGTACGCATAGGGATAGTCCTCCATTGAGCGACTGTTTCAAATACCCGCCCGCCATCGGGCCGGGCCTAGTCTGTGTGCAGCCTGATGTTCCGGTTCCGAAACACTGGTAGCGGCCTGCACGGAGGTGATATGGGAGGGGCTGTGTTGCGTTCAAGAGCTGGAAACAGCGTCGTTTTTTGGCGCCCGCGCTCTTGATTTCCACCTCGTTCCACCTAACCGGTTCCGTGCATGACGCTCGTCTCGATTCCAGCCAATCCGGTTCCGGAGGACGTTGTCAGCGGCACCATCAAGACCCCAGACGGAGCCGAGCTGCGCTTCGCGCGCTGGGCGCCGCCGCCAGGCCGCAAGGGCACGGTCTGCATCTTCGCCGGGCGCGGCGAGATGATCGAAAAATACTTCGAGACCGTGCGCGACCTGCGCGATCGCGGCTTCGCGGTAGCGATGATCGATTGGCGCGGGCAGGGCCACTCGTCGCGGCGGCTGCGCGACTCGCGCAAGGGCTATGTGCGCGACTTCGCCGACTACGAGGTCGACGTCGAGACCTTCGTGCAGCAAGTTGTGCTGCCGGATTGCCCGCCGCCCTACTTCGCGCTGGCGCATTCGATGGGCGGCGCGGTGATGCTGCGCGCTGCGCATGCGGGCAAGCGCTGGTTCGACCGCATGGTGCTCTCGGCTCCGATGATCGATCTGCCGCGCCGCCGCACCTCCTTCATTCCGAGCGCGCTGCTCAGGATCATGCGATTGACCGGGCAGGGCGGCCGCTACGTTCCGGGCGGCAGCGATCACCTCGTCGGCGTGTCCGACTTCGTCGGCAATCCCGTCACCAGCGATCCGGTGCGCTATGCCCGCAATGCCGCGATCCTGGAGGAAGCCCCGACGCTCGGCATCGCGGCGCCGACGGTTGCCTGGGCCGATACGGCGTTCACCGCGATGCGGACCTTCCGCGGCAAGTCCTACCCGTCCGAGATCCGGCAGCCGATTCTGATGCTCGCGGCGAGCAATGACGACGTGGTGTCGACAGCAGCGATCGAGGAGTTCGCCTATCACTTACGCGCCGGCTCGCACCTCGTGATCGCCGGCTCCAAGCACGAGATCCTGCAGGAACAGGATCGTTATCGCGCACAATTCTGGGCGGCGTTCGACGCCTTCGTGCCAGGCACGCCGCTGTTTAAGTGAACCGGAGGCGATAACACCTCACCGCTTCAGGCGCGCGACGATCCGGTCGGGGAAGCGCCGGTCGACGAACAGGGTCCTGACCTCTGCGACGCTGAGATAGCGGTCCTTGCCTTCGCCCTTGCCCATGATGTCGAGCAGCACCGGCCACTCGCCGAGCATCAACAGCGGATAATAGAAGTGCAGGATCGCGTAGGACGGCGGATGTTCGTCCTTGGCGCGCTGGAAGTTGGCGGCCATGAAGGTCTTGATGTCGGAGGCGGACAGCCCGCGTTCGGCGCCGCCGTCGGGATTCGCGTAGTCCTTGCCGAAGGTGGCGAGGCGCGCGATCTCGTCCTCATGCACCACGGCATGCTGGTCGAGGATGCGCGAGCCGGCGCCGTGCTTGTCGAGCGGACCGTTGCGCAATTCATCGAGGATGGCGCCCTTGGTCAGGCTGCGCAGCTGGCTGAACGGACCGATGCCGTTTGCCATCTGCGCGACCATGAAGATCTTCGCGTCGGCATCGAGCCCAGGCAGGCCGGTCTTGCCGGTCGCGCGGCCGATGGTCTTGGTCAACTCCGGCAGCGGCACGACATGGCCGCCGACATAGTCGCCGGCGACCAGCGCGCGCAGGAATGGACACGGATTATCGGGCGAAACCTGCGGGGCAGGCGTCTCGCGCGCAGCGATATCGGGCATCAAACAATATCCCTGAAAAGCCTTCAGACTAAAAGAGACTCGTTACCTCGGGATGAAGCCACCTAGGATTTTGCGGCGAGTCTAATTGTCGGTGCAACCAGGGCGAGTTTGCCGAAAGGGATGCCGGCTTTCAAGAGGCCTTCGCGATAGTGGGCGATGTCGGCCGCGTTCTTCCAGTGGAAATTGCGCAAGTGCCGTTCGACGGTGAGCCCCGGATAATTAGCTAGCAGCGCTTCGGCGGCCTGCTTGGCCTCATTCGTACGCCCCAATTGGGCGAGCGCCGCAGCGCGCACCGCAAGGCCCTGCAGGTGGTTCGGGTTGAGATAGAGCGTTTCGCGCGACCATGACAGCGATGCGTCATATTGCCCGAGCAGGTAATGACTGAACGCGTTCAAAGCTCCCCATTGATAGCGGGGATCGCTGTTGTCGCGCTGAACGGCCATCGAGAACAGCTCGACCGCCCTGCGGTGATCGCCGATCACCATGTGGCAGATGCCGAGCACGCCCCGTGCGCCCATGTCGTAGGGGTTGAGCTCGATCGCCCGCTTGATGGCGTCCATCGCGGCTTCGTAGTGCCCCTGCATCGCGTGCAGATAGGCGAGCAGCGAGAAGGCAAAGGACGAGCGCGGGTCGAGCCGCACGCTGCTTTCGGCGAGGGCGACCGACGATACCCACAATTCGCGCGTGCTTGGGATCCATCCGAACTGGGAGCCCTGAATCTGGATGGTAGCTAGATAGGCGCGAGCGATCGACAGCGCGGGATCGAGTTTGATCGCCTCCTTGAACAGCGCAATCGAGATTTCGAAATCGTCCTTGGTCTGGTGATAGTAGTGCGACAGGCCCTTCAGGAAGCGGTCCCACGCGGTCAGCTCGGAATTGGGCGAGCGCGCCGGCGCGGAGGCTTCGGCGCGATAGATCTCCTGGGCAACCGCGGCGGAGAGATTGGACGTGATCTCGTCCTGCATCGCGAACAGGTCGCCCATGTCGCGGTCATAGCGGCCGGTCCACAACTGTTCGCCCTTTTCCGGCGCGATCAGTTCGGCGGTGACGCGGATCTTGTTGCCGGCGCGCCGCACCGATCCCTGGATCAGATAGCTCGCGTCGATCTCGCGCGCGATCAGGCGGGTAGAGACGTTCTTGCCCTTGTAGGCGAAGGTCGAGTTCCGGCCCAGCACGCGATAGAAGGATTGCAGCGACAGCGCGTGGATCAGATCCTCGGTCAGGCCGTCGGAGAAGTATTCGTCGGCGCCGCCGCTGTGATTGTCGAACGGCAGCACGCCGACGATCGCCGTCCTGTATTGCCCCGGCAGATGCGGCCCGTCCTGCGCGACCTTCTCCTGCAGATCGGATCCGGCCGGCGCCCAGGTCCAGACACTGACCGGTTCGGCGATGTTCTTGAAGCGGTGCGGGCCGGCATCGAGCAGGGTGACGGCAAGCCGCCGCCCGGCCTCGGTGCGGGCCTTCTCCGAGACCGCGATGCCGCCGGGAGCTGCGACCGCCTCGAGACGGACCGCGATGTTGACGTCGTCTCCAAACACCTCGTCCTCGTCCGCCATGACGTCACCCATGTGGACGCCCATCCGGAAGTGCATGGCGCGATCGGCCGGCAGGTGTTCGTTGCGTTCGGCCATCATGGTCTGCATCGCGACCGCGGCCTCGATGGCGCCGATGATGCTCGGAAACTCGAGCAGGAAGCCGTCGCCGGTATTTTTGACGATTCGGCCGCCATGATTGAGGATGATCGGGTAGATCGCGCTGCGGTGCGCTTTGAACGAGGCATGGGTACCCGCCTCGTCGGCACCCATCATGCGGGAATAGCCGGCGATGTCAGCGCAAAGAATGGCGGCTAGCCGTCTTTCCATGTCCCTTTTGCCCCGGAATGGCCACTCAACCGATGTAGCCGAATCCATTAGTTACAAGACCTAGTGCATTGTAACAGGAATTGGCATGCGACCAACGGACTTCACAATCCGATACTCTAATGAATGTGTATGTCGCAGGGATGGCGCTATTCTGGGCAGGCATCCTTTCCGGTTCGTTACTCAGATAGGTTAGTCTCGCGGCCATGCTCGGTATCCACGAACTCTGGCTCTTCGTCCTGTCGGGCCTGCTGCTCAACATCACCCCGGGGCCAGATACCGCCTACATCATCGGCCGCAGCATCCAGCTGGGGTGGCGTGGCGGTGCCGCGGCCGCCCTCGGCATCAGCTGCGGCTGCCTGGTCCATGTGTTGGGCGCGGCGATCGGACTGTCGGCGCTCTTGATGGCGTCGTCGGCTGCGTTCCTGGCGGTCAAGCTGATTGGAGCGGCCTATCTGGTGCTGACCGGCCTGCAGATGCTGCTGTCGCACGCCAAACCGATCGCGGACATGACGGGACAGGGCGGCGAGACCTCGGTCGGGCGGATCTTCTGGCAGGGGACGCTGACCAATGTCCTGAACCCGAAGGTTGCACTGTTCTTTCTCGCCTTCCTGCCGCAATTCGTGGCGGCTGACGCCCCGCACAAGACGCTCGCCTTCCTGTTCCTCGGGCTGATCTTCATCGTCACCGGCACGCTGTGGTGCCTCGGCGTCGCGGCTTTCGCGGCGCGGGCCGCCGGCCGCATCCGGCAATCGGCCGGGGTGATCGCCTGGATCAACCGCTCGCTCGGCGCCCTGTTCATCTATCTCGGCTTCCGCGTCGCGATGCTCGAGTCGCGCTAGCCGTGCAGCTTCATCAGCGCGCTGCCGGCGAGATAGATGCCGAGCAGGATCATCGAGATCAGGAACCAGCGGCGGAACACGTCCGGGTGCATCCGTGAGCGCACCGACTGGCCGACGAACATGCCGACAAAGGACGCCACCATCGCAACGGCGCCGGGCAGTGCGGTGGCTGCGGTCAGCAGGCCGGCTGCCGTGAGATTGAAGGCCAGTGCGACGGTCGCCGTGGTGAAGAAGACGCCCAGCGCCTGCACCAGTTCGTCCCGCTCCATCCCGATCGCCTGCATGAACGGCATCGAGGGGATGACCTGCACGCCGGTTGCCGCCGAGATCAGCCCGGTCACGACGCCGACGATGCCGCCGACCCATTTCTCGTCGCGCCGCGCAACCTTGAAACTGAACTTGCTCAATCCGACGATCGCATAGATCACCAGCAACAGGCCGAGCACGACGGTGCCGTAGGGCGCATAAGGCCCGGTGAGCAGCCCGGCGTTGAGCCAGATGCCGACGACGGTGCCGACCATCAACGGCCACAACCGCTTGAGGATGTCGCGCAGATACGGCCCGACGAAGGTCTGCCAGATATTGGTGACGATGGCCGGCACGATCACGATCGCGATCGCCTGGCCCGGCGGCATCGTCACCGCCAGCAGCCCCATCGCAACCGTCGGCAGGCCAAGGCCAAGCGCCCCCTTGACGAAGCCGGCGAGCAGGAAGGCGAAAGCGATGAAGATCAGGAGATGGTCGACCATGGCCGCAGATTGACCGATCGATGCGATCGGCACAATCTGGAGGTTACGGGGTTAGCCTTCGGATGGACCGAAGGTAAGGGCAGGAAACGCCATGCGGTTCGACCTGATCGACTTGCAATTGTTCATCGCGGTGGCGGATGCGCGCAGCATCACCCGGGGCGCGGCGCGCGCGAACCTGGCGCTGGCCTCGGCCAGCGAGCGGATCAAGGGCCTGGAGGAGGCGCTGGGCGTCGCGCTGCTCAAGCGCGGCCGCCGCGGCGTCGAACTGACGGCGGCGGGCGAGTGCCTGCTCGACCACGCCCGCATCGTGATCCACAATGTCGAGGCCTTGCAGGGCGATCTCGCCGCCTATGCCAGCGGCGTTCGCGCCAGCGTGCTGCTGCTCGCCAATACTTCGGGGCTGTCGGAGCATCTGCCGCGAGCGCTGGCCGCCTTCCTGCATGAACACCCCGAGATCAACATCGACGTCGAAGAACGCGAGAGCACCGACATCGCGACCGCGATCGCCAGCGGCGCCGCCGATCTGGGCTTTGCCGCGGAACACGCGCTGCCCGACAACGTCGAGCGCTTCCTGTTCAGCGAGGACCGGCTGATGCTGGTGGCGTCGCGGCGTAGCGATCTCGGCAACCGTCGCCAGATCGATTTCCAGGAGGTGGTCGAGCGCGATTTCGTTGGCCTGACGGCGACCACCGCGCTGCAACTCCATGTGTCCAGGCATGCGGCAAAGCTCGGCGCGCGGCTGCGCTTCCGTGCGCGCTTGCGCGATTTCGACGCCATCTGCCAGATGGTCGCGGCCGATGTCGGCGTTGCCGTGGTCCCGGAAACTGCCGCCCGGCGCTGCACCGCGGCGATGCCGATCGTGGCGATCCGGATCCGCGACGGCTGGGCCAATCGCCGATTGACGATCTGCGCCCGCAGCTTCAAGGCGCTACCGCGGCCGGCCAAGCAGCTCGTCGACTATCTGCGGGCGGAAGTGCAGCGCTGATATGGTGCCTTACTTCGCCGTCTCCACGCCGGCGTCCTTGATCACCTTTGCCCACTTCTTGATGTCGGCTGTGATGAAGTCGCGGAAATGCTCCGGCGTGTCACCGACCAATGTCAGGCCCTGCTCGGCGAGCTTGTCCTTGACGCTCGCATCGGCCATCGCCGTGGTCGCGATCTGGTTGAGCTTCGCGATGATCGCCGGCGGCGTGCCTGATGGTGCGACCATGCCGTACCAGTTCTCGATGATCAGGTCTGGCATGCCGGCTTCCGCCGTGGTCGGCACGTCTGATGCGGTCGGGGCGCGCTCGCGGCCGCCGAGCGCGATTCCGCGGAGCGTGCCGGCCTTGATCTGCGGCAGGATCACCGGGAGGTCGAGGAAGGTCATCTGCACCTGCTGACCGAGGAGATCGTTCACGGCCAGCGCGGCGCCGCGATAGGGCACATGCACGATGTCGATCTTCGCCGTCAGCTTGAACAATTCACCGGCCAGATGCGGCAGGCTGCCGGCGCCGGAGGAGGCGAAATTGAGTTTGCCCGGTTGCGCTTTTGCCAGAGCGACGAGTTCGCTCATGTTTTTCGCAGGGACGTCGGTGGCGACGACGAGCATTTCCGGCACGGTGGCGACCAGCGTCACCGGCGCGAGGTCCTTCAACGTATCGTAGGCGACCTTCTCCATGCTCGGACTGACCGCGAGCGCGCCGGCGCTTGCGATCGCGATAGTGTAGCCGTCGGGCGCGGCCTTCGCGACCGCATCGGTGCCGAGCACGCCGCCCTGGCCGGCGCGATTGTCGACGATGACGGGTTGCTTGATCAGTTCGGACATCTTCTGCCCGACCACGCGCGCGATGACGTCGTTCGGCCCGCCGGGCGGGAACGGCACGATCAGCCGGATCGGTTTAGCCGGGAAATCCTGCGCGGCAGCCGCGACGGGTATGAGAAGCAGGATCAGTCCTGCTAACAGTCTGCCGCCAATCTTCATGTGCGCCCGTCCCTGACTTTTCTCGTTGCAGTCAGCATGGGCGCAGAACGCCACTCCGGCAACTCAAGACATCAGGCGTTGAGCACCTTCATCGCCGCTTCATGCACCCGCGGATCGCCCGCTGCGATGATGCGGCCGCCGCCTTGGGCCGGCTTGCCGTCCCAGGTGGTGACGATGCCGCCGGCGCCGGTGATGATCGGGATCAGGCCGGCAATATCGTAGGGTTTCAGCTCGGTTTCGATCACGAGGTCGAGGTGGCCGGCAGCGAGCATGCAATAGGAGTAGCAGTCGCCGCCATAGCGCGTCAGGCGCGCCGCGTTCTCGATGCGCTTGAAGCAGGCGCGGTCGGCCTCGTTCATCAGAAGCGGGCTCGTGGTGTAGGCGGTTGCTTCCTTCAGCGCGGCGCAGCGCCGGACCGTGAGCTTGCGCCCGCCCGAGGGGCCGGAATACTGCGCCGAGCCGTTGTCGCCGGAGAAGCGCTCGCCGATATAAGGCTGGTGCATCATGCCGAACACCGGCGCGCCCTTGTGCAGCAGCGCGATCAGCGTGCCCCAGATCGGAAAGCCGGCGATGAAGGATTTGGTGCCGTCGATCGGATCGAGCACCCAGACATAGTCGGCGTCCTCGCGCTCATTGCCGAATTCCTCACCGACGATGCCGTGCTGCGGAAAGCTCGCCTTGATCAGCCGCCGCATCACCGCTTCTGCGGCGCGGTCGGCTTCGGTGACGGGGTCGAAATCGTTTGTGCTCTTGTTGTCGACCGAGAGCGAGGTCCGGAAGAACGGCAGGATGGTTTCGCCGGATACGGTCGCGAGCCGGCCGATGAAGGCGGTAAAGTCGATGACCGTCACGGCGGTTCCCTAAAGCGCTTGGGCGAGTGGATCGGAAGTGGTCTTGCCTAGAGCCTTTTCCGTTCCGATGGAATCGCAACGGGCGCTAGATTCTTCTTTTGACGCGTTTTCTTTACGCGAACCGGCATCCACTTCGCTCGAAAACGCTCTAGCTCAATCCAATGCGACGCGCACGATTAACGGAACGTTATCCCGCTCTGATGATGCGGTTCCCGACTTTCGAATCGGCTTCGATGTGAAAGCGATGCTGGCCGCGGCGGCCTTCACGAAGCTGCGAGTTCTGGTATACGGGCTATGCATCTAACGCTGAGCAGTTCGTTCATTTCTTGTAACTGTATGATATAAAATAATAAAATTGATCTTTTCCGGTCTGTTGCAGATTCGTCAGTCCGGCGCAGATTGCGTGGGAAATGTTTCGAAAGTTCTTGCGCTTTGTGCAGCGCGGCGGCATATTGTTGCGGTGCGGTAGCGCCTTGCGCTATCGCTGCCCTCCTTGGGCGTTTCCTCCCTAGACTTGGGCCGCTTGTTCATTCAAGCGGCCCTTTTTTCTTGGCCTCGTCATTCCGGGGCGCGCGAAGCGCGAGCCCGGAATCTATTTTGCCACTGGTTTTGCTGATCAATGAAGTCCGGGCTCACGCTTCGCGTGCCCCGGCATGACGGTAAAGACTTACTCGGCTGCCGCCTGGAACGGGCCGAGATCGCTGAGCGGCAGATCGGCGAGCGCATCGGCCAGCGTTGCGAAATCGGCAGCTACCTGGGCGAAGCGCGGGCCGCGCTCGCGGCGGCGCTCATCCATATAGACCGCGCGGTTGAGCTCGATCTGGACCGTATGCAGGCCGCTCGCCGGATTGCCGTAGTGCTCGGTGATGAAGCCGCCGGCATAGGGCTTGTTGCGGCCGATCGAATAACCGAGCGAACTCATGGTCTCCTCGACGAGATCGGGCAGCAGCGGCGCGCAGCTCGTGCCGTAGCGGTCGCCGATCACGATGTCGGGCCGTCGCGGCTCGTCGCGCGACACGCCGATCGAGGGCATCGAATGGCAGTCGATCAGGATCACGGTGCCGAACGCCTGGTGGGCCTTGTTGATCAGCCGGCGCAGCGCACGGTGATAAGGCTTGTAGAGCGTCTCGATCCGGTTCAGCGCCTCGTCGACGTCGAGCCGCTCGCGATAGATCTCCTGGCCGTCGCCGACCACGCGCGGGATGGTGCCGAGGCCGCCGGCGACCCGCATCGAGCGCGTGTTGGCAAAGCTCGGCAGCCGTCCGGTGAACATGCGCGGGTCGAGCTCATAGGGCTCGCGATTCACGTCGACATAGGAGCGCGGAAAATTGACCCGCACCGTCGGGAAGCCGCGGTCGCTCAAATCCGCGATCAACTCGTCCATGAAGGAATCTTCGGAGCGATGCAGCGCAGCAAGATCGATCCGCGAGGCGTTCAGGAAATCGGCCGGGTAGACCGAGCCGGAATGCGGGGAATTGAAGATCACCGGCGCGCGCCAGGTCTGCGGCTCGACGATCTCGAACGGGGGCGACAACTCGCCGGCAAATTCGGTCATTCCCTTGGCGCCGTCCCTTGTGTCCGTCATATCCGGAAAAATTGGTTCTGCCGGAAAAGCGGAGATTTATGGGGGCTTATTGTCGGTAATCGCGGCCATTCTGCCAAGTGAAAAGAGTGTGGTGCCTGCTGGAACGCGTCTTAAGAACAGGAAACCGCGACCTGGTTGATTCGATGCGTGGTTCGGTCCACAAATAGATCGCGCTCGCCGCCGCGGTCCGGGCAAACTTCACCCGAAATTTACCGACTGTCGGGCTTAGTGTTCTGACCGATATCCTCCAGCCGGATTCGACGATCCCTGTCATGCCGAAAATCCTTCTCGCCGAAGACGACAACGATATGCGCCGTTTCCTGGTCAAGGCGCTGGAAAACGCCGGATTCCAGGTTTCACCGCACGACAACGGCATGTCGGCCTATCAGCGGCTTCGCGAGGAGCCGTTCGAGATGCTGCTCACCGACATCGTGATGCCTGAGATGGACGGCATCGAGCTGGCGCGCCGCGCCTCGGAACTCGACCCCGACATCAAGATCATGTTCATCACCGGCTTTGCGGCCGTGGCCCTGAATTCCGATTCGGAGGCGCCCAAAAACGCCAAGGTGCTGGCCAAGCCGGTTCACCTCCGCGAATTGGTCAGCGAAGTGAACAAGATGCTGGCGGCCTGATTCGGGCCAATTTTCCGGACTTTGCGTCCTTGCCTGCCCCGCCGGGGTCCGTTATAGGGACCCGACCCAATACGACAATTCGGGCGCGTAGCTCAGCGGGAGAGCACTACCTTGACATGGTAGGGGTCACAGGTTCGATCCCTGTCGCGCCCACCATCCTTCGCTCGCGAAGCGAGAGAAGGATGCCACGCCGAAGCCGAAAGGCGAAGGCGGGCTGGTTGCCGCGAGCTACGGCTCGGCAAGCCACGCTATCTCCGCATCGTAATTGCCAGCGGAACGAAGCGATCCAAAGCGCCGCGTGCGGAAACATGGATTGCTTCCGCCTTCGCTCATCGCAATGACGGGGGCGATTCTGATTCACCTGTCAAACAGCATGTTCGGTGTCATCACCCGCGCATGCGCGTGATCCAGTATTCCAGAGACAGTTATGCTTGAGCCGATGGGCCGCGGCGTACTGGGTCGCCCGGTCCATGTGCGCAATTGCGCACAGGCCGGGCGATGACAGCGTTATATGGGACGCAGCTTCGCATTCTCGCGACATGATTTGTCCGAGCTGTGCTCTTCGTTCCGCCCTCTCCTCTTGCAGAGGGCGGAGGGAAAGCCGGGTGCCGATTGCACCCATGGGCCTGGCAAATCAGTGATCCGCGATCTTGACGATTGGCGTGCCTCCGGCATTAAGGGAGATGGCAAGGGCGCGCCCACGGCTTCGCCTGCGATCGAGAAGCGTGGAAGAAGGAGAAACCGCCGTGCTCGATCATATTCTCAGGTTCATGACACTTGGGACCATCCTCGTCGGCGTCATTGCGATCTACACGGCGCTGCACACCAACAACCGGCGTCTGGGCGCCGACATCTTCCTCAGATATTCCGACCGCGTTTCCGATCTGCGGCGCAGCCTGCCGATGACTGCATTCTTCGACGGGAGCGCTTCTGCCAATCTGGAGATGACGCCGGAAGAGCGCCGAATTGTGCATGAAGTCATCTACTCGATCTTCGAACTCTATGAGCTCAAAGTACATGGCTTCATTCCGCCGGCGATCTGGAAGATCAGGGAGCCCGACATTGAACGCG
Source organism: Bradyrhizobium sp. LTSPM299 (assembly GCF_000938235.1). Classification (NCBI taxonomy): domain Bacteria; kingdom Pseudomonadati; phylum Pseudomonadota; class Alphaproteobacteria; order Hyphomicrobiales; family Nitrobacteraceae; genus Bradyrhizobium; species Bradyrhizobium sp. LTSPM299. The sequence goes on from NZ_JYMU01000049.1 coordinate 302,614, forward strand.
TGTTGTCCCTTCCGGTCTTCCAGCAGGAACTGGCAGCCCTGCAAGGCAGATTCACCAAACATCCGCGTTTTGCGGCATGGGTCGAACAAATCGGGCGAAACGAGATAGCCAAGCTCAGGACGTGAGTTGGAGCAGGGCCATTCGGCGGAGTGTAGCAGTGGGCCAAGGGCCTGCCGCGTCGGGCAAATCGGTGATCAGCTAGGGCTCGTCATGGCCGGGACAAGTCTGGCCACGACGGCAGAGCGATTCCTCGCGTCCTTCACTTTGCGCTGGACACCGGCGTGCCTTGCAGTAAGTGGTTGCTCCCGTGGTATACCAGACTTGGCCCGATGGTCCGCGCACGCAGACCTTTGTCGGCCAAGCCTGGCTCAGGCGTTGAAGAAACTTCCGGCATTGTCTTTGAAAGAGAGAGCATGGCGCGCAACATTCTGATCCTTGGAGCCTCGTACGGCTCTTTGCTGGGGACCAAGCTTTTGATGGCGGGTCACAACGTCTCCCTGGTCTGCCGCAAGAACACGGCGGAGCTGATCAACCGCGAGGGCACCGAAGTCCGCATCAAGCTGCGCGACGAAAAGCAGCACCGCTCGATCTTCTCGCGCGACCTGCCGGGCAAGCTCGATGCCGTGACGCCCGCCGACGTCGATTTGTCGCGTTACGACATGGTCGGTCTTGCGATGCAGGAGCCGCAATACACCAACCACACGGTTCGTGTCCTGATGATCAAGATCGCGGCGGCGAAGCTGCCGTGCCTGTCGATCATGAACATGCCGCCGCTACCCTATCTCAAGCGGATTCCGGCGCTGGCCGACATGGATCTGGAGGAGGCCTACACCAACGCGCAGGTGTGGGAGCGCTTCGAGCCGGGATTGGTGACGCTGTGCTCGCCCGACCCGCAGGCCTTCCGTCCGCCGGACGAGAAGGCGAACGTGCTGCATGTCGGCCTGCCGACAAACTTCAAGGCCTCCGCCTTTGCCGACGACAAGCACAACAAGGTCCTGCGCGAGCTGGAAGCCGACATCGACGCGGTGACGCTGGATGGCCAGGACGTTCCGGTGAAGCTGAAAGTATTCTCTTCGCTGTTCGTCCCGCTGGCGAAATGGTCGATGCTGCTGACCGGCAACTACCGCTGCATCACGCCGTCGGAGCCGCAATCGATCCGCGACGCCGTGCATGGCGATCTCAAACTGTCGCAGTCGATCTACGACCATGTCGACACGATCGCGCGCCGTCTCGGCGCCGATCCTGCGGATCAGGTCCCGTTCCCGAAATACGCCAAAGCGGCGGAAAGCCTGCTCAAGCTGTCATCGGCCGCCCGCGCGGTGGCCGCCGGCGCGCCGTTCATCGAGCGCGTCGACCTCCTGGTGAAGCTGATCTCGCATCAGCTCGGCACGCCGAGCGCGGAGATCGACCGCACGGTCGAGATCGTCGATCAGAAGCTGAGCGAGAAGATCGTGCAGGGCGGATCCGGCGGGGAGTGACCAACTCTACGGTTAAGCGCGCCGCCCGGAGCCTCAGTCGGCGCGCGTGAACGTTTCCGTCTTGCTGCCGGTGACGATTGTCAGTTCGGACGGTCTCGCCGGATCGACGCCGGCAAACCGCAAACGCAGGTTGATCGCGGTTGCGAAGAATTCGCCGCCCATCCCGGGATACAGCGGCAGCGGCTGTTGAGGCGGGAACGTGACGAGAAGCCGCTTGCCGTCCTGCGTCACGCGTATTGTTTCGTTCGCGCTCCCATAAGAGCCGGCGTAGGCAATGTCAGGCGCGATGTCGCTGATCTCGGGCACATCCTTGAGCGCGGGCCAGCCATATTCACGCGCCACCGCAGCGGTGATCTCGCCACGCAACATCCAGCCTTGGTGGGAATCCACCATCACGACGACGCCTTTGCCTATCGCCGGCAGCATCAGCATCGAGGCGACGTAGCCGTGATTCCAGCCGTCGTGAAAAAACCGGAAGGTTTCTTCCTTACCTGCGCAGAACCAGCCAAGCCCCACGAAATCCTGTCCGACCTCCTGGTTCGGGAGCTGCGGACGAAGCATGCTGCTCACCGTCTCTGACGCAAGTCCGAGTTTGGACGGCTTGCCTCGCAGCGCCCGCATGACATCAGCGCCGAGCCGTGCAAGATCGGCCGCGCTGCTCCAGAGGCCGGCCGCGGCCATTTCGGGATAGATGTGATAGCCGCCTGACGTCTCGGTGCCGTTCCAGGGATGGCTGCGGGCAACGCGATTGATGAACGCGGGCGGCGCAGGCTGTTGGTAGCTGCTGTCCGTCATCCCGACCGGATCCAGCACGAGCTCCCGCATGATGTCGGGAAACGGCTTTCCCGTCACGTCGACGATCGTCTGCTGGGCGATCGTCGTGCCGCCGCCGGAGTAGCGGAATTGCGTGCCCGGAAGAACATCGACGACGATCGGTTGGCTGTTCGCCGGCGCGGCGCCGCGCAGGACATCAGGCACCGTGGGCCATGGTCCCGACGCCGGATAACCCGGAAATCCGTGCACGGTGGTGCCGGCGGTGTGACTCAACAGCTGACGCAGCGAGAGCCGTGGCTGCCATCCGTCATTGGCCGGCACGCGCCATGATGTCAGGTACTCATTGACGTCGGCGTCGAGATCGATGGTCCCGGTCTCGGCGAGCTTCATCACCGCGAGCGCGAACACCGGCTTGCTGATCGAACCGCACTGGAAAGGCGTATGCGCTGTTGCGGGCGCGGCCCCTGCGGCAAGCGTGCCGAAGCCGCGTGTCCACGCTACCTCGAAGTCATCGATCACGCCGACGCTGACTGCCGGCGTGCTGGTTTCCGCCATCCTTTGCTCGACCGGACGCGGCGAACCAACCTGGCCTGGAATGGTTGTCTCCTCGCGCAGATCGGACGTCACGCGCCGGATACGGTTTTCCAGGTCCGAGGACGACATGTGGTTCACTTTCGCAGTTTGCGCCGCAACTTTGCTGCAACGCGCGAGGTCGTTCAAGGCCGGTCAGGCTGATATCGTGGTGGCTGCCGGCATGCATCCACGCGACGCAAAAGCACGGATTTCTGCCGTCGAACACATAGCTGTCCGCATGCAGGTCATGTAGGCTCGCGCAGATTGTGGTTGGGAGTGACGACCATGCGAATCAAGCCCCTTCCCCCGATAGCCATTCACTGGGACATGGAGCGCGCACGCGACATCATGCGCGCATGGAAACCGCTCGACCTGCTGTCCCCCGATGACGCCGAGATTGTCGCGAAAGCGATTGCCGAAGGCATTGCGCGCGGACGCCGGCACGGAATCGAGATGGGGCAGGGCCACGTCGCCGCCTGAGCCGCGCGCGGTGGTGGCTGTTTATGTGAGGTGATCCCGCTGTTCAGGCTCCCTCACGCCGGTGGCTCCCTCACTGGAGGGCGGGAGAGCCGCTGCGGCGTCGTGCGAATTCTCTTCCTTCACATCCGCATTATGTTGTGGAAAAACCTGCGCGACAATTTCGGCCGTGAGCATCTTGAGCTTCCGTTGACCCATCTTCGGCGCAACGGCGAGTTCGGCGAGGCGCTGTTCGATATGCGGCCACTGCTTGGTCTCGCGGGGATCGGTGTCGTTCTTGGCGAGGTTGCAGGGGTAGCAGGCCAGCACGCGGTTGCCTCTTGAATTGAGGCCACCCTTCCCGAGGGGAATGAAATGGTCGACGCTTGCCCGGATCTTGCCGTCGACATGCTTGACCTTGGGCAGCCCCACGCCGCAATAGGCACATCTTCCGCCCCAGTCGACGTAGCAGCGCTTGTAGACCAGTCCGTTGGTTTGCACCGACCTTGCCATCGTCCCCGTGCGTACTTCATTCACCGGATGAGCACTTCATATACCGAGTCGGCATCGACACGATAGCTGTCGCGGCGCGAGCCGAGCTTCCTCACAGCCACAACACCTTCTTGCGGTAATCGAGATCGACCAGCAGCGGGCTCGCCGGGCCCTCGTGGAACACGGCGCCGCGCTCCAGCGCGAAAACGCGGTCGGCCAGCGCCAGCACCAGGTCCAGATTGTGCTCGACGATCACGATCGAGATTTTGTCGCGCAGCCGGTCGAACACCTTGAAGAGGTCGAGGATCACCGCCGGCGCCAGGCCCTCGAACGGCTCGTCGAGCAGCAACAGCCTGACATTGCCCGAGAGCGCGCGGGCCACCGCGACCATCTGCTGCTCGCCGCCGGAAAGGTAATCCGCCGCGACGTTCATGCGCGCCTTCAACCGTGTGAAATGCTCGAGGATATCAGCCTCGCTCCACACCACGCCGCTGCTGCCGTCGGTGGCACGGGCGAGGCGGCCGAGCGCCAGATTGTCCCGCACCGTCATGCCGGCGAACAGCCCGCGGCCCTGCGGCACGTAGCCGACGCCGAGCCGCGCGATGTCTGATGCCGCGAGGTGGGAGATGTCGCTTCCGTCCAAGGCGATGGTGCCGGAGGCCGCCGGCACCAGGCCCGCCAGCGTTTTCAGCAGCGTCGACTTGCCGGCGCCGTTGCGGCCGAGCAGCGCGACGATCTCATTTGGCCGGACGTCGAAGGTCGCATCATGCAGGATATGGCTCTTGCCATAGAAGCTGTTGACGCGATCGACGCGCAAGAGCGGTGCGGTATCGGCGGTGGCATCGGCATGGCGCGAATGCTCGACCGGCGGAATGCCTGAGCCGGTGTAGATCTCCTGCACCCGGCGGTCGCTGCGCACCTCGGCGGGAGATCCCGTCATCAGCACCTCGCCCTGGTTCATCACGGTGACGTGGTGCGAGAAGCCGAGTACGCGATCGATGTCGTGCTCGACGATCAGGATCGGGATTTTCGCCGCGACACATCGGATCAGGTTGGAGACGCGCTCACGTTCGGCGGCGGCGAGACCAGCGAGCGGTTCATCGAGCAGCAGCACCTTCGGCTTCGAGCCGAGCGCGATGCCGAGATCGACCAGCCGCTGGCCGCCATAGGAGAGAGCGCCGCCGTCGATGGCCTCGATGCCTTCCAGCCCCAAGAATTTGACCAGCGTCTGCGTCTCGGCGTGGATGTCCGTATAGCTGTCGATGTCGCGCCAGAGGTTGAATCGCCGGGGATGCTGCGCCTGCCGCGACAGCCGCAGATTCTCGTAGATCGAGAGGCCCTTGAACAGATTGGTGATCTGGAACGAGCGCGACAGGCCCTGATGGCAGATCAGGTCAGATGGCGTGCCCTGGATTTCGCGCCCGTTGAGGGCGATGGTGCCGCGGTCGGTCGGATAGAGCCCGGAGACCAGGTTGAACAGCGTGGTCTTGCCGGCGCCGTTCGGGCCGATCAGCGCGTGGATCTCGCCGGCGGCGAGCTTGAGGCTGGCATTCGATACCGCGCGGATGCCGCCGAACGCTTTCGAGACGCCGCCAACCTCGAGCACGATGCCGACGCGGGTTTCCGGGATCAGGAAGTCCGGCAGCGGCAGGCCGTCATAGGTCTTGCGCCGGCTCATCGCGGCGGCCTCTTCCGGCGCGGGCCACAGCCGGCGCGCGAGCTGCGACCAGATGCCGACCAGGCCATCAGGCGAATACATCACGAAGGCGACGAAGATCAGCCCGAACCACAGCAGCCAGTTCGGCGTCCAGATCGAGAGCAATTCGCGAAACAGGATGAAGAACAGCGCGCCGAGCGCCGGGCCCAACATGCTGCGCATGCCGCCGATCACGACGATCGCAAGCAGTTCGCCGGAGAACGGCACCGACACTGCCTCGGCCGATACCAGATAATTCTGGAAACCGATCAGGCCGCCGGCGAGCCCGGTGACCACGGCCGAGATCACGAACACCGCGAGCTTGTAGCGTTCGATCCGATAGCCCTGGAAGCTCGCACGCAGCGGGTTCTCGCGGATCGCGACCAGCACATGGCCGAACGGCGAGCGCACCAGCCGAAGCAGCAGATAGAGCACGCCGAGCGCGATCAGCGCGACCACGACATAATAAGTCAGCGTGTCGTCGAGATTGAGCGGGCCGAGCCGGCCGCGCTGCAATCCGCCGAGCCCGTCCTCGCCGCCGGTCAGGCTGCTCCAGCGGAATGCGGTGGTGTAGGTCAGCGCCGCGAGCGCCAGCGTCAGCAGCGAGAAATAGACTCCGCGCCGGCGCAGGATGACGATGCCGACCAGCGTCGCGGTGACCGCGACCACGACCGTCGCTGATAGCAACGGCCGCCAGATCTCGTCGGGGAAATAATGCAGCTGGATCAGCCCGGCGGCATAGGCGCCGATGCCGAACCAGGTGCCGTGACCGAACGAGACGAGGCCGGTGTAGCCGATGCAGAGGTTGAGCCCCATCGCTGCGACCGCGAACGCCACCACCGTCGTGCCGCTGTTCAAGGACAGCCCGAGCGCGCGCAGAAGGAACGGCAACGCGATCAGCGTCAGCGTCGCCAATAGCAGCGGGCGATATTTCTCCGTCGCCGTGAGCGTCATTCGAATTTCTCGATCCGCTCGCCGAGCAGGCCGCGCGGCCGCACCATGAGCACCAGGAACATCAATATGTAGATCGAGGCTTCGCCCGCGGCCGGCGCGAAATGGATGGTGATGCCCCTGACCACGCCGACCAGCAGCGCCGCGATCACCACGCCCCAGAAGCTGCCGAGCCCGCCGATCACAACGACGACGAAGGCGACCGTAATGATCTCGGCGCCCATCGCCGGATGCACGATTGATATCGGCGCAAAGAACGCGCCGCCGAGCGCGGCCATGCCGACCCCGAGCATCACGATCACGGTCATGTAGGGCTCCAGCCGAATGCCGAGCGCTGCGACCATGTCCGGCCGCTGGATGCCGGCGCGCACCACGCGGCCGAACGAAGTCTTGTGCAGCAGCAGCCAGACCCCGAGCAGCACTGAAGCGACCACGGCAAGGATCAGCAGGCGATAGCGCGAGAACAGGAAGTCGCCGACGATGATCGAGCCGCGGAACGCTGGCGGGATCGAGGCCGACAAGGGAGCTGCGCCCCAGATCATCCGGATCGCTTGCTCGGCGACGAGCGCCAGCCCAAAGGTGACGAGCAGGCTCAGGATCGGGTCCGATGTGTAGAAGCGGCGCAGGATGAAGCGCTCGAACAGGATGCCGAGCACCGCCACGGCGACCGGCGACAGCACGATCGCCGGGCCGAAGCCGAGATAGCGCGTGATCTCGACCGACAGATAGGCGCCGAGCGCATAGAACGCGCCATGGGCGAGATTGACGATGCCGCCGACGCTGAAGATCAGGGACAGGCCGAGCGCAATCAGCAGATAGTAGCCCCCAAGCACGAGGCCATTCACCACCTGTTCCAGCAAGAACCCGAACTGCATGCTGCGATCTCTAACGGCGGTTCAGGTCATGGTCGCGGGACGAACGCGGAATGGCTCACATCGAACAGGGGTTTTGCTCTTTGGTCAGCGCGATCGATTCCAGGGACTCGCCAGGAGCGGGGATCGCGGCGCCGAGTTCGAGCGTGTCCCACTGGTCTTTCGCCTTGCCCTTGGGCTTGACCGTGAACGGATAGGCTTCCTGCATCAGTTGGTGATCCCACGCCCTGAAATAGGCCTTGCGGGCCTTCAGGATGTCGAACTCGGGCTGCTTCTCGAAATACCCGATCAACTTGTCTGTGTCGGTCGATTTGGTCTCGTTGATCGCCTGCGCCATCATCCGGAGCGAGACGTATTCGATCCAGGCGTGGTTCTCCGGCGGCTTGCCGTATTTCTTGATGAAGTTCGCGACGAAGGTCTTCGAGGCCGGAACGTCCGAGGTGTGATACCAGACCGTCGGCCAGGTGCCGCTGAGATTGCCGTCGCCGGCCGCCCAGGCATCCGCGGTGTTGAGATTGAAGCCGACGATCGGGTAAGGCAGGCCGAACTCGGCATATTGCTTGATCAGATTGGTGACCTGGTTGCCGGCGAGGTTGGAGCAGACGATATCAGGCTTGGACTGCCGGATCTTCAGCAGATACGGGCTGAAATCGGTGACGTCTGTGGCGACCAACTCGTCGCCGATCAGCCTGCCGCCATTGCCGTCGAAGAATGCCTTGGCAGCACGCGCCAGATCATGGCCGAAGATATAGTCGGCGGTCAGGGTGTAGAATGTCTTGTCCTTCATCATGTTGTCGCGCACCAGCGCCTTGCCGACCGCATTCACCATCACGGTCGAGGGGATGTCGACGTGAAAGGTGTAGCGGTTGCAGTTTTTGCCGCGGAGCGCGTCGGAGCGCGCGCCGATCTGCATGAACAGCCGCTTGTTGCGTGCGGCGACCTGCATGATGGTCAGCGCCGACGCCGAGTTGATCTCGCCCATCAAGACCGCGACGCCGTCCTGCTCGAGCATGCGCTGCGCCTTGGTCGCGGCGGTCGCGGGATTGACCGAGTCTTCCGAGAGGATGTCGAGCGGCCGGCCCATCACGCCGCCGGCGGCATTGATCTCCTCTTGCGCCATACGGATGCCGAGCTGTGCATAGGCGCCGAGCGCGCCGAGGAAGCCGGTCAGCGGCGTCAAATGGCCGATCTTGATCTTGTCGGCCTGCGCGTAAGCGATCGATGGCGGTCCGATCGCGGCGGCGCCGGCAAGCGCAGCGCTGCCGGCCAGGAACTTGCGTCGGCTGTAGCGGATCATGGTCTCCTCCCGGGCGCGCCGCGTGGTCTCTCGTCGCTTATGCGACATTGTGAGAGACTTATTGTTATTATTGGAGGATATTTCCGGACGCGATGACCGCTGTCAACGCTTAACAGCGGCCACGCGCCTTTGGTCTTATGCGGGCTTATATTTTAGGCCGGCTTGACCAGTCCCTTGGCGCCGAACTCGACTGACAGGCGGTTGGCGGTGGCGCGCACCGCCTTGGCGTGGGCCTGCAGCGCCTGGTTGGTCATCCGCCAGACGGGGCCGGAAATGCCGAGCGCGCCGATGGTCTGGCCGGTGAAGTCCATCACCGGGACGGCGATGCAACGCACCTCGGCATTGTATTCGCCGTCGTCGAAGGCAATCCCGGTGCGCTTGATCTCGGCGATCTCGCGCAGCAGCACCGGAGCTTCGGTGATCGACTTCGTAGTCGACGGCTTCAACTCGACGCGCTCCAGGAAGCGGGTGAGCTGGTCTGGCCGCAGGGACGCGAGGATGATCTTGCCGAGCGCGGTGCAATGCGCCGGCCGCACCACGCCGACGCGGTCGGTAAGCTGGAATGCGCCGGGGCCCGCTGTGCGCGCGATCACCACCACAGCATCGCCCATGCGCACGGCGAAATGGCCGCTCTCACCGGTCTCGCGCGACATATCCTCCAGGATCGGGGTGGCGACATTCACCATCTCGATCTCGTCGAGCGCGCTCGCAGCGAGCGCGAACAGCGGACGGCCGATGCGATAGCGCTTTGAATCCTTCTCCTGGCGGAGATAGCCGAGCGAGACGAGCGTCTTGGCGAGGTGGAACGTGGTGGAGTTGTGCAGGCCGACCAGCTTGCTCACATCCGCTAAGCCAATGCCGTCGCGATGACGCGCGACCTCTTCGAGGATCGAGAAGGCGCGGCCAAGCGACTGCACGCCGCCGTGCGCGCGGCTCTTGGCCTCGTCGTCGATGTCGCGATGCGGCGATTGCACCAGCTTGGCGATCGCGGCCTTGCGCAGGCCGGCGGGTTTTGCGGCGGTGTTGTCCTTGGTGCGCGGTTTCACGGAGCCTCTTTTTGTCTGGCGATCGACACAGTCTTGCAGGACGGGTCGATGCTTGGAGAATCCATATATCACAATAGCAATTGACGTACAGTATTATGAGACATACGGTTTGCCCGCCAAGGCCGGGTCAACCGGCCGGCCGTTGAGCCCAAAGGGAGAGTGCAGTCGATGTCACGCAACATGCTCAACGGGGCTCAGGTGATCGTCGACTATCTGATCCAGGAGAAGGTGCCGCAGGTATTCGGCCTCTGCGGCCACGGCAACATCCAGTTCATCGACGCGCTCTATGAGCGGTCCGCCGACATCAAGACGATCTCCGTGCACCATGAGAGCGTCGCGGGCTTCATGGCCGATGTGTACTACCGCGTCTCGGGGCGGCCGACCGCGACGTTCACGTCCTGCGGTCCGGGTTCGGCCAATCTGCCGATCTCGCTCGCCAACGCCTTCCTCGACTCGGTGCCGTTCATGGCTGTCACCGGCAATGTGCCGACCAGCCAGTTCAATCGTGGCGCCTTCCAGGAGATGTACCGGCACTACCAGGCCGACTTCCCCTCCACCGTGCGCACCATGTGCAAGAAGGTGTTCCAGCCGACCCGCGGCGAGATGGTGCCGCTCGCGGTGCGGCAGGCCTGGAAGACGATGATTTCGGGCCGGCCAGGCCCGGTCGTGCTCGACGTTCCCTTCGATGTGTTCATGGAATCCGCGGCCGAAGAGGCGCCGAACGCGCAGGCCTGGAACGGCAATATCTCCAGCCGCTGCGGCGCCGATCCCGACGGCGTGGTGAAGGCCGTCGACATGTTGCTCGGCGCCGATCGCCCGGTGATGCTGATCGGACAGGGCATGCGCTATGGCGGCGCGGCCGAGGAATTGAAGAAGCTCGCCGAGCGTCTGCAGATTCCGGTGGCAGCGTCGGCCAGCGGCCTCGGTGGGCTCGACTGCCATCACCCACTGGCGCTCGGGTTGGTCGCGCGCGCCGGGCACTATCAGGCCAACCACGCCACGCGGCAGGCCGACGTGCTGCTGGCGCTCGGCGTCCGCTTCGACGACCGCACCTCGAGTTCGTGGATTCCCGGCTACTCCTTCACCATCCCGCCGACGCGGCTGATCCATGTCGACATCGATCCCGAGGAGATCGGCCGCAACTATCCGGTGGCGCTCGGCCTGATGTCCGACGTGCGCGTGTTCCTGCAGCAGGTGCATGCCGAGCTCGATCGCCGCGCCAGCGTCACGGCGAAGGCGGATGCGCGCCAGAAATGGCTGGCGCAGATCGACACCTACCGCCAGGAGTGGGACCGCTTCGTCGCTCCCGGCTTTTCCGACGACACCACGCCGATCAATCCGCAGCGCGCCGCCGCCGAAATCGACAAGGCGCTGCCGGCGGATGCGATCCTGGTCAGCGACATCGGCGTGCACCACAACTGGCTGCTCGGCTTCTGCAAGCCGCGGCGGCCGGATTCGCTGATCGGCTCGATGGGGTTTGGCCCGATGGGCTTTGGCGTTGCCGGCGTGATGGGCGCGAAATTCGCAGCTCCCGACCGGCCCTGCGTCTCGGTGTGCGGCGACGGCGCCTTCTTCATGCACGCCAACGTGCTCGGCACCGCGGTCGAATATAATCTGCCCGTGGTCTGGGTGGTCTGGAATAACTACGCCTATGCCTCGATCCGCGGGCTACAGCGCGGCTATCTCGGCGGCCGCGAGCTCGCGACCGATTTCCACGATCCGATCTCCGGCCAGCGCTACAATCCGGATTTTGCCGCGATGGCGCGCGCCTGCGGCGTTGAGGGCGTCCGCATCGACCGCGCAGGCGACCTCGGCGAGGCCTTGCGCAAGGGAATTGCCGCCAACAAGCCGTATCTGATCGACGTCGATATCGCGGCCGACGTCAATCCGTCCGGCGCCGGGGTCTGGGAGCTGCCGGGGCTCGGCCAGAGCAAGCCCGGGATCGGCACCCGTTTTCAGCCCGCCTGATCGAAGTTTGGAGACAGCATGCAGATTGCAGGGAAGAAGGTTGTCATCGTCGGTGGCTCGTCCGGGATCGGCCTGTCCACCGCGGAACTGGCGAAGCGCGAAGGCGCGGATGTCACCATCGCCTCGCGCAGTGCGGCGAAGCTCGATGCGGTTGCCGCGCGGCTCAACGTCGCGGCAATTCCGACCGATGTCACCGACGACAGCAGTGTCGCTGCTTTGTTCAAGCGCACCGGTCCGGTCGACCATGTCGTCGTCACCGCCGCGCAGTTGCGCACCGGTCCGTTCAAGACCGTGGCGATGGAGGACGTGCGGTCCACATTCGAAGGAAAATTCTGGGGCGCCTGGCGCGTTGCGCGCGCGGCCGAGTTTCGCACCGGCGGATCGCTGACATTGGTCTCGGGTTTCCTGAGCATCCGTCCAAGGCCCAACTCGGCTGTCATCAGCGCCGCCAACGCCGCGCTGGAGGCGCTCGCGCGGGCGCTTGCGCTTGAACTCGCACCGCTGCGCGTGAACTGCGTCTCGCCGGGCATCATCGACACGCCGATCCGGGCGGCGATGCCGGAAGACGCGCGACAGGAGATGCTGGCCAAGGCCGCGGCGAGCCTTCCGGTCGGACGCGTCGGTCAGGGCGAGGATGTCGCGCGGCAGATCGCAGCCTGCATGACCAACGGCTTCATGACGGGATCGACGGTCTATCTCGACGGCGGCGCGCTGGTGATCTGACGGCGCGTTCAGCGTCCGTCAACTCTCAAGGAAGGAGAAGCGATGGCATCGCAAGGCATCATTGGCAGCATCGCGGCGGCGACGCGTGCGAGCAGCAAGCCCGACACCAGAGCAACGGTTCAGATAGGCCTGCTTGGCGGCCTGATCGGCGGCGTGGTCATCTGGATCTATGAAGCCATTGTCTGGGTTGGGGTCCAGCATTTGATGCCGCTTGCCGGCATTCCCCGCAACGCGACCGGGCTGGTGTTCGGCAAGGCGGTGCAGGACCAGCTTGGCGGTATCGCTTATTTCGTCGGCACCGGCATTCATTTCGTGTTTGCGCTGGGCTGGGGCGTGACGTTCGCCCTCGCGTGGCCGTGGTTCGCGCGCCGTGGCTACGAGGCGACGCTGGTGGCGATGGCCTTTGCCGTCGTGCTCTGGATCGTCATGCATGTCGCGATCGTGCTCGTTTCGGACAACCATCCGAACTATCTCGATCCAGCCGTGATCATCGGCGGCTTCATGTCGCACTTTTTCTATGCGGTGCCGCTCGCGCTCTATGTCAAGCGCCGCTCCGCGCAGGGATGAGCCGAACCAGGGACGACATCCGATGGCCGCAGAACGTAATGGCGCCTCGATCCGCAACATCGCGGAGGTGCCGTGGCGCGAATTTCCCAATCATTTCGGCGGCGCGCTGTCGAAGCCGCTGGTGATGCCGGAGACCGTGGGCTCGCGCCACCTCGACTATCGCATCTCGCTGTATCAGCCGATGGCTCACGTCGCGCGGCACAAGCATCTGGTCCAGGAGCAGATCTACCACGTGCTCGAGGGTGAAGGGCTGATGGAGATCGCGGGCGAAAGCAAGGTCGTGCGCAAGCATGACGTCATCTTCCTGCCGCCCGGCGTCGAGCACGCGATCTCGAACTCCGGCCTCGTCGATCTCGTCTTCCTGGTCATCACCTCGCCGGTGAGCGACGAGGCGACGCCGGCCTGAGTTGTCTTACGGCTGGCCGAGGCCGGTGAGGCCGATCGCCGCGCCGGCGGCGAGTGCGAGCAGCGGATGGATGCGGGTCGTGGTCGTGACGATAGCCACCAGCGCTGCGATCAGCATGAGGCTCCAACTCGCGGCCGACGCGTGGGTGATGACGATGGCGCTGGCCGTGACCAGGCCGGCCGTAACAGGAACGAGTCCGGCCTGCACCTTGCGTCGCCACGGCCGGTCCTTGAAGCGCTCCCAGAGTTTTAGCGCGAAACCGGTCACGAGCGAGGATGGGCCGAACTTCGCGAGCGACGTCACCAGCACGCCGTTGAGGCCGGCGACATGCCAGCCCACCAGCGGGACGACCATCATGTTTGGCCCGGGCGCGGCTTGCGCGAGCGCGAACAGCGCGCCGAACTCGCGCGCCGTCATCCAGTGATTGATATCGACGACCTGACGCTGCATCTCCGGCAGGATGGTGTTGCCGCCGCCAAAGGCGAGCAGCGAGAGTTCGGCGAAGATCAGCGCCAGCGTGACGAGGACCCCGCTCATGGCGTGAGCCTCGCTTTCAGCAGGATGCTGAGCGGCGCCAGCGTCAACAAGGTCGGCAGCAGCGGCAATCGGAAGATGGCGATCGCCAGCACGCAGAGCGTTCCGACAACAAGGCCGGCCGCGTCGCGCCGCAGCGGCCAGGCGATCTTGATCGCCATCGAGATCAAAAGCCCTGCCGCGGCGGCGGCCAGTCCGCCGAACAGATGGCGGACCGTCGGCTCGTTTTCGTAGCGGTCATAGACCACGCCAAGCGCGATCACGACCGCCGTCGGCGCGGCGATCAGGCCGAGGATTGCCGCGAAGGCGCCGGAAATGCCGCGAAACTTCAGCCCGACCGCCACCGACATGTTGATGATGTTGCCGCCGGGCAGGAATTGGCAGAGTCCCAGCAGGTCGGTGAACTCGGCGCTGGTGAGCCAGCCGCGCTTCTCCACCATCATCCGCCGTGCCAACGGCAGCACGCCGCCGAAGCCGGTCAGTCCGAGGATGAAGAAGCCGGCGAACAATTCGCCGACACCAGGCGCGTCCTGCTTGATCTCGACTGCGGCGGGTGCGGCGTCCATCGGCGGATCGGCTCCGTATGAATCGTTGTCGACCCAAACCTAGTTTGCGGCGTCCCAAATTTCAAATATATGGAAATGGCAAAATACATATCTATTGGATATGGATGCTTCAGATGATCGAATTGCGTCACCTTCGCTATGCGGTCGCCGTTGCCGAAGAGGGCCACATCACCCGCGCCGCGGCCGGGCTCGGCATCCAGCAGCCGCCGCTGAGCCAGCAGATCCGCGCGCTGGAGGCGGCGATCGGGGCGCCACTGTTTCGCCGGCAGCCGCGCGGGGTCGAGTTGACGGCCGCCGGCCGCGCCTTCGTCGACAGAGCGCGGTTGATCCTGCGCGACGTCGACCTTGCGGTGGAGGCGGCGCGCCGCGCGAGCCGGGGCCAGGAGGGCCAGCTCGCGATCGGCTTCACCAGCTCGGCCGCGTTCCATCCCTTTGTCACCGGTGTGATGCGCGAAATGCGCGAGCACACGCCGGCGATCACGCTGTCGTTTGAAGAGGCCTCTACAGGAGAACTGATCGAAGCCGTCGAGGCTGACCGCCTCGACGCGGCGTTCGTGCGCTCGCCGAGCGAGCGGCTCGAGGGCCTCACGATCACCCATCTGCTGGACGAGGAGATGCTGGTCGCGGTTCCCGACCACCATCCGCGCGCCCGCAAGGATACGCGCCGCCGGATTTCGCTGGCCGCGCTTGCCGACGAGCCGCTGATCCTTTATCGCCGCCCGACCGGACCGGGCCTCTATGACAGCATCATCGCCGCCTGCCGCGCGGCAGGCTTCAGTCCGAAGGTGGCGCAGGAAGCGACGCGGATGGTCTCAACGCTGAGTCTCGTCGCAGCGGGGCTTGGGATTTCGATCGTTCCAGAATCGATGGCGCGGCTCGAGACCACAGGCGTCGCCTATCTCCGCCTCGACCGAGCCGCGGGCCTCGTCGCCCCGCTCGCGCTGGCGCGCAAGAAGGGGCCCGCGAGCGGAACGCTGGGCCGCCTGCTCGGGATCGTCTCGCAGCGGGTGAAGGATCGCGCGGGTGCCTAGGCGCACGCGATGCGGGTTGTCAGGGCGTGACAGGGCCGCGTGGAACGGCACGTGGTGCTGTCAATTCCTTCCAGGTCGAATTCGCGACATGGACCGGCGGGAAGGCGGGCCGCTCGATGTAGCGGCCGTCGCCCTTGTCGGCGCGAAGGTCGCCGTCTTTCCAGACAATCTTGCCGCGTGACAGCGTGATCGCCGGCGCGCCGGTGCAGGTGAAGCCCTCGAACACGTTGTAATCGATCCGGCTGAATTGCGTCTTGGCGCGGATCGCCTTGGTAGCCGCGGGATCCCACACCACGAGATCGGCATCGGAGCCGACCGCGACGGCGCCCTTGCGCGGATAGATGTTGAGGATGCGGGCGATGTTGGCCGAGGTCACCGCGACGAACTCTTCGTTTGTCAACCGTCCGGTGCCGACGCCTGCGGTCCAGAGCAGCGGCATGCGGTCTTCCAGCCCGCCGGTGCCGTTCGGGATCTTGCGGAAATCGTCAAGCCCGAACCGCTTCTGCTCGGTGGTGAAGGCGCAATGGTCGGTCGCGACGACCTGCAGCGATCCCGCTTGCAGGCCGGCCCACAGGCTGTCCTGATGCACCTTGTTGCGGAACGGCGGCGACATCACGCGCTGCGCCGAATGGTTCCAATCCTTGCTCTCATACTCGCGCTCATCCAGCAGCAGATGCTGGATCAGCGGCTCGCCATAGACGCGCTTGCCCGCCGCGCGCGCCCGCGCGATCGCCTCATGCGATTCGCGGCAACTGGTGTGCACGACATAGAGCGGCGTGCCGGTCATGTCGGCGATCATGATGGCGCGGTTGGTGGCCTCGCCCTCGACCTCCGGCGGCCGCGAATAGGCGTGGCCCTCGGGTCCGGTGACGCCGCGCGCCATCATCGCCTCCTGCATGTGCGCGACGATGTCACCGTTCTCGGCATGCACCAGCGGCATCGCGCCGAGACCGGCGCAGCGGGCGAACGAGTTGTAGAGCTCGTCATCGTTCACCATCAGCGCGCCCTTGTAGGCCATGAAATGCTTGAAGGTGTTGATGCCGTAGGTCTTGACCACGGTCTCCATCTCGTCGTGGATCTGCTTGGACCAAGACGTGATCGCCATGTGGAAGCCGTAGTCGGCGGCCGCCAGCTCGGATTTGCGCCGCCAGTCCTGATAGGCCGAAAGCAGGGATTGGCCGGGATCGGGAAGGCAGTGGTCGACCACCATCGTGGTGCCACCGGTCAGCGCCGCCTTGGTGCCGGATTCGAAATCATCAGCCGTGACGGTGCCCATGAAGGGCATTTCGAGATGGGTGTGCGGATCGATGCCGCCCGGCATCACGTAGCAGCCGCCGGCATCGATGGTCGTGGTATCAGCGGGCGCATCGATCGCGCTGGCGACTGCCGCGATGTTTTCGCCGTCGATCAGGACGTCGGCGCGGCGCGAGTGATCGTGATTGACGACGGTGCCGCCGCGGATGAGGAGGGGCATGATGTCTCCGGGGAACGGTTGCGCGACTGCGGGAGCGGGATCGCCCGCAGCGTAAGCCGCGCGATTGCCCTGTGACAGGTGAAAATTTAGTCAGCGGATGAACCGTTCGTGAGCGCTTGATGCGCCCATCGGAACAATCGCTGCGATGGGAGCCGTTGGCGGGGAAGGTGGGGACTTTGGCGAAGCCTCCCCGCTGGGGGCGACTAGATAGCCGTCATCGAGCTCATCAACAAAAGGCAATTCCCATGACACGTTTTTCTGTCTACACGCTCGAGTCCGCGCCTGAAGCCTCCAAATCTGCCCTGCGCGACGTCCGGGCGCGATTCGGGATGATTCCCAACCTCGCGGGCGCGATGGCGACATCGCCGGTGCTGATTCAGGCGTTCATCGGTATCTTCGACAAGGTTCATGGCGGCAACTTCACCGAGCAGCAGATCCAGACCGTGCTGCTCACTGATGCCGTCACCAATGGCTGCAACTGGGCGGTTGCGCTCCATTCTACGCTCGGATTGCAGGCCGGCCTCAATGCAGCCGACGTCGAGGCTATGCGCTCTGGCCGTTCGCCATCGGACAAGGGGCTCGGCGCGCTCTCGACACTGGCGCGGACGCTGATCGAAAAGCGCGGGCGGCTCGACGATCAGGACATCGAATGCTTCGTGGCGGCGGGATTCGGCAAGGAACTGCTGCTCGAGGCGATCACCATCGTCGCGGCCTCGACCATCACCAACTACACCGGCAGCGTGACCAACCCACCTCTAGAGGCGGCGTTGCAGGCGCACGCCTGGAACGGTTGAACCGCAGTCTCTCTCGCGCGCTTCACAACACGGCGGCCGCATGGCCGCCGTGTTGTTGTTGTGGCCGATCGTCAGGTAAATCTCGTCCGGTAGTCTTGCGGCGTGGTCGCCAGCAATCGCACGAAGCTGCGGCGCATCGTCTCTTCGGATCCAAAGCCGCAACGCTGCGAGATGCGCTTGATCGGCAGGCGCGTTTCCGACAGCAGATGCCGTGCGCCTTCGACCCGCAGCCGCTCGATTGCGCGCGCCGGCGTCAGCCCGGTCGCATCGGCGTAGTGCCGGCTGAAGCTGCGTTCGCTCATGCCGGCCTGTTTCGCCAGCGTCGGAAGCGAGAGGTCAGCGGCCAGATGGTTGCTGATCCAGTCATGCAGCGCGCTGAATTTGTCGTCGGTTGCCTGCAGCGACAGAATCTCGCTGAACTGCGCCTGCCCGCCGGGTCGCTTGAGAAACACGACCAGATAGCGCGCGACAGCGAGCGCGGCCGCGCGGCCAAGATCCTCCTCCACCAATGCCAGCGCGAGATCGATGCCGGACGTCACTCCGGCCGAGGTCCAGAACGAGCCATCGCGTACGAAGATCGGATCGGACTCGACGCGGACGGCGGGAAAGCGCCGGGCCAGTTCCGCGCAAAATCCCCAGTGAGTGACCGCGCGTCGGCCGTCGAGGACACCGGATGCGGCGAGCAGGAACGCGCCGGTGCAGACCGATGCCGTGCGGCGGGCCCGCCCGGCGCGCTCGCGGACCCAATCAACCAGGACCGCATCATCAGCCGCGGCATTGACGCCGTCGCCGCCGGGGACCACCAGCGTATCGACGGCTGCATCAACGGAAGGAAGTGGATGCACGGCGAGTCCGACGCCGGCCGATGCTTCGACCGAGGGACCGTCCTTGGCGACAATGCGGACCTTATAGGGCTCCGCGTGACCGGCTTTCGACGTCAGCGCGTTGGCGGACGCGAACACCTGCAGCGGGCCGGTGACATCGAGCAATTGCACCGCCGGGTAGGCGAGCACTTCGACCAGTCGGCTCCCGTTTGGCCGAGAACGAGGGGATTTTGGCGTCATTGCCGAAACGTGCCGCGATAGGCTTGCCTTGTCCATAGCGGAACAGGAAGCCTCAATGATACCTCATGATGTTCATCTGCAAATCGGCTCGCTGCTGTTTGAGGCGGTCGATCAGATCGATCTGACCGGTCCGTTCGAGGTGCTGTCGCGGATTCCGAACTCGACCTATCGCATCTACGGCAAGACGACGGGTGCGGTGCGCGACGTCAAGGGATTGCGGCTGGCGCCGGATGCTTTGCTGGCCGATGCGCCGCCGCTCGATGTCCTGCACGTGCCGGGTGGATTCGGCCAGGAGGCGCTGATGGAGGACGCGGAGGTGCTCGGCTGGATTCGCCAGCAGGCGGCAGGCGGCTGCCGCATCTTTTCGGTATGCACGGGTGCGCTGCTGTGCGGCGCGGCCGGCCTTTTGAAGGGACGCAGGGCGACCACCCATTGGGCGTCGTTCCATTTGCTGCCGTTCTTCGGCGCGACCCCCGTCAACGAACGCGTGGTGGTGGATGGCAGCTATATCTTCGCCGCCGGCGTTACCGCGGGTATCGACGGCGCGTTGCGACTCGCTGCCGAACTGCGAGGCGACGATGCGGCGCGGGCGATCCAGCTGTACATGGCCTATGCGCCGGAGCCGCCCTTCAACAGCGGCACACCTGAGACGGCGCCGCCTGCGATCCTTCAACAGGCCCGGCAGGCGGTGCACGCGATCACGGCGCAACGCGAGGAAACCGCCCGACGCATTGCTGCGAGGATGGGCATCGTTGTTCAGGTGTAGCGGAGCCAGCAGACCGGCCGCAGATTCCGGCGATGGCGTGGACCCGCAAGTGCATGATGTCGGCTTTTGCTGGTGAAGCAGCCTGTGCGGGTGAAGCAGCCTTGCGCAAGCAACTCCCAACAAGAGTAATCATCCTGAGGCATGCCGTTTGCATGACCTTTCCTTGACAAGCGAATCTTAACCAGAAAACCGTGGCGTTGTCAGAGGAGCCGGCCGGGATGCCAAACACGAATGTGAAGTTGATGAGTTTTTTGGGCCGGGTTGCCAGCGCAATTCTTGTGGCATTTCTAGCAGGTTTTGACGGGAGGGTAACAACAGCGCGAGCGGAACAAATTTCGGGCGGCGTTGTCAGGATCGGCGTCATCAATGATGCGTCCGGTCCGCTTGCTGATGCGACTGGTTCGGGAGGGCTCGTCGCCGCTAAAATGGCCGTCGACGATTTCCATAAAGGCCACCCGAATATAGCAGTAGAAGTGGCGTACGCGGACCACCAGAACAAGCCGGATGTCGGGGTCGCAATCGTGCGCAAATGGTTCGAAACCGACGGCGTCGACGTCATTGCCGACGTGGGCAATTCGGCGGTCGGCCTCGCACTCCAAAACCTGATCCGCGACAAGAACAAGATCGCTATTTACACTGCGGTCGCAACGACAGAATTGACCGGAAAGCAGTGCACGAAAACCGGCTTCGCCTGGCTCCACGATGCTTTCACGCTGGTCGCCGGACCGATCCGAACCCTTGTGGCGCAGGGGCAAGACACATGGTTTTTCGTGGCGGCCGATTACGCCTTTGGAAAGAACATGGTGTCAGAATCGCAACGCATCCTGGCGAGCGTCGGCGGAAAATCTCTTGGTGCAGTCTATCACCCGATGGCGAATACCGACTACAGCTCGTTTCTGCTTCAAGCCCAAAGCTCGGGTGCCAAGGTGGTCGCCTTCGCGAATACCGGCGACCAGGTCGTTAATTCAATGAAGCAGTGGAAAGAATTCGGGATGGACGACGGCAAGCAGCGGCCTGTTGCCGAACTGTTGTGGTTGACCGACGTCCATAGCATGGGGCTCGATATAGCGGGAGGTCTCACCTCAATCGTTGCCTGGTATTGGGGGCTGAACGATGAAACCAGAGCGTTCGGTCATCGCTTCTTCGAATTACATCATAGAATGCCCACAGCGCCCCAGGCAGCCCTCTACTCCGGCCTCTCGCATTACCTGAAAGGCGTCGCGGCGACAGGATCAGACGACACCGATACCGTCGCGGCATGGATGCGCGAGAACGCGGTCGACGATTTCTACGCGCGAGGCTCCAAACTCCGGGTGGACGGGAAGCTCATCCACGACTTCTACCTTTTCGAGGTCAAGAAAAAGTCCGAAGTGATGGAGCCCTGGGACTATTACAAAATCATTCGCCGTATTCCAGCCGGGGAAGCGTTCTCTCCGCTCGAACAGAGCGAGTGTCCTCTCGTCACCCCAGCGAGGTAGTCCGCTCCAGAGGGCACAGCAGACACGAGCTCGTCGGATTTATCAGTACACGCTCTAATTCCCCGGCTCGAACGTGCAGTCGGCGCCGCCGCCGGCATTTTCCTTGATCACCTTCGGATCGAGCGTGCAGCTTAGCTTGGTCAGGCCCTCGAAGATCGTCCCCGCCGCGCCGTCGGAGGGCACGCCGGCCAGCGCCTCGGTGGCGAAGATCTCGTTGGCTGCGCGGCCCTTCACGGTGCTTGTGTGGCTGCCGAAGGTCAGCTCGCAGGAGCGTGATGTGATCGCTACATTGCTGGCGCGGCAGAGGATCTTGTCCGCGGTTACGGTTATCTTCTTCGTGTACGGGACATTGCTGTTGCCGGCGAAGAACGCGGCGACCGCCTTCTTCTCCGCCGCCGGCAGCGGCGAAAAGGGCGCGACCACACCGGCGAGCGCCAGCGCCACCGAGCCCGAAGTGGTCGCGGGCGCGGCCGAGGCGGCGGAGACGGAGGCCACCACAAGCGAAAGGATGAGGGTAGCGGATCTTCCAGATGTCATCATGTCCTCCTCTGGTCCGGACGATGGTCCAATGCACGGACATGACCGGTAACACATCCCGCAATTGCGAATGGTGAACTGGCTCATACGCTGTCGTGACGTCGCCGTGACCGGCATCGCCGGGGAGGCCGGCAATTGACTCAATCTTTGCGGGATGTACTCTCCGGCTCAACAAGACGAGGCCTGTCCAAACCAAGGATAGGAGCAGGGAGGGCGCCATGAGCTGGTTACGGCTGGTTTGCTGTTCTGTTGCGATCCTGGGTCTGTTGTGTTCCGGACGGCCGGTTCTCGCCGAAGACACCATCAAGCTCGCTTACACCGATCCGTTCTCGGGCCCGTTCGCCTCGGGGGGCGACGAGTTCCTCAAGGTCTTCCAGTTCATCATTGCGCGAAAGAACGCTGCCGGTGGGGCGCTGGGCCAGAAGTTCGAGCTCGTTCCGTTCGACGACAAATTGCAGCCGGCCGAAGCGCTGATCGCGCTCAAGAGCATGACCGACCAGAACATCCCGTTCGTCATGCACTGCACCGGGTCCAATGTCGGCTCGGCGCTGATCGACGCGGTGTCGAAGCACAACGCGCGCAACCCTGACAACCGCATCCTGTATCTGAACTGCGGCGCGCTCGCCACCGAACTGACCAACGAGCAATGCGACTTCTGGCACTTCCGGTTTGCCGGCAGCGTCGACATGCGGGCGGCGGCGCGGATCAAGTCGCTGCCGGCCGATCTGAAGAAGGTTTATCTGCTCAACCAGGACTATCTGTTCGGCCAGTCGATCCAGCATGATACCAAGAAATGGCTGGCGAAGCTGCGTCCCGATATCGAGATCGTCGGCGATGAGCTGATGCCGTTCGGCAAGGTGCAGGATTTCTCGTCCTACGTCGCCAAGATCAAGGCGTCCGGCGCGCAGAGCGTCGTCACCGGCAATTACAACCGCGACCTCAACCTGTTGATCAAGGCATCGGTCGACGCCGGTCTCGACGTGCGCTTCGACACTTATTTGTCGCATCTGATCGGCGGCCCGACCGCGATCGGCTCGGCCGGCGAAAACCGCCTGACCTCGGTGATGGAATTCAACGGCAACGTCGCCGTCGACCAGAAGAGCGCCGACGCCGAGAAGCTTGCCAGCGACTGGCGGGCCAACCACGCAACCGACTTCTCGACGCTCAACTTCCTCACCATGATCGATATGCTGACCAATGCGATCAACAAGGTGGGCTCGACCGATCCCTTGAAGGTGGCGCTCGCGCTCGAGGACATGCATGTGAAGGACCTGGTCGGCCAGGACAACATCATGCGCAAGGAAGATCATCAGCTGCTGATGCCGTATTACGCGGGTGTTTTCAGCAAGGATGTGAAGTTCGACTCGGAACATACCGGCTTCGGTTGGAAGAACATCATGACGGCAACCGCCGCCGATCTGACCTTGCCGACGATCTGCAAGATGAAGCGCCCGGAATAGCCGGGCGGAAGGGGCGGCGAAACCGGGGGCGCAATCATGGAGATCGTCCTCGTTTCGCTGTTCAACGGCCTGGTCTACGGCATGCTGCTGTTCATGCTGGCGAGTGGGCTGACGCTGATCTTCAGCATGATGGGCGTGCTCAATTTCGCCCATGCCAGCATCTACATGATCGGCGCTTATCTCGCCTTCACCGTCAGTCAGCTGATCGGCTTCTTTCCCGCGCTGATCGTCGCGCCGCTGCTGTGCGCGCTGATCGGCGCGGCGATCGAGGTCTGGGGGCTGCGGCGGGTGCACCATAACGGCCACATCGCCGAGTTGCTGTTCACCTTCGGCCTCGTGTTCATCATCCAGCGCGGCGTGCAGATGATATGGGGTATGCTGCCGATGGCCTACCGCGTGCCGCCGAGCCTCGATTTTCCGCTGTTCACGGTCTATGGCGCCAACTTCCCGGCCTATCGCGGCTTCATGCTGCTGGTCTCGGTCGGCATGCTGCTCGCCACCTGGGTGCTGCTGAAGAAGACCCGCGTCGGCCTGATCATCCAGGCGGCGCTGACCCATCCGCAGATGGCGAGCGCGCTCGGCCACGACGTGCCGCGCGTCTTCACCATCGTGTTCGCCGGCGGCTGCCTGCTTGCCGGTCTCGCCGGCGTGATCGGCGGCAATTATCAGACCACCGAACCCGGCATGGCGGACGCGATGGGGCCGATCGTCTTTGTCGTGGTCGTGTTCGGCGGCCTCGGCTCGCTGCTGGGCTGCTTCATCGCCTCGATCCTGATGGGGCTGATCCAGACCTTTGCCGTCGTCATCAATTACTCGCTGTTCGACCTGGTCAAGCCGCTCGGCGTGACGCTGCCGGGGGACAATCTGTTCACGGAAATCCTGACCATGCCAGTGGCGCGGATCGGCGCGCTGCTGCCGTTCGCGCTCATGATCATCATGCTGCTGTTCCGCCCGCGCGGCCTGATGGGAACGCGCGACACATGAACGGCAGATGGGGTCAGAGCTGGGTCTGGATCGTCACGCTGATAGCGGCGATCGCCGCACCTTGGGTGTTCTTCAACACCAGCACCGGCCGCCAGTCAGGCTTCGTGCTGTCGATGCTGAGCCAGATGGGCATGATGAGCATCCTGGCCCTGTCCTATAACATGCTGCTCGGGCAGGCCGGCCTGTTCTCGCTGTGCCACGCCACCTTCTTCGGCATCGGCGGCTACGCGACCGTGCATTTCCTCACCATGGCGGGCGCCGGCAGCCTGCCGCTGCCGATCGAACTGATTCCATTTCTGTCGGGTCTGTGCGGGCTCGGCCTGGCGATCGTCTTCGGCTACATGGCGACCAAGCAGCGCGCCACGGCGTTTGCGATGATCACGCTCGGCATCGGCGAACTGATGACGACGGCGGCGTTGAGCTTTCATCACTTCTTTGGCGGCGAAGGCGGCGTCAATACCAATCGCATGATCGATCACAGCCTGTTCGGGCTGAAATATGCCTCCAGCATCCAGGTCTATTATCTGATCCTGGCCTGGACGCTGATCGCTGCGCTGGCGATGTTCTTCCTGACCCAGACTCCGCTCGGGCGGATGGCGAACGCGACGCGCGACAATTTCGAGCGCGCGCAGTTCATGGGATACGACCCGCGCATCGTGCGCTTCCTGCAGTTCGCGCTGTCAGGATTTTTCGCCGGTATCGGCGGTGGTCTCTACGCCATCACCTATGAGATCGTCACCTTCGACGCGCTCGCCGCGCCGTTGTCAGCGAATGCGCTGCTGATGGCCTATATCGGCGGCACCGGCGTGTTCGGCGGCCCGATCCTCGGCGCGGTCCTGATCACCCTGCTGCAGAGCGGCGTCAGCCTGATGTCCAATTCCTGGCTGGTCTATGTCGGCGTGCTCTTCATCGGCATGGTGATCTTCGCGCCGCAGGGCATGATGGGCCTCGTGATGGCGCACCGGCCGATCGTCCGCGCCGGGCAGTTCGGCCGGCTCGCGATGCCCTATGCGCGGGTGATCGTGCCTGGTCTTCTGACGTTGCTCGGTTTCGTTGCCCTGGTGGAACTAACCTCGTTTTTGACCATCGGTGCGGCCCAGGGCAAGACGCTGGTGCTGTTCGGCCGCAAGATCGACGTCCACGCCGTGCTGCCGTGGTCGGCCGCAACCATCAGCCTGCTCGGCGGGATGGCGTGGCTGCGGATCGAAGCGCGGTCGTTCCGGCAGGTCTGGGACGGACTGATGGCCGAGCTCAAGCCGCGGCGGAGCGCGGCATGACCGAGACCGCGCTCAGCCTGCGCAACCTGACCAAGGCGTTTGGACCGACCGAGATCATCCGTGGCGTCAATCTCGACATCGCAAAGGGAGAACGCCACGCCATCATCGGTCCGAACGGCGCCGGCAAGACCACGCTCTTCAACCTGATCAGCGGCCGTTTTCCGTCGTCGTCGGGCGAGATCCTGCTCAACGGCGTCAGGGTCGACGAATTGCCGCCGCACCGGATCAACCGGATGGGCCTGTCGCGGAGCTTTCAGATCACCTCGATCTTCCACCGCCTGTCGGTGTTCGAGAACCTTCGCTGCGCGCTGCTCTGGAGCATGGGTTATCGCTATTCGTTCTGGACGGCGCTGGGGATGCAACGCGCGCTGAACGAACGCACCGATCGGATGCTGGAAGAGCTCAACCTTGCCACGCGGCGCGATACCGCCGCGGGCCTGTTGTCTTACGCCGATCAACGCGCACTCGAGATCGGCATGACCATCGCGGGCGGCGCGTCCGTCATCCTGCTCGACGAACCGACCGCCGGCATGAGCAACACCGAGACCGACAACGCCGTCGAACTGATCCGTCGCGTCTCCGAAGGCAAGACCTTGGTGATGGTGGAGCACGACATGAAGGTGGTGTTCGATCTCGCCGACGTGATCACGGTGCTGGTCTATGGCCAGGTCATCGCGTCGGGGCCGCCTGCGGCGGTGCGTGCCGATCCGGCGGTGCAGGAAGCCTATCTCGGCCGGCTCGCCGCATGATCCTCGAAGTCAACAATCTTCACGCTTACTATGGCCAGAGCCACATTCTGCACGGCGTGGATATCAATGTCGGTGACGGCGAGATCGTCAGCCTGCTGGGACGCAATGGCGTCGGGCGCTCGACCGTCTGCAAGGCGATCATGGGCCTGGTTCCGGCGCAGGGCAGCATCAAATTCAAGGGCCGCGACATCACCGGCCTGCGGCCGAACCAGGTAGCGCATGGCGGCATCGGCTACGTGCCGGAAGACCGGCAGATCTTTCCGACGCTGACGGTGCGGCAAAATCTCGAGCTCGGGCTGAAGCGCGCGAGCAAATTCGGCCGCTGGAATTTCGCCGACGTGTACCGGCTGTTTCCCAATCTGGAAGCGCGGCAGGATATCGCGGCCGGGCTGCTCTCCGGCGGCGAGCAGCAAATGCTGACGATGTGCCGTACGCTGATGGGCGATCCCGACTTGATCCTGATCGACGAGCCGACCGAGGGACTCGCGCCAAAGCTGGTCGAGCAGGTCGGCGGCCTGCTGGAGGAGATCTCCCGACGCGGCGTGTCCATCCTGCTGGTCGAACAGAAGCTGGCGATTGCGCTGAAGATCTCGGTGCGGCTCTACGTGATGGGCCACGGCCGGATCGTGTTTCGGGGCACCCCAGCCGATTTCGGCGAGAATTCCGCGGTGCGCAAGGAGTGGCTGGAGGTTTAGGCAGTGGCTGGAGGCTCCAGCGAATAGCTGTTCCGCGGCTTGTGTCCTTGCGCTTCCAGGCCCACGGCGGCACATTCGGCCAGCGGCTCGAAACAGCCGCCAAAAAGCAAAGCCTGAGGAAACCTCGATGGCGGCCATGCGCATCGACTGCGACATCCATCCCGCGGTGGGGGGGACGCGCACCACGCTGCTGCCCTATCTCAACGACCACTGGAAGGAACAGGTGGTCAGCCGCGCCATCGACGGTCTCGATCTCAACTCCTATCCGCCGTCGATGCCGCTGAGCGGCCGCGCCGACTGGCGGCCGTCCGACGGAAGCAAGCCCGGCAGCGATCTCGCCATGGTGCAGCGCGGCGCATTCGACCAGCTCGGCGCCAGCCATGCGATCTGCAACGTCGTCTATGGCGCGCAGGCGGTGTTCGATCCCTATATGGCGGCCGACTTCTGCAAGGCGATCAACGATTGGATCGCGGCGGAGTGGCTGTCGAAAGACAAGCGGCTGCGCGCCTCGATCGTGGTGCCGATCCAGGCGCCTGATCTGGCCGTCGAGGAGATCGAGCGCAGGGCCGGCGACAACCGCTTCGTCTCCGTGCTGGTGCTGTCGCAGGGTGAGATGCTGCTCGGGCGGCGGCACTACTGGCCGATCTATCAAGCCGCGGAGAAGTACAAGCTTCCGATCGCGATCCATGCCGGCAGCGCCTACCGGGGTGCGCCAAGTTCGATCGGCTGGCCGTCCTATCGCTATGAATATTATCTGGCGGAAGCGCAGGCGTTTCAGGCGCAGACCCTGAGCCTGATCTATGAGGGCGTGTTCGGCAAGTTTCCGGGGCTGAAGGTCGTGCTGATGGAGTCAGGCGTGAGCTGGCTGCCAGCCTTCATGTGGCGCGCCAACAAGACCTGGCGCGGCGTGCGCGTCGAGGTGCCCTGGGTCGAACGCGAGCCGGCCTCCATCATCCGCGACCATTTCCGCGTCACCATGCAGCCGTTCGACGGCCCGCCGGATGCGACCGGTGTCGAAGATATCATCGACCAGATCGGCTCGGACAAGATGTTCCTGTTCGCGTCAGATTATCCGCACTGGCAGTTCGACGGCGACGACCCGATCCCGCCGCATCTGCCGAAAAGCATCGTCACGCGGATGTGCGAAGACAATCCGCTGGAAACCTTTCCGCGCTTGAAGCTCAACTCTTGATCCAAGGAGGATCGCATGAGTGATGTCATCGACCGCCCGATGCTGGAAACTGAGAAAACCGCCGCGACGCGCTTGCGGATCATCGACTGCGATATCCATCCGAGCATCCGTTCGCACGATGACCTCAACGAATTCCTGCCAAAACGCTGGCAGCAGCATCTGAAGGAATATGGCAGCCATCTGCGGACGCCCTATATCGGCACCACGCCCTATCCGCGCTCTTCGCCGCTGATCGCGCGGCGCGATGCCTGGCCGCCGACCGGCGGGGTGCCAGGCTCCGACCTCGATTTCATGCGCAAGCAGCATCTCGATCCCTTTGACGTCGAGTTCGGCATTTTACAGGTGCTCGACCTCTTCATCTTCTCGCAGCAGAATCTGGAATTCGGCGCCGCGATCCAGCGCGCCATCAACGACTGGCAGCTGGCGTTCTGGGCGCACCGCGATCCGAGGCTGAAGGCCTCGATCCTGATCGGGCAGGACGGCAGCGACCTCGGCCTCGCCGAGATTGAGCGTTGTGCCAAAACAGGCGAATACGTCCAGATCAACGTCTCGCCGCGCGCCAACGAGCCGCTCGGGCGCCGCGGCTACTGGCCGATCTATGCGCGTGCGCAAGAGCTCGACCTGCCTCTCGGCATCCATGTCGGCGGCTATGGCGGGCACGCGCCGACCGGCGGCGGCTGGCCGTCCTACTATTGCGAGGAGCATCAGTCCAACGCGCATACGATGGCGTCGATGCTCACGAGCCTCGTGCTCGAAGGCGTCCCCGAACGCTTCCCGAAGCTGAAGATCGTGTTCATCGAGGGCGGTTTTGGCTGGATCCCATCGGCGATGTGGCGGATGGACCAGCATTTCGAGCGCTTCCGCAGCGAGGTGCCGCATCTCAAGCGCAAGCCGAGTGAATATGTGAAGGAGCATTTCTGGTTCACGACGCAGCCGATCGACGAGCCGGATGAAGCAAAGCACCTGCGTTCGCTGATCGAATGGGTCGGCATCGATCGCCTGCTGTTTTCGTCGGACTATCCGCACTGGGACTATGACGATGCGCGCTTTGCCTTCAAGACGCCGCTGACCGAGATCGAGCGGCGCAAGATCTTCAACAGCAACGCGCGCGCGGTCTACAAGTTCTGACCATGACCCGTCACATCGTCGCGCGCACCAGCGAGATTCCGGCCGGCGGCAACAAGGTGTTCGGCGTCGACGGGCGCGACATCGTCGTGTTCCACGTTAACGGCGAATTCTTCGCGCTGCTCAATCGCTGCCCGCATGAGGGCGCACCGCTGGAGAAGGCCGCTTGCGTGGCGCGGCTCACTTCGCCGGAGCCCGGCATCTATAAGCGCGACCGCGTTGGCGAGATGCTGCGCTGTCCGTGGCACGGCTGGGAATTCGACATGCGCAACGGCCAGTCCTGGTTCGATCCGAGCCGGTTCAGGATCCGCTCCTATCCGGTCGCGGTCGAAAGCGGTGAGGAATTGCAGAAGGGACCTTATGTGGCCGAGACGTTTCCGGTGCACGTCGAGGACAATTACGTGATTGTGGAAGTCTAGGGGCACGGGCTGATGACCCGGCGCCGACCCGGCTTCGTTGTCACGACGTCACGGAATGCATTATATCGTTGTCAGCCGCATGCATCCTGCCTCGACCGGAGGGTATCGTGAAAACCTACCAGCTTTTCGTCAACGGCCAGTATGTCGACCCCGCCAACGGCGAATGGTTCGACACGATTGATCCCTATCGCGGCGAGGCCTGGGCGAAGATTCCGCGCGGATCCGCCGCCGATGCCGACAAGGCGGTGAAGGCCGCCAACGAGGCGATGTGGCGCGGTCCCTGGTCGAAGATGACGGCGTCGGCGCGCGGCAAGGCGATGCGCAAGCTCGGCGACCTCGTCGCCGCGAATGTCGAGCGTCTCGCCGAGATCGAGGTGCGCGACAACGGCAAGCTGATGGCCGAGATGCTGGGCCAGGTGCGCTACCATTCGGAATGGTGGTGGTATTTCGGCGGGCTGGTTGACAAGCTCGAAGGCGGCCTGGTGCCGATCGACAAGCCGGATACCTTTGCCTACACGACGCATGAGCCGGTCGGCGTCGTTGCCGCGCTCACCGCCTGGAATTCGCCGCTGCTGTTCGTCGCCTGGAAATGCGCAGCCGCGCTTGCCGCTGGCTGTGCCGTCGTCGTCAAGCCGTCGGAATTCACCTCTGCCAGCACGCTGGAGTTCGCCGCGCTGACCAAGGAGGCCGGGATTCCCGATGGCATCTTCAACGTGGTCACCGGTTTCGGACCCGAGGCCGGGTCCGCGCTGATCTCGCATCCTGGGGTCGCCAAGATCACCTTCACCGGATCCGATACGACGGGCGCGAAGGTCTACGAGACCGCGGCGAAGAGCCTGAAGCGCGTGTCGCTCGAGCTCGGCGGAAAGTCCCCCAACATCGTCTTCGAGGATGCAGATCTGACCGCCGCCGCGGCGGGCGCGATCTCCGGCATCTTCGCAGCGACGGGGCAGACCTGCATCGCCGGATCGCGCCTGCTGGTGCAGAACTCGATCAAGGACAAGTTCGTCGAACGCGTTCTGGAGCTGGCGCGGACCGCCAAGATCGGCGATCCGATGCTATCAGGCACCAATGTCGGCCCGATCACCACGCCTGCGCAGTACAAGAAGGTGCTCGACTACATCGACATTGCCAAAGCCGAAGGCGCGCGCTGCCTGCTCGGCGGCAAGCCGGCCTCGGGCGACGGCATCATCGGCGGCCAGTTTGTCGAGCCGACGATCTTCACCGATGTCGACAACTCGATGCGGATCGCGCGTGAGGAAGTGTTCGGGCCGGTGCTCTCGATCATCGGCTTCGACACCGAGGACGATGCCGTTCGGATCGCCAACGACACCATCTATGGCCTTGCCGCCGGCATCTGGACCAAGGATCTCGCCCGCGCCATCCGCGTGCCGAAACAACTTCGCGCCGGCACCGTGTGGGTGAACACCTATCGCGCGATCAGCTACATGATGCCGTTCGGCGGCATGAAGTATTCGGGTGTCGGGCGCGAGAGCGGCATCGATGCGGTCCGCGAGTACCTCGAGACCAAGAGCGTGTGGATCTCGACTGCCCAGGACGTTCCGGCCAACCCGTTCGTCATGCGCTGATCGACCACGAAGCCGCCCCCTCAAAGGGGCGGCTTCACCGCGCGGAGTTCGTGGTCTGAGTTGCCCTCGAAGTCCTCGTCATGGCCATATTGTTGCGGTAACTGCAATAATGAAGTGTCGATTCCGACAGTTATCATTACGACTGCAATGAGCCATCTTCAGGTCGCGGATCGGGAATGACCCCGTCCACGATCTCGGGAACGGCATCATGAAGCTCTATCACTATCCCTTGTCGGGCCACGCGCATCGCGCGCGCCTGTTCATGTCGCTGCTGGGAATTCCGCACGAACTGATCGAAGTCGACCTGAGGTCGGGTGCGCACAAGACCCCCGAATTCCTCGCGCTCAATTCCTTCGGCCAGGTTCCGGTGCTGGACGACAGCGGCACGATCATCTCCGATTCCAACGCGATCCTGGTTTACCTCGCGACCAAGCTCGGCCGAACCGACTGGCTGCCCACGGATGCGAAGGGCGCCGCCGCTGTCCAGCGTTGGCTGTCGGTAGCCGCCGGGGATGTGGCATTTGGCCCCGCCGCGGCGCGGCTCGTCACCGTGTTCGGCGCGAAGTTCAATCCGGAGGATGTGATCGGCCGCGCGCATGTCCTGCTCAAGCGGCTCGAAGCCCATCTTGCCGACCGCGAATGGTTGGCCGGCGCGGGGCCGACGATCGCGGATGTCGCGCTCTACAGTTATCTGTCCAGTGCGCCTGAAGGCAATGTCGATCTGTCGCCATATCCTCGCGTCAACGCGCTGCTGCGCCGGATCGAAGCGCTGCCGGGCTTCGTGCCCTTCGCCAAGACCGCGGTCGGTCTGGCGGCTGCCGCATGACGCGCTGACCGGACGCGCCGTTGGGCGCGCCCGTCCAACCCCGAAGGGGAGGGCGAGACGATGAGCGACAGGCGATCGAAAACCAGGTTGGCGACTTGGCATGCCGGGGAAAAGGCGATCCAGCAGAAGGTCGGTGTTTCCGAACGGATGCTGGCCGTAGGCGAGCGGGCCGTGCGGGACTTCATGCCGGACCAGCACCGCGAATTCTACGCCCAGATTCCTTTCATCGTGTTGGGCAGCGTCGACCGCAGCAGCGACGCTTGGGCTACCTTGATGGCGGGCAGGCCGGGCTTCATCTCGTCACCGACACCGCGGAGCCTCGAGATCGATGCGAAGCCCGACCCCACCGATCCCGCGAGCGAGGGTACGCTAGTGGGCGACGCCATTGGCCTGTTGGGAATCGAGCTGCACACAAGGCGCCGCAACCGCGCGAACGGGATGCTTCGCGCGTCAGTTGGCGAAGCGCTCAGTTTCGACCTCGATCAGAGCTTTGGAAATTGTCCGCAGTACATCCAATTGCGGGATTTCAGGTTCGTGCGCGAGCCGAGCGAGGCCTTCACGGGGCAGGTCGAGGAGAACTCCGGTCTTGATCAAGCCGCGCGCGACATGATCAAGGCGGCCGACACGTTCTTCGTCGCGTCCTACACCGAGCGCAAGGATCGTCGCCAGGTCGACGTCTCGCATCGCGGCGGCAATGCGGGGTTCGTCCGGGTCGGCGACGACGGCACGCTGACGATTCCCGATTTTGCCGGCAATCTGTTCTTCAACACGCTCGGCAACATCCTGCTGAACGGCAAGGCCGGGCTGGTGTTCGTCGATTTCGAAACCGGCGACCTGCTGCAGATGACCGGCGATGCCGAGGTGATGCTGGATTCACCTGAGATCGCGGCGTTTCAGGGCGCCGAACGGCTCTGGAGTTTCCGCGCCCGTCGTGTGGTGCGGAGGCGGGGCGCGCTGCCGCTGCGCTGGGCTTTCCGGAGTGACGGCTGGTCGCCGAACGCACTGATGACCGGCGACTGGGCGCAGGCCGCCGACCGGATCCGGGCAGCCGAGCTTGCGACGCAGTGGCGTCCGTTCAAGGTGACAAAGATCGTCGATGAGAGCACCTCGATCCGTTCGTTCCATCTGCAACCGGATGACGGGGCCGGGCTGCTTCCACACGATGCGGGACAGCATCTGCCGATCCGCCTGTCACTATCAGGGACGGACAAGCCGGTGATCCGGACCTATACGTTGTCGGTTGCGCCGTCGGACGGAATGTACCGCATCAGCGTGAAGCGCGACGGTCTGGTGTCGCAGCATCTCCACGACAGGATCGCGGTCGGCGACATCATCGAGGCGCGCGCGCCGAGCGGCGCCTTCACGATCGATGCGCGCGAGAAGCGGCCCGCAGTGCTGCTGGCCGGCGGCGTCGGCATCACACCGATGCTCGCGATGCTGCACCATGTGGTTTACGAGGGGCTGCGTACTCGCGGCATCCGGCCGACGATCCTGGTCCAGGCGGCGCATTCCAAGCAGGACCGTGCCTTCGGCAATGAATTACAGCAGCTCGCTGATGCCGCCGGTGGCGCTATCAGGATCATCCGCGTGCTCAGCAATGTCGATGGCGCCGAGGAAGGCCTCGACTACGACGCCGCGGGGCGGATCGACATGACGCTGCTGTCGCGCCTGTTGCCGTTCAACGACTACGACTTTTACCTGTGCGGTCCGCCGCAGTTCACGCAATCGCTCTATGATGGCTTGCGGAACTACAACATTGCGGACAACAGGATTCACGCCGAAGCGTTCGGTCCCTCATCGCTGGTGAGAAAGACCGATGTGGCCACGGCCGCACCGCCGCGCCGGCCGCCCGCGACCAGGCCGGTCCCGGTGGCCTTCACGACTTCGTTGAAGGAGGCGCGCTGGACTCCGGAGTCCGGAACGCTGCTCGAACTGGCTGAAGCGCGCGGCCTCAGCCCCGCGTTCAGTTGCCGGGCGGGGAGTTGCGGATCGTGTCGAACCAAATTGCTGGCGGGCGACGTGACCTATGTGAAGGAGCCCACCGCCGCGGTGGCCGATGATGAAGTGCTGATCTGCTGCGCCGTGCCGGCGAAGTCGGAAGCTGACGGCGAGGATCGGATCCAGCTCGCGCTTTGATCGGCCGCCCCAGCCGGTGGCTCGACGACCAAGTAGACGGCTTTCACTTGCTCCGAATTCGGAGCCCGGCACCCGACCGCCGTCAATCCGGCATGCACGACCAATGATCGTGCCGTTGTGCCTTGAGGCGCACGCAAACTATCGCTACCACTGCAACCAGATGCGGGGCTTGAGGGGACCGCCGGTGGAGACCGGTTCGGCTCGCGGGCCTGTTGAACGGCGTTTCAACGCATTGGAGAAAGGACGTTTCTCATGAATGACACGATCGCGGAGCTCGAGCAGCTCCTGATGCAGCGTTCGCTCACCGATCCGCAGCTTCTGGCTGCGGCGGAAGCGGCGCCCGACTTCCGGATCCTGCCGGACGCTACAGTGATCAAGATCGGCGGACAGAGCGTCATCGATCGGGGCCGCGCCGCGGTTTATCCGCTGGTTGATGAGATCGTCGCGGCCCGCAAGGCCCACAAGATGCTGATCGGGACCGGAGCCGGCACGCGGGCCCGGCATCTCTACTCGATCGCGGCCGGGCTTCGCCTACCGGCCGGCGTGCTCTCGCAACTCGGCGCCTCGGTCGCCGATCAGAATGCCGCGATGCTGGGGCAACTTCTTGCCAGGCACGGCATCTCCGCCGTCAGCGGCGCCGCGCTCTCGGCTGTGCCGCTCTACCTGGCCGAGGTGCACGCCGTCATCTTCAGCGGCATGCCGCCCTATGGCCTCTGGATGCGTCCCGCGGCCGAAGGCGTCATCCCGCCCTACCGTACCGACGCCGGTTGCTTCCTCGTGGCCGAGCAGTTCGGCTGCAAGGCGATGATCTATGTGAAGGACGAAAACGGCCTCTACACCGCGAACCCGAAGACCACGAAGGATGCGACCTTCATCCCGAAGATCTCGGTGGCCGAGATGAAGGCCAAGGGATTGCAGGATTCCATCCTGGAATTCCCGGTGCTCGATCTGCTCGCCTCGGCGCGCCACGTGCGCGAGGTGCAGGTCGTGAACGGCCTCGTTCCCGGCAATCTGACCCGCGCGCTCGCGGGTGAGCATGTCGGCACCATCATCACCGCGAGCTAGAGAGAGACATCATGGCTGACACCAACCAGATCAAGCATGTCGCTTCGCCGCTCGCGCGCCAGACCCTGCTCGACGGCGATCTCACCCGCCCTGTCGCAGGTAGCCGCCCGATCCGGCTTCTCCCCTGGCTGCAGGTCGTGAAGATCGGTGGCCGCCTGATGGATCGCGGCCACGAAGCGATCCTGCCGCTTGTCGACGAGCTGCGGACGCTGCTACCTGAGCACCGGCTGCTGATCCTGACCGGCGCCGGCATCCGCGCCCGCCATCTCTACAGCGTCGGCCTCGATCTCGGACTGCCGGTCGGGTCGCTTGCGCCGCTGGCGGCCAGCGAGGCCGGGCAGAACGGCCATATCCTTGCGAGCCTGCTCGCGCCGGAGGGCGTCTCTTACATCGAGCACCCCACCATCGCGAGCCAGCTCGCCGTTCATTTGTCCGCGGCCCGCGCGGTCGTGGGCAGCGCCTTTCCGCCCTATCATCACCATGAGTTCCCGAACTCGCGCATCCCGCTCCACCGCGCCGATACCGGCGCGTTCCTGCTCGCCGACGCGCTGGGCGCTGCCGGGCTCACGATCGTGGAGGATGTCGATGGGGTGTTTACCGCCGATCCCAATGGTCCCGACGGCAAGAATGCCCAGTTGCTCCGCGAGACCAGTGCCGCTGACCTTGCGAAGCACAAGGGCACGCTGCCGCTCGATCCCGCGCTTCTCGATGTCATGGCGAATGCACGCCACATCGCGCGCGTGCAGGTCGTGAATGGCCTCGTTCCCGGCCGCCTCACCGCGGCGCTGCGCGGCCAGCACGTCGGGTCGATCATTCACACCGCCGCACGCCCGGCCTAAGCCCCCGATTGGGGTAGAACCGTCGCGTGCCATCAATCCCGGCACGCGGCGGAGCGCATCGCTCGACAAGCAGTGTCGGAGACGGCGCGAAATCGATTATTTGATCGTCGCGTGCACCGTGATGACCGAGGTGCCCGACGCCTTCGGCCCTTGGCCCGTTGCCTTGACGGCGAACGTGTCGCTTCCCTTGTATTTGGCCTTCGCCGTGTATTCGAAGGTCGATGCGTTGACCTTCTTCAGCTTGCCGTGCTCCGGCTTTTGCGAAATCGCTGAATCGGTCACCGTGCCGCGTATCCCGATTGGCAACAGGCAACTTTCCCCGGATTTGACGTCGATGTCGCCGGTCGAATTCTCGCCCCAATCCGCCAGCGTCGCCGATGTGGAACAGTCGGGCGCGGGCGCGGCGCGCGCTAAAGACGCTGGCAACAGTCCGGCAACTCCAACGATCAGCGCCAAAGCGGCGACCCTGGACACAAGCGCAGCCAAAATACTCGTTCTCATGCAAGATCCCGTGACCAATGCCGCCCCTTACAAAGCTGACGCTGCGCGAGAATCTTGCAGCGCGCGTGCGCTGTAGGCAAGGGCTTTGATCAAAAGGTGTCTTCGTCGTCAATCGCGCCGCGATATGATCGAGCTGCAACGACTCAGTGCGCGACGGGAGTGGATGTCCAATGGGTGAAAGTATCGACGGTCAGGCAAGTGCTCAGCAGACCGGGTTTGCGGGTGTCACGCGCAAGCTTCTCGAACGTCTTGCATTGCCCGGCGATCATCGGGAGCTTGTCGTGGTCGAGGTGACCTATCCACCCGGTGGCGTCGCTCCGCTGCATCGGCATCCCGTTGGCGGCGTGATCTTCATCGTCGAAGGTGTTGCC
The DNA here is from genome assembly GCF_000938235.1 of Bradyrhizobium sp. LTSPM299. Lineage (NCBI taxonomy): Bacteria > Pseudomonadati > Pseudomonadota > Alphaproteobacteria > Hyphomicrobiales > Nitrobacteraceae > Bradyrhizobium > Bradyrhizobium sp. LTSPM299. Next base: position 339,385 of record NZ_JYMU01000049.1, read on the forward strand.
GAGTCTGCTTATGGCAGCGATGATCCGCGGCAGTATCGGGCAGGTGAGACCTTGCAGGATCGCGCCGATATCCCACACACGCTGTTTCGCAATTGCGATCCGGAACGCCCGCTGCGCTTTCTGACCATCTACGCGCTCGAAGCTGGCCGCTCCTACACGATGGAGCCGTGAGGTCAGAGTGCTTCCGGCCGCGGACGACCCGATCGCATCAGCGTCGCTTCTGTTCAGTCCATCATGAGTTTGATCTGGCCGCCTTCAATGGTTCCCGCCGCAAGAGCGTCGCGAGCCATCTTTTCGATGGTCGGCCAATTTGTGAGAAGGTACTTGTGCGCCTGTGCCTTCGTCGGGAAGGTGGTTTGCAGAACGCAGTCCTGCCGCGCGTTTCCATTCGCAATCTGAAAAGATACAGCTTGGGGCCCCTCGATCATTTCTTGTTCGGTGGGGTTGGGAAGCTTGCGCATGCTGCTCCTTCACGAAAAATCTCGCGCTCGTCGCGCGTGGAATTCGGTCGGCCGGGCCGCAAGGCCTAGTCGGCGTCGGCGGCTCCAGCCGCGATCTTTTTGGCTTTCGCCGGGCGCTGCGACGCCTGCTCGGGGTTGGGCGTGTTGCGCACAGCCTCGGTCAGCATCTCGCGCAATTCAGCCTTGGTCCTGGGTGGTTCTCGTTTGCCGGATTTCTGCCAGTTTGCCATCCACCCCATATGGGGATGCCCAAGGCAAAATGCTACCGTTGGCCTGGCAGCAGAAATTGACGCGGCAATGCCGCGTGGCGGTATCAGATCGTTCTCACTTTCGATGACTTTGCAGTTCTCGGGTGTTTTGCCCCGCCGTGACTGTCCCGGTTGCGCTTCTTCGACGCCAATCCCGCCAAATGCGTCCCGGTCCCGCGGTGACCTGCATATTCCTGGCCGTCGATCGGTGCCAGATGCGCCGGATCCCTGTCGAGATAGGGGCGCCCGATCCCAAACTCCTTGCCATGTGCATCGATCCATTTCCAGAGCCGCTCCGAGGCCACCCATCGCTCGTCGCGTGTCGCGCCATCGACGCTGACGACGTCGGCGGCAAGCCCATGGCCGTAGCCGCCGCGGAGGCTGCCGCCATGGTAGGACCGGTTGCTGGCCGCTGCGAGGCCGCTTGCAATCGATTGGCGGTAGTCATCGCGGAATGCGCTGGTGATGCCGGGCGACAGGCCGGCCTGCTCCGCCGCGTAAAGCACATGGAAAAGCTTCAGCTTGAAGCTCGGGGTCACGCCGCCGATGACGTAGTCCATCATGGGCATGCCGGCTCTTGCGGCCGCCTTCGGATCCTTCCAGGCGAAATCCTCATCGACAAGCCTGGTGATCGTTCTGGTGACAGTCACCATTTTGCCTCTCTTCTTGACCTCCACCTGGCTTTGCTCCGGCACCTTGATGCTGTCCTCCTTGGGCGCGCGCTGATAGAGCGCCCACAGGTATCGGTCGACGCAGGCGGCCACGACCCAGCACTCGTCGAGAATTTCGACGGAGTTGAGCGCCTTGTTGGCATCGCGAGGCGCGGGATCCGGGGTGCTTGCGGTCGACACTTGCAGCGGCTCCGCCGCGGGCAGCAGGACTTGCGCAGGATCGGTCAATGCGGTCTCGACCGTCGCTTCCGCCTTGTCCGAGGTCGTCGTCGTCACGGCGGTTGCCGCCGGCTCTGGTCCGTCCGTGGCTTTCGTATCAGCGCTGCCGGCAGCGACGCTGTCCATCGTGGCTGGCTGTGGTGCGACCGGTTCGGCGACGACAATTGGGGTAGGGTGGTCGACGATCGGTGCAGCAGCATTCTCGATACCGGCTGAACCATGAGCGAGCCACGCGACAATCGCGCTCGGGAGAGCGATCGCTCCGAACAACGCCGCCGCCCTCATTCGCCGCGAGTTCATCATCCCAGCCTCCAAAGCTCCTCGTAAATGGTCCCTCGGAAAGGCTCTTTCGGAGCCGGATTGCACAGCCAAGCATGCGACGCCACGGATGGTGGGATCACGATATGGACAGGCAATGGCGGAAAATGCAGCTCGTCAAGCTTCCCGACGAGTGTTGCCCGAATGCATCGTGGATAAGCGCTATTCTTTTTTCGCCGTCAGCCCGTCGATCATCGCCCGCGTCAGGGTCGCGATCTCGTTGCGCAGTGCGGGAAGCGGCACCGCGATCAGCTTCTGCTCCAGCCCAAGCGCGACCATGCCGTGCACGGCGGAGAACAGGCTGCGCGCGGTGACGCCGAGCTGTGTGGCTGAGCGCTGCGGGAACAGCGCGGCGAGCGGCTTGTAGATGTGGCGGAACAATTCCATCTGCTCGCTGACAGCCCAATCCGGCACCGGCTTGCCCGGCTGCATGCGGTGCTCGAACAGCGCGCGCCACAGTTCGAGATTCTCCGCCGCGAAGTCGCAATAGGCGACCGCGATCCGCACCAACATCTCGCGTTGGCTGGCTGAGCCGCCGATCTCGGCCAGCGACAGCGACGCGTCCAGCCGCGCCAGCGTGCGCGAGCCGACGCGCAGGATCAGCTCGTCGACATCCTCGACCAAATTATAGACGCCGCCATTGGCGACGCCGATTTCCTGCGCCAGTTCGCGCGTTTTCAGGCCGCCCAAGCCTTTTGCCGCAATCGCGCGTTCGGCGGCCTCGATCAGTGCTTCGCGCAGTTTGGCGCGTCTTTCCAATGCCTTGGACATGATTTACCTGCCATTAATGAAATTCTTGAGCGATGCTCAAATATTTCTTGAGCAATGTTCAGAACGTGCTACACCAGATTCATGAGCGATGCTCATAGCAGGGAGTGACCAAATGTTCAAAACTGTTTTGACGATTTTCCGCGGCATCGTGGCCGCAGCCGAGGAAGAACTGGAAGACCGCACGGCGCTCGTCGTCCTCGACCAGCAGGTGCGCGACGCCGCGGCCGCCGTGGACCGCTCGAAGCGGACGCTGGCGCTCGCCATCGCCGGCGACCAGCAGGAGGGCCGGCGGCTCGAGACCACCAACAGCCGGATCGCCGATCTCGAGGTCCGCGCGACCGCAGCGATCGAGGGCGGCCGCGAGGATCTCGCCCGCGAAGCGGCGCAGGCGATCGCCAATCTCGAGGCCGAGCGCGATGCCGCGATGACCGCCCGCGCACTGTTCGCCTCGGAGATCTCGCGGCTGAAGCGCCACGTCGCCAATGCGGAAGCGCGCATCTCCGAACTCGACCGCGGCCGCCGGCTGGCGCGTGCCTCGGAGGCGGTGCGCTCGCTGCGCCGTAGCGGCATCGAGGCGGCGCGTCCCTACGAGTCGACGCTGCCGGAGGCGGAAGCCACGCTGAAGCGGCTGCGCGAACGGCAGATGGAAGCCCAGGCCGCCGACGACGCGCTGTTCGAGATCGACGCGGCCTCGGGGCCGCTCACGACCGCCGAGAAGCTCGCCGAGCAGGGCTTCGGCCCGCGCATGAAATCGACCGCCGACGACGTGCTGGCGCGGCTGAAAGCCAGGCGCCCGCCCGCTGCTTAGTTCCAAACCTGAACCCTCATCAAACCTCGTATCATCAAGGAGAGTACCATGAACCAGAATATCCAACCCCACAGCGGTGCCTGGGTCACCTTCACCTACGCGTCCTTCGCGGCCTCCGCCTTCCTCGTCGCCATCGGCGTGTTCTTCCTGCCGGTCAGTATCTGGATGCAGGGCTATCTCACCATGGGCATCGTGATGCTGGTCCAGACCTGCATCACGTTGACCAAGACGGTGCGCGACGTGCACGAGAGCGGCAAGCTGGTGAATCGCATCGAGGACGCCAAGGCCGAGCGCCTGCTGATGGAAGTCTCCAAGGCGGCTTGAGCCGGAATCAAAGGAAGCGGCGGGTGTTCCTCACCCGCCGCTTTGCAGGGGTAAGTGGCCCGCCGTCATTGCGAGGAGCGAAGCGACGAAGCAATCCATCGCTCCGTAAGCTCGGTGACAATGGATTGCTTCGCTTCGCTCGCAATGACGTGGATGGTTCTCGGTCTGTCGGGATAAACTTGTCCTGTTTCCGGAACGGCTCGTTTACCCTGCGACAAACGGCGTCAGCTGGCGCTCATCGCGCTTTAACAGGCTGACGTGCACAAATCGCGCCGATCACGGGCAGGACACATGGCGTCATCGGACAACGGCACTCCGGCATCGCGCGCGGCCAACGGTTTTGCGAAGGTGCGTGCGGTTCTCGACCGCCTGGCCGGCCATGCAGGCTTCTGGCTGAAGGCGCTGTCGCAGCCGACCATCGATCTCACGCTGCGCACCCAGGCCGGCCAGCGCACCCGCATCGTCGAATCGCCCGGCCTGTCGCTGCCGAAAGCCGAGCTTGATGAACTGGTCGTGCAATTGCGCAGCGTCGCCGCCAAGACGCTGCCGCAGGAGAGCCTGACCTACGGCATTTTCTCGGGCGAACCCGAACGCTTGTCGCGCGTCGTCGTCACCTTGATTTGCGAGGAGGAGAGCGGGCGTCCGATCGCCTTCAACGCGCTCTCGCTGATGGATGTCGTGCTCGACGGCGAGCCGACCGAAGTCACTCATCTCGGCCTTGTGATGGTCGACCCTGATGTGCGCGGGCAGGGGCTGTCCTGGGTGCTCTACGGCCTGACCGCGCTGGTGCTGTTCGCGCGCGATGGGCTGCGGCCGAAATGGATCTCCAATGTCACCCAGGTTCCCTCAGTGGTCGGTATGGTCAGCGACACCTTTTCCGACGTCTACCCGTCGCCGCTGCCGGACGCGCGGCAGAGCTTTGCGCATCTGCAGCTCGCTCGCGGCATCATGGCGCGTCATCGCGCGGTGTTCGGGGTCGGCGCGGAGGCCGGCTTCGACGAGGCGCGCTCTGTCATCACCAACGCCTATACCGGCGGCTCGGATGCGCTGAAGAAGACCTTTGAGATCGCGCCCAAGCATCGCAACGCCGTTTACAACGAGTTTTGCGAGCGCGAGCTCGACTATGACCGCGGCGACGACGTGCTGCAGCTCGGCCGCATCGATCTCGCCGGCGCGCGCCGCTATCTCACAAGCGAGGTCCCGCATGGCTCGTTGCCGGCATTGCTGGCGGCCTCTGGGGTGCTGGCGTTGCAGCGGCTGGTGCTGCCGGTCGTCTACTGGTTGGACGATACCCGCGCCTTCGGCACGTTGCGGCCGCGCAGACACGATCCCGAACCGACAGGCAGCAAATGACCTCGGGCGTGATCGCCGATTCCATCGTCAATCTCTGCGGCGCCATCGGGTTGGCGGTGGCGATGATGACGTTCTACCGGCGCGATCCCAGTAGCCCGCTGACCCGCCGCCTGCTGATCGCCCTTGGCGTGATTGCGATCCTGTTCCTCGATCGCGGGCTGGCGTGGTGGACCGGCAGCGTGGTGCTCGATCGCCTCTCGGTGATCCCGGCCTCGCTGATCCCGCTCGGCGCTTTGATCGTCACCGAGGGCATTTTGCGGCGTCACGCGCCGCGCGCCGTCAAGATCGCAGCACTTGGCGGCGGCGTCCTGCTCGGTCTCGGCGGCACGTTCGGGCTGCAACGCTTCGCGATGCCCTATGCAATCACGCTGGCGCTGTTCCAGCTATTGGGCTTCGCCACCTGCGCGCTTCTGCTGGCGACGCGCGACCGTGCGGCGCTGATGGCCTCGGAAAACCGCAGCATCGGGCGGCTGGCGGTCGGCGCGCTGGTGGTGATCCCGTTCATCCTCACCGATTTCCGCACGCTGTTTCCGGATATCCCAGTTCGGCTCGGCGCACTCGGCGCGCTGCTCACGGTGACCGTGATGCTGATCGCGGGCGGCGGCGCCGAGACGCGCCGGCACGGGCTTGCGATGATGGCGCTGCGGCTGATCAGCTCGGGCCTGCTTGGCTTCGCCGCCGCCTTCATGGCTGAAGATGTCGATGCCGCGCAGATCATCCGCTTCGTTGCGGTTGCGATCGCCGGCGTGCTCACCATCGGCCTGATGACCGACACGCTGCGGGCGCTGTTCGAATCGCAGGAGCCGGGCGTGCTCAATTCGGTTGCCGCTTCACCGGCGCAAACCCGGGATCAGCTAATCGCCGAGCTGGCGCGCCACCCGATCTTCGAAAGCGCGCGCAGATTCCGTGAAAGCGAGCTGGCGCTTTACGATCCGCCGCTGTTGCGCGATTTCCTGGCGGCCGAAGCGTTTTCGAGCGAAGTGGATACCGGTTCGCGTGAAGAAAACGCGTCAAAACAAGAATCTGGAGCTCCGTTCCGATTCCATCGGAACGGAAATAGCTCCAGGCGGGTGCTGCGCCGGTCCGATGCGCCGTGGGGGCTCGCGGCCACCGAGCCCGCGGTCGAGCGCATGGTTTCGCTGATGACGGCCAACAGCGCCAGCCATGTCATCGTGCTGGCGCATGATCCGCTCGACCTGATCGTGCTGGCGGTGCCGGTCACCGCCGCCGACCCCGCCACCGAAACCGCGCTGGCGCTGGTGCGGCGGCTCCTGGCGCTGACTCCGGAGGCCAAATGACGCTGCGTGCTGCCGTTTGACCCGACAGGGTTACTACGGCCCGATATCCGCTGTTGAAGCGGCATACGGTCGTGCTATGACCGCGCCCGCAACCAACGACCGGTATGGATCATGTCGAAGCAGTCGATGCGCGAGGAGGCCGAACGCCTGATCCGCGAGACCATGGAAAAGCGGAACCTCGTCGTCAAGCACGGCGCGACCCGGATCGAGGCGGTCTGCGGCAAATGCGGTGCGCCGAACCGGCTGCAAGCGGACAGGGGCGAAACTCGCGTCAAATACGTCTGCAAGCAGTGCGGCCACAAGCAGGAAACGCTGTGAGCTTGTAGGGTGGGCAAAGCGCAAGCGTGCCCACCACCCGCGGCGTGCTCTTGATGGTGGGCACGCGGAGCCTGTCATCGGGCGCGCATTCGCGCGACCCGGTGGCTTTGCCCACCCTACGAATTGCGCGATTACTTGAAGACTTCGCACACCGTGACGTGATCCGGCGTGATCTGGGCTGCATTCCGCAGCGAGACGCGGCGCCACCAGGCATCCAGTGCATGGCGGTCGCAGGCGAGCTTCACGCTCATGCCGCCGGCGAATGTGATCCAGTCCGCAAAGCTCTTGCGTGACACCGCGATGACGACGGGAATGTCGGCGTCGAGGGCGCGTTCGATCAGGTACGCGAGCCCCTTGCCGTCGCGCTCGCGCTTGCCGAAGCGGTTCACGATCAGAATGTCGGCGCCGGCTTCCAGCGCACCGGCGACGCGGGTGCCCGCGTCCTGCAGTCGCGCCAAATCGAGCTTGCAGCCGGCTGCGCCGGGGACGGGGTCCTGCGCCAGTAGCAGCGTTTCACCGCTATGAACCAGCACGGCCGACAGGCTGGAATCGGCGCATTGTCCGGCCTGCACCATGCCGATGGCCCGGAAGCCCTGCGCATTCAGCTCAGCGGCGAAGTCGCGCAGCACCGCGTCGGGATCATCGTGGTCGTCGTAGACCAGGGCGGCAAGGTCGCATTGGGCGTCGAACATCGAGCGTCTCTGTTCGTGGTGGGCGGGGGAGCGACCGCGGCGCAATTGCGCCGCGATCGCAAGTATCAGGATCAGGCGGCCGGCGGGCCGTTGATGATCTGCAGCTGGGTGAACTCCGCGAGGCCTTCCTCGGCGAACTCGGTCCCGATGCCTGACTGCTTGGAGCCGCCGAACGGGATGTTCGGCGCCATGTCGAGGTGCTTGTTGATCCAGACCGTGCCGGCCTCGATCTGGGTCGCGACCGCGTGCGCGCGCTCGATGTTGGACGACCACACCGATGCGCCGAGGCCGTAATTGGTCGCGTTGGCGCGGCGGATCACGTCATCCTTGTCGGAGTATTTAATCACAGGCAGAACGGGACCGAATTGCTCCTCGTCGACCAGCTTGGAGCCTTCCTTGATGTCGCGCACGATGGTCGGCTCGATGAAGTAGCCGGGACGGTCCATCGCGGAGCCGCCGGCGATCACGTTGCCGTTCTTGCGGGCATCGTCGAGGAACGCCTTCACCTTTTCGTACTGCATCTTGTTCTGCAGCGGCCCGAGCTTGGTGCCCTGCTTGGCACCATCGTCGACCACCGTGTTCTTGGCGATCGCGACCAGCTCGTTGCAGATTTCGTCATACACGGACTCGTGCACATAGAGCCGCTTGATGGCGAGGCAGACCTGGCCGGAGTTCTGGAACGCGCCTTCGAAGATGCCGGGTGCGACCTTCTTCGGATCGACGTCGTCGAGCACGATGCCGGCATCGTTGCCGCCGAGCTCCAGCGTGATCCGCTTCAGGGTCTGCGCCGCGCTCGCCATCACCTTCTGGCCCGTCGCCGTCGAACCGGTGAAGGAGATCTTGCGGATATCCGGGTGCTTGGTCATGTGATCGCCGAGGTCGTTGGCGTCGGCGATGAAGTTCAGCACGCCCTTCGGCAGCACGTCCTTGACCAATTCTGCAAACCGCAGCGATGCCAGCGGCGTGGTAGGAGCAGGCTTCACCACCAGCGTGTTGCCGGCGAGCAGCGCCGACGGCAGCTTGAACGCGAGGATCAGCAGCGGATAGTTCCAGGGAATGATCGCGCCGACCACGCCGAGCGGGCGGCGATAGGCCTCGACCTTGCGGTCGCCGGAATTCTCGATCACGCGCATCGGCAGGTCGAGCGAGCCGAGATAGCGGAAGAAGCCGGCCATGCCCATGACTTCGCCGGTGGCGTCGGCCAGCGGCTTGCCCTGTTCGCTGGTCAGGATGTGGGCGAGCTCGTTCACATTGGCTTCGATCACCTCAGCCATCTTGACGATGAGCTTGCGACGCTCCTCGATCGGGGTGACGGCCCATGCCGGGAAGGCAGCCTTGGCCGCAGCAACAGCCGTGTCGAGCTGTTCCTTGGAAGCGCGCGGGCATTGCGCCACCACCTCTTCGGTCGCCGGATTGAGGACTGGCATGGTCTGGTCGCCCGGTACCATCTTGCCGTCGATGAGAAGTTTGTAATCACTCATAGGCTTCGCTCTCCCTGGGTCGGCGGACCCTTCGCGGGTCTCGCTATATCCTGCCATATATCACGTCTGCGGTGGGGGAGCCACGGCCTATTAACTTCACGGCTGGACGCGCGCCACCGGACCGATATATTCTATGGAATATAACGAAGATATGATCCGGAGTACCGCTATGCAGATCGAGACCCAGGAACTCACCACCTGCGAAATCGCGTCCGACGGCTGCGCGATTTCGCTGGGGTTCGTCGACGGCAAGGGTGAACCCGCGACGATCCGGCTGTCGATCAACCAGGTCGGCGCGCTGGTCATGACCTTGCCCGGGCTCATCAGCAAGGCGCTGCAGACCCGCTTCGGCGATCAGAGCCTGCGCTACGCCTATCCGCTGGATTCATGGGTGATCGAGCAGTCGAGCGATCCGACCCAGGGCATGATGACGCTCAAGACCACCGACGGCTTCAGCGTCTGCTTCTCGATCCCGCGTGCCCAGCAGAACGAACTCGGCGAGGCGCTGGTGGCGCAGCCTGCGACGCAGGTGCGGGTGCGCGCGAATTAGGTCGCGGATCGGAGTGACATCCAGGTCAATTTCATCCATCGTCATTCCCCGGTGCGCAATTGCGCACCTTAGGGCGCGCGAAGCGCGAGCCCGGAATCCATTGGGCCGCACGCGTTGCTGTGAAATGGATTCCGGGCTCAGCCCTTCGGGCTGCCCCGGAATGACAGCAATTGGAATCGCTCGATGCGCACACTCCTGTTGGCCCTCATGATCGCACTTTCGTCCTCGGCTCAGGCGGCTGAACTCAAGGTGATGGCAGCGGGAAGCCTGAAGGAGGCCTTCACCGCGATGTTCGCCGATTTCAGCAAGCAGTACGGCCACACCTTCGCGCCCGTCTTTGGGCCCTCGGGAGGCCTGCGTGAACGATTGCAGAAGGGCGAGGCGTTCGACGTGTTCGCCTCCGCCGCGCTGCCGCATGCGCAAGTCCTGACCGATACGGGTATCTCCGGCCCAAGCATGCTGTTCACGAAGAATGCGATGTGCGTCGTGGCGGCAGCCGACCGTGCGCTCGACACCGGAAGTCTTGTCGAGACGATGCTCAAGCCCGACATCAAGATTGCGACATCGACGCCGGTCTCCGATCCGTCGGGCGACTACACCTGGGAGATGTTCCACAAGGTGGACGCGATGCATGCCGGCGCGTTCGAGACATTGTCGAAGAAGGCGCACCAGCTGCTCGGCGGACCCACCACCACGATGACCATCAAGGAACTGCTCGCTGCGATCGACCAGCACCAGATCGATCTCCTGGTCTATTACTGCTCGGGCGCGCAACAGATCGTGCGCGACTCCGCAAAATACAAGTCGATCTCGCTGCCGCCGGAGCTGGTGGTCGGTCCCGAATACGGCCTGACCGTCTCGCGCCAGGCGCCGGCCGGCGCCGCCGATTTCGCGATGTATCTGATGTCGCCGCAGGGACAGGCGACGCTGAAGAGTTTCGGGTTCATCCCGGTCACGCTGCCGGCCGGGCCGTAGGTTTTGTAGGGTGGGCAAAGCGAAGCGTGCCCACCATTCCCGGCGTGCTCGTGATGGTGGGCACGCTTGCGCTTTGCCCACCCTACGCGAGACGAAATCCTACTTCCCCTCCACGAATGCCGCGAAAGCATCGCCGTAATCCGGATGCCAGCGCGACAGCGGCGGGCGGTTCTCGACGATATCGCCGGCGGCCCAGAGGATGCGGCGTTCGTCGAGCGCGCGCGGTACGTCATTGTCGGGGCAGAGGATATAGAAATCGCCGGCATCGAGGCGCGCGACCAAGAAGTCGACGGTCTGCTCCGCGGTCCAGGCGGCGGCCGGCTTCTCGGTGCGGCCGTGTGCGGTGAGGCCAGTGAACACGAAACCCGGGATCAGCAGATGTGCTGATATCTTGCAGCCGTCGGTGTTGCGCAGCTCGTGCTGCAGCGCTTCGGTGAAGGCCTTCACGCCGGCCTTAGAGACGTTGTAGGCGGGATCGCCTGGCGGCGTAGTGATGCCCTGTTTGGAGCCGGTGTTGATGATCAGCCCCGACCGTCCCCGCTTGATCATGTTTGATACGAAGGCCTGGGTGCCGTTGATGACGCCCCACAGATTGACGGCGAGGATGCGCTGCCAGTTGTCTGATGGCCCGAACATAGTGCTGCCCGGCTGAATGCCGGCATTGTTCATCAGGATATCGGTGCCGCCGAATCGTTTCGCGACCGCGGCCTCGAGGCCTGCCACCTCGTCCGCGCGGCTGACATCGACCGCTGATGTCATGATGTCGGCCGCGCCGCCGGGCGCCGCAGATGACAGTTTTGTCTCGGCCTCCTTCAGCCTGTCGGCGCCGAGATCGGCGATGCAGACTTTCATGCCGGCTTTCGCAAACGTCATCGCGGCGGCAAGCCCGATGCCGGACGCGCCTCCGGTGATCACGGCAACATGATGTGATGACATCGCGGGATGGGGCATCGGAGGTCTCCGGGCAGATTGTGGCGAGCTTGTCCTCTAGGCTAGCACAGGACGCGCAGCATGCACGCGCGCGCATGGGAGGTCTTCATGCGCGCCGTCCTCATCAACGGCCGCTCGGCTTTACGGTTTCGCGCCGGCGCTGTAGAATCCAGGATATAACGCTTTCAAAGACCCCAGCCGACATTCAGGGAGTGCAAACATGGCTGTTTCGCAGGCAATTCCGATCACGCGCCATCCTTATGCCGATGGCTCCTACAAGAAGATGCTGATCGACGGCAAATGGGTCGACGCCGCCTCCGGCAAGAAGTTCCAGACCCACAATCCGGCCACCGGCGAACTGCTCGCGACCGTCGCCGAGGGCGATGCCGAGGACATCAACAGTGCGGTTGCGGCTGCGCGCCGCGCCTTCGAGGGCCCGTGGAGCAAGGTCAGGCCGTATGAGCGGCAGAGCCTGCTGCTCAAGCTCGCCGACCTCGTCGAAGCCAATTTCGAGGAGCTGTCCCAGCTCGACACGCTCGACATGGGCGCGCCGATCAGCCGCACCCGCGGCAACAAGCTCCGCTCGCTCGGCATGCTGCGCTACTACGCCGGCCAGGCGACCGCGATCCATGGCGAGACCATCGAGAACTCGCTGCCCGGCGAGATCTTCTCCTACACGCTGAAGGAGCCGATCGGCGTGGTCGGCGCCATCATCCCGTGGAACGGTCCGTTGACCGCCTCGATCTGGAAGATCGGCCCTGCGATCGCGACCGGCTGCACTGTGGTGCTGAAGCCGGCCGAGGAATCGCCCCTGACCTCGCTGCGGCTCGCAGAGCTCTGCATGGAAGCCGGTATTCCGCCCGGCGTCGTCAACGTCGTGCCCGGCTATGGCGAGACCGCGGGCGCGGCGCTGGCCTCGCATCACGATGTCGACAAGGTCGCCTTCACCGGCTCGCATGTCACGGGACAGTCGATCATCCGCGCCTCGGCCGGCAACCTCAAGCGCGTCTCGCTCGAGCTCGGCGGCAAGTCGCCCGACATCGTGTTCGCCGATGCCGATCTCGATGCGGCGGTGCCGGGTGCGGCGATGGCGGTGTTCGCCAACTCTGGCCAGATCTGCAGCGCCGGCACGCGGCTGTTTGTCGAGCAGAAGGTCTATGACGAATTCGTCGGTCGCGTCGCCGAGTTCGGCAAGAAGCTGCAGGTCGGCAACGGCCTCGACCCCAACACCCAGATCGGGCCGCTGGTGTCGAAGGATCAGCTCGATCGCGTCTCCGGCTATCTCGAGCTCGGCCAGAAGGAAGGTGCCAAGGCGCTTGCCGGTGGCGGCCGCCTCACCGAGGGCGCGCTGTCGAAGGGCTACTTCGTGCAGCCGACCGTGTTTGCCAATGTGCAGGACAACATGCGCATCGCGCAGGAGGAGATCTTTGGACCGGTCATCTCGGCGATCTCGTTCAAGGATTCGGACGAACTGATCAAGCGCGCCAATGCCACCACCTTCGGCCTCGGCTCGGGCGTCTGGACCAGCAATGTCAGCAAAGCGCACCAGGTCGCCAAGGCGCTGCGCGCCGGCTCGGTCTGGGTCAATTGCTACCAGGCGATGGACCCGGCAGTGCCGTTCGGCGGCTACAAGATGAGCGGCTACGGCCGCGAATCCGGCAAGCAGCATGTCGAGGAGTATCTCAACGTCAAGGCCGTCTGGATCAAGACGGGCTAGTTGCTCGGCTGCTTCTCTTCACCTCTCCCCGCCTGCGGGGAGAGGTCGGATTGCGCAGCAATCCGGGTGAGGGGGTACAGGTCCCAACATTCGGCGCGCTCGCGGAGGGGAGCCCTCGCCCCAACGTTTGCGCGATTTCGGAATATTAGAATAATATCCCTGAGTTGCCCGACGTGTCAAGTTGCCGTTGCCTGGTCGAACGCCGGCCGCCGCCGGCTACTTTGCATGGGGTTGTTTTCGATATTTTGGCAAGGCGCCCCTGCGACGGCCGCCGCCTTTGTGCTTTCACCGCCCCGCAGCCCGCTTCGGCTTGCCGATATCGCTGCTCAGCGCCTCGAGGTCCTTGCGCACGGCGGTTGCGGCGTCGCGCTCGATCTTGCGGTAGCGCGCCACCAGCGAGAGGCCGAACGGGGTCAGCACCGCGCCGCCGCCATTCTTGCCGCCGGTTTGCCGCGCCACCGCCGCCTGCCGGCAGATGCGGTTGATCTCGTCGACCAGGTCCCAGGCACGCTTGTAACTCATGTCCATGGCGCGGCCGGCAGCCGAGATCGAGCCGCATTCCCGGATGTTCTCCAGGAGCTGGATCTTGCCCGGCCCGATCCTGCCCTCGGCATCAAGATCGATGCGGACGCTCAGGGAAGGGAGGAATGTGGCGCTCGGTTTCGACATGGCAAGCCTGCTAGTCTCCTCAGTAGATTGCCACTACAGGCTTTTGCGAACAAGATGAACCCGTTAGATAACGGGAAATCGTACAGGAATATCTGGGGCAGGCATGAATCCTCCGTCGCTGTTTTCTCCTCTGCAAATCGGTCCCTACCAGCTCAAGCACCGCGTCGTGTTGGCGCCGCTGACGCGGATGCGGGCGGCGCGGCCGAGCCTCGCGCCGCGGTCGCTGAACGCCGAATATTACGCGCAGCGTGCCACGCCGGGCGGGTTGCTCATCGCTGAGGCCTCGCCGGTGGTCGCGACCGGCTTTGGCAATCCCGGCGTCCCCGGCGTCTATAGCGAGGCGCAGATCGCGGGCTGGCGCGAGGTGGTCGATGCCGTGCACGCCAAGGGCGGCATCATCTTCCTGCAGCTCTGGCACGTCGGCCGTGTCTCGCATTCCTCGTTCCAGCCCGGCGGCTCGCTACCGGTTTCGTCATCGGCGGTGGCGATCTCCTCCGAATTCAAGGCGATGACGGCCGACGGCAAGGTGGTCGACTACGAGACGCCGCGTGCGCTCGAGACCAGCGAGGTCGCTGCGATGGTTGAGGCCTATCGCCAGGGAGCGAAGAACGCATTGGCCGCCGGCTTCGACGGCGTCGAGATTCACGGCGCCAATGGCTATCTGGTCGAGCAGTTCCTGCAGTCGCGCAGCAATTTGCGCACCGACCAATATGGCGGATCGATCGACAACCGCGTCCGCTTCCTGTTGGAGGTGACGCAGGCCGCGATCGACGTCTGGGGCGCCAACCGCGTCGGGGTGCGGCTGTCGCCCTACGGCATCGCCAATGGCAGCGGCGAGGCAGACCCGATGCCGCTCTATAGCCACGCCATCACAGCGCTGGACAAGCTCGGGCTCGCCTATCTGCATTTCATCGAGCCGCGCGCCTCCGGCACGGGGCGTGCCGAGGTCAATTGGCAGAATGTGCCGTCCGCGATGGTGCTGTACCGCCCGCTCTGGAGCGGCGTGTTGTTGACCGCCGGCAACTTTGTCGGCGAAAGCGCCTCGAGCGCGATCGCGGAAGGCCACGCCGACGCCATCGCCTTCGGCCGCTACTTCATCTCCAACCCGGATCTGCCGCGCCGCCTGCAGCGTGGCTATCCGCTGACGCCCTACAACCGCGCGACCTTCTATGGCGGCGAGGAAAAGGGGTATACGGATTATCCCGCGCACGATGAATTGGCGCAGGCCTGACTGTCGCCGTCATTGCGAGCGGAGCGATGCAATCCATCTCTCCGCACGCGCGGATGGATGGATTGCTTCGTCGCTTTCGCTCCTCGCAATGACGGATAGCAAGGAGACCCCGATGTTTCCGGACGACGAGGAATTCACGCCGACGAAAAAGCCAAAACCCGTCGCGCTCGCAAAGCCCGCCGCGGGGCAATGCCTGTGCGGCAAGGTGCGCTTCGAGATTGACGTGCCGGCGCGCTGGGCCTGGCACGATCACACACCGGCGAGCCGCCGCGCGCATGGCGCGGCCTATGCGACCTATGTCGGAAGCTGGCGCAAGCGCTTTCGCATCACGAAGGGCGCAAGCGACCTCTCGCGTTATGAGGATGCTGCGACCAGGACCGCGCGGAGCTTCTGCTCCAGCTGTGGCACGCCGATCATTTACGAGCGCCCGCGCTCGCCGCACATGGTCAACATTCCCCGCGCGCTGTTCTCGGGCCGCACCGGCCGCCAGCCGCTCTATCACATCGCGATCGAGGAGCTGCAGGAATGGGCCTACACCGGCGAGCCGCTGGTGCCGCTGAAGGGCTATCCCGGCGTGGTCTGGCAGCGCTCGAAAAAGAAGAAGCGCAGTGATCGCGAGGGAATGGTCTGAGCCATCTCACTTTGCGTCCTTCAGCCCCGCGAAGGCCTGATCGAGCTTTTGCGATGCCGTTACGAGTTTGGCCCGTGTCGCGTCGAGCCAGGCGTTGTCGGCTGCGAGATGGTCCCTGGCAGCGGCCAGCATGCGCGCCACTTCGTCGGCCTGCGGCCCACCGAGGCCCTTGCTCGAGTTCACCATGTTCTCCGGTGTCAGCGCGCGACGAAATTGCTCTTCGGAGAGCGGCAGTTTTGCGTCGACCTTCGCCGTCGCAGCGACCTCGGCATAGATGCGTTGTGCTTCGGCGAACGGAATCTGGCTCGCGCGCAGCCGATGGCCGCGGCCGTAATTGACCAGTTCGGACGCGAAGTGGTGACCGATCCGGAACGGCACGTCGGCCTCGCGCTGCAACGTATCGGCGAGTTCGGTCGTGGTCGAGTAATCGCTGTTGACCTCGTCGAGCGCGCGTTCGGGACGGAAGCGCATGGTGCGAATCACGGCATCGCCATGGGCGAACAGCGCGGCCATATCGCGCAGCAGCGCGTTGGGATATTCATGAGGATTGCCGAAATCCTTGTAGTCGCTCATGCCCGGCTCGACATTGTGCGCGATGAAGGTGAAGGTCGTGGCCTCGCCGATCAGGGTGCTGGCCTCGGCGCGCAGCCGCACCAGCCCGCTCGGATTGCGCTTCTGCGGCATGATGCTGCTGACGCCAGTCTCGGCGCCCTCGGTCAGCAGGATCCACGGCTCGGTCTGGGCGTATTGCGCGGTGATGTCGGCGATCAGCGCGCCGAGCGTCAACGAGCCTGATGTCGCGAGCCCCGCCAGTTCGGCGCCGCCATCGATCGGCGAGATCTGGTTGGCGTCGAGCGAATTCTCCGCCACGGTATCGAAGCCGAGCAGCTCCGCGAGCCGCGGTCGATCGACCGGGAAGCTCGACGTGCCAAGTGCTGCCGCACCGAGCGGCGACTGGTTGAGGCGCACATACGCTTCGCGCATCCGCGTGGCCTGGCGCTCGAACGCGGCCGCATAGGCCGAGAGATAATGGCCGAAGGTGATCGGCTGTGCCTGCACGCCCCAGGTATAGGCCGGGATAATCGCGTTCGGTGCTTGCGCTGCGAGCGTCAGCAGCGCGTCGCGCATGCCGTTGAGCTTCTCGAACGAAGCAAGGAAATCGTCACGCGTGATCAGCCGCTGGGTGGTCGAGCCGATATCCTGGCGGCTGCGCCCGGAGTGAAGGCGGCTGATATCGGCACCGCCGGCGGCGATCAAATAGTGTTCCACGTTCAGGTAATCGCCCGATCGCGCTGCGCCGGGCTGGTCGCCCGCAGTATCGACACTGACGATGGCGTCGTGGATCTTCGCGGCCAACGGCTTCGGAACGATCCTGCGCTCGGCGATCATGACCGCCGAGGCGCGATTGATCTGCGACATCCAGTAGAAGCGGTCGCGCGGGGCGGCAAGGGAGGCGTCGGGCTGGACGATCATGAGGACAATTCCGGCGATGATGGACATGTAACGATACGGCAACGAGGCCTCCCAAGGATCCTGATCTGCGCCCGCGACGCGGGATTTTTGCAGAGCCTATCATGGCCACGGGCATGGCAACGCGCGTGAGGCGCGCGCCTGCGGAATGCAGCCATGACCGCCTGCTCGATTGCTCCTGCCGCGCAAGTTTGGTCATGTGCCGCATCCCGTCGGCCAACGCGCCCGCGGCTCCGGAGGAGACATGAAGAATCGCATTACCGGCCGCTCGGCATTCTTGGCGCTGTTGAAGGACGAGGGCATCACGCATCTGTTCGGCAATCCCGGCACCACCGAATTGCCGATCATGCACGCGCTAAAGGATCACCGCGATCTCACCTATGTGATGGCGATGCAGGAGAGCCTGGTCGTCGCGATGGCCGACGGTTTCAGCCGCGCCTCGGGCAAGCTGGTTGCCTGCAACGTCCATGTTGCGCCGGGCCTCGGCAACGCGATGGGCTCGCTCTACAACGCAAGCTTCACCGGCACGCCGCTGATCCTTACCGCAGGCCAGCAGGAGCAGGGCCACGGCCTGACCGAGCCGGTGCTCTATGGTCCGCTGGTGCAGATGGCAACGCCCTTGGTGAAATGGGCGGTCGAGGTGACGCGCCTCGAAGACCTGCCGCGGATCGTGCGCCGCGCCGCCAAGATCGCGACCACGCCGCCGACCGGACCGGTCTTCATCTCGCTGCCCGGTGATATCCTCAATGCCGAGGCCGGCATCGAGCTCGGCCGCTCCACCCGCGTCGATACGCGCGTCAGGCTGTCCGACGACTCGCTGAAGGCGCTGGCGGCGCGCATCTTGAAAGCGGAGCGTCCGGTGATCGTCGTCGGCGACGAGATCGTGAAGAGCGATGCGCTGCGCGAGGCGGCCGAGCTGGCGGAGACGCTGGGTTGCCCGGCCTGGCAATCGCCGACGCCCTATGGCTCGCATTTCCTCTCCGAAAGCCCGTGCTTCATGGGCGCGATCGCGCGCCTGCAGAAGGTCGCCCGCGACGTGCTGGCGCCCTATGATCTCCTGATCGCGCTCGGCGGCGATCCCCTGCGAATGTCTGTCCATAGCGAGGTCGATCCGCTGCCGGACGGCTTGTCCATCGTGCAGGTCGGGCTGGTTGACAGCGATCTCGCCAAGAACTATGGCGCCGAGATCGCGGTCAAGGCCGATGTCAGGGAAACATTGCGCGCGCTGGTGCCGGTGTTGAAGCAAGCCGGCGGCGGTGCACTGGAGACGCGCGCGAAGCAAGGGATCGCGACGCTCGCGACCAAGAACTGGGCGGCGAAGCGCAAGACACTGGTCGAGCAGATTTCGAGGGCCGCCAACACTTCGCCGATCGATCCGGACTGGCTCGCGCTGCAGGTGGTGGAGGCGATGCCCGACAATGCGATCCTGGTCGATGAAGGCCTGACCTCGTCGCGCCAGATGCTGGCGCTGCGCCCGCACCGCGACCGCTATGCCTATCACGCGCTGGCCTCCGGCGGCATCGGCTGGGGCCTGCCGGCGTCTGTCGGCGTTAGCCTCGCCAATCCGGCCCGTCCGGTGGTCTGCTATTCCGGCGATGGCTCGTCGATGTATTCGATCCAGTCGCTGTGGACCGCGGCCAACCACAAGCTGCCGCTGACCTTCGTCATCGTCAACAATGGCGGCTACCGCATCATCAAGCAGCGCCTGCTCGCCTTCCACGGCGACGACAATTATGTCGGCATGGATTTCATCGATCCGCCGGTGGATTTCACTGGCATCGCAAGGTCGCTGGGGCTGGAGGCGATCAAGGTCACCGACCCGCGGGAGCTGAAGGGCGTCATGAAGTCTGCGTTCAGTCGGCCAGGCGCGAAGCTGATCGAGGTCGTGGTGAGCAATTCGGTGAATTGAGCGCTGAATTGTAGGGTGGGCAAAGCCAACGGGCCGCGCGAATGCGCGCCCGATGACAGGCTCCGCGTGCCCACCATCACGAGCACAATGTGGATGGTGGGCACAGCGCTTCGCGCCTTTGCCCACGCTACGCAGTTTACTCCGCCGCCCGCGGCTTGACCCGATGCCGCCCCGCCGGATGCGTCGCATCGAGCCTTGCGCACCCTGCACCGAACAGCTTCTCCCGCAGCGTACCCTTGGCATACTCACTCTTGTAACGGCCCCGCTTGGTCAGCTCCGGCACCAGCATGTCGGCGATATCCTCGAAATCGCCCGGCGAAATCGCGAATGCGACGTTGAGGCCGTCGACGTCGGTCTCCTCGAACCATTGCTCGATCTTGTCGGCGACCTGCTCAGGCGAGCCGACGATGACAGGACCGGCGCCGCCGATGCCGACATGTTCGGCGACCTCGCGCACGGTCCAGATACGATCGGGATCGGCGCGGGTGACGTTGTCCAGCGCGGAGCGGCCGGCGTCGTTCTGGACGTGGCGCACCTCCTGGTCGAGCGAATAGGTCGAGAAGTCGACGCCGGTCCAGCCCGACATCAGCGCCAGCGCGCCCTCGTGGCTGACATGGCTGCGATACTCCGCGTATTTCGCCTTGGCTTCCGCTTCGGTCGGAGCGACCACGATGCACATCATCGAGAACATCAGGATCTCGGCCGGGTTGCGGCCCTTCGCGGCAGCAAGCTCGCGGATCGCCGACACGCGCGGGCCGATGATTTTCGACGAGGGCCCCGACATGAACACGCATTCGGCATGCTCGGCCGCGAATTGCCGGCCGCGCGGCGAGGTGCCGGCCTGGTAGAGCACCGGCGTGCGCTGTGGCGACGGCTCCGAGAGATGGATCGCATTGAGCCGGTAGTTGGTGCCCTCGTGGCGCACCGGATGCACCTTCTTTGGGTCCGTGAAGATGCCGCGCGCGACATCGCGGATCGCGGCATCGTCCTCCCAGCTGCTCTCCCAGAGCTTGTAGACCAGCTCCATATACTCGTCTGCGAGCTCGTAACGGTCGTCATGCGCGGTCTGCTTGTCCTTGCCGGCGCCGCGCGCCGCCGAATCGAGATAGCCGGTGACGACGTTCCAGCCGACGCGGCCGCCGGTCAGATGGTCGAGCGTCGACATCCGCCGCGCAAACGGGTAGGGCGGCTCGAACGAGAGATTGCTGGTGACGCCGAAGCCGAGATTTTCGGTCACGGCGGCCATCGCGGGGATCAGCATCAAGGGCTCGTTGGCCGGGGTCTGCGCCGCATTGCGCAGCGCCGCGTCGGGCGTGCCGGCATAGACGTCATAGACGCCGAGCACGTCGGCGAGGAACAGCCCGTCGAACCGGCCGCGCTCAAGCGTCTTGGCGAGATCGATCCAATAGGACAGCTTGTTGTAGTCCTTGGTGCGGTCGCGCGGATGGGTCCACAGCCCCGGCGACTGATGCGCCACGCAGTTCATGGCAAAGGCGTTGAGCCGAATCTGTTTTGTCATTGTCGAAGCCTGATCGTGCATTGGATGCCCGGTCGGATATCGGGCGTTCGCGCCGAACTTGTTGCGACTTCCCATGTTTTGGCAAGGCCCAATCGCGTTTGGTGCCCTTCCGGTCGCGATCCGATCCCGATAGGTTGGCCGCCTCCGAAGCGTACTTCCAAAAGGGACAATCATGGCGACACGAGCCGACGCAATCGCTGTTGTGCGAGAGCATTTTCAATCGGGGCAGTTCCTGAAGGAGCTGAACGCCAGGGTCGGCTACCAGACCGAGAGCCTGAACGCCGATAAGGGCGATGCGCTGCGGGCCTATCTGGTCGAGAACCTGCAACCGGCCTTCGCCGAGCTCGATTTCAAGACCCGGCTGATCGAATCGCCGACCGGCCGCGGGCCCTATCTGATCGCCGACTACCAGGAAGATTCCTCACGGCCGACCGTGCTGACCTACGGTCACGGCGACGTCGTCGACGGCATGGTCGGCGAATGGCGCGACGGCCTCAATCCCTGGCAGACCACGGTCAAGGGCGATCGGGTCTATGGCCGCGGCACCGCCGACAACAAGGGCCAGCACTCGATCAATATGGCCGCGCTCCGTGCGGTGAAGCAGGCGCGCGGCGGCAAGCTCGGCTTCAATTCCAAATTTATCATCGAGACCGGCGAGGAGATCGGTTCGCCCGATTTGCGCGAGGTCTGCGAGGCCCACCGCGAGGAGCTGAAGGCTGATTTGTTCCTGGCCTCCGACGGGCCGCGGCTCTCGGCGGAGCGGCCGACCATCTTCCTCGGCTGCCGCGGTGGCAACCGCATCCATCTCGACGTCAATCTGCGCGAAGGCGGCAATCATTCCGGCAATTGGGGCGGCGTGCTCGCCAATCCGGCCACGATCCTGGTCAACGCGATCGCGAGCCTGGTCGACGGCAAGGGCCGCATGAAGCTCGATATCCTCAAACCGCCGCCGATCTCCAACCGCGTCCGCGCCGCGCTGGCCGACGTCAAGATCGAGCCTACGGCGGACGAACCTCAGCTCGCGGAGGATTGGGGCGAGGAGGGCCTGACGCCAGCCGAGCGGCTCTATGCCTGGAACACGCTTGAAGTGCTGGCGATGTCGTCAGGCAATATCGACAAGCCGGCCAACGCGATTCCGGGAAAAGCCAGCGCCGTGCTGCAGCTCCGCTTCGTCGTCGGCACAAGGCATCTTGAAGTGATCGATGCGGTGCGCGCTCATCTGCACGCGAACGGCTTTCCGATGGTCGAGGTCTCGGGCACGCAGCGCTTTGGTGCCTCGCGTACCGACATGGACAGCCCCTGGATCGAGTGGGCGGCGACGTCGATCCGCACAACGACCGGCAAGGCGCCCGCGGTGCTGCCGAATTTCGGCGGTTCGCTGCCGAACGACGTGTTCTCCGAGGGTCTGGGGCTACCGACGATCTGGGTGCCGCATTCCTATCCGGGCTGCTCGCAGCACGCTCCCGACGAGCACATCCTGCTGCCGGTGACCGAGGAGGCGCTGACCATCATGGCCGGCCTGTTCTGGGATTTGGGCGAGACACCGCGGAAGTGACGCACGCCGTCGTGCGAAGCAAAGACTGGATAGGCTCCCTCGCCCCGCTCTTGCGGAGAGAGGGTGGGGTGAGGGGCTTCTCTCAACGTACGAGCTGTTGGTGAGACCTGTACCCCCTCACCCGGATTGCATCTAACGATGCAATCCGACCTCTCCCCGCAGGCGGGGCGAGGTGAAGAGAAACAGCGAGCTTGAAAGCCTGAGATCGCCAAGGAATTTCGATGACACTACCTACGCCGCTCAACTTCGGGGCCGACGTCGCCAAAGAGCATTACCCGCCTCATCGTCGCGACCTCGATCGGCAATGCGCTCGAATGGTACGACATCTCGATCTATGCCTATTTCGCGGTCTACCTCTCCAAGGCGTTCTTCCCGGCCAATGATCCGACCACCTCGTTGCTGCTGACTTTCGGCAGTTTCGGCCTGTCGTTCCTGGTCCGCCCGATCGGCGGCATCATGCTCGGCGCCTATGCCGACCGCCACGGCCGCAAGGCCTCGCTGATGGCCTCGATCGTGCTGATGACCGCAGGCACGCTGGTCCTTGCATTGATGCCGACCTATGCCAGCATCGGCATCCTCGCGCCGATCATGGTCATTCTCGCACGCCTGGTGCAGGGCTTTTCCGCGGGCGGCGAGTTCGGGTCTTCGACCGCGTTCCTGGTCGAGCACATGCCGGAGCGGCGCGGTTTTGTGGCGAGCTGGCAGTTCGCAAGCCAGGGCGTCAGCGGATTGCTCGGGGCAGGCTTCGGCGCGCTGCTGACGTCGCTGATGAGCCCGGAGGATTTACAGTCCTGGGGCTGGCGGCTGCCGTTCCTGTTCGGCGTCTTGATCGGCCCGGTCGGCATCTACATCCGCAACCATGTCGAGGACGCGACACCGCCGCCTGCGGGGGAACAGGAATCGCCGGTCAGGCAGGTGTTCGCGCGGCAGAAGCTCGCCACGATCCTCGCCATTGGTGCGCTCGCGGTGTCGACTGCGGTCAACTATTTGATCGTCTACATGCCGACCTATGTGGTGAAGACGCTGAGCCTGCCGCCGACGGTCGGATTCGTCGCCGCGTTCGCCGCGCAAAGCGCGGTCGCGCTGCTGGCGCCGATCGCCGGCATCGTCTCCGACAGGATCGGACGCACCACGCACATGATCCTGTTTGGCGTGCTGCTGCTGGTCTCGATCTTTCCGGCCTTCCTGCTGCTCACGGGCAGGCCGACGCCGACGATCATCCTGCTCGGCGTGCTCTGGCTCGGAATCCTCAAGTCGCTCTATTACGGGCCGCTTGCCGCGCTGATGTCTGAGCTGTTCCCGCCGGCGACGCGCGCCACCGGGCTCGGCCTCAGCTACAATATCGGCGTCACATTGTTCGGCGGCATGGGGCCGGCGATCATGACCTGGATGGGCGGCTTCGTGTTGATCGGCGAGCTTGCGCCGGGCTATTACCTCACCGCGGTCGGCATCCTCAGCCTCGCCGCGCTCGTCACGATCCGCCGGATGCGGCTCGCATAGCCGCGTTTCGCCGGATTTCGTGCCACGAAATAATCAAAGCTGATGAAGGTTATTTTGCTGCGGGGCAGCGCGAATAGCTGAAATCAAAGTTTCATCTGACGAAAGTATACGATGTCCCCCGGCCATCAACCGCTTTAGGATGACGGCTGAGTTTGCGACTGAGGGAATGGCATGAACGCGTCCACGACTGCGACCGCACGGGCCGGCCGGAACAAGCCGCTGCCGGAACCGGGCCAGCCCGACAAGTTCAACGCGATCCAGAAGGTCTGCGCGATCCTGCGCGTGCTGGCGCAGCGCTCGCCGCTGCGCCTCACCGACATCGCCGACACCACCTCGCTCAACAAGGCCACCGCGCTGCGCATCCTCAATTCGCTGATCGAGGAGGGGTTTGTCAGCCGGGTCGCCGGGTCCAAGACCTACGAACTTGGCCAGGAGGCGCGGGTGATGGCGGTCGGCGCGCGCCGCTCGGTCGATATCGCCGAACTGGCGCAACCTAGCCTGTTGCGGCTCTCCGAGCGTTCCGCCGACACGGCGTTGCTGTCGGTGCGCTCCGGCGTCGAGGCGCTGTATCTGGCGCGCTCGGTCGGCAGCCATCCGCTGCAGCCAAACTATTTGCAGATCGGCAGCCGCCGTCCGCTCGGCGTCGGTGCCGGCGCGCTGGCGCTGCTGGTCTGGCTGCCGGACGCCGAGATCGAGGCTGTGATCGAGGTGATCGTGCCGCGGCTGGCGAAATCGCCGCGCATCACGCCGAAATTCCTGCGCGAGCGCATCGCGTCGGCGCGCAAGATCGGCCACACCGTGCTGATCGATGCGGCGTTTCCCGGCATGGGCGGCGTCGGCGTTCCCGTTCGCGACGATGCCGGCGAGGTGATCGCCGCGCTCTCGATCGGCGCCGCTTCTGACCGCATCCGCCGCCGCGAGACGGAACTGGCCGACATGCTGAAGAAGGAAGCCCAGGTGCTGGCGCGTGCGGTCGCTCAGGCACCGAACAACGGCCGTGGTGTCAAGGCGGGCTAAAGCGCCCACGTCACCTCCACTTGCGCGAGGCGCTTGCTCGCACGGCGCGTTTGGTCAAGCGAATAATCACGGGAACCCAAGGCCCGCGGCGCCTTGCGACCTCACGTGCTTCCGGCCATCATGCGGCCGCCGCCGCCGGAACCTGCTCAACGGATGACACGATCGCCTGACGCCACCGACGCCGCAATCATCACGGCGTTTGCCGGTATTCCCGCGTTGCTTGACCTCGCCCCGGCGCTGATTGCGCGCGGCCGGCTGCTCGATTGCGACTGCCGTCTCGGTCCGATGGATCATCCGTTTTACGCCGCGATCCGCGCCGGCCGCATCGTCGAGTTCGCGCCGGCGCCGATCCTGATGCGCTCCTGGCGCTTCTCCTATCGTGCGACCACGCTCGCATGGGCGTCCCATTGGCAGGCGGAGCCGAAGCCCGGCTGGCACGATCTGCTGGCGCTGACCAAGCGCGGCGAGGCGGTGCTGGAAGGCGATCTGCATCCCTTCATGACGCATCTGCAATATTTCAAGGATCTGCTGGCGCTGCCGCGCGCACATGTTCAAGCGGTGGTGTCATGAGCGGCCACATCGAGAACGGTTATATTGAGCCGATGATCGGCCGCTATGTTCACGTCGAGATCGA
Organism: Bradyrhizobium sp. LTSPM299; assembly: GCF_000938235.1. Taxonomy (NCBI): domain Bacteria; kingdom Pseudomonadati; phylum Pseudomonadota; class Alphaproteobacteria; order Hyphomicrobiales; family Nitrobacteraceae; genus Bradyrhizobium; species Bradyrhizobium sp. LTSPM299. The sequence continues at coordinate 364,654 of NZ_JYMU01000049.1, forward strand.
CGGTGAATTGCATCGCATCTATTTCGAGGAGAATGGCAAAGGCATTCCGCTGGTCTGCCTGCACACCGCGGGTTCGGACGCGCGGCAATGGCGGCATCTGCTCGCAGATAGCGAGTTTGCCGAAAATTTCCGCATCATTGCCTTCGATATGCCCTTTCATGGCAAGTCGAATCCGCCGAAGAGCTGGACCGGTGATGACTATCAACTCACCACCATCAGATACACCGAGACCATCCGTGCCTTCTGCCGTGCGCTCGGGCTGGAGAAGCCTGTCGTGATGGGCTGCTCGATCGGCGGCCGCATCGTGCTCAATCTTGCGATCGAACATGCCGCCGAGTTTCGCGCGCTGATCGGGCTCGAGGCCGCCGATTTCCAGTCGCCGTGGTATGATACGAGCTGGCTCAACCGTCCGGACGTTCATGGCGGTGAAGTCTGCGCCGCGCTGGTATCGGGATTAATCGCACCGCAGAGTCCGCAAGCCTTGCGCATGGAAACGCTGTGGGCCTACAAGCAGGGCGGTCCCGGCGTCTTCAAGGGCGATCTTTACTTCTACCGGGTCGACGGCGACCTGCGCGGTCGGGTCGCGTCAATCGATACTAAAGTATGCAAGCTCTATCTGCTCACGGGCGAGTATGATTTCTCCTGCACGCCCGAGGACACGCGGCGGACGGCAGCGGCTATAGGGGGCGCCAGCGTCACGATCATGGAGAAGCTCGGTCATTTCCCGATGAGCGAGAATCCTGAGCAGTTTCGCCGCTATATCGCACCCGTCCTCGCCGAAATTCTCACGCATTAACCGACCGATTCCACGAAGGAGTAGACGTATGACACGCAACTATCTGATCGGCTTTGCGCTCGCCGCCGCGCTCGGCGCGAGCCAGGCGCAAGCCGAGGAGCTGACCGGCACGCTGAAGAACATCAAGGAGACCGGCGCGATCACGCTCGGCTTCCGCGATTCCTCGATTCCGTTCTCCTATCTCGACGACAACCAGAAGCCGATCGGTTACGCCATGGACATCTGCTACAAGATCGTCGATGCCGTGAAGAAAGAGCTGAAGCTCGACAAGCTCGAGGTCAAGCTCAACCCGGTGACCTCGGCGACGCGTATTCCGCTCATGGCCAACGGCACCGTCGATCTCGAATGCGGCTCGACCACCAACAATGTCGAGCGGCAGAAGCAGGTCGCCTTTACCAACACCCACTTCCTGACTGCGAGCCGCTACGTCTTCAAGAAGTCGAGCGGGCTGAAGTCGATCGACGATTTGAAGGGCAAGACGGTGGTCTCGACCGCCGGCACCACCAACATCAAGCAGCTCACCGAAGCCAATGTCGCGCGCAGCCTCGGCGTCAACATCATTCCCGCCAAGGACCACGCCGAAGCCTTCCTGATGGTCGAGACCGACCGCGCGGTCGCCTTCGTGATGGACGACATCCTGCTCGCGAGCCTCGTCGCCGGCTCGAAATCGCCGGATGACTACGTCCTCTCCAAAGACGCGTTCTCCAAGCCGGAGCCCTACGGCATCATGCTGCGCAAGGATGACGCGCCGTTCAAGAAGGTCGTCGACGCCGCCACATCAGCGCTCTACACCAGCGGCGAGGGTGCGAAGATCTACGACAAGTGGTTCAACCAGAAGGTCCCGCCGAAGGGCCTGAACCTCAACGTGCCGATCGGCCCGGAGCTGAAGAACGAGTTCGCCAAGCCGTCGGACTCGCCGGATCCGGATTCGTACAAGTAAGTCGGTCTCCTCTTCTTGAGGTAAGAAGCGTAACGCTCTCCACGTCATTGCGAGCGAAGCGAAGCAATCCCTTTTCACCGAGCCTGCGGAACGGTGGATTGCTTCGTCGCTATCGCTCCTCGCAATGACGGGGATAGCTCAGAAGTTAGCGTGTCCGGCCATTTTTGGAGGAGAATGGCCGGACATTTGCATATAGGTTGCCGCATATCGACCGGTGCATATTGACCGGCGAATATGCGTGATCGGCGCGTTTGCGCGGGGGACCCGTGAACTATAACTGGAACTGGCATATCTTCCTCGAGCCGAACCCGATGGGGACGGGCACCTATCTCGACCTGTTGCTGGCGGGACTGGTGGTCACCCTCAAGACGGCGGCGCTGGCCTGGATCATCGCGCTGATCATGGGCACCGTGATCGGTGTCTTGCGCACGTTGCCATCGAAGACGGCCTCGTGGATTGGCTTCTGCTGGGTCGAATTCTTCCGCAACATGCCGCTGCTGGTGCAGCTCTTCCTGTGGTTCTTCGTGCTGCCGGAATTGCTGCCGAAGTCCGCCGGGCTCTGGCTGAAGCAGATGCCGAATGCGCCGTTCTGGACCGCCGCGATCGGCATCGGCCTGTTCATGTCGGCGCGGGTCGCGGTGCAATTGCAGGCCGGCATCGGCTCGCTGCCGCGCGGGCAGAAGCAGGCCGCGACCGCGCTCGGCCTGACCACGGTGCAGGCCTATCGCTACGTGCTGTTGCCGATTGCATTCCGCATCATCCTGCCGCCGCTGACCTCCGAATTCCTCAACACCATCAAGAACACGGCTGTTGCGATCACCATCGGCCTGATCGAGCTGACCGGTGAGGCGCGCTCGATGCAGGAATTCTCGTTCCAGGTATTCGAGGCCTTCACCGCAGCGACCGTGATCTATCTCCTCGTCAATTTCGTCGTGGTCACCGCGATGCGCTATCTTGAGCGCTATGTCGCGATCCCCGGCTACATCACGGGGAAATAGCGATGTTCAGCAATCTCGATTTCGACGTCATCCGCCGCGCGCTGCCCTATTTGTTCTTCGAGGGCATGCGATTCACGCTGACACTCACGGCGCTCGCCGCGGTCGGCGGCCTGGTGTTCGGCACGCTGATCGCCCTGATGCGGCTGTCAAGCTACAAGGTGCTCGGCCGCATCGCGGGTTTCTACGTCGACTTCATGCGCTCGCTGCCGCTGGTGCTTGTGATCTTCTGGTTCTACTTTCTGGTGCCCTATATCGGTCAGTGGATCACGGGCGCGTCGCGCCCGATCAGCGTCGGCGCCTTCGCTTCCTCGCTGATCACCTTCGTGATGTTCGAGGCGGCATACTTCTCCGAGATCATGCGCGCCGGCATCCAGTCGATCTCGCGCGGCCAGCCGGCTGCGGCGAACGCGCTCGGCCTGACCTACAGCCAAACCATGCGTTACGTCGTGCTGCCGCAGGCGTTCCGCAACATGCTGCCGATCCTGCTGACCCAGACCATCGTGTTGTTCCAGGACACCTCGCTGGTCTACGTGCTCTCGATCCCGGACTTCCTCGGCGCCGCCAGCAAGGTGGCGCAGCGTGACGGCCGTCTGGTCGAAATGTATCTGTTCGCGGCGCTGGTCTACTTCGTCATTTGCTGTGCCGCATCCTTCTTCGTCCGCCGCCTGCAGGCGCGCATTGCCATCGTTCGCTAGGCATGATCCGGCAAGATCATGCCAAACAGACAAGTTGAGAACCAATGATCGAGATCAATCACGTCGATAAATGGTACGGCCCGAGCTTCCAGGCGCTGAAGGATTGCACCACCAGCGTCGCCAAGGGCGAGGTGGTCGTGGTCTGCGGCCCGTCCGGTTCGGGCAAGTCGACCCTGATCAAATGCGTCAACGCGCTGGAGCCGATCCAGGGCGGCGACATCATCCTCGACGGCATCAAGGTCAACGATCCCAAGACCGACTTGCCGAAGCTGCGCTCGCGCGTCGGCATGGTGTTCCAGCATTTCGAGCTGTTTCCGCATTTGCGGATCATCGACAATCTCTGCCTTGCGCAGGAGAAGGTGCTCGGACGCAAACATGACGCGGCCACGGTTACGGGCATGAAGCTGCTGGATCGCGTCGGGCTGAAGGATCACGCCAAGAAATATCCGGCCGAACTCTCCGGTGGCCAGCAGCAGCGCGTCGCGATCGCCCGCGCGCTCGCGATGAACCCGATCGCCATGCTGTTCGACGAGCCGACCTCGGCGCTCGACCCCGAGATGATCAGCGAGGTGCTCGACGTGATGGTCGACCTCGCTCGCGAGGGCATGACCATGATGGTCGTCACCCACGAAATGGGCTTTGCCAACAAGGTCGCCGACCGCGTCATCTTCATGGACCGCGGCGAGATCGTCGAGGACGCCAACAAGGCCGACTTCTTCGGCAAACCCCGCAGCGACCGGGCGCAGAAGTTTCTGTCGAAGATCTTGCAGCATTAATCTCTCAGCCGTCATTCCGGGGCGGTCCGTAGGACCGAACCCGGAATCTCGAGATTCCGGGTTCGATGCTGCGCATCGCCCCGGAATGACGCGTGCTTGAGGGTTTATCGCCGTTAACAAATTGCGTATACGAAGGGCTGAAACCCGCCCTTCGCCGCAGGAGAATTCGCTTGGAAAAGATCGCTTACGTCAACGGCTCATATGTGCCGCATTCTGAGGCCAAAGTCTCGGTGTTCGACCGTGGATTCCTGTTTGCCGACGGCATCTATGAAGTGGCCGCGGTGCTCGACGGCAAGCTGATCGACAATGCCTCGCATTTGGCGCGGCTCAAGCGTTCGGTCGGCGAAATCCAGCTGGCGCTGCCGGAGACGCTCGAGCGGATCGAGCAGATCCAGAAGGAACTGATCAAGCGCAACGACCTCGTCAACGGCATGGTCTATCTCGAGGTGACCCGTGGTGCCGACAAGGGCCGCGACTTCCCGTTCCCGAAGGCGGACGTCAAGCCGACGCTGGTCATGTTCACCTCGGAAAAGGACATCATCAACGCAGCCTCGGCCAAGACCGGCATCAACGTCATCACCGTGCCTGATATCCGCTGGACGCGACGCGACATCAAGAGCGTCGCGCTGCTGGCGCAGGTGCTGGCCAAGCAGGCTGCGGCCGAAGCCGGCGCCGGTGAAGCCTGGATGATCGAGGACGGCAAGGTCACCGAAGGCGGCTCGTCCTCGAGCTTCATCGTCACCCAGGACGACGTCATCGTGACGCGGCAGAACGGCAGCGAGATCCTGCCGGGCTGCACCCGCAAGGCGGTGGTCAAGCTCGCCGAGGAGCGCCAGCTCCGCATCGAGGAGCGCGCCTTCACGGTCGAGGAGGCGCTCGCCGCCAAGGAAGCCTTCATCACCAGCGCCTCGGTGTTCGTGCAGGGCGTGGTCGCGATCGACGGCAAGCCAGTCGGTAACGGCAAGGTCGGCCCGATGAGCGCCCGGCTGCGCGAGATCTATGTCGAGTTCGCCAAGGCGACGGCGGTTTAGCGCGGTCCTGCCGTATCCTCAGCTGTCATCGCCCGGCTTGTCCGGGCGACCCAGTATTCCAGAGACAGTCCTGCTTGAGCCGAGAGGCCGCGGCGTACTGGGGGCCCCGCTCAAGGCGGGGCATGACACTGGAGTTTGCGGCGGAAAGCGTCGTGCTCACGCCGCCACTTTCACCTTCACCGGATGCACCGCGCGGAAGCCGATCGCGATCCGGTTCCAGGCGTTGATCGCTCCGATCAGCGTGGTGAGGTTGACCAACTCGGCGTCGGAGAACTGCGCGCGGACCGCCTCATAATCGGCATCGGGCGCGTGCGTTTCGGACACCAGCGTCAATGCTTCGGTCCAGGCCAGCGCCGCGCGTTCGCGGTCGGTGTAGAGCGGCGACTCGCGCCAGGCGTTGAGCAGATAGAGCCGCTGTTCGGTCTCGCCGTGCTTGCGGGCGTCCTCGGTGTGCATATTGATGCAGTAGGCGCAGCCGTTGATCTGGGATGCCCGGGTCTTGACCAGCTCGATCAGCGATTGCTCGAGACCGCTGGCGCCGACCTGGTTTTCCACTGCGACCAGCGCTTTGATCGTCTCGGGGGCAGCCTGGTAGAAATTCATGCGGGGTTTCATCGTCGTTTCTCCTTCCTTGGTCAGTAATGGTCAATGTCCGCCGCCGCCACCTGCGAGATGGCCGGGCTTCTTGAGGAACAGGCCTGCGATCAGCGCCACGATCAGGGCAATGCCGAGCAGATAGAAGGTGTCGCTGAAGGCGAGGATGAAGGCCTGCTTCTGCACGATGCGGCCGATCGCAACGATCGCGCTATGAGCGGCCTCGGCCTGGCTGGCGATGCCGCGGTTCATGAAGTACTGGGTCATCTGGTCGATCCGCGCGCGGGTGGCCGGCTCCAGCAACGAGACGGATTCGCTCAGCACGTTGGAGTGATACTGCTCGCGCTTGGTCAATACCGTCTGCAGCACCGCGATGCCGACCGCGCCGCCGAGGTTGCGCATCATGTTGAACAGGCCCGATGCCGAACCCGCGTTCTCCGCCTCGACGCCTGCGGTCGCGACCGCGGACAGTGGCGCCATCACCAGCGCCTGGCCGGCGGCGCGGACCACGTTGGGCCAGAACAGCTGATCGGTGGCGTAGTCGTTGGTCATGAAGATGTTCATGAAGTTGGAGCCGGCGAACAGCGCGAAGCCGATTCCGATGATGATGCGGGGGTCGAGGCGCTGCATCAGCCGCGGCACCATCGGGATCAGCAGGAGCTGCGGCAGGCCGGTCCATGCGAGCACCATGCCGATCTGCTCGGCATTGTAGCCTTGGATGCGCGACAGATACTGCGGCAGGATGAACACCGAGCCGTACAGCGCGACGCCGAGCAGGAAGTTGGCCAGCATGCCGAAGCCGAAATTGCGGCGGAGCATCAGCCGCAGATTGAGCAGCGGCTTCGCGACGCTGAGCTCGATCACCAGGAAGGCGCTCAGCGCAACCAATGCGATCACCGACAGGCGGACGATGAAGGGCGAGCCGAACCAGTCGTCCTTGTTGCCCTCTTCCAGCACGGTCTGCAGCGCGGCCAGCCCAATCGCCATGGTGATGATGCCGAGCCAGTCGCCCTGACGGAGCAGGGACAGCTTCATCGGGCCGGGCTCGAGCGAGACATACAGCATGCCGATCATGACCGCGCCGGGCACCAGGTTGACATAGAAGATGTACTGCCAGCCCCAGTTCTCGGTGAGGTAGCCGCCAATGGTCGGGCCGATCGCGGGCGCGAACGTCGCCGAGATCGCAAACAGCGCGAGCCCGATCGGTTGCTTCGCCCGCGGCAGCAGCGTGATGATCAGCGTGAAGGCCATCGGGATCAGCACGCCGCCGGCAAAACCCTGCACGGCGCGCAGCACGATCATCTGCGGCAGGTTCTGCGCCAGTGCGCACGCCGCGGAGAACACCAGGAACAGGACGGCGTTGGTGAGGAGGTAGATGCGGACCGAGAACACCTGCGCGAGCCAGCCGCTGAGGGGGATCACGATGATCTCGGCGATCAGATAGGAGGTCGAGATCCAGCCGCCGTCATCGATGCCGGCACCGATCGCACCCTGCACGTCGGCCAGCGATGCGTTGACGATCTGGATGTTGAGCACCGCCATGAAAGCCCCGAGCGTGGCGCCGATCACCGCGATCCAGGTCTTGAGCGAGATCGCCGCCGGCGCTGATGTCGCGGCCTTGGGGGCATCGAGGTTAGCCGACGCTGCGGTATTCAATGTGGGCTGGAGCGCGGTCATTGGGGTCGTCCCTTGCTTTGGCAAGCGGAGGATGCATTTGGCGGCAGCTTTCGATAATCGGAGAAATGTTGGAAGGATTGTCCGGCCGGGATTGATAATCTCAGACCGGACAGGGTTTGTCGGCGTCAGCTGCCGTTGCCGCGGTTTGCGGCAATCCCCAAGGCGATGCGGCTCTTCGAGTCGCGCTCAGCCAGCACCGTTGCCTTCGTGTTGACGACGGGCTCCGCCGACATGCCCGGGCGCAGCAGGCCGGTCAGGCTGTTGTCGTCGAGTACGATCTTCACCGGCACGCGCTGCACGATCTTGGTGAAGTTGCCGGTGGCGTTGTCGGGCGGCAGCAGCGCGAACTCGAGGCCGCTCGCCGGGGACAGGCTGTCGACATGGCCCTTCAGCCTGGTGCCGTGGAAACTGTCGACGGTGAGCTCGACCGGTTGGCCGTTGCGCACATGGGTGAGCTGGGTCTCCTTGAAATTGGCGACCACATAGACCGCATCGAGCGGCACCACCGCCATCAGCTGTGTGCCGGCCTGCACATACTGACCGACGCGGAGCGTGCGGGCGCCGACCGTGCCCTCCACCGGCGCGGTGATCTCGGTGTAGGACAGGTTCAGCTCGGCCTGCTGTTCAACCGCGCGGGCATGATCGAGCTGCGCTGTGGCCTGGGCGCGCTGGGTGGTGAGCACGTCGACCTTGCGCTGGGCTGCGAGCAGGCCGGATTTGGCGTGCTGCAATTGCGCGTTGTTCGAGCGCAGCGCCGCGTCGGTCTGCTGCGCACGCTGCACCGTGCCGGAGCCGGTCTTCATCAGGCCGTCGTAGCGGGTCTGCTCTTCCTGGGCGAACTTCAGATTGGCGTCGGCGGCGGCGACGTCGGCGGTCTCCTGGTCGATGAGCGGGTGCTGCAGCGAGATCTGGGCGTCGAGATTGCGCACTGACGCCTGGGCGGCATCGACATCGGCCTTGGCCTGGCCCAGCGCGGTACGGAAATCGCGATCGTCGATCTGCGCCATTAACTGCCCGGCCTTGACCGGCTGGTTGTCGCTGACCAGGACCCGCGCGATGTAGCCGGACACGCGCGGCGCGATGATCGTGGAATCAGCCTTCACATAGGCGTCATCGGTACTCTCGAGGTAGCGGCCGGTGGTGAGGTAGCCGTAGCCAAAATCGCCCACCACCGCGACACCGAGCGCGGCGGCCAGCGCGAGGGCTGTCCGCTTGATCGCCTTCCGGGACAGGCGCAGCCTTATTTTCGGAGCATCATCAGAGACATAGGTTGTGGTCGACATGGCATCCTCCGGAACGACATATGCGTCCTCGTCGGGAGGGCGCCGGCTACGCCGGAAAGATGCAATGTCCGCCGCGCTGTGATAATCCCGATAAAACCGGAAGCATTATCAAGCCAGAGCGGACAATCTAGAGCTTGTAAATGGATCGCCTGACCAGCCTGACCGCCTTCGTCCGGGTCGTCGACTCCGGCGGCTTCTCCGCCGCCGGCCGCAAGCTCAACATGTCCACGACCATGGTGAGCAACCACGTCCAGTCGCTGGAAGATCGGCTCGGCGCGCGGCTGCTCAATCGGACCACGCGCAAGGTCAGCCTGACCGAGGTCGGCCAGGCCTATTACGACCGCGCCATCCAGATCCTCGCCGATATCGAGCAGGCCGACGACATCGCCGGCGCGCTGCAATCGGTACCGCGCGGCACGCTGCGCATCTATACCAATACCCACGTCGTGCAGTTCCTCTCGCCGGCAGTCGCCGAGTTCCTGGCGTCCTATCCGGAGGTCAAGGTCGATCTTACGATCGGCGAGCGCGATGTCGATCTGATCGACGAGAATTACGATCTCGCGGTGCGCATGACCCAGCCGCGCGATTCCAGCCTGATCGTGCGCAGCATTGCCACATGGCGACATGTGCTGTGCTGCTCGCACGGCTATGTCGAGCAGCACGGCAAGCCGGAACAGCTCGCCGATCTCGCTGATCGTAACTGCATCCAGCATGTCAATTATCCCTTCAAGGACGAGTGGCGTTTCGTCGACCGCAAGGGCGCGCCGGCATCGGTGCGGGTGTCCGGCAATCTGGTCTCCAACAGCGGCGAGACGCTGCGGCTGGCCGGGATCGCCGGCGTCGGGATCTGGCTGGCGGCAGGGTTCCTCGTCCGCGACGATCTGGAATCCGGCGCGCTGGTTCGCCTGCTGCCCGAATACCGCCCGGTCGAGCTGACGATGAACGCGGTCTATCCGCATCGCCATCATCTCTCGGCGAAGGTGCGAACCTTCATCGACCTCTTGGTGCGCCACGCCACCGAGCAGCAGAAACTGATCAATCCGTATTCGTGATGGACCCAACCGTCATTGCGAGGAGCGAAGCGACGAAGCAATCCATCGCTCCGCATACGCTGAGGCATGGATTGCTTCGCTTCGCTCGCAATGACGGAGCGTAGTGGATAGCGAGCCTGTGCATCACATTACGGCTTCAGCAGCAGCTTCTGCACCCGCCAGTTCAACAGCTCAGCGACGTAGAGCACGTTCTCCGACGGGCACGCCATCGCGTGGATCCAGCCGAACTGCTTGAGCTGCTTGCCGGACTGGCCGAGCATGCCGAGCACATTGCCGTCGAGCGAGAGCTTGTAGATGCGGCCGGGCCATGCGTCCGAGCTGTACAGCACCTGGTGCGGCGGCGGCGTGATGCAGATCGCCCAGGGCGAGCCCGGATGGAACGTGCCGCCAGCCATCATCGTTTCATCGGGAATCTTGCCGATCGCAGGTCTGGCGTCCGGCGGCACCGGCAGGTCGATCGCGAACTGGCGCAGGAATTTGCCGTCCTTGTCGAACACCTGGATGCGGTGGTTGCCGCGGTCGGCGACGTAGACGTTGTCGTTGGCGTCGGTCGCGATCGAGTGCGGCGTGTTGAACTGGCCGGGCTCCTTGCCGCGGTCGCCCCATGACTTCAACCAGCTGCCATCCTTGTCGACCTTGGCGACGCGCGAATTGATGTAGCCGTCGCTGATGAAGGTGTCGCCGGCCTTGTCCCGGGCCACATCGGTGACCTGTCGGAAGCGGCCGTCCTCGGCCGGCAGCGGCGGCTTCGGGTGCTTCAGCGGCGCGGTGTCCTCGTCGGAGGCCTCCTGCTTGCGGCCGAACACCATCAGGACACGGCCCTCGGGATCGAACTTGATCACCATGTCCGAACCCTTGTCGGTCACCCAGATATTGTCCTGGGGATCGATCTTCACGGTGTGTCCGAACGACCAGGCATAGAGGTTCTTGCCGATCTCCCTGACATATTTGCCCTGCGCGTCGAATTCGAGTAGTTGCGTTGCTGCAGCGGCGTAGGCGGGGCCGCTGGTGTTGCCACGCGACAGCACGAACACGTGGCCCTTGGAGTTGACCGAAACGCCCGAGGCTTCGCCGAAATACATGTTCGGCGGCAGCTTGAGCGGATTGGGCGCGGACTCGAAGGCAATCGTGGGCACGGCCTGCTGTGCGAACGCCTGCGGCGCAACCAGCAGCAACAATCCAGCGAGCCAATGCCTCATACGATCCTCCCGAAGCGGTTTTTCGGCGCGGAGGCTAGTCGATGGACGCAGCGACGCCCACGCGCGCCACGTCATGACCGCTCATCGTCCCTTGCATGGCGCGCGCGTGTATGAAGAGGCGCTTCTCGCCGCCGGGGCGCGTCATGCCGTTTCGAATTCTGATCTCGATTCTGTTCGCGATTGCAGCAAACGTGCTGTTGCAGTCGCCGGTCCTCGCCGCCTATCCCGATCATATCATCAAGATGGTGGTGCCGTTTGCGCCGGGCGGCGGCACCGACGTCGTCGCGCGCACGCTGGCGCAGGAGATGCAGAAAGACCTCGGCGCCACAATCATCATCGAGAACAAGCCGGGCGCGGGGACCATCATCGGCACGCAGAGCGTCGCAGGCAGCCCGGGCGATGGCTATACGCTGCTGATGGGTACGTTTGCCAACGCCGTCAATCCGAGCCTCACCAAGAAGCTGCCTTACGATGCGCATAAAGACTTTGCACCGGTGGCGCTGGTTGCGCGCTCCTTCAACGTGGTCGTGGTGAACCCATCGTCATCGATCAAATCGATCGCCGACCTGATCGCGGCGGCGAAGGCCGATCCGGACAAGCTGTCGTATGGCACATACGGCACCGGCACCTCGGCGCACCTCGCCGGCGAGCTGTTCAAGCATCTGGCGAACGTCAATCTCACCACTGTGCCTTACAAGGGCGCGGCGCCCGCGATCTCGGACCTGCTCGGCAACCAGATCCAGGTGATGTTCACAACGGTCGCGAGCTGCGCGGCGCTGGTCGAGGCCGGGCAATTGCGCGCGATCGCGGTGACCTCGGCGGAACGTTCGACGGCGTTTCCGCAATTGCCGACGGTGTCGGAGGCCGGCGTGCCGGGCTATGCTGCGGAATCCTGGTACGGTCTCTACGCGCCTGCGAACACGCCGCCCGAGATCATCGATCGCCTCAACAAATCGGCCGCGAAGGCTGCACAGTCGGAGGCCTTCAAGAAGCTCAGCGTCAACGAAGGCCTCGTGATGGTCACCGCGCCGCCGGCCGAGCTCGACCGCTACTTCGCCGGCGAGGAGGCGCGCTGGCGCAAGGTGATCCTTGATGCCGGCATCAAGGCGGAGTAGAGCGCGGGATGAGTTTGATAATCACATCTATCGGTATCGCAGCGCAGCAACCGCAATTCCGGTTGCATGCGCGACGAACCGGTTCCTAGATCGTTTGATAGAAGGTGCCGGCGAATCAAGCCGGTTTGGGGTGGGAGTGAGCCATGTGGGTTCTGTTGCTGCTGCCGTTTATCGGCTTGCTGTGGGTGCCGTTCTACAATTTCGCCGAGCCGTCGCTGTTCGGCTTTCCGTTCTTCTATTGGTACCAGCTTGCCTGGGTGCCGATCTCTTCGCTGCTGATCTGGCTGGTCTATCGCCGCCAAACGCCTGACGAGACGCGGTGAGGGGACAGAAATGACCGGTCAGATCGAGTGGACGGCGCTCGCCGTCTTCATTTTCTTCTTCGCGCTCGTCACCGTGATGGGCTTCTTCGCCGCGCGCTGGAAATCAGGCCCGGTCAACGATCACCTCGATGAATGGGGTCTCGGCGGCAGGCAGTTCGGCACCTGGATCACCTGGTTCCTGGTCGGCGGCGATTTCTACACGGCGTATACCGTGATCGCGGTGCCGGCGCTGGTCTATGCGGTCGGCGCCTACGGCTTCTTCGCGCTGCCCTACACCATCATCGTCTATCCCTTCGTGTTCGCGGTGATGCCGGTGCTGTGGAAGAAGGCGCATGCCGGTGGCCACGTCACCGCCGCCGACGTCGTCCATGCCGCCTACGGGTCGCGTAGTCTCGAACTCGCGGTCGCGCTGACCGGCCTGGTCGCGACGATGCCCTATATCGCATTGCAGCTGATCGGCATGGAGGTCGTGATCAAGGCGATGGGCCTGACCGGCGAGTTGCCGATCATCGCGGCCTTCGTGATCCTCGCGCTCTATACCTACAGCTCGGGCCTGCGCGCACCGGCGCTGATCGCCTTCGTCAAGGACATCATGATCTACATCGTGGTGCTGGTCGCCGTCATCGTGGTGCCGACCAAGCTCGGCGGCTACGGCGCGGTGTTCTCGGCCGCCAACGACGCCTTCACCGCGAAGGGCGGCGCCACCGGGCTGACGCTGAAGCCCGCGCAGTTCCTGCCCTATGCGACGCTGGCGCTCGGATCGGCGCTGGCTGCCTTCATGTATCCGCACACGCTGACCGGCATCTTTGCATCAAAATCGGCGGATACCATCCGCAAGAACGCGATGCTGCTGCCGGCCTATACGCTCTTGTTGGGCCTGATCGCGCTGCTCGGCTACATGGCCTACGCCGCTGGCATCAAGGTGACGTCGCCGAACGACGTGGTGCCGACGCTGTTCAAGACCCTGTTCCCGTCCTGGTTCGCCGGCTTCGCATTCTCCGCGATCGCGATCGGCGCGCTGGTACCGGCCGCGGTGATGAGCATCGGCGCCGCGAATCTGTTCACCCGCAATGTCTGGAAGTCCTACGTCAATCCGGACATTTCAAACGCCGGCGAGGCGTCGGTGGCAAAGATCACCTCGCTGGTGGTGAAGGTCGGCGCGCTCGCTTTCATCCTGTTCCTGCCGACGCAATATGCGCTCGACCTGCAACTGCTCGGCGGCCTCTGGATCGTGCAGACGCTGCCGGCACTGGTGTTCGGCCTGTTCACCGTCTGGTTCCGCGCCGAGGGGCTGTTGCTCGGCTGGGCCGTCGGCATCGGCTGGGGTACATATACGGCGTGGAGCAACGGGCTGAAGCCGCTCGCCACCATCACGCTCGGCGACACCAGCTACACCTTCTATGTCGGCCTCGGCGCGCTGCTGCTCAACATCGTGGTGGCCGTGCTCGCGACTATCGTGGTCGGCTTGATATCACCCGCCAAGCGCAGCGCGGCGGTCGGCTCCTGAGCCGTCGCCATGATGCGTCGGATCTGAGGCGAGGCGCGCGGTGAGCCGCGCGACCTCCGCTTTGGTCTTGTCGATCGCAGCGTCCTTCACCGGACCGTAGCCCCTGATCTCCATCGGCGCCTCTGCGATCGCGATGAGATCGGGCAGGTGCGCCGCGTCGAGCTTGCCGAGCATCATGTCGATGAGAGTCTCGTACCACGTGATCAGCTCGCGCTCGGCGCGGCGCTCGGTGCTGTAGCCGAACACGTCGAACGCCGTGCCGCGCAGCCCCTTGAGCCGCGCCAGCAGCCGTAGCGGCGTCTGGATCCACCGGCCGAACGCGCGCTTGCGCGGCCGTCCGCGCGCATCGTGGCCAGCGGCGAGGAATGGCGGCGCCATGTGGTATTGCACCGTGAAATCGCCGTCGAATTCGCGCTTGAGGTCGTCGAGGAAGCCGGTCTGCATGTGCAGCCGCGCTACCTCGTATTCGTCCTTGTACGCCATCAGCTTGAACAGCGACCGCGCCACGGCGTCGGTAAGGCTCTCGCTGCCCAGCGCCGCCTCGGCGCGGCGGACGCTGTCGACGGTCGCTTGGTAGCGCGCGGCATAGGCAGCATCCTGATAGCCTACGAGGAAATCCGTGCGCCGCGCGATCATCTGATCGAGCGTCTCCGCCGCATTGGCGGCGGCGTTCTCGGGCTTCGGCAGGAACTCCGGATCGGCACATGCAATCCGTCCCCACGCCAGCGCCTGCTTGTTGCGCTCGACGGTGACGCCGTTGAGCTCGATCGCGCGCGTCAATGCGTCCAGCGACACCGGCACCAGCCCCTGCTGCCAGGCGAAGCCGAGCATCATGATGTTGGCGTACACGCTGTCGCCGAGCAGCCGTTCGGCCAGCGCATTGGCGTCGATCGCCGTGAGATTGCCTGATCCGATCACCCGCTCGATCGCGCGCAGCCGAACCGGCGAGGCGAGGTCGGCATCACGAAAGCGAACCACGTCGCCGGTCGGCATCTCCGCGAGGTTGATCGCGGCGCGCATGCCCTTGCGATAGGTGCCGGAGGCTTTGGCGGACGAACTCACCACGAGGTCGCAGCCGATCAGCGCATCGGCCGCGCCCTGGTCGATCCGCACCTGGTGCAGCGCGTCGGGTGTTGCGGCAAGCCGCAGAAAGCTCAGCACCGGGCCGAATTTCTGCGCAAAGCCGGTGAAGTCGAGCACCGAGACGCCGCGCCCTTCGAGATGTGCGGCCATCGCAACCAGCGCGCCGACCGTGATCACGCCGGTGCCGCCGACGCCGGTGACGAGCAAATCATAGGGCTGCGCGAGTGCGGAAAACTCCGGCGACGGCAGTTTCGCAACGCGCGCCAGCGGATCGATCCCGCTGGCGGTTTTCGCGCGCCGCTTGCCGCCCGCGATGGTCACAAAGCTCGGGCAGAAGCCGTTGAGGCAGGAAAAATCCTTGTTGCAGGTCGAGAGGTTGATCTTGCGCTTGCGGCCGAACGGCGTCTCCTTTGGCTCGACGCTGAGGCAGTTCGACTCCACCGAGCAGTCGCCGCAGCCCTCGCAGACGAGGTCGTTGATCACAGCAAAACGCGCCGGATCCGCGATCGTGCCGCGCTTGCGGCGTCTTCGTTTCTCGGTGGCACAGGTCTGCTGGTAAATCAGCACGGTGACGCCCTTGATCTCGCGCAGCTCGCGCTGCACGGCGTCCATCGCCTCGCGCGGATGGATGGTGACGCCGGCGGGAAAATCCGCCGGCGAGAAATGCGATGGCTCGTCCGAGACCAGCGCGATGCGCGCCACGCCCTCAGCGCGGACGCTGTGCGCGATCGCATGCACGCTGACCGGTCCGTCGACCGGCTGGCCGCCGGTCATCGCGACTGCATCGTTGAACAGGATCTTGTAAGTGATGTTGGCGTTCGCGGCGACCGCCTGCCGGATTGCCATCGAGCCGGAGTGATAATAGGTGCCTTCGCCGAGGTTCTGGAAGATGTGCTGATGGCCTGTAAATCGCGACGAGGCCGCCCAGTTGACGCCTTCGCCGCCCATCTGGATCAGGGACGAGGTCTCGCGGTCCATCCAGCTCGCCATGAAGTGGCAGCCGATGCCGGCCAACGCCTTGGAGCCTTCAGGCACCTTCGTGGACGTGTTGTGCGGGCAGCCCGAGCAGAAATACGGCGTGCGGGTCGCGCCCGGCACCGCGATCGTTCGGTCCTGTTCAGGTGCGAGCGCAGCGACGCGGCGGGCGAGCTGCAAGTCGGGAAACATCGGATCGAGCCGTCGCGCCAGCACGTCGGCGAGCATCCGCGGCGACAACTCGCCGATCCAGGAGATCAGCCGCGCCCCTCGCTCGTCATGCTTGCCGACCATCCGCTCCGGCTTCGAACCGGGATAGTCGTAGAAATATTCCTTGAACTGGCTCTCGATGATGCCGCGCTTCTCCTCGACCACCAGGATCTCGCGCTTGCCCTTCACGAACTCCATCGCATCGTGCAGCGCCAGGGGCCACACCATACCGACCTTGTAGATATCGATGCCGAGATCGCGGCAGGCGGCCTCGTCAAGTCCGACCAGCCGCAGTGCCTCCATCAGATCGAGATGCGCCTTGCCCGTGGTGACGATGCCGTAGCGCGCACCCTTGACGTCGTAGATGCGGCGGTCGATCGGATTGGCTTTCGCGAAGGCATAGACCGCGTGTTTCTTCGCCTCCAGCCGCTCCTCGATCTGCGGCCCCGGCAAATCCGGCCAGCGATAATGCAGTCCGCCCGCCGGCGGCGTAAACTCCGGCGGCACGAAGTCGCGCGGCGCCGGCAGTTCGACGGACGCACCCGACTCCACGATCTCCGAGATCGCCTTGAAGCCGACCCACATGCCGGTGAAGCGGCTCAGCGCGTAGCCATATTCGCCGAAGGCGAGATATTCGCCGACATCGGCCGGATGCAGCGTCGGCATGAACCAGCTCATGAAGGCAACGTCGGACTGGTGCGGCATCGACGACGACACGCAGCCATGATCGTCACCGGCCACGACAAGCACGCCGCCATGCGGCGACGAACCATAGGCATTGCCGTGCTTCAGCGCATCGCCGGAACGATCGATGCCCGGACCCTTGCCGTACCAGAGGCCGAACACGCCATCGACCTCGCGGTCTTTCTGCGTCTCGACCTGCTGCGAGCCGAGCACCGCGGTCGCCGCAAGGTCTTCGTTCACGGCGGGCAGGAATTCGATGCGGCTGTCCTTCAGCCGCTCGCTGATCTTCCACAGTTCGAGATCGACGCCGCCGAGCGGCGAGCCGCGATAGCCGGAGATGAAGCCCGCGGTGTTGAGCCCGGCGGCGCGATCGCGCCTGATCTGGTCGAGCGCGATGCGGACGATTGCCTGCGTGCCCGTGAGGAAGACGCGGCCGCGTTCGCGCGTGTAGCGGTCGGAGAGTTGGTAGGCGTCGAGCAGCGGCATCTGGCCCATGACTGACCTCTCGCGAGTCGCAATGTCTGATCGGATGACGCTACGCCTGCCGGGTTGGTAGGTCATACCTATGTGTCCCGAGTAGGTGCGTCATTCGGTAGAATATTGCATTAAAATGCCAATTTCGGTAGAATTTACCGAAATGGAGCCGAGCAGTGATTGAAGAACAGGATGAGAAGATCCTCGTCGAACTGCAAAAGGATGGCCGCGCCACCAACCAGCAGCTCGCCGAGACAGTCGGGATGTCGACCTCGGCCTGCTGGCGCAGGGTCCGCGCGCTGGAAGAGTCCGGCGTCATTGCAGGTTATTCAGCGCTGGTCGCGCGCCAGCAGGCGGGCTTTGCGACCTCCGCGATCCTGCACGTTTCGCTGGAGCGGCATGACGCGACATTCGTCGACGAGTTCGTCGCACGCGTCATGCAGCGCCGCGAGGTGCTGGAATGCTTCGCGACCACCGGCGACGCCGACTATCACCTCCGCGTCGTCGTGCGTGACATGGACGCCTACAACAGATTCCTGGACGATTTCATGTTCCGCATCCCCGGCATCCGCCACGTCCGCACTAACGTGGTGCTGAAGGAAATCAAGACCGGCGTCACGCTGCCGTTTTGAGGGGCGGTATCTCCCCTCGTCATTCCGGGGCGACGCGAAGCGTCGAGCCCGGAATCCATCGATCCATGAATCATGCGGCCTAATGGATTCCGGGTTCGCGCCAAGTGGCGCGCCCCGGAATGACGAGAGGCCTAGGCGCGTTTCTGAGGATGCCAGTCAGGCACCGCCTTTGTCATCTGCCATACCAGCTGATCGAGCGCGCGGCTCATGCCTGCATCCCGCGACCTTGTATTGGTAAACGCCGACCAGCAGAAATCGCCATTCGTTCTTACGGAAATGGTCGTCGTTCCATCGAGCAGCCCGCTATGCCACCAATTATTGTTCGGCGTGATGAAGAGGCCCTTGGCGTAGCGAGGGTTTGCGGTGCTGGGCGCGCTCATGACGCGGAGGCTGTCGTCGGTCAGCAATTGTTCGGTATCCTTGAACCCGTCGATGTGGACGAAGAGCGTCGTTAAATCGCTCGGCGTCGCAATCCAGCCGCCGTGAGAATCCATTCGAGCGACATTCATCCCATACGGATCGCCGCCCGTCTGGCTATAGTATTTGACCTCGTTTGTGGCTCGATCCTTCAGCGTATTTCCGGCAATCTGCATATCGGCGATGCCGCATCGTTTCAGAACGCTGTCCTTGATGTATTGCTCATAGGTCTGACCGGTCAGTTTCTCGATGACACGCCCAAGGATGCAATAGCCGAAATTCGAGTACGCGAAGGACTCGCCCGGAGGATTGGTGAGCAGCATGTGCTCCAGTGTCCAATTGATGAGCTCCCGATGCTTCATTTGCTGGTTCATGAACATCGGATCATGAGACTGGTTTCCCCAGACGCCGGTGGTGTGAGTCAACAGATGCTCAATCGTGATCTGCTCAATGTACGAGCGAGCCGTATCGGACGTCATCAAATTCTGCAGGGTCGGCGTCGTCTTGTATTCGCCGCCGAGAATGGAATTTGGTCCGAACACGTAATCGCCGAGCCGCAATTTGCCCGCTTCGACGAGCGCAAAGATCCCGGTCGAGGTCACCGGCTTCGATATGCTCGCAATCCTGAAGCGGTGTTGCGGCGTCAGTGCTTCGCCGGTTTCCCGATCGGCAACGCCGAAAGCCTCGACGTAGGCGGGCTTTCCCTTGATTGCGGCGGCGACTGAAAGACCTGGAACGTCGTAGGTATTCATGAAATCGGCGGCCAACTCGGCCATCTGCTTGCGTTGATCCGGCGTCGGTAACGCCGCAGGCTCCTGGGCAAGGGCCGGTGATCGCCCCTGGACCATTCCCGCAGCACAAATCAGGGAGCTCTGAAGCAAGGTTCGGCGTGAAATGGACATGGCGGCCTGCCGACTTGGGAGTGGGGCCACGGTATTGCGTGTCCCCTGGTCTTGTCACGTTACGAAAGTGGCTGTGTGACCACGTGACGATGGCCCGACGAAAGCCGGGTTTTTTCCGGTTACACCTGTGGTCCTACTCCCGTGCTTTTTGTTGCACGGGACCCATGGGTGCGATCGGCACCCGGCTTTCCCTGCGCCCTTGTTTCCAGAGTGACGAAAAGACCGGCAAACCTCGGACAGAACGTGTCGCGAGAATGCGGATGCATGATTCACAGACCGCGCCACAAACTCAGTGTCGTCCCGGCTCCCGTGCGCAATTGCGCACTAGGCCGGAACGACGATGGGGGTGGAGCGCGGTCAGAAACGCAGTGGCCTCACGCCTTTTCCCTCACAAACCTGTTCCGCAACGTCCCGATGCCGGTGATGTCGATCTCCACTACATCGCCGTGCTTCAAATCCGGCGAGGCACCGTCGGTGCCCATCCAGATCACGTCGCCGGGCCACAGCGTGAAATATTTCGTCAGCTCGACGAGGAACGGCACGATGCCGAAGATCATGTCGTTGGTGCGGAAGCGGCCGGTTTCCTTACCGTTGACGCAGATCGCAGTTTCCATGGTGTCGAGATCGACGTCGGTCTCGATCCACGGGCCCATCGGTTTGAAAGTGTCGGCGTTCTTGGAGCGCCACAGGCTGCGGTCGGCCTTCTGCCAGCTGCGCTCGGAGACGTCGTTGCCGATAGTGTAGCCGAACACGCAATCCATCGCATTGGCTTCAGTGAGATGTTTTGCTTTTTTGCCGATCACGACGACGAGCTCGCCCTCGTAATGGATCTTCTCGGTCGCGCTTGCCGGAATCACGACGTCTTCGTCATGGGCGATCAGCGCGTTCTGCGCGCGGTAGCCGATCTCGGGACGATCAGGGATGTTCGGCACCGTGCCGGCCTTGTCGGCGGCTTCCTTGAGATGCTTCAGATAGTTTAGCCCGACGCAGTAGAAGGTGCGCGGAATCAGCGGCAGCTCGATCTTGACGGCGTTGAGGGCATGGGTTTGCGACGTCCCGGTCCATTCGCCAAACGGATCGCCGCTGACGGTTGTGACCTTGTCGCCTTCGACGACGCCCCAGGATGTCTTGCCTGCGGCGGTGAATTTGAGCCAGCGCATGTTGGTGTCCTTCTATTCCGCCGCTTGCGCGCGTGTCTTCCAGCTGCCGGCCGCCGGGCGCCGCAGGCCGAGATTTTCGCGCAGCGTCTTGCCGGCGTAATCCTTGTGAAACAGGCCGCGGCGTTGCAGCTCGGGCACGATGTGGTTGACGAAATCGGCGTAGGAGCCAGGCACGTAGCTCGCCGCAACGACAAAGCCGTCGCAGCCGCGGCCGACGAACATTTCCTCGAGCCGGTCGGCGATCTCCTTCGGGCCGCCGACGATCGCGTCCTGCACCTGGCCGCGGCCGGAAAACGTGATGAAGTCGCGGGTCGAGGGATTGGTCTTGCCGGAGGTGCGCAGCACGCCGTCGCGGATGCCGATCATGCCCTGCATGCCGTGCAACTCCTCCGTCGTCAGCGGCTCGTCGATTCCCTTGGCGCCGAAGTCGAAGTTGAGCCCTTCGGCGAGCAGCGACAGCGCGTCGATCTCGAGCGGCAGCTTCTGGATCACGGCCATTTTGTCTTCGGCCTCGGCCTTGCTGGCACCGGCGACCGGCGTGATCAGATTGCAGAGGAACATCTGGTCGGGATCGCGGCCGGCCTTGGCGGCTTCGCTTCGGATGGCCTCATAGCCCTGCTTGGCATTGGCGAGATTGCGTGCCGCGGTGAAAATCACCTCGCCCCAGCGTCCGGCAAAGCGCTGGCCGCGGCCGGAGGCGCCGGCCTGGATCACGACGGGATGGCCCTGCGGCGAGCGTGGCACCGTGAACGGGCCACGCGAGCTGAAGAACGCGCCCTTGTGGTCAAGCCGCTTCACCTTGGCCGGATCGGCAAAGCGGCCGGATGTCTTGTCGATGATCAGCGCGCCGTCTTCCCAGGAATCCCAGTGGCCGAGCACCACTTCCATGAATTCGTCGGCGCGGTCGTAGCGGTGATCATGCTCGAGATGCTGCTCGCGGCCCATGTTGAGGGCTTCGCCGTCATTGACCGAGGTCACCACGTTCCAGGCGGCGCGGCCGCCGGTCATCAGGTCGAGGGTGGCGAAGCGGCGGGCGACGTCGAACGGTTCGAAATAGGTGGTGGACGCGGTGGACGCGAGACCGAGCTTCGAGGTCACCATGCCCATCGTGGTCAGCACCACGATCGGATCCATCTTCACGCAGCGGATGCCGTATTCGACGGTGTGCGCGTGATCGTTGCCATAGCGGTCCGGCATCGCGAGGCGATCGTCGAAGAACGCCATATGGAACTTGCCGGCCTCCAGGATGCGCGCGATCTCCTGGTAGTAGTCCGCCGACATCGAATCGTCGCGCGATTCCGGGTGACGCCATGAGCTCGGCAGATTGGTGCAGTTCTGGGCCTGCAAAAAGCCGACCATCGCCATTTGCCGTGTCATGCTGTTCTCCCGTGCTTGACGATGGGTCAGAGCATGATCCGGGAAAGTGGGAACCGGTTTTCCGAACGGATCATGCTCAAACGAAAAGCGAGATCGTGATGCGATGTCTTGTCATCGTATCACGATCGATGCAGGTCGAGGTCGGTGGCAAGCTTGTAGTCGGCCGCGAGCGCCTTCAGCTTGTCCCAAGTGGCATCCTCGATCTCGATGCCGTCCTTGCGCCGCTGCTGCTCGCGGATGAATTCGACTTCACCAGGATAGAACACGCCGCGGCTTCCTTCGGAGGGTGGCGTCGATTTCAGATAGCGGGCGAAGTCGGCGACTTCCTTCTTGAAATCCTGCAGCGGGCGGAACGCGGCGACGTTGAACACCGCCATGAAGCAACCGTCATTGTGACGGCCGGTCGGCTCGACGCCGAAACCCAGACCCGTCAGCAGGCCGCACAGCACTTCGACCATCGCGGCGAGACCGCTGCCCTTGTAGCCCTCGCTGCCGCCGAGCGGCAGCAGCGCGCCGCCCTTGCGGTAGTCCTTCGGATCGGTGCTGTCGCGCCCCTCGGCGTCGATGATCCAACCCTTGGGGATCGCTTCACCGCGCGCGACCGCGAGCTGGATCTTGCCGGCGGCGACCGCCGAGGTCGCCATGTCCAGGTAGAACGGCGCGTCGAGATCGGACGGCACCGCGATCGAGATCGGGTTGGTGCCGAGCCGGGCCTCGCGGCCGCCGAACGGGGCGACATGCTTCGGTGAGCGGCCGGAATCGGCAGTGGCGATCCCGATCATGCCCTCGCGCATCGCCATCAGCGGATAATGCGCGAGCCGGCCGACATGGCTCTGCCGGAACACGGTGCAGGCCGCGACATTGGCGGTCTTGGCCTTGTTGATGGTCATTTCCATCGCCTTGGCGTTGACGTGGAAGCCGAACCCCCAGTGACCGTCGATCACGGTGGTGGTCGAGGTCTCCTGCACGATGGTCCATTTGGCGCCGGGCACGATGTGGCCGGCCTTGACGCGGTCGATATAGGTCGGGATCGCGATGATCCCGTGCGAATCGTGGCCTGCGAGGTTGGCGTTGACGCAGCCGGAGGCGACGGCGTTCGCCTCCTCCTCCGATGCGCCGGCGGCCTTGAGGAGCGCCGCGCCGATGCGCGTGAGACGGTCGGCCTGGACGATCGGCATGGAATTTCCTCGCTGTCCGCCCGCACAATCAGCGGGTCTTGCTTACCGTGGTTGGCCACATGGTCTCAAAGCGCCGCTGACGGAGCAAGGGCAGAAAATGCGGACGGCCATACCGGGAGCAGGGTGCTTGCCACGTCGATTTCACAGCGTGGAACGGGCGCGGTCGCGATGCGGAATTTGGGCACCATGACGGCGCGAGCCGGGCGGCGGCATCAGCGCCTCAGCCTGGCACAGCAGGGCCCGTAATTCTCCGGAAACCGGCTGCCTTTGTTCGTCATGTGTTTACTTTGACTCGCAACTTGCCCGAAGTCCTAACCTCCACTTAGTCCTCTCGCGGGCATGGTTCCCGCCCAGATTGAAGGGGGCGGCCCCAGGGCCTCAGGGATCGTGCAGTCGAGCATCGGACGTACATTTGCGGCGTTGAATGCCACCAACGAAGCGATCCTGTACGCAAAATCACCGGAAGAACTGTACGGCAAGGTCTGCGAAGCCGCCTTCTCGAGCGGGGACTTCCTGGCCGCAACCGTCTTCCTGCTGGAGCCTGATACCGGCCGCTTGAAATTCGCGGCCGGCTTCGGCGACGACGTCGCGCGCCTGCGCAGCATCAGCATCTCTATTATCGCGAACACCCCCGAGGGCGAGGGCGTTGCCGGGCGGGCGTTCCGTGCCCGGCAGGCCTATGTCAGCAACGACTACATCAACGAAGTCTGTTCGGTGGCCTGGCGCAGCGGCGCGGTTGCGGCCGGCATCGGTGCGTCTGCAGCAATGCCGCTGATCTGTAATGGGCGCAGCGTCGGCGTCTTCATGGTGACGCGGCGCGAGCCGCATTCGCTTGGCGAGGAGATCGTCTCGCTGCTCGAACGCATGGCGGCGAACGTGTCATTTGCGCTCGACAATTTCGACCATGAGGCGTCGCGCAAGAGCGGCGAGCGGGCGATGCGCCGGCTGAACCGCATGTTCGGCGCCATCAGCGCCACCAACGAAGCCATCCTGCGCGCCAAGACCGAGCACGATCTGTATCAACGGGTCTGCGATGCCGCGGTGTTCAGCGGCAAGTCCTTCGCCACCGTGGTGCTGCTGGCCGAACCCGACACGCACTGGCTTGAACCCGTCGCCGGCACCGGCGAGGCGATCGATCTGATCACGCAGACCCGCTTCTCGACCGACCCGGCCAGCGTCTACGGCAAGGGTATCTGCGGCGAAGCGTTCCGGACCCGGCGGCCCTGTGTCGAGAGCGACATCCCCAAATCGGCGAGTTCCTCGCAGGTGAAAATCCACGGCAGTGGCCTGATGGCCTGCGTCGCGCTTCCGCTGACCCGATTCGGCAACAGCATCGGCGTCCTGATCTTCTTCATCAGCAATTCCTGGGCCCGCGACGAGGAGATCATCGCGCTGCTCGCCGGAATTGCCGAGAACGTGTCGGTCGCGCTCGACAATTTCGGTCGGACCACCGAAAAGGCCAAGGCCGACGCCGAAAGGGAGCGGCTGTCGCGGATGTTCGCGGCGCTGAGCGCGACCAACGAAGCGATCATGCGCGCCAGGTCGCGTCTGGAGATGTTCGAGCTGGTCTGTGCGGCGGCGGCGCATGGCGGCGGGTTCAATTCGACCAGCATCCTGATGGCGAAGCCCGGCGACGACTTCCTGGAGATGATGGCGGTCGCCGGTCCCACCGCGGACAATGCGCGCCGTCTCAACGTCTCGCCGAATGAGGCGCGCCCCGAGGGGCGCGGGGTCTGCGGCAGGGCGTTCCGTTCGCGGCAGGCCTGTATCAACAACGACTTCCTGAACGACATCACGAACAGCGCATTCCGCGACGTCATCGACCGAGAGGAGGCGCGATCGGGTGCAGCGTTTCCATTGCTGGTCGACGACCGGCCGGTCGGGGTGATGTTGTTCATCTCCGCCAAGCGCAATACCTTTTCGCCTGAATTCGCTGAACTCCTGCAGCGGCTCGCCGACAATGTGTCCTTTGCGCTCGGCAGCTTCGACCGCGCTGACGAGAAGGCGCGCACCGAAGAGCAGAAGGAGCGCCTGACGCGGATGTTTGCCGCGTTGAGCGCGACCAACGAAGCGATCATGCGGGCGAAATCCCGCAGCGAGATGTTCGACCTGGTCTGCGATGCCGCGGCCGTCGGCGGCCAGTTTGTCTCAGCCACGATCAGGCTGGTGCGGCCGGGCGAGGTCCTCCTGGAGAACGTGGCGGTCTCGGGTTCTGACCGCGTTCGCGCTCGTGAGGTTTTGCTGTCGGCCGATGCGTCGCGCCCGGAGGGGCAGACTCTCACCGGCGTCGCGATCCGCACCCGCAGGCCCTGCATCAGCAACGACTATCTCAGCGATTTCGGACCTGAGTCGCATGTCTACCAGGTCGCCCGCGACAGCGGCGGCAAATCCGGCGCGGCGTTGCCGCTGCTCAAGAACGGCGAGGCGATCGGCGCGCTGGTGTTCCTCTCCGGAGAATTCGGCACATTCAGCCCGGAGATGATGGCGCTGCTGCAGCGGCTCGCCGAGAACGTGTCCTTTGCGCTCGACAATTTCGACCGCGTCGACGAGAAGGCCCGGGCAGACGAGCAGAAGGAGCGGCTGTCGCGCATGTTCGCGGCGCTGAGCGCGACCAACGAGGCCATGATGCGGGCGAAGTCCCGCACTGAGCTGTATCGGCTGGTCTGCGAGGCGGCGGCGACCGGCGGCAAGTTCACCTCCACCACCATCGCGCTGGCGCGGCCTGGCAGCGACTACCTCGAGATCGTCGCAATCGCAGGACCGGCCGCGGAGGGCGCGCGCCAGGTCACGCTGTCGATCAACGAGGCGCACCCGGAAGGACGCGGCGCCTGCGGCAGGGCGTTCCGCTCGGGCAAGGCCTGCATCATCAACGACTACTCTGCCGATCCGCATACGGCGGCCTTCCACGAGCGGGCTCGCCTCGATGGCACGAAATCCGGCGCCTCGTTTCCGCTTGTTGTCGGCGGGCAGGTCGTCGGCGTCATGATCTTCGTGGCGATCGAGAAGGACACGTTCACACCGGAGTTCGTCGAGCTGTTGCAGCGGCTCGCCGACAATCTGGCGTTCGCACTGGAAAGCTTCGTTCGTGCCGATGAAAAGAACAAGGCCGACGAGCGGATCGAATATCTCGCCTCGCATGACAGCCTGACCAAATTGCCCAATCGCGAGATGTTCAACGAGCTGTTGCTTCATGCGATCGAGGCGGCGGACCGCCACCAGCGGCAGTTCGCCGTGCTGTTCATCGACCTCGATCGCTTCAAGGTGATCAACGATTCGCTCGGGCACGACGCCGGCGACATGCTGCTGGTCGCGATCGCCGAGCGGCTGCGCGGCTCGCTGCGTGCGAGCGACGTCGTGGCGCGGCTCGGCGGTGATGAATTCGTGGTGATCCTGGAGGAAGCCGCCGAGCGCGCCGACGTCGAGCGCATCGCGGGCGTCCTGCTGGCGGAACTCAGTCAGCCGTTGCAGCTCAGCGGCCATGAGTGCCACACCACCGCCTCGATCGGGATTGCGACCTATCCGGCCGATGGTTCGGACGTGCAGACCCTGACCAAGAACGCCGACATGGCCATGTATCTCGCCAAGGAGGACGGCAAGAACAACTTCCGCTTCTTCTCCAAGGAGATCAAGGCGCAGTCGATCGAGCGCCTGACGCTGGAGAACGCGCTGCGCCGTGCGCTCGAGCGCGAGCAGTTCTCGCTGCACTATCAGCCCAAGGTCGATATGGCGAGCGGACAGATCAGCGGCGTCGAAGCGCTGCTGCGCTGGAGCCATCCGGAGCTCGGTCAGATCACGCCGGGGCAATTCATTCCGCTGGCCGAGGAAACCGGGCTGATCGTGCCGATCGGCCGCTGGGTGCTGAAGGAAGCCTGTGCGCAGAACATGGCGTGGCAGCGCGGCGGCCTCAAACCGGGCACCATGGCGGTCAACCTCTCGCCGCGGCAGTTCGCCGATCCGCATCTGCTCGACGATATCGACGCGGCGTTGCGCGACAGCGGCATGTCGCCGGTGCTGCTGCAGCTCGAGGTCACCGAGAGCATGGTGATGCGCAACGTGCCGCGGGCGATCCGCGTGCTCGACGCAATCCAGAACCGCGGCATCCGGCTTGCGATCGACGATTTCGGCACCGGCTATTCGTCGATGTCACTGATGAAGCAGTTCCCGATCGATACCATCAAGATCGACCGTTCGTTCGTGCGCGACCTGCCCGACGATTCCGAGGACGTCGCGATCGCGCAGGCGATCATCAGCATGGGCAAGGCGCTCGGCATGACCATCGTCGCCGAAGGCGTCGAGACCTCCGAGCAGCGGGACTTCCTGCGGGCGCATGCCTGCGACGAGATGCAGGGCTTCCTGTTCTCAAAGCCGCTGCCGCCGCGCGATCTCGCGGAACTGCTGAACTCGTCGCCGCTGCTGGCCTCGCCGCCGCTGCAGCCGGCGTTGGACCACGAGGCTGCGGCTGATGTCGAGCCGGACTCAGGGCGGAAACGCGCTGTCGTCTGACGGCTGCACGTGGAGGTCGCGGACGTCGGAATCGGTGGATGCGACCATGCGCGAGAAATCATAGGGCCAGGGCACGAGGGTCTGGTCGGCCATCGTTCGGCGCAGCGCCGCGGCGCCGTCGGCATAGGTCGCGCCGTCATTGAGGCGGAGCTGGCGGCACCACCGGGATGGCAGCGCCTCGGCGACGTCGCGCATCTCGAACGCCGGTCCCCACCACCAGGCCGGAGCAGGTGGCCGCTCCGGTTCGGCAATCGCGCGCCAGCGCACGAACTCGTCGACGATGCGGGCAAATTGCAGCTTGGCGGCGGGATGCATCGATCGGTCTCTCCTGGCCCTCGATGATAGCAGCGCCCTCGATCCATGCAATGCGCGGTGCGGCCCTGCCGGCGCGCGGCGGCTACTTCTGCTCCACCTCGGTCGCGGTCGCCGGCCCTTCGCCCATGATCAGCAGCACGGCGTCCTCGTCCTTGGCGCCGTCCCAATGCACCTGCTTGCCGGTATGGGTGACGAAGCTGCCGGCCGGCATCGGCACCGTGCCGTGCTCGGGGTCGAATTTCGGGCCGGTGCCGACCCACCAGGTGCCCTGTAGCACCACGATGTAGCGATCGTTGGGATGGAAGTGCGGGCGGCTGAAGTGATTGCCCTTCGTCCATTTGGTGTAGACCATGTAGAACCCGGGCTTCGAGGGATCACCGACCACGACGGCATTCTGCGCGCCGCGCGCGTCGACCGGGCTCCAGGGGATCTGGTCCGGCAGCTTGTAGGTGACCGCGGCGGGATTGAGTTCAGCCGCGGAACTGATGCTCAGCATGCCGGCAAAGGCCAGCGGCAGCATCAGGTATCGCCAGAGATATTGCCGAGATCGGTTCGACGACGTCATCGTGTCCTCCCGCTGGATGGGCGCCGTTCGATACTGGCGCTCCGTGTCGTTGTGGCGATGCTAGCCGCTCTCGTTCCGGCTCGGCAAGACACGCTCGCGCACGTGTGACCCGAGGATGCGGCAACAACGCAGATGCAACATGAAAAACGGGATTTACGCCGCGCGCGGCGATGCTAGGTTGCGCGCCACCAAAACAAACGGGAGGACAACCTTCACGAAGCATTTGTCGACGCTCGCGGTCGGTCTGTTGATCGGTGCAGCCGCGCTGCAATTTTCCACCGCCGCCTCGGGCGATGACGGCTGGGTCACGTTGCTCGACAGCACCGCGAAGGGCGATTGGGGCGAGGTCGGCAGGGCCAACTGGGCGATGAAGGACGGCGCGCTGGTCGCCGACAACTCGACGGCAAGGACCTCGCCTATCTCGTCACCAAAACCCTCTACAAGGATTTCCAGATCAGGGCAGAGTTCTGGACCGATGAAGACGCCAATAGCGGCATCTTCATTCGCTGCGAGTCCAACACGACGATCGACTCCAAAGTCTGTTACGAGGTTAATATCTTCGACAAGCGGCCGGATCCGAGCTACGGCACCGGCGCGATCGTCGATGTCGGCAAGGTCGATCCGATGCCGAAAGCGGCCGGCAAGTGGAACGTCTATGAAATCACGGCGCAGGGACCGCATTTCGTCGTGACGCTCAACGGCCAGAAGACCGTCGATGCGCAGGACTCCAAGCACGCGAGCGGCTATGTCGCGCTCCAATATGGCTCGGGCGTGGTCAAGTTCCGCAAGGTGCAGATCAAACCGCTGTGACAGCGGCGGTCGAGGCCGCTTCGCTCTTCGCGTCGTGAGTGTGGCCTCGGGTGCGAATGTGATGGCCGATCACCAGACCGGTCAGGCACAGCAACAGCCCGAGCGCCGGCGGCGCAAACAGCGCCTCCTCCTGGAAGATGCCGTTGACCAGCACTACGATCGTGCCGAAGGCGGCGAGCCCTTGCGTGAGAATTCCGGAGGAGGCGTAGAGGCGCCATGCCTTCAGCGCCATGGCCAGGAAGAAGCCGAGCGGCACCAGTGCCGCGATGCCCATCTGGTAGAGCAATACGCCGACGGCGCTCTCCACCGCGCCCTCGATAGTGCCGGCCTGCTGCGCGGCGCTCCAGTCGATTGTGAAGTAACCTTCGGTCAAATTGCCGCCGACACCAAGTCCACGTCCCAACGGGTTTTGCATGAAGCCGTTCCAGCCGCCCATGAAGCCGATGACGTGAAAGTCGCCGATTTGCAGTCCGATGTGGATAGCGACGATGACATAGAGTACGAGCGCAACGAACCCGGCCACGAGGGTGATGACCGCGCCGAACAGCCAGGTCGACGTCCAGGCAAATGCCACGAAGATGACCAGGATGAGCGCTCCCTTCACGCTGCAGAGAAGCAGCAGTGGTATAGCGGCCACGGCCAGCCAGCGATATCCGACCGAGAACAGGAACAGGATAGAGAATGCAATTCCGTAGCCGAAGCTGATCGCGCTCATGTTCGGTCCGTGAATGCGCAGGATCGTCGACAGTCCGAGATCCTCGAACAGCGGGCTGTTGAGGAAGCCGAAGCGGAAGCGATCGATGAGATCCACCGGCACGTTGCCAGTTGCGCGCATCTGGGCTTCCCAGGCTCCGGAGCGGGTCGCCTTGAGCTCGTCGAACTGCCAGAACGTGTAGCCGTTGGTGATATGGAGCCAGGCATCCCGGAACAGCAGTTCCATATATCCGCAGACGATCAATAGCGTGGCGACGGCCACCAAAAAAGGCGTGATGCGGATTTCGAACGTCGCGGCGGTCAGCAACGATAACTGAAAAAGAAACAGCGGCAGCGCAATGTTGCGCAGATAGAAGAGTGCCGCGCGCGGGTCTTGCGTGGCGCCGATCACGAAATACACCGTGACGGTCGCCAGCGCGACGATCCCCCATGTCATGATCCGGTCGATGTCCGCAGACCGGTTGCGCTCGCGCAACAGATACAGCGCCAGCGTGACCAGCCACATCACCGAACAAACGAGGAAGTTGTAGCCCTTGACGAATTCCATCTCCACTTCGGTCGACAGATATGACGACAGAAGCGAGACGAACAGGTTCTGGAAAAGAATGATGAAGATGGCGATCGACGGCGCATAGGCGGGTGCCGCGAGAACGATCGCGCAGCCGACAAGGGTTTCGACGACGATTGCGAGCGCAGGGTTGGCCGCCTGCAGGATCGGCGCGAATGCGATCGATGCCACGGCGATGCCGAGTGCCGGAATCACGTCGCCCGCCATCAGCGGCCGCTGGGCTATGCCTGCTCGCACGAGCTCTGACCTAAACCGGACGCGTGGCGCGCCACACCCGAATGGTCGATCTAGCGGCTCAATGTGTAAGAACTGGTTAACCAGACGGGCTAGCGCGGCCCGAACAATGCCTTAAGCACATCGGGTTCAGCTTTGCCGGTGATTGCGTCCGCCAGGCCAAAGCCCTGCGACAGCTCCCAGTGGGTCCAGCCCCAGCAATGCTGCCGCGCATAGGCCGTGACGGCGGCGAGCCAGCGCAGCCGGCTGTCGCGCGGGGCTCCCGCCTTGAGCACGCCGAATTCATTGATGATGAGCGGACGTGAATATCGCTGCTGCCAGGCGGCAGCAGGCTGGAGCCATTTGTCGATGCCGCGGTCGGGGATCGCGCGGTCCAGTATCGCAAGCGCCTTGCGCTTGTTCAGCGCACCGAGTTGCTCCCGCAATCGCTGAACCTGCGGATCGTCGGCGCGGATCGGATAGGGCAATCCGATGATGTCTTGGAGCGGTTCGCTCGGATCCCAGTGGGCCTGATGGGTGAACGCCATCGGGTCATAGACGTGAATTGCATAGACGACGTTCGGATCGTCGAGCGGCTTGAAGCCTGGCAGCGCATCGGCGCGCTGCCAGTTGACCGGACCGGTAATTAGTGTCGTTTGCGGAAGCAGCCGGCGAACGAATACGGCGAGCTCTTCGACTTCGTTCTGCCACTGCGCGGCGTCGACCTCCGGCTCGTTCAACAGTTCCGCAAAGACCCGATCGGCCGGATAGCGCTGCATGACCCGAGCGAGCCCGGTCCAGGCATCCCTCATCTCCTGCATCGCGCCGGGTGGATCATCCTTGTGCAGCGCATTGAAGCGCTTGCCGGAATGCAGGTCGACGGAGACGGCATAGCCAAGCGCAAGCAGGGTTTTCAACGCACCATCGAGCGTGTGCAGGCGTTGGTCGCGATCCGCTGTCGTGGCGAAGCGCGGCATGACATCGTCGGCATGCACCGGCAGCCGGATGTGGGCCATGCCCGCTTTGCGCAGTTCGAGCAAGAGGCTGCGGGGCGGTGCAGACTGCGGATCGGCAATCCAGCCGTCGGCGTTGACGCCGCGTGACAGGGCTTCGATCCGGTCCGCAGCGACGCCTTCGATCAGGGACGGGCATGCCCGGGCGGCGGCGGACAGCAGAATGGATGCGGCGGCGGTGATGGCAAGGATCGACCGCCGGGCCATTGGACGATCAGCTCGCGACGGCTGTTGCAGGAGAGCGGTGCGCGGCGGCCCGGTTGGCGCGGCGCTTACGCATACTGCTTGTCGTGCTGATGGCTTGCAGCGGTCGGCTGGAGCTCATTGAGGACGACGCCGACCAGCTTGCGCTGCGCGCCACCGAGCGCGGTGATGATGCCTTCCATGCAGTCGTTGATATCGCGTTCGGCCGGCAGGACCGCGACGAGGCCGTCGGCAACGTCAAGCAGCTTGCGCTCCGCCGTGCCCCACGGCATCGGGGGCCCGTCCAGGATCACAAGGTCGTAGCCACCGGCTGAGCGCGCCTGGGCGACCGCCTTGCGGATCGCCTCGCCGGCCTTGGCAGCGCTGCCCTGGATCGTAGGCAGGATCATGATGCCGTTCGCGGTGTTGACCGCGCGGGCGGCCTTGCTGCCGACGTTGAGCCAGCCGAAGCGGCTTGGTTCAGACTTGCCGAAATGCGCGACCTTGTTCGACAGGGCATGGCTTGCGCCATCGGCATCGATCATCAGAACCCTGGCGCCACGGCGTGCCGCGGTCAGCGCGATGTTGAGCGCAACGACACTGCGATCATGATCAGCGTCTGTACCGATCACGGCCACCACGATGACGCCTTCGGGATTGGTCCGGTTGGCGAGCGCTGCGCACATCTCCCACATCGTGGTCGAGAACGCCGACTGGGAGGCGCCGGTGCGCAGGGTCGGCCAGCCGAACCGCGTGACGTCGGCGATGTTGCCGCCGGTCAGGATTCCACCGAGCGTCCGCATCACGTCGGATTCCTGCAGCTCGGCGATGATAGGCTTCTCGATCAGGCCGACCGCAGGCCGCGGCTTGGGCCGTGGAGTGACCGGCTGCTTCGCCGTCGCGATGACGGCCTGCCGCTCCGGAGCGGCATCCTCCTTCGGCTGGACCCTGGGCCTGATCGGATCGGCGCCGTGCGCGAGCTGACTGGCGGCGATGGCCCAGGCCGCAGCGGCAAGTCCGCCGAACATGAAGCCGATCATCGCGAGCAGGCTCATCGCCGGCGGGAAGGTGCGGCGCTGCGGAATGGTGGCATCGCCGATCACCCGGGCGCTGGAGGTGTTGAGGGTCTCCTGCTCTTCGGTTTCACGCGAACGCTTGAGGAAGGACTGATAGACGTCGCGGCTCGCATCGACCTCGCGCTCGAGCTCGCGCAGACGGACCGACGCCTGGCTCATCTGCACGCTCTGGCGCTTCTGGACGTCCAGCGCCTTGTTCAGCGACCCTTCATAGTCGCGGGCCCTGGTCAGATCGTTCTTGGCCGACAGCGCATAACGGTCGATTTCTTCCTTGATGGTGCGGCGCAGGTCATCGACCTGCTGCTCGATCTGGCGCAGCGCCGGATGCCGCGGTCCCAGCTCACCCTGCAACTCGGCCTGCCGCTTCTTCGCATCGGCATATTGCGAGCGGAGATTGGCGATGGTCGGCGACTGCAGGGCTTCGGGAATAGCACCTGGGTCGGTCGAACCGCGGCGGCTGGCCTCGATCTGGTCGAATTTGGCCTGGGCGTCGAGCGTCAGCGCGCGTGCCGCGGCCAGCCGCTGATTGCTGGCGGAGAGCTGCTGGTCGCTGATCTGATTGTCCTGCGAGCCAACGAAGTTGTTCTGCGCCTTGTAGGTCGCGAGCCCATCTTCAGCGTTGCGCAGCCGCTGCTGCAGTTCCTTCAACCGGCCGGACAGGTCGCTGGTGGCGCGACGGGCGGCAGTGGCCTGCGACTGTTTGGACTCGGCGAGATAGGCCCTCGAGACCGCGTTGGCGAGCATCGCGGCCTTCGCCGGGTCGTACGACCAGACGTCGATGTCGACGATGAAGGTGCGGTCGGTCTTCTTCACATTGATGTGGCGGCCGAGCGAATCGAGCGCGTTCATCTCGATCTGCTTTTGCTCATCCGCGGTCACCTTCGGCTCGATGCCGAACAGACCGAGCAGCGATGCGAAGATGCCCCTGGTTGCGGCGCCGCCGCCAAACTCCGGATCCTTGACCAGATCGGTGTTGCGGATCACCTGCAGCAGCACGTTGTTGGATGTGATCAGGCGCGACTGGCTCTCGACCACCATCGAGAGGCCGGATACGTCTTGGGCGCGCGGGGTCAGCTCGCGATCGACGAGCTGCAATTCGCGCGGGTCGACATAGAGCTGGGCGCTCGCGGTGTATTTCGGCGTCAGGCTCTTGCCGATCGCGACCGCGATGCAGGCGCAGATCAGGGCGGCGGATACGATCGCGACCTTGCGCTCCCACAGCAGCCGCACCAGGTCGAGCACGCTGAAGCCCGCCGTAACCGCGGCGTGGAGAGGCTCCGGCTTCGCCCGGCCTATCGGCTGGTCATAGTTCAGCATCAACCCCAGCTTCCATTCGAACTGGCTGCACGCATCGGCTGAGGGGTTATCTTACGGGTCACGCAATGCGCGCGGGACGACAACGCGGATAAGACGCAACACGAAAAATTAACCATACCCATTGAGGGACTATTCACCAGAAAGGCAAACAAAGCGTTTAACCGCGGGCGCATCGAAATGCCTCTGCCATGGTCAACGCCGGGATGCCTCGTCGTGCCGCGGCTTCAAGCGCGTAGGTCATGAGATCGGGCGAACAACCATAGAGGCTCGGCCGGTTGGCGACGTCGTGGCTGTAGAAAATTAACCAACCGTTAGTGTCTCGAGCCTCGTCGAACGCTTGATCAATCCGTTCGCGGGTCATCTGGCGGTCGATCAGCGGCATGGCGCGAAGGAACTGCGGGTCGACCTCGCCGCTGTTGACGCCTGGTACGATGCTGCGGCAGGTGCGGAACTCGGACTTCAGCTGGTGCTTGCGGGCGTAGGAGCCGTAGCCGAACGGGTAGGCGAAGGTCTCGATCGACATGGTCGGATCGAGCGAATGCAAATAGGTGCGATTGCGATCGATCTCCGCGGCCAGCGACGTCTCGTCGAGATCGCAGGCGCGGCGATGCGAGAAGGTGTGGCAGCCGACCTCGTGGCCACGACGATGCAGCGAGACGACGTCGTCGGCGCTGCCGCTGGCCCAATCAGGCGTGTCGATGCCGACCAGGCCGCCGGATACGTAGAACGTGCCGCGGGAACCGTAGGACTCGAGGATATCGGCCCCTAACGTTGCGGCGCTCTTCGGCAGATCGTCAAAGCTGAACGTCACCATCGGCGTGGCATTGTTCAGCCGGAAATGCTCGACCTGCACATGCATCGCCAGCCGATGGCTGACCTTGACCCTAGCCTCTGACCACAGAGCATTCATTGTTGCAGCTTTCGCAAGATCACATGGTAGTCGCCGTGCCGGACGTCGGCTTTGCCTGTTAGCACCGCATTCATGATCCTTGCCGCGGCGTCGATCAGCGCGGCGATCATTGGCTTGCGGCGGCGCATCTCGGGATAGCGCGGGCTCTCGTACGTCTTCCGGTAGATGACCTGCAGCCCGTGCCGGCCGGCAAAGACCTCGAGATTGGCAAGCGTGACCAGCGGATGGAAATGGGTCGGGAAGGGCGCCTCGCCCGGCAGCCCGGCTTTCTTCTCGCCGCGGATGTGGCGGTAGAACCAGACGTGGAACCAGTGCGGCGAATATTTGGTGACGACGCCCGAGAGCGACTTCGGATTCGGTGCGCCGATCAGCAGCAGGCCGTCGTGCTTCATCGCCGTACAGAAGCCGGTTAGCACGGCCTCGACGTCGGGCACGTGCTCGATGACGTTGTAGCAGATGATCAGATCGAAGCTCTGCGGTGCGAAGCGATAGGTCTGGAGGTCGCCGAGGATCGCCTGTTGTGCGTAGCTGTTGTTGCGGATCTGATCTTCGTCGATGTCGACGACGGTCACATGCGCGCGATCGAGCACATTGAGCGGCAGATAGCTGGTCGAGCCGCCGCCGGCCTCGTAGATCGACAGTGGTCCCCGCGGTAGCTTGGCTTCGAGGATGCTGTGAACCGTCAACAGGCTCTGCTTGGCCTCGCCGGGCGGCAAAGCGAGCAGCGATTCAGGGTGGATTGGTGCGACCGGGGCCAATGCTGTCACATGGACCGGCGGAGCATCAAGCGTGTCGAGCGCAAAGGTCTTTGTCATTGGCTCATCCAATATTGCTGTTGGCAAACTTTGTGCGGGCCGCGATCAGGCCCTGTCTCAGCCGTCCGCGGACGCGCGCGATGTCGAACAGCCAGCACAGCGCGGCATAGACCGCGAGTCCCGCGCCGGTCAGTGCGATGCTGACGGGGAGATCGGCGAGATGCAGGCTGCGGTCCAGCGCTCCGACGGCAAGGACCATGGCGAGCGCTGCGATGACGATCAGGGCCAGCCGGCCGAGCGGGATCGGGACCGGGAAGGCGAAGCGGCTGAGCACGAGGGCGCTGGCAAAGCCGACGATATCGGCGCCGAGCCGCGCCCATGCCGCGCCGATCGTGCCGTAATGGCTGACCAGGACGTAGGACAGGATCACATTGGCGGCGATGATCGCGGCGGTGTTGATCAGATAGAAGGAATTGCGGCCGGACAGCAGGAAGCCGGCATGCAGATATTGCTGGGTCAGCACCTGGAAGATCACGGCGACCGCGATGACGGGCATGATCTGCGCCGCGACCTCGCGGAAATCGGTGCCGAGGATGATGTTGGCGATGTGCGGGGAGATCGCCGCAAAGCCGAGACAGGCCGGCAGCGTGATGCCGGCGAGCAGTTCGAGACATTCCGCAAGATGGCTCTTGACCGCGGCGTCGCCCTGCTTGGCGTGGATCTGCACGGCCATCGGGAAGAAGGCGGCGGCGATGCTCATCGCCGGCATCATCAGGGTCTGGCGCACGAGATCGAGCGCCGCGACATATTTGCCGGCGTCCGCGGCGCCGATCAAATTGGCGATCACGAAGCGGTCGGTCACGCTCGAAATCGCGAGCAGCGTCACCGATACCGTCAACGGCAGGCCGGTCCGGGCGAGTGTGGAAAGATCGGCGCGGTCGAAGCGGATAGTCGTGCCCCGCCACGCACTGCGCGACTGCACAAGAACTGCGACGAGGTAGGCCGCGGCCGCCGCCGATAACAGCAGGAAGCCGGTCGGGCTGACCAGTGCGACGATGACGCCGAAGCCAAGCAGTGCGCCGGCGCGGACCAGCGTCGCCCTCATGACCGAGAGCGCCTTAAGGCGCGCCCGCAGCAGGTCCTGCGTTAACTCGAACAGGCCGATCGCGACCGCGAGCGCAACGGCGGCCATCGCGGCTGTTCCATCGAGTCCGACGAGGCGGGCCAGCGCATAGGCGATCGGCGCGGTGAGGCAGCAGACCAGATAGCCTGACAAGACGAGGCCGCGGACATCGGTGCCGTCGTTGCGGGCGTGCCCGCTCAGGATCAGGTTGCGGAACCAGCCGACCAGGAACACCGAGATGACGGAGGCGAAGCCGACGCCGAGCAGATAGACGCCATAATCATGCGGCGCGAACAGCCGCGTGAAGATGAACACGCTCAGCAGTCCCAGCACAGCCGAGAGGATGTTGGCGGTCAGATTGATGCTGGCCTGTCCGATCAGCATAGGGCGGCAACCCCCGCGGGTTCGATGGCCTGGTGAGGGGCGAGAATGGCATCGCTCTCGGCGACGACCTCGCGGATCGTCTCGACCGGCGTGCCGGAGAACGACGCGATCGAGAACGCGACGTCATCCCTGTCGGCGCGCAGCAGCAGCCGATTCAGTTCATCCTTGCTCAGGGTCGGGTCGTCCCAATAGCTGATGCACTGTGTCTTGGGCACGACAGTGTGACGTAGCGCGGAGGCAGCGTCGTTCTCTACGAAGAAGCCGTACAGCAGATATTCGGAGAACTCCCGGGTCTTGCACAGCGCCTCGATCCAGCTGATGCCGGTGACGGCCTCGATGCGTTCGGCGAGCGCCCGCGTGGTCTGCTTGTCCCAGAATATGATGTGTCCGATGAAGTCGGGCGCCGGGAAGGGCGGCGTCGGTAGGCCGAGGAGCTGGTGACTGGTCTCGAGCCAGCGCGAGTGACGCGGCTGGTCGGCAGTCACCGCGTCGTCCATCTTCAACAGCGGGATCGTATTCGGGTACTCGAACTTCGCCAGATCGAAATCGCGGAAGAACACGATGTCGGAATCCAGGATACAGACGCGCTCATAGGGCAGCGCCATGGTGGCGGCGATCTTCAGGATCTGCTGGACGTGCCAGCCGTTCACCGGCTTGGCGCGCAGCGACCACCAGAACTGGCGGCGCTTGCGCTGGATCATCCGCGGCAACGGCCGCAGCCAGTCGGGGAGAAAGGAGGAAGCCGGAATGATGATTCGGCGCTCGCTCGCCAGCGGCGCGAACAGTGACAGGTCGCAGTCCGGGACGAGCAGATAGTGTTTGGAGAAAGACGTGACGTGGCGATCCACGCTCTCGCAGAGCAGCGTGCAGATCTCGAGATCGCGCCCGTAAGTCGGGGTCATCAACGCGACAGGGTTCATCTCGTCAGTCTCTCCGGCAGGACCGTTTCAGGGCGGTACGTTGCAGTCGCCCGAATGTCCTTGTTGCCAGTTCAGCAAGATCGATGCCGGGGCATTCCGGGCGCACCGCACGCGGTCCTTGATGGTTAATTGTTTGTAAACAGCTCGATGGTGCGCCGGTTAACGGGGTGCGCAGTAACCATTTGTGCGCGCGATTTCGCGCTGGAAGGCGTTTTGCCCGGATATTGCAGTGCTCGTGCCTGCATTGCCGACGCGGTTCGGTGCAGGTGGGTAGGGATGAGAATTGATTGGCATTCCCGGCGGAATATCGCCGCCGGTGGGACGGCGGCTGAGCTGCCAGCCCGTTTCGACACACCTGCGCTGTTAGCAGTGTCCGCTTTTGGCACGACCGGCTCCGGCACGAAACGGCGATCGTGCGGCGGTGCCATGTCATGAAGTACCGTTCCGATATCGACGGCCTGCGGGCGCTCGCCGTCATCCCGGTGCTGCTGTATCACGTCGGCGTCCCCGGCTTCGGAGGCGGTTTCGTCGGCGTCGACATCTTCTTTGTCATATCGGGATATCTGATCAGCGGCATGACCGATGCCGACATCCGCAACGGAACGTTTTCGCTCGGCAATTTCTACAAGCGGCGGATTCTGCGCATCCTTCCGGCGCTGTTCGTCATGCTGCTGGTCACGGGTGTGCTCGCTTACATCTATTTCCTGCCCGTCGAGCTGGAAGATTTCGCAAAGAGCCTCGCGAGCGCCGTCGGCTCGGTCGCCAACGTCTATTTCGCAAAGACCGCCGGCTATTTCGAAGCACCGGCCGAGACCAAGCCGCTGCTGCACACCTGGTCGCTCGGCGTCGAGGAGCAGTTCTATCTCGTCGTCCCGGTCGTGATGCTGGTGGCCTACCGATTCGCGCCCAAGCGCGCCAGGCTGCTGCTCGCGATCGGTGCTGTCATGTCGTTCGCGGCCGCGATCGCAATGAGCACCCGCAACGAGACGTTCGTCTTCTACCTGACGCCGTTCCGGGCCTGGGAACTCGCGCTTGGCGCGCTGCTCGCGATCGGCTTCATTCCGGCGCCCCCGCGCGGAATGTGGAGCAATGTGTGCGGACTGGCAGGGCTGACGCTGCTGCTCGGCGTGATCCTTGCAGGCTCGTCTTCGGCGCCACTGTTATTGATGACGTCGCTTGCCAGCGTCGGCGCGACGATGGTGATCGCCTCCAGCGAACGGGGCATCTCGCCGGCCGGCCGGCTGC
Organism: Bradyrhizobium sp. LTSPM299; assembly: GCF_000938235.1. Classification (NCBI taxonomy): domain Bacteria; kingdom Pseudomonadati; phylum Pseudomonadota; class Alphaproteobacteria; order Hyphomicrobiales; family Nitrobacteraceae; genus Bradyrhizobium; species Bradyrhizobium sp. LTSPM299. Next base: position 404,346 of record NZ_JYMU01000049.1, read on the forward strand.
TGTCGTTGCGACCGCTGATGTTCGTCGGCCTGATCTCCTACTCACTTTATCTCTGGCACTGGCCGCTGATCGTGTTTCAGCGCACCGATGCGGTGTTGAAGACGGGCTCGCCGGCCAGCACCAAGCTGCTGCTGATCGTTCTGTCGGTTGGTATGGCTTATTTGTCATGGAAGCTGATCGAACTCCCGTTCCGCAGCTTGGCTCGCAGCACGTCCCGAACCAAGGTTTTCACCGCGGCATCGGCCGCGATGGCGTCAGCCTTCGCGATCTGCGGACTGATCTTGCTGGCTGGCGGGGCACCGTTCCGCTTCCCGGAGCGCGTGCTGCAGATCAGCGCCTACCTCGCTTATGATTCCTCGGCGGCGTTTCGTACCGGCCGATGCTTCCTGCTCACCAATCATCAACAGCTCGACACCGAGACCTGCATGACGCGGGATCCGGCGCGGCCGAACTACCTTCTGATCGGCGACAGCCATGCGGCGCATCTCTGGCTCGGGCTTGCGTCGGCCATGCCCGGCGTCAATGTGATGCAGGCAAGTGCCAGCCTGTGTCGCCCCGCCGTGCAGGGCGGCTCGCACTATGACAGCCCGGCGTGCCGGCGCATGATGGACTTTGTCTTCAACGACTTCCTGGCCAACAACCGGATCGACAAAATCTTGCTGGCGGCGTCCTGGAAGGACGAGGACCTGCCCATCATTGCGACGACCCTCGACCTGCTGAAAGCGAGAGGACTTCGTGTCACCGTGCTTGGACCGATCGTCGAATATGACAGCGCATTGCCGCGTCTGCTTGTCGACGAGATCCTGCGCGACGACCCGGCGGCCGCCCGCGCCATGCGCCGCCCTGGCGTCCATGAACGTGACAGCGCGATGTCGCACCTCGCGGCCGATCACGGCGCCTCCTATGTCTCGCTTTACGATGCGATCTGTCCGGACGGCCGCTGCGACGAATATGTGGCTGCCAACGTGCCAATGCAGTTCGATGAAGGCCATCTGACGTCACAGGGGTCGATCGAGCTGGGTCAACGGCTGGCGCCGTTCCTTGCACCGAAACTTGTCGGAGCACGCGATGCGAACTGATGGACAAGGCGGGATCACGCGGCGGACGGCACTCGGCCTTGCGGCGCTTGCCGTGAGTGGGCTGTCGGCGGCGAGGGCCGCGCCATCGCGGGAATCACCGCTCGGTCCCGGTTCGGCGCGGTTTGCGGGCGCGTTCGTCAATTGGGGCGAGACCGGCCGCGAGCATATGCTGCAAGCCTGGGAGAAGTGGCTGAACCAGCCACCATCGTCGGTGATCGGCGTCGATTTCTACGGCCAGAATACATGGGACGATTTCCACAAGCTCGACTGGGTGCCGGGGCTCTGGAAGAAGCTCAACCCTGCGCGAAACGTCGTCTGGTCTGTCCCGCTGACGATCACCGGCACGCCGCTCGCCGATGTCGCCGGCGGCTTGCACGATTCCGACTTCGAGGCAGCGGCGCGCGCGATCGCGCAGGCACATCCCAAGGCGATTATTCGGCTCGGTTGGGAGATGAACATCTCCAGCATGGGCTGGTTCGCCAGGGGACAGGAGGACGACTACATCACGGCGTTCCGCCGGATGGTCGCGATCTTCCGCCGTCATTCTGACGACTTCAGGTTCGACTGGTGCCCCGGATGGGGAGCTCAGGATACACCGGCCGACCTCGCCTATCCTGGCAACGATGTTGTCGATACCATCGGGCTCGATGTCTACGACTTCAAATCCGAGGGCTCGGTGGCGGAGCGCTGGTCCAACCTCTATCTCAAGGCGCCGTTCGGTCTCGAATGGCAGCGTGAGTTCGCTTTGGTGCACGGCAAGCTGATGAGCTATCCCGAGTGGGGCGTCGGCCAGGCCGGCGACAATGCCGAGTTCATACAGCGGATGCACGACTGGTTCGCGGCCAATCGGGCCGTGATCGCGTATGCGGCCTATTTCGACGTCGATGGATTGTGGCCGACGCAGATCGATAACGGGCAGTTTCCGAAGTCTGGCAACCTGTACCGGAAATTGTTCGCCAGCTGATCGATCCAACAGGCCCGATTGGCAAGACAAAGCCCGATCCATCCATCGGACCGGGCTTTATTCTCTCCGCTGTGGTGTCAGGCCGCGTTCTTGCCGGCCAGCAGCGTCAAGCCCATCTTCAGCTTGTCCTGAAGCGTACGCTGGGCGAGGCAGGTGAACAGGCACAGCTTGTCGCAGGCGATGGTTTCCTTGCGGCGCGTGCGGGCTTCCTCGCTGTACCAGATTTCGCGTGCGGTCTGGGTACGGACATTGCCGATCGGCTTGAAGAACCAGCAGACCTCGAGGCGGCCGTCGGAACGGATGAAATAATTGCGCATGCCGACCCGGCACGGCATCACTTCCGGCGGCGCCTTCTCGCGGCGGAAATGGTTCGGCCAGGCATTCAGCACAGCCTCGCCATTGAGGATCGGCGCGCCTGAGCGCTTCAGCCGCAGCAGCTCGTCGCGAACCTTGATGAGATCGTCCATCTGGTTCTCGCCGATCCACAGCTCGTCCTCGACCTCCTGCGTGCCCTGCTCGACCGGCTGGAAGCTCAGCGCGGTGGCGCCGATCTGCTGGATCCAGTCGATCATTTCGGGCAGGCGGCGGAAGTTGAGCTTGTGTACGACAGGCTTGATGATGATCGGAAAATCGAGCCCCTCGGCGCGCCGCATCTCGGACACGTTGCGGATGCCCTGCACGATGTCATCAAGCGAGTTCTCGACACCGCGCGAATAATTGTGGATCGTCGGGTCGACCGAGTCGATCGAGATATTGATGTTGAAGGGGCGCGCCTCTACGGTCTGCGCCACGATCTTCTTGTTGAGATAGGCGCCGCCATTTGTGGTGACGCCCCAGTGGATGTCGTTGTCGCGGCAGAACCGCAGCAGGTCGAGAAAGCCTTTCTTGATGTAGGGTTCGCCGCCGGCGAACTCGACATGATAGGCGCCGATGAATTCCTTCAGGCTCGATAGCGCGCGCTGCCACTCCTCGATGCTCATCTCCTCCCGGTAGTTCGGCCGTCGCCAGTAGTCGCAATAGCGGCATTTGTAATTGCAACGTTCGACGACCTCCGCGAAGATCGAGGCCGGACGGGTGACGTCGCGTCCGGTGCGCAGATACAGCTCCTCCGAGAGGGCATTGCGGACGTGCTTGGAGCCGAGCGAGACGAGGTCGAGCGCTTTCAAGGTGAACCTCAAGCGGTTTTTGCGATCGGGATCGATACGCTGACTTATGGGTCGATCAGCAAATTGGATGCCAGCCGGACCAGAGGCGTCGTCCGGTCGGATCCGGGCGGCTCTTAACCCTAAGAATGTCTTGCCTGCGTAGTGCCGATCGTACGGCTTTCGGCCCAGCCCGGCCAAGCATCGCGGCAAATCACATCGCTAGACTTCAAATTAACCTTGCGACGAAATCGCGCTGAGGTGTGCGGTGGCTGGATCGGATTTTGCCATGAGGTCGCCGTAACGTTTGAACTGCATCCGTATCGCTGCACGCGGCGGTCATCTCGGGACGAAGCTGTCCCATTATGACGACTTGCCTCGCTCCGGCATGGTGCGCGTGCGGGGCGGGAATGCCAGGAGTGCTGAACCAGATGTCGACCGAGTTTGCCGCACCGGACCGGGCCTGGGTTGCGACGTCGCCTGCGCTCGACTGCTCCATCGAGACCATCATCTGCATTCCGAGCTTTCGCCGGCCGAAGCACCTGCGACTGACATTGGAGTCGATCGCGGCGCAGCGGACCGAGCGCCGCTTTGCGGTGGTCGTGGTCGAGAACGATGCGTCGCGATGTGAAAGCGCGCCGGTCGCGGCCGAGTATCTCACCTCCGGCCGGCTTCGCGGCGTCTGCATCGTCGAGCCCCGGCAGGGCAATTGCCAGGCGATCAACGCGGCGTTCGAAACGGCGCTGGCGACGTTCCCGCAGGCAAAGAGTTTCCTGATGATCGACGATGACGAGGTCGCTTCGCCCGATTGGCTGGAGCGCATGGTGCAGGCAGCCGATACGACCGGCGCCGAGATCATCGGCGGGCCGGTGTGGCCGAACTTCGACGACGAGCACAAGGGCGGCCTCAAACGCCATCCGGCGTTCGCTCCGGCCTATTACACCAGCGGTCCCGTCCCGGTGATCTACGGCTGCGGCAACTGCCTGATCCGGCGGGCGGTGTTCGAGCGGCTCGGACAGCCCGCCTTCGACCTGCGCTTCAATTTCCTCGGCGGCGGCGACCATGATTTTTTCGCGCGCGCCCGCCGCGCCGGCTTCCGCTTCTTTTGGGTAACGGAGGCTGATATCAGCGAGACCGTTCCGGAGAGCCGGACCAATCTCGGCTGGATCGTCCGGCGTGGTTTGCGGATCGGCGCGATCAACTATCATATCGAGCGCAAGGCTGCGCAAACGATCTGGTCGCGCGCGGTCGTAAAGGCCAAGATGTTCGGCCTCGTGCCGTTCTCGCTGTTTCGTTTCACGCGCATCGTCTTGAAGGAGCAGCAGGCCGTCATCGCGATGCATCCGATGGTCGTCGCCATCGGCAGCGCGCTGGCCGTTCTCGGCATCGAGCCGCAGCCTTATTCGGCCTCCAAGATCGCGCCGTGACCGACTTCCCCATCACCGCGGAAAGCCGTGCGCTGATCGCGGGGGTCTCGCGCCGGCCGGCGATGGATTTTGTCCGCGGCGCGATGTTCATCGGCATCCTGTTGCTGGTCTGGGTCTCGCTGCATCCGTTCGAAGATCTGAGCGGCTTTTATGTAGCTGACGTCACGACCGGCAAGGAGGCGTTTCTCTATGGCCTGTTCGGCGTCCTGATGGCCGTCATGCTCGCGCTGACCATGCGAGACGACATGCCGGCGCTGAAATCGCTGGTGACGCCGGCCTTCATGCTGTTTGCAGCCTGGGTCTGCGTCACTGTCGTGCTGTCGTTCGATCCGGCGACGTCGCTGCGCCGGCTTGCGCTGTCGGTGTTCGTTATCGTGGTCACGGCAACTATGCTGCTGTTGCCGAAGTCGCAAGGCGAACTGATGCGCTGGTTCAGCATCGCGGCGCTCGTCCTGCTCGTAACCTGCTATTTCGGAGTCTTGCTGGTCCCGCATCTGGCGATGCACCAGGCCACCGATCCGCAGGAGCCGGCGCTGGCCGGCAATTGGCGCGGCGTGTTCGGTCACAAGAACGTCGCCGCCGCGATGATGGCGATGCTGCTGTTCCTCGGCATCTACCTGATCAGGGCCGGGAGCTGGCTCTCGGGCATCGCCGTGGCCGTGCTGGCTTCGGTCTTCTTGTTCTTTACCGCCGGCAAGAGTTCGATGGCGTTGTGTACCGCCGTGTTATTGCTGAGCTCGCTCACGCTGGTCGTCCGTTCGTTCTGGGCGCGAGCGTTCCTGCTGCTGACGCCGCTCGTGCTGCTGAATTTGTTCAGCGTCGGCACTGTCATGAGCGATACGCTCGCTGCGATTGCCGACTTGCTGCCACTCGACACGTCCTTTACCGGCCGAGCCGACATCTGGACGTTCGCGCTCGACTCGTTGCATCAGCGACTATTAACCGGCTACGGCTTCGAGTCGTTCTGGGGCACCGATGCGATCCAGAACCTGCAGGAAGGCAAGGAGTGGGCGGGCTATGCCTCGCACAGCCACAACGGCTACCTCGACACCGCGCTCGGAACCGGTCTGCCGGGCCTTATGCTTCTGATCGCGGCGATCGTAGTCAAGCCGCTGCGGGATTTCCAGGCTGCGGATCAGGGTGGCAATAGCGGCCCGCTGACGATGCTGTACCTGCGCATCTGGCTGTTCGGCCTCTATCTGTCGTCGATGGAAAGCTTCTTTCTCGATCGCGCCGATACGACCTGGGTGACCTTCCTCATCGCCGTGTTCGGGCTGCATTATCTCGCCCGGTTCCGGATGCGAACCTAAAGTCTTACCTAGAGCTGCGCGCGGACGGCGTTCGCCACGTCGATCCACCAGCCGTCAAAGTCGAACGGCACGTGCATCGTCGGTCGCTTCAGCGCCGCGACGATCGTGTCGGCATAGGCGACGCTGTCCGAATCGCGCGGCACCAGAAGGATGGCGCCGCGATTGATCAGCTCCTTGAAACGCGGGTGGTGGTCGAATTCCTCCGGCAGTGCCGGACCGGTGACGATCAGCGGCCGGCCGGACTGCACACAGGCCAGCACGCTCGACCGCCGCGCGGTCAAGCCCTCATCGAGCGGATAGCAGAACACGTCGACTTCGCCGAGCAGGCCAAACACTTCGTAATCGGAGGCGACATAGCCGGAGACGATCACGTCGCCCGCGAGCCCCAACTCGGCAACGCGCGCGTGAAACCGTTGCTCGGTGTTGTCGACGCCGCGGATGAAGGAGCCGACATAGACGATCAGCGGCTTCAGCCCGCGCTGCTTCAAGGTTGCGCCGATCTCGAGCAGTCCATTGGGCTGTTTGCCGGGATAGATCGAGCCGAAATGTCCGATGATGAGCCGGCCGTCGCTGCGCGCGGCAGCCAGCCGTCGCCGCAGTTGCGAATCCTCGATGCCGGCCGGCGCCGCGATATTCGGCGGCAACGGCACCAGCACGCATTTCCGCACCATGCCGCGCATGAAGTGATCGTCGGCGAGCTCTCGACGCACCAGCGGCGAGAACATCACGATGGTATCGGCCAGCCATAGCGCCGGGACGTAGGTGAGCCGGCGCATCCTGTTGAGGCCGGCCCATTCGTGCTGGATCAGGACAATTTTGCGGCGCCGGAGCCGCGCAAAAGCGAGCGTGAGCAGCGGCCGGACGATCACCCGCTTCCAGGCCACGATGGGGAAGCTGCAGACCACGCTCTCGGCGGTGCCGACCGCGCGCCAGATCGCGCCGATCGTCCCGTCCGTCTGCGTCAGGGTTAACGTCGTGCTAGCGCCGGGCTCGATCTTTTCGAGCATCTCCTGCAGCAGGCGCGTGAACTGCCCGACGCCGCATTGCATCTGCGGTCCGGCGCCGAGGAACAGCGCCCGATATCGGGGTTTTTCGGTCATCGTGCTCTGGCAGCCGGTCCGGATGGCGTCGCCGTTAGCGATACAAGCGAGACATTAGCTTCGGGTAAGCGGCCGCATCCACCGTCGGCATCGTTCTTGCCAATCTCTCTGCAACAACCCTCCGCTCGTCCCGGAACGGGACATCGGATGAACAAAACGGCGCAACACATTAGGAGCGCGACAATGACGACGGGCAGGATCTTCACGAACTGGGATGACACCCATTCCGAGCTCTGGAGCCATCAGCCGATCCGGCTCGAGCACAGCATGCACAAGCAGCCGGCGTTCTCGATGGACGACCTCGCCAGGCTGATCGAGACCTATCCGCGCGAGCATTACAGCCTGGTCAAGACCGGCGCCAAGGGATCGAGCCGGGTCTGGCGCGAAGGCGAGATTGGCAACCTCTCTGGCCGCCAGGTGATCGAGGCGATCTCGCGCGGCGGCCTGTGGCTGAACCTGCGCAACGTCACCGCGATCGATCGCCGCTACCGCGACATGATCACTGAGATGTTTGGCGAGATCGTAGCCAAAGTTCCCGGTTTCGACGCGCCGACGCACCAGGCCGGTATCCTGATCTCGTCGCCCGACGCGCAGGTCTATTACCACGCCGATCTGCCGGGGCAGGGCCTGATCCAGATCGCCGGGCGCAAGCGCGTCTACATCTATCCCAACACGGCGCCGTTCATCCGGCCCCAGCATCTGGAAAATATTGCGCTGTTCGACCTCGAGGTCGATATCCCCTACGAGCCCTGGTACGACTGGCATGCGCGGGTGATCGATCTCGAGCCGGGCCAGATGTTGAACTGGCCGCTGAATGCGCCGCACCGGGTCGAGAATCTCGATACCGTCAACATCTCGATGACGGTGTCCTATGTGAATGATGACATCCGTCGCGCCCAGATCCTGCATCTCGCCAACGGCATGCTCCGCCATCGCTTCGGCTACGCGCCCAAGAGCCGCAGCATCCGCGGTCCGTCCTTCTTCGCCAAGCAGGTGATGCAGAAGCTGCTGCGCGATGGCAAGTGGGTGAAACGCGAGCGCTCGGCGCGGCGCGCGATCGACTTCCGTCTCGACGAGGCCGATCTCGGCAGGATCGTCGACGTTTCCAGGGCGGCATAAGCGACGGGCTCTCGCATGACGGTGCTGACGACATCGGCCGGACAACTTGCCGCGCGGGCGACTTCCCGCGCCACCGGTTTCCGTGTCGAATTGCTGTCGGATTGGGCGGAAGCCGCGGCGCGCTGGGGCGCCTTCGATCCGTCGACAGCGTTCCAGCATCCGCAATGGTATGCGTCGTGGTATCGCGCTTTCGCGGGTGTGACCGGTGTCGATCCATTGATCGCAATCGTGACTGACGCTGCGACCGGCGAGCGCGCCGTGTTGTTGCCGCTGATCCGGCGCCAGCAGGGCAGCATCCGCATTGTCGAGTTCGCCGACCTCGAGCTCACCGACTACAACGCGCCGCTGTTCGGGCCGGCCGCTCCGCGCGACGCGGCCACGGCGCGCCGGCTGTGGCGCGCGCTGCGCTCGGCGCTGTGCAAATCGGCCGGCGGGGCCGATCTCATTCGGCTGCGCAAGATGCCGGAGAAGCTCGACGGCCGCGTCAATCCGCTGGCGCTGCTCGATGCCGCAGGCGTGTGCCCGGCCAATGGCAATCCCGTCTTCACCGGCGATGACTACGATGCCTGGCGCTACACCTTGGAAAAGACCGTGCGCAAGGAACTGGAGCGCAGCTGGCGGGTGTTCACGCGCGATCCGTCGGCCGGCTTCAGGATCGCCGCCGACGCCGCCGAGGCGTTGAAGATCCTTGCGATCACCGAGCTGCAGCAGGGCTCGCGAATGGAGGGCCTTGGGCTCAATTTCTTCCTCAACGACGAGACCTGCTCCGCGTTCTATCGCGACCTGGTCCGCGATGGCATCGCGTGCGGCTATGCGGTGGTCACCGCGCTCACCGCGGGCGAGGATGTCGTCGCGACGCTGCTCGGCATTCGCACCGGCGCGCGCTATGTGATGATCCGGATCAGCAACGCCGGCGACAAATGGTCGAACTGCTCGCCGGGCCGGCTGATCATCGAGCGGACCATGGCCGCGCTGCATCAGGACGGCGTGCGGGAGTTCGACTTCTCGATTGGCAACTATGCCTACAAACGCCGGTTCGGACCGATGCGGATGCCGCTGGTCGATCTCGGTGCATCGCTGAGCTGGCGCGGCTGGCCGCATGCATTGCGCGACCGCGCCGTATTGATGCTGCGCCGCTATCCGAAGCTCACCGCACGGTTGAAGCAAGCGCTCGGCAAATCGCCGTCGTCGCGGGAAGAGAGCTAGACCTTTCTCACCACATCCGGCTTGCCCAGCGCGCATTCGAGCGCATCGCGGTTCCAGCCTGCGTTGATCGCCGCGGCCTCATAGCTCGATAGCAGGAAATCGAGCAACGCCTTGTCGGGGTCTGCAGCCGTGCGCACGGCGTCGTATGGCAGAATGAATTCGCCAAGCGCCTCGCTGAAGAATGCGGCCTCGGGTCGGACCGGCATGCTGCGATAGCCCGCAGGCTCCGGGTAGGCGTAGGAATAGAATGCTGGATAGTCGATTGCGCCGCCGCCCGGCCAGAAGCCGGCGCTGCTGACCTCGTGCGAGTAGGCTTCCTGCACCACGGCATCGGGCAAATGCGGCACGCCGCCGGGATGGCGCGGCGCCCGTCGGCCGGAGAAGCGCGTGACCGCAAGATCGAAGCTGCCCCAGAAGAAATGCACCGGGCTCGCCTTGCCCAGAAAGCCAGTACGGAATTGCTTGAACACGCGGTCGCAGTTCACAAGGATCTGGTGAAAACGGCGGACCGCCTCCGCATCGTAGGAGGCATGCTGCGTGTCCTGCGAAAACCGGATCGGGGCGGGCAGTTCGTTGGGCATCTCCTCGATAGCGACGTCGACGCCAAGGTCCTTCAGGTTGGCCGTGACGGCCGCGTAGAAGCTCGCGACCGATTGCGGGACGAGCGCGAATTGCCGCGCGGTGCCGTCGCTGGTCGATATGAGAAGGATGTGATCGATGAAATCGAAGTCGATCTGGAACGTGCGGTCGCCGTCCGGGATCGGCGACGTCGTCAGCCCCCGCGCGGTGACATAGAGCGTGACGTGCCAGGAATGATTGAGCCAGGGAGATTTCGTCAGCCGGATCTTGCCGACGATCTGGGTCCAGAGCTGCAGCGTGGCACAGGTGTCACGCCACGCCGCGGTCGGCAGTTCAGGCCAGCGAGGGTTGGAAGTGGTGTTCATCGCAAACCTCTGCGCTGCCGAGATGACGCTGTAGTCTATCACGATCGGGCGGCATCCTCGAAGGAGAATGCCGCCCGTATCGCATCAGCCATGCGGTTGGCCGCGGAGCTAGCCGAGATGCTTAGCCATGCAGCTTCTTGGCAGTCTCAGCGATCACGCGGCCTTGATAGCGCGCGCCGGCCAGCTCGTTTTCGCTCGGCTGGCGGCTGCCGTCACCGCCGGTAATCGTGGTGGCGCCGTAGGGCGCGCCGCCGGTAACCTCATCGAGCTTCATCTGGCCGGCAAAGCCGTAGTTGAGGCCGACGATCGTCATGCCGAAATGCAGTAGGTTGGTGATGATCGAGAACAGGGTGGTCTCCTGGCCACCATGCTGGGTCGCCGTGGACGTGAAGGCGCCGCCGACCTTGCCGTGCAACGCGCCCTTGGCCCAGAGGCCGCCGGCCTGGTCGAGGAAGTTCGCCATCTGCGACGCCATCCGGCCGAAGCGGGTGCCGGTGCCGACGATGATGGCGTCATAATTGGCGAGGTCATCGATCTTGGCGACCGGCGCAGCCTGGTCGACCTTGTAGTACGACGCTTTCGCGACTTCGGCCGGCACCAGCTCGGGCACGCGTTTGATGTCGACGGTGGCGCCGGCTTCGCGCGCGCCTTCCGCGACGGCATTCGCCATCGCTTCGATGTGACCGTAGGCGGAATAATACAGGACGAGAACCTTGGCCATGATGGCCTCCTTTGAGTTTGCAGGTTGTTGTGGTGGGGAGGGGGCATGCGCGGACGTTTGTCCGCGCATGAGAGAAGAAGACGTCAGGCCGCGTCGACCAGCACCAGCTCGGCATCCTCGAGCGCGGTGATCTTCAGCTTGGTCTCGTCGCGGATCGCCGCACCGTCGCGTGCATTGACGCGCACGCCGTTGACCTCGACGCTGCCGGCCGCCGGCACCAGATAGAGGTGACGGGCTTTGTCGGAATCGTATTCCGCGCTCTCGCCGGCCTTCAGCGTGGTGGCGAGCACCCGCGCATCGGCCCGGATCGGCAGCGTATCCTTGTCGCCGTCAATGCCTGAGGCGATGGTGACGAGCTTGCCGGAGCGGTCTGATTTCGGGAATGGCTTCGAGCCCCAGGTCGGATGGCCGCCTTTCGTCGTCGGCTCGATCCAGATCTGGAAGATCTTGGTCCTCGACGGCTCCAGATTGTACTCGGAGTGACGGATGCCGCTGCCGGCGCTCATCACCTGGACGTCGCCCGCTTCGGTGCGGCCCTTGTTGCCGAGCGAGTCCTGGTGCGTGATCGCGCCCTCGCGGACATAGGTGATGATTTCCATGTTGGCGTGGGGATGCGCGGGAAAGCCAGAGTTCGGCGCGATCTCGTCATCGTTCCACACCCGCAATGCGCCGTGGCTGATGTTGTCGGGGTCGTGGTAACTCGCGAAGGAGAAGTGGTGCTTCGCCTTCAGCCAGCCGTGATCGGCGCCGCCGAGCTTGGCGAATGGTTTCAGTTCGATCATGGGATATCTCCATCGGTTGAATTCCGTTGGCTCTTGGATATGCCTCCCGCCGTGGTATATAAATAGAAACTATCGAAACTCATTGTTTCCTATATTGAGCAATCGGGACAGCTGCCCATGCCAAAACTTCCGGACTTCGAGGCGCTCGCGATTTTCGCAAAAGTTGTGGAATTACGGTCATTTGCCGGCGCTGCGGGCGACCTTTCGCTGTCCAAGGCCACGGTCTCCAAGGCGGTCAGCCGACTCGAGGAGCGGCTCGGCGCGCGGCTGTTCAACCGCACCTCGCGGCGGCTGGCGCTGACCGATGCCGGCCAGAAATTGTCCGAGCGCGCAGCCCGCCTGCTCGCCGACGGTGAGGCCGCGGAAAACGAGGCGCTGGCGCAATCGACCACGCCGCGCGGGCTGGTGCGGCTCGCGGTGCCGATGAGCTTTGGCATCAAGACGGTGGCGCCGCTGCTGCCGGAGTTCATGGAGGCCTATCCGGAGGTCGCGATCGACCTGCATCTCAGCGATGCGACGGTGGACCTGATCGGCGAGGGGTTTGATGCCGGCCTGCGCATTGCGCGGCTGCCGGACTCCTCGTTGATTGCGCGCCGGCTCTGCGCCATGCCCCGCTACACGGTGGCCGCGCCGTCCTATCTGAAGCGCCACGGTCGGCCGACCCATCCAATGCATCTCGCCGAGCACAAATGCTTCGGCTACGCCTATCTCTCGACGCAGGGCGTCTGGCACTACACCAACGCCGCAGGCGAGCAGGCCAATGTGCGCCCGGCGGGCCAACTCCGTGTCAACAATGGCGAGGCGGTGATGCCCGCGTTGCTCGCCGGCCTCGGCATCGCCGATCTGCCCGATTTCATCGTCGGCGATGCGATCGCGAGCGGTGAGGTCGAGGTGATCTTGAAAGGCTGGCACCAGCCCGAGGCCGCCGTGCACCTCGTCACCCCACCCGGCGGCCCGCGCCCCGCCCGCGTCGAGGTGCTCGCGGATTTTCTGGCGAAGCAGTTTGCCAAGGGAAAGAAGCGGTAACGTCCGATTGTCTTCACATTTATTTGTCCACGCGAACGATCCTTGGCCGCATTCAGTTGCCAGCTTGAAGCAAATCGGCCGCGCGGAATCCTCGCGCATGCCTTGTGAAATCCAACGAGAGGACCCGGACATGCAAACGCAGCGGATTGTCCTAAGTCTTGCGATCGCGATTGGCGGCGGCCTGTTCGCCGCTGCGCCTGCGCTCTCCCAGGAAGAGCGTGGAACCTGGGAACAGCAGATGGCGTGCACACCAGACGTGATGCGCCTGTGCAGCGACCAGATTCCCGATACTGGCCGGATCGTCGCGTGCCTGCGGCAGAACACGGCGTTGCTTGGCCATTCCTGTCGCGCAGTGTTCGAGTCGAATGCTAGCGCGCAGCAGCAACCCGGGCCACAGCCGCCAATGGCGCGCGCGCCGCAGCCGATGCAGCCCCATGTGCCGCAGCAGATTCAGCCGGCGCCGGTCGCGCCATTGCCCGACGATGACGACGAGTAAGATTTAGGGCCTGACCTCGCAGACATCGACCCATTCGGCCGCTGTCAGCTCCGCCATCCTGTCGGGCGTGATGCGCACCGCGCTGTGGGTCGAGCCCGCGGCCGGTACCACAACGTCGAACGCCTTCAACGACACGTCGCAATAAATCGCGAGCGGCGTCTTCAGCCCGAACGGACAGACGCCGCCGACCTCGTGGCCGGTGATTTCGGCGACTTCGTCGAGGCCGAGCATCTTCGGCTTTCCGCCGAACTGCGCCTTCACCTTCTCGTTGTCCATCCGCGAGGTGCCGCTGGCGACGATCAGCACCACGCGGTCGGCGACGCGGAGGCTCAGCGTCTTGGCGATCCGCGCCGGTTCGACGCCATAGGCCTCGGCCGCCAGCACGACGGTCGCGGAGCTCATGGTTGATTCGATTACGGAGATATCGGGCGCCTTCTCGGCGAAGAAGGCACGGACGGACTCGAGACTCATTTTCGTTCAGGACCTTTGGGCGGACACCAGGGCGGGAAGTTCGGAGAGAGCGCCGATGCGGTGATCCGGCACGACGCCGAACTCGTCCATCTGGGTACGCAGGGCTTTGAACATCGTCAATGGGGGGACCGTCTCGCTCTCGATGCAGGCCAGCGCCATTGCTTCCGGCGTCACCCGCTCGATCCATGCGACGTTGAGGCCGAATGCCTTGGCGCCGCAGGCGTCCCACGGATTGGAGGAGATGAACAGCACCTCGGCGGGCGGCACGTGCAAGACCTCCTCGATCAGCGCGTAGGCCTCCGGTGCCGGCTTGAACATTTTCTTCGCATCGACGCTGATGGTCGCATCGAGCAGGCGGTCGAGGCCGGAATTGCGCACCAGCGCGTTGAGCATGTCAGGGCTGCCGTTGGAGAGGATCGCGAGCTTCTTGTCCTTCATCGCGGACAGCGCGCTCACTGCATCGGGATAGAGATCGAGATGCTGATATTTGTCGATGATGCGGGCGAAGGTCGCCGCGTCATATTGCAGGCCGAGGCTGCGCAGCGTGTAGGCAAGCCCGTCGCGCGTGGCGACAGAGAAATCCTGGTAGCGCCGCATCAGCGTGCGCAGCCAGGAGTATTCGAGCTGCTTGATGCGCCAGACCTGCGTGATGATGTCACCATAGCCCGGAAAGGCATCCTCGGTGACATCAGCCACCGACTGGACGTCGTAGAGCGTGCCATAGGCATCGAAGACGACGGCTTTGATCGTCACTGTCATTCCCTCTCATCCCGACCGCCGCGCTAGGGACGCCGAGGGCGCAGTGCGGAGGCCGCCTTATATACCCAAAATTTTCCGCGCGTTGGCCTTCAAGACCTTGGGGCGGATCTCCTCGCGGATGTCGAGCTTTGCAAAGTCGGCAAGCCAGCGGTCCGGCGTGATCACCGGCCAGTCGGAACCGAACAGCATCTTGTCCTGCAGGATCGAGTTGATGTAGCGCACCAAAATCGGCGGGAAATATTTCGGCGACCAGCCTGAGAGGTCGATATAGACGTTCGGCTTGTGGGTCGCCACCGACAGCGCTTCCTCCTGCCAGGGAAAGGAAGGATGCGCGAGGATGATCTTGAGATCGGGGAAGTCAGCCGCGACGTCGTCCATGTACATCGGGTTGGAATATTTCAGCCGCATGCCCATGCCTCCAGGCATGCCGCTTCCGACGCCGGTCTGGCCGGTGTGGAACAGCGCGATCGCGCCGCCGTCATTGATCGCCTCGTAGAGCGGATAGGCCATGCGGTCGTTGGCGTAGAAGCCCTGCATGGTCGGGTGGAATTTGAAGCCGCGGACGCCGTAGTCCTCGATTAGCTTCCTCGCCTCACGGACGCCGAGCTTGCCCTTGTGCGGGTCGATCGAGACGAACGGGATCAGGACGTCGAGATGGTCGGAGGCGATCTCCAGCATCTCAAGGTTGTTGTAGCGGCGGAAGCCGGTCTCGCGCTCGGCATCGACAGGGAAGATCACCGCAGCGATGTTCTTGGAACGGTAATAGGCCGCGGTCTCCGGCACGGTCGGTGGATGCTTGTGCGGCGATTTGAAGTACTCCGCCATCTGCGCCTGGAAGTCGTCATAGCCGTCGTCGCCATGCATGCCGCAGGGCTCCTCGGCATGGGTGTGGATGTCGATCGCGACGACCTTCTCGATATCGGGCAGTTTGAGTTTGGGCATGGTGGCCTCCCCGGCGGCTTGACTGTTCGGTCTCTGGCAAATTGATTATACGATATAATTATTTTCGCAAGCTGCTTCACATGGCGGGCGCCGGTCTCGTCGCCGCCCCGCAGATCGCGGAATCGTGTTCAGCCGGGCGCGGGCTGTGAAGCAGGTCATACAGACGAGGTAATGATTGTGTCAGAATGCAACTTGTAATTGCTAATCATTTCCACCCGAAAGGATTTCATCATGGCCAATACCCAGCCCAATCTCTATGAGCTTTCCGGTCACGGCATTCACGTCACCTATTCGACGACCAGCATCACGGGGAAGCCGGTCTTCAGCTATCACGACGGATTCCAGACCAAGAGCTTCACCGGCGACGAGATCCAGACCCAGAGCTCAATTCTCGGCACGCTGGTCAGCGTGTTCCTGATGCGGACTATCGACGGGCCGTCGACGTCGTTCACGGTGCTGATCCCGAGCGTACGTCTGTCCGGTCCCGAGGTCGTCAATATCTCGACCGAGGGCATTACAACCCTGCATCGCTTCGGCATTCCCCTGCCGCCGACCGGACAAACCGAGCTTTACACCCTGCATCGGCTGCATGGGACCGCGCGATTCGTCGTCTTCTAAGCTGCCGGCATCGCGTGGCGTCGGGACACAAGTCCCGACGGATGGCGGCTTCGGCGGCCGGGAGGCTGGGCTGGTCGGCCTCCCGGCCGCCTGTTTTCCGAGCGATTTCAATGACGCACCGGTGCTTTGGCCGGGCTCCCGTTCGGCTGGATGGGCTGAAAAACGGCCCGTTTCGGTTGACATTTGGCGGTGCGATGGCTTAGAAACCGCCCCGTCCCGGGCGGCAGGCCGCTTGTCGGGATAAATCCCATTTTGCCTTTGGGCATTGATCAGGCACGGCCTCCAACACGGGCCTTTCGAAGTAACAGGATTGTCCCATGAAGGTCCGTAACTCGCTGAAATCGCTGCGTGGCCGCCACCGCAACAACCGTTTGGTCCGCCGCAAGGGCCGGGTCTATGTGATCAACAAGGTCCAGCGCCGCTTCAAGGCGCGCCAAGGTTGATTCCGGCTTGATCCGGGATTGATTGGAGGCCGAGCGGCCTCTTCCAATCCGGGAACTGCACTCTTTCACAGCTCTTTGACGCCGTGCTGCTTTGCAGCGCGGCTTTCTGCGTTTAGACTTCCGCCATGGGATTACGACTCCTAGGGCTCAACCGGCTGGCAATCCTGATCGCGGCGCTGCTGGCTATGCCGGTCGCGGCCGCGGCACAAGACGATCCCAGGGTCATCCCGCCACCGAAAGCGCAGAAGAAGCTGCCGGAAGCTCCGGGCAAGCTGCCGACGGTCCCGGCCGATCGCATCCGCGGGCTGGATTTCCTGTTCGGCGCACTGAAAGCGGCACCCGATGAAACCAGCGCCCGCCATGTCGAGGCGCGGATCTGGGCGCTGTGGCTACAGACGCCGAGCGACACCGCGGCGCTCTTGATGGTGCGCGCCAAGGCGGCGATCGACGCCCAGAATCTCGACGTCGCGTTGAAGCTGCTGGACGCCGTGATCAAGCTGCGGCCCGATTACATCGAGGCCTGGAACCGGCGCGCGACGCTGTATTATTTGAAGAACGACTACGGCCGTTCGCTGGAAGACATTCATCAGGTCTTGATCCGTGAGCCCCGCCATTTCGGCGCGCTCGCGGGTCTCGGCATGATCATGCAGGAGGCCGGCGACGACAAACGTGCACTCGAGGCCTTCCGCAAGGCGCTTGCGATCGACCCGTATCTCGAGAAGGTGCCGGAGATGGTCAAGCAGCTCTCCGAAAAGGTCGAAGGCCGCGATATCTGATGGCGTACCGTTCGCCGCGATCGCGGGGGTGACGATCGCCAACGAAGACGCGAGAGGCACTGAACGCCGAAGCGCTCACGACACTAATGAAGCAACCTGCCGCGTGGCGGACTGTCCTGGGCTGCAGCGGCATAAAATTGCTGCAACTCGGCTTCCAAATGCTCGTTGACCAGCAATAGTGCCCTCAGGGCTCCGCGCAGGTCGCCATTGCAGCTTTCCACGATCTGGTCGATGGCTGCATCGCTTGGGTCGGACATCATGGTACTCCTCCGAATATTCCCGTTGAACTCGTCGTCTGGATCCCGGTTCCTGTGAATATCGTGGACAGGCCAGGTACTGTTCCGGCTTCGATGAAACATGGCGTCTGATGGCGAAATTGCTACTGACAACATATGAAATTGCTAATGACGCTGGTATGAACCCGCTATCCACAGGCTGGGCGTAGTGTGGAAAACCTTACGTCGGGATGGCCCGGAAAAAGGCACAATCGGCTTTCCGAACAAGATCATGTCCGGACAAGATGAAACCCGCCCCGGCGCGAAACCTGCTTTCGCCCCCGCCGTAGTTCCCTGGTGCCCCGGATCGTCTCGATGCTGACTGTGATCATCGTTCTGGCGCTGGCAGGGCTGGCGCTGGCGACGCAAGCCGGGGTTTGGCTGATCCAGCGCAGCTTTCCACCTCAGGGCCGCATGATCGATGTTTCGGGCGCGACCTTGCACGTGGTCGATCTGGGCCCGCGCGATGCCGCCAGCCCGCCGATCGTGATGCTGCATGGCGCAAGCTCGAACCTCCGCGTGATGCAGCATCCGCTCGGCGACAGGCTGGCAAAAACCCGTCGCGTGATCCTGATCGACCGTCCCGGCCACGGCTGGAGCACGCGCGATCGCGAGGACTATTCGACGCCCGCCATCCAGGGCCGGATGATCATGGAGGCGCTGACCAAGCTCGGTGTCGACAAGGCGATCGTGGTCGCGCATTCCTGGGCCGGCGCGCTCGCCCTGCGCATGGCGCTGGATGATCCGGACCGGGTCGCGGGTCTCGTGCTGCTCGCCCCCGTCGCCTATCCCTGGCCCGGCGGCGTCGGACGCTACAACGAGGTGATCGCGACGCCGTTGATCGGGCGGCTGCTCGCCTACACCATCACGCTGCCGCTCGGCTGCCTCGTCGTTGCGTCAGGTACGCGTGGCGTGTTTGCGCCGCAGGCGATGCCCGATCATTTTGTCCATGACACCGCGACGCCGCTGTTGCTGCGTCCGCGCGAGTTCATCGCCAATGCGCAGGACCTCGTCACATTGAAGGCCGCCGTCGTCGCGCAGGCGCCGCGCTACGCAGAGATCACGGCGCCGATCACGATTATTTCCGGCGATGATGCCGACAAGACGGTTTCGACCAATATCCACTCGCGTCCGCTCGCTGCCACCGCGCCGAACGCGAAGCTCATCGTGTTGCCTGGCGTCGGCCACATGGTGCAGGACGCCGCGCCCGATCTCGTGATGTCCGAAATCGAGGCGATGGCCGCCCGCATGGCGCAGCCCGCGACGGCGGTGCAATAGCCGAACGTCATCGATCCGACCAAGTGTTGGACTGGAAGCACCGCGCGAATGTGATCCGGTGAGCCTTGCGCGGTCTTGTGGCGCCGAACATCATGCGGACGCGCGGTTCGGATCTCACCCAAGGACAAGCCCCATGCGGATCGACAACGTCGCCGACCTCATCGCAGAAACGCTGACTCAGGCCGGTGTGAAGCGCATTTTCGGCGTCGTCGGCGACAGTCTCAACGGCCTGACCGAGGCCTTGCGCAAGCGCCAGACGATCGACTGGATCCATGTGCGGCATGAGGAAGTGGCGGCCTTCGCGGCCGCGGCGGAAGCCCAGATCACCGGCGGCCTTGCGGTGTGCGCGGGTTCGTGCGGTCCCGGCAATTTGCATCTCATCAACGGCCTGTTCGATGCGCATCGCAGCCGCACGCCGGTGCTGGCGATCGCGGCGCAGATCCCGTCCGCCGAGATCGGCGGCGGCTACTTCCAGGAGACCCATCCGCAGGACCTGTTCCGCGAATGCAGTCATTATTGTGAGCTGGTCTCCGATCCGGCGCAGCTTCCCTACATGCTGGAAAACGCGATCCGCGCCGCGGTCGGCAAGCGGGGCGTTGCCGTGCTGGTGATCCCCGGCGACGTCGCGTTCAAATCCGCGCCGAAACGCGAGATTTCACCCAACGCCGGCCTGCTGCCGCCAGTGCCGGTCGTCCGGCCGGCCGAGGCCGAGTTGACGGCGCTGGCCGATCTGCTCAACGGCGCCAAGCGCGTGACGCTGTTCTGCGGGCGCGGCTGCGCCGGCGCGCATGACGAATTGATGAAGCTCGCCGAGGCGCTCAAGAGCCCGATCGTGCACGCGCTCGGCGGCAAAGATCACGTCGAATACGATAATCCTTACGACGTCGGCATGACCGGCTTCATCGGCTTCTCCTCGGGCTATGCCGCGATGCACGCCTGCGACGTGCTCTTGATGCTGGGTACCGATTTTCCCTACAAGCAGTTCTTCCCGACCGGCATCCGCATCGCGCAGGTGGATATCCGTCCCGAGAATCTCGGCCGCCGCTGCAAGCTCGATCTCGGCCTGGTCGGCGATGTCGGCCAAACCATCGCCGCGCTGCTGCCGAAGCTCACCGCAAAGACCGACCGCAAGCACCTCGACGCCAGCATTGCGCATTACAAGGATGCCCGCGCGGGCCTCGACGATCTCGCCCTTGGCAAGCCGGGCCAAAAGCCGATCCATCCGCAATATCTCGCGCGCCTACTCAGCGAGCAGGCCACCGAGGACGCCGTGTTCACGGCCGATGTCGGCACGCCGACGATCTGGGCCGCGCGCTATCTCAAGATGAACGGCCGCCGGCGTCTGATCGGCTCCTGGGTCCACGGCTCGATGGCCAATGCGATGGCGCATGCGATCGGCGCACAGGCGGCGCAGCCCGACCGGCAGGTGGTGTCGATGTCCGGCGATGGCGGGTTCGCCATGCTGATGGGCGACCTGATCACGCTGACCCAGATGAAGCTGCCGGTGAAGATCGTGATCTTCAACAACAGCGTGCTCGGTTTCGTCGCGCTGGAGATGAAGGCCGCCGGCTTCATCGAGACCGGGGTCGATCTGCAAAATCCCGATTTTGCGGCGATGGCCCGCGCCATGGGCATCCATGGCGTCCGGGTCGAGGATCCCGGCGAGCTCGAGGGCGCGATCCGCGACGTGCTCGCGCACGATGGTCCGGCGGTGCTCGATGTCGTCACCGCGACGCAGGAATTGTCGATGCCGCCGACCATCACGCTGGAGCAGGTCAAGGGCTTCAGCCTGTGGATGCTGCGCGCCGTGATGAGCGGCCGTGGCAACGAGGTGCTCGATCTCGCCAAGACCAATCTGCTGCCGCGCTAGGGTTGATCTCCGTCGCCCCCGTGCTTGCGTCGGCTCAACCTAAATTCGGCGCAGGCACGCCGCGCTGAAAGGCCAAGAGGTCGAGTGAGGGCGGCTCGCTGCCGGTCAGGATTGAGCAGCACGCATGCGCCTGGCCGCGGTGGTGGGTCTGATGATTGAAGAGATGCAGCAGGATATCCTGCAGTGGCTGACGATAGGGTTTACCCGACGTTGTCTGATAAGCGATGGGCTCCGTGAGATCGGCGCCGGTATAGCTTTCGACCAACTTATTCAAGCGCGCATCCTCTGCCATCCGGGCACGAAGAAGATCGCGGCGATCGTCGTGCAAAATCGCGTCGAGGCGATCCGGATGGTCGCCGGTGCGGGTCAATCGCTTCAACCATATCCGATCAGTCAGCAGCAAATGATTGAGCGTCCCGTGCAGGCTGCCAAAGAACACGCCGGTTGAACGGCGATAGGCTTCCTCGGGGAGTTCAAGCGCGGCGCCGTACAGCCGCAGGTTGGCCCAATGATTATAGGCCGCGAGCTGCCGGAAGTTTTCGGTTCCCATCTTGCTGTCCTATTCGAAACGATAGCCGATGATAACTTGCCCTCATCCCCCAATTGGTGAAAATATCTCATCAATCAGGAGGACTCGATGCGACGGTCGGTTCCACCATCGGCGCGTGCACTCACGGCGCTCTCGCTGTTCGCCACGCTCGGCACCCTGACCAAGACGGCCGAACAACTGGGCGTCACCCGGTCGGCGCTGTCGCACCGGATTGCCGAATTGGAAAAGCGCCTCGGCGTGGCATTGGTACGAAAAGTCGGCCGGCGCATTTCGCTGACCGAGGACGGCGAACGGTTGCTCGCCAGCATGGGCGACGCGCTCGACCGGTTGGAGGCGGCGGTTGAACCATTTCAACGATATCGCGGGCAGATCCGTATCAGCACGGTCGCAACCTTTGCCTCCCACTGGTTGATCCCGCGCATTTCGCAGTTTCAGGCGCGGCATCCCCGGATCGAGGTCGCTATCTTTACGACGACGAGAGCTGTCGACCTCAAAAAGGAAGACATGGATTGCGCCATCCGCCACGGCCGCGGGGCGTGGAAAGGGCTTTCCTCGACGCTACTGTTCCGGGAAACCCTGATGCCCGTTGCCAGGCCTGATGTCGTGGCCCGCGCCGCGAAGAGCGCAAAGATCTGGCACGGCGCACCACTGATTCGGGCCCGATCCCGATTCACGGATTGGTCGAACTGGCAGCAGCACGATCGTACGCTGGCCGAACGACGGATCAAATGGTTGACGGTGGAAACCCGTGCGCAGGCGCTCGATGCCGCAATGGCCGGCGCCGGCGTTGCGTTGATGGATATGGCCTATATCACAACGCCGGTGGACGAAGGCAGGCTCGAGAAGCTCGCGGAACGCCCCCTGCAACTCCAGACCGGCTACTATTTTGTCAACGCGCCCAACGCCCGAACCCTGCACCTGCTGAATCATCTGCGCGACTGGGCCGTGGAGGCGGCGCGGCCGTTTCGGACGGCGTAACGAGCCAAGCAAGCTCAGCGTGGCTGCGCGCCGTGACGAGCGGCCGCGGCGACGAGGTGGTTGACATCGCCAAGAC
The DNA here is from genome assembly GCF_000938235.1 of Bradyrhizobium sp. LTSPM299. Classification (NCBI taxonomy): domain Bacteria; kingdom Pseudomonadati; phylum Pseudomonadota; class Alphaproteobacteria; order Hyphomicrobiales; family Nitrobacteraceae; genus Bradyrhizobium; species Bradyrhizobium sp. LTSPM299. Next base: position 426,698 of record NZ_JYMU01000049.1, read on the forward strand.
CAATCTGCTGCCGCGCTGAGCCCGCGACAAGGTCCGCGCCCTGATATCAGCGCCAGGGCGGACGGAGCCCGCGCGAAGCCGTTACTTCTGCTTGCCGTCCTTGTCGAACGACGAAATGTAGGCCCAGATGTTGTTGGCCTCGGTCTCGTTCTTGATGCCGGCGAAGGCCATCTTGGTGCCGGGGATCTTGGCCTTGGGGTCCTTGATGTAGTCGAGGAACTGGTCCTTGTTCCAGGTGATGCCGGAATTCTTGTTGGCGTCCGAATAATTGTAGTCGGGAGCGCTGCCTGAGTGGCGGCCGTCGAGGCCGTTGAGCTCGGGCCCGACCTTGTTCTTGGCGCCTTCGCCGATCGCATGGCAGGCCAGGCACTTGTTGAACGAGGTCTTGCCGGCGGCGGCATCCTGCGCCAGCGCGGAGGATGCGAAAGCCAGCGATGTGACGACCGCCAGCGCGCTCAAGGTCAGTATCTTCATGGGGTGCTCTTCGTTTCGTCCCGGGAGGTGTGAATCGTTTGTGGCATGGTCCGCTTACACCGGACAAGCCACGAAACGTTGACAGGTTTCATGGTCGCCCGCTTGTCCGAGAGAGAACTCGCCGTCGCGAGGGAGGGCAATCCGACCCTCGGCCAGTCTATCGAAACAGGTGCAGACCTGATTGATTTGTCGTAACAAATCGGCAAAGGGCCGAGACCCCGAGGGAAGCAAATATGTCCATCATGATGCCGGCGGCCGATCAGGCTGTCCTCGCTCGTCGCGACGAAATCGTCGCGGCCTTGCGCGCGATCGTACCGGGCGAGGGCGTGATCGACAGTGCTGCCGAGATGCTGGTCTATGAGTCAGACGGGCTGACCGCCTATCGGCAGCCGCCGATGGTCGTGGTGCTGCCCGACACGTCAGAGCAGGTCGCAAAGGTCCTCAAATATTGCCAGGCGGAGGGCATCAAGGTGGTGCCGCGCGGCTCCGGCACCTCGCTGTCGGGCGGCGCGCTGCCGCTCGCCGACGGCGTTCTGCTCGGGCTTGGCAAGTTCAAGCGCATCCGCGAAATCGATTTCGACAACCGCGTCGTCGTCACCGAGCCCGGCGTCACCAATCTTGCGATCAGCCAGGCGGTGGCCCATGCCGGCTTCTACTACGCGCCCGACCCGTCGTCGCAGATCGCCTGCTCGATCGGCGGCAATGTCGCGGAGAATTCCGGCGGCGTGCACTGCCTGAAATACGGCATGACCACCAACAACGTGCTGGGCTGCGAGATCGTGCTGATGAGCGGCGAGATCCTGCGCATCGGCGGCAAGTCGGCGGAGAATTCCGGCTACGATCTGATGGGGATCATCACCGGCTCGGAGGGCCTGCTCGGCGTCATCACCGAGGTCACGGTACGCGTCCTGCAGAAGCCGGAGACGGCGCGCGCGCTGATGGTCGGCTTCGCGCAAGTCGAGGCGGCCGGCGAATGCGTGGCTGCCATCATCGGCGCCGGCATCATCCCGGGCGGCATGGAGATGATGGACAAGCCGGCGATCCACGCCGCGGAGGCCTTCGTCCATGCCGGCTATCCGCTCGACGTCGAGGCGCTCCTGATCATCGAGCTCGACGGTCCGTCGGTCGAGGTCGACGAATTGATCAAGCGGGTCGAGGCGATCGCGCTGGGCTGCGGTTCGACCTCTTGCCAGATATCGACCTCCGAGGCCGAGCGCAATCTGTTCTGGGCCGGCCGCAAGGCAGCGTTTCCCGCGGTCGGGCGCATCTCGCCGGATTATCTCTGCATGGACGGCACCATTCCGCGCGGCGCGCTGCCGAAGGCTTTGGCCCGCATCCGTGAACTCTCGGAGAAATACAGCCTCGGTGTCGCCAATGTGTTCCACGCCGGCGACGGCAATCTGCACCCGCTGATTCTTTATGATGCCAACAAGCCCGGCGAGATCGAGCGCGCCGAGGCGTTCGGTGCCGATATCCTGCGCTGCTGCGTCGAGCTTGGCGGCGTGCTTACCGGCGAGCATGGCGTCGGCATCGAGAAGCGCGATCTGATGCCGGAGATGTTCACGGAGATCGACCTGAACCAGCAGCAGCGGCTGAAATGCGCCTTCGACGCCCAAGGCCTGCTCAATCCTGGCAAGGTGTTTCCAACCCTGCACCGCTGCGCCGAACTCGGCCGCGTCCATGTGCATGCCGGGAGACTGGCGTTTCCGGAGATTCCGCGTTTCTAGCGAGCAACCGTTGTCCTCAAGTTCTGCTCCGGTACGGCTGACCGTCACAATTCGACGGATAGTCTCGATCAGCGAATATCCTTAACCGCCGCTTGCCGCGATCGCAGGCCTTCATCGCGTTGGTTCCCGGCAGGCCCATGTAGCCGAAATTGCAACGCCAGCATTTACACGGCCTTAGATAGTTTTTCTGCATATTCCTGGAACTGCAAGGCGTTTCAGGGAACGAAACCATGTTCAGCCTGGCTGACCAACTGGCTCTTTCGCGCAATCGTCCCGCAGGTTTTGATTACATGAGGATTGCGCTGGCGGCCGCGGTCGTCTGCCAGCACAGCCTGGACGTGACGGTTGGGCTCGACGAAACGCTCGAGATATTGCGCCCCGCCCGCATCGGCGTCGCGATGATCCTGGCGCTCTTCTTCGCCTTGAGCGGCTTCCTGGTGACGGGCAGTTTGCTGAGGTGCAAGAGCCTGATTTCGTTTCTTGGCCTGCGCATACTCCGAATTGGACCTGCACTCGCGGTTGAGGTCGCGCTTTCGGCCATCGTCATCGGTCCGATTTTCACCGAAATGCCTTTGGCGCAATATTTCGCAAACCCTAAATTCCACTCCTACTTTCTCAACATGGTCGGCGACATCCACTTTCAGCTCCCGGGTGTATTCCTTCACAGCTCGTTGCCCGACATGGTGAATGGCCAGCTCTGGACGGTGCCATACGAGCTCTGGTGTTACATCATCCTCGCGCTTCTTGCCGCGATGACCATCTGCTTCAGCAGGGTGTTGTATCTTGGGTTTCTGGCGGCCGCACAGGTCGGGCTCATCATCTATGCGATCCAGCATTGGGGCGATTCGGCGGACATGCTGCTTCGGCCGCATCTTCTGGTTTTCTGCTTTCTTTCCGGTGTCGGTTTCTACCTTTGGCGCGACAAGACGCCGTTCAACCGGTCGGGGTTTCTATCGGCGCTGGTGCTTTGCGCGGTGTTCTTGATCACACCCTACGGTGACATGCTTGCTCCGGTCCCGGCAGCCTACGTTGTCTGCTATCTGGGCCTGTTGAACCCGAGGCGCAGCTGGATCGTGTCATCCGGCGATTACTCTTACGGCGTGTTTCTCTATGGCTTTGTCGTGCAGCAATGTGTCGCGACGTTTGATCAGCACTGGAGTCTGAACATCCTGATCAGCCTGCCGATCTCCTTTGCTGTCGCCTTTGTGTCCTGGCACCTCGTTGAGAAACGCGCGCTTCGGCTCAGAGGCCCTGTCGAAACGCTTGAGGCCGCGGTTCTCTCGAGGATTTCGCTCCTCGGGTTCTCGCGCAGATCGCGCGAGCCGGTCGCGCTGGGCGCTGCGCTTGGCGGTGGCGGGACATCGGTCTGATAAGACGCTCGCCGCGGCAGAACACACTAACTCGCCGCCGCCTTGGAGACCAGTTCGGGATGCCTGGTCTCCCGGCCCTTGACGTCGGGATAGTATTGCGGCGCCTCGCGGCGGTCGAAGCGGCCGTAATCGCGCACCACGCGCACCTTGCGGTGGCGCAGGGCTTCGATGCCGTCGATCTGCTTCGGCTGCCAGCTATCAGCGGCCTTCGCGTCCTTCCATCCGACCAGCAGTGCCAGCTTGCCGGGATTGTAGATGCTGCTCCAGACGTCATAGTCGGTGACGGCGCCGTTGTTGGCGTCAAGGCCGAGATGCGCGGCCAACATTTCGGCCCGACTTGCAAACGCAGCACCCTTGGCTGGCGTGATCTCGGTGAACGTCACGACCTTCGCCTTGCCGGTTTCGGTCTCGTCGAAGCGCTGCTCCCGAATTGGGGCCTGCTTCGGTGGGGCAGTGTCGGCCGTGACGTCCCCGATCCGCAAATGATAGTCCGAGAAGATATCAAAGCGTCCCTTTTCCTGCACTGAATGGTGCTCGCTCTCGGTGCGCCAGCGGACCACGGACTTCTCGTCGCGCCATGTCGAGTGCGACAGAACCCAGCCGGGCCGCAACATGCTTTCGAACCGCTCATTGTCGACGAAGCCGTCGACCGTCTCGAGGATCGGCTTCAGGTGCTTGGCCTGCGCGAGATAGTCGTCTTTGCGGCCATCGTTGGGATGAACTTCGAAGATCACGGAGAACATGGTTGATCCTTTCCTGGGTTCAGGTGGACAAGGGCACGATGTTGTCGCCTTGAAGAAAGTTGATGCTCTCGCGCCAGAGCGCGTGGCGCATCGTCTCGAGGTGCATCAGGTGGGTGGCGTGCGATATCTTGATGTCGCGCTTTTCGGGAGCGTTGCAGAATGCGTCGAACAGCCATTTGGCGTCGTCGTCGAGCATCAGCCCGTCCCATTCGCCCCGGATGATCGCCACCGGCGAGCGGATCTGTGCCGGATCGTAGGCAAGCTTGCCGTGCCACGCCTGCAGGATCTCGCTGAACGGGCCGAGCGGCACCTTGACTCCGGCAGGGTTGCGGGAGCGACTCTCCGGATCGCTGTCGAGATAGGGCCGGCTCCATTCCTCGAAATGAGCACGGGACAGCACCGGCGGTTCGTTCTGCGGCACGTCCTCGATGAAGCGCTTCCATTGATCTTCGACGGTCACTACGCGCCAGGCGGGGAACGTCGGTGCCGTCTCGTAACGCCGCGGTTCGCGGCGGCCGATCGGGCCGAACATGACGAGACGGTCGACCAGCGCGGGGTGCGCCCCCGCGAATTTCGCCATGGGCATCGAGCCCCAGGAGTGGGAGATCAGCGAAAGCTTCTCGATGGCCTGGTGACCTAGGATAAAGCGCGCCGCAGTCTCGACTTGCGCCGCAGCATCCTCCGCAACGCACAGCGGCGGATTGTCCTTCGCCGGTTGTGACATTTCGGGATAACGGTCCGAATGACCGAAGCCATAGAAGTCCAGACCCCAGACGTCGAAGCCGGCCTCGACCAGGGCGTCGCGCCATGATTTGCCGTCGAAGCGGTGCGCGATCGAAAGGGCGGACGGAAAGGTCGCGCCGTGCACGTAAAGAACGGCTCGGCGCGGCGTGTCATGGCCGCCTTTCCCACCCAGGAAGCGAAGGAACAAGGACAGGCCCTCGCGTGGTCCCGGAATGCGAAAGTGCTGTTCGCGGGGATCGAGCTTCGGCGCCGCCGTATAATCTGTCATGTGAAGACCAATGCTGGTTTGCGGGTCCCTGAGCATTTCGGTTGTCGGGACGGGCCATTCCGACAACCGATTTCGGAGGCATCGGGTTCCGAAGAACATTTCGACCGCGGTCGAAGTGTCCCGAGCCTCGACGTGCCGATCCCGTTCAGATCAGAACGTATTGGGCGCGCTCGCGTTTCGCGAGCAGAGGCAGTGCTTGCTCGGCGATGTAGGTCTTGAAGTACGCGCTTTCCTGATGCGCCTTCAGGGCCGCCTCGTCCTGGAACAACTCGTAGAACAGGAATTGCGCCGGATTGTCCTTGCCGCGGCTGATCAGAAACAGCTTCGCGCCGGGATCTTTCTGCGCCTCGGGCAGGAAGCCATCGAGGATTTCCGCGATCCTGTCGGCCTGTCCGTCCTTTGCTTCCCACTGCGCCACAACCAGAAGGCCGCCGGTATTGACGGCGTCGCTGATCGTTCTTGTGCTCATTGCATAGTGCTTCATTGCCATTCCTCCGTTGTTTTGCTCGGATCCAGCTTGCGATGCGGTCAAGGGCGAGACGCCGGCGATCGCCAGGATCGCTGCGAATGTGCCGATGGCCGATCGTCGGGTGGGCATCGTCGTCGTTGTCGTAACTTCCGAACGCTGCATGATCGTCTCCAGATGATCGGCGCCGACTGTCTTGCCGGGCCGAACCACAACGCGGGAGATAGTCGATCGTTCTGCGGATTCACTTCGTCAGCGATCGAAGTGTCGATGTCGTGAACAGTTCGATCGTGATCGAAACGTTGTGGTGGGGCGTCGTGCGACAAATGGCATGGTTTCGATCAGCGCGGCGAACTGGCCAGCCGGCGCCGGTCGCCGCCGTGACGCCGCGATTTGGCATGGCCGGACGGGCAGGGGCCGCACTCGCCGACCTCGCCTTCCGGCGTTCAGGACTCGGTGCGGTGCGCCATTTGATTTCGGCGCCGAATTTGGTTACCGCCTAACGCGTGGATACGCTCAAGGTAAGAGACGCCAAAGACGTCGAAGAGGTGGTGCGCGCGGCTATAGCCAGCGAGCAGCCGCTCGAGATCGTCGGTCATGGATCGAAGCGTACGATCGGCCATCCGATGGCGACCAACGCGGTGCTCGACCTCTCTGGCTTGAACGCCGTCATCGCCTATGAGCCGAACGAGCTGATCATCACGGTGCAGGCGGGGGCGCCGCTTGCCGACGTGCAGTCGCTGATCGACGCCAAGAACCAGCAATTCGCCTTCGAGCCGATGGACACGTCGGTTCTGCTCGGCACCCCCGGGATTGGCACGGTCGGCGGCATGATCGGTGTGGGGCTGGCCGGTCCCCGCCGTATCAAGGCCGGCGGCGCCCGCGATCATCTGCTCGGCGCGCATGCGGTGTCCGGCTTCGGCGACAGTTTCAAGACCGGCGGCAAGGTGGTGAAGAACGTCACCGGCTATGACCTCTGCAAGCTGCTCACGGGGTCCTGGGGCACGCTCGCGGTCATGACCGAGGTGACGCTGAAGGTGATGCCGAAGCCGGAAAGCGAGCGGACGCTGGTGTTGCGCTCCCTCGACGACCTCACCGCGAACAAGGCGATGACGGCCGCGCTCGGCTCGCCCTTTGACGTTTCGGGCGCGGCGCATCTGCCGTATCAGGCATTCCGCACCGGCGCGGGCGCGCTCGCCGGGCTCTCTGCGCCCGGGCAGTCGGTGACACTGGTGCGGCTCGAGGGCATCGCGGCGTCGGCGGTGCATCGGGCCGGTTCGCTGAGCAAGGCGCTGTCCACGTTTGGGACGGTCGACGTTCTCGAGGATCACGCCTCGGCTGCGATCTGGAGCGCACTGCGCGATGTGGAGCCGTTCGCGGCCAATGGCGCGCTCGGGGCATGGCCGGTCTGGCGTATCGTCTGCCCGCCGGCGGCAGGCGGCGCGCTCGGAGAGGGGCTGGCGCGCGATACCGGCGGCGACATCGTCTACGACTGGGGCGGCGGGCTGATCTGGGCCGCGCTGCCACCCAAAGCTGACGCGCAGGCAGCCTTGGTGCGCAGTCGGGTCGAGGCCGTCGGCGGACACGCCACCCTGATCCGCGCCACCGAGGACGTGCGCCGCAACGTCGATGTGTTCCAGCCGCAGACAGCCGGGCTTGCCGCGCTCGGCGACCGGGTCCGCAACAGCTTCGATCCCCGGACCATCCTCAATCGTGGCCGGATGAGCAGGGGTGGGGCCGCATGAAGACCGAATTCTCGCTCGCCCAGCTCGCCGATCCTGACATCAAGGAAGCCGACAAGATCCTGCGCGCCTGCGTGCATTGCGGCTTCTGCACCGCGACCTGCCCGACCTATGTCCTGCTCGGCGACGAGCTCGATAGCCCGCGCGGCCGGATCTATTTGATCAAGGAGATGCTGGAGAAGGACAAGCCGCCGACGGCTGATGTGGTCAAGCATATCGACCGCTGCCTGTCGTGCCTCGCCTGCATGACCACCTGTCCGTCCGGCGTGAACTACATGCATCTCGTCGACCAGGCCCGGGTCCGGATCGAGCGGGATTATTCACGGCCATTGACCGAGCGGCTGCTGCGGTCGGTGCTGGCTTTCGTGCTGCCGCGGCCGGGCCTGTTCCGGATCAGCATGATATTGGCGCGGCTTGCCCGCCCGCTAGCCGCGCTGTTGCCGACCCCTCCGGTCGGCGCCTCGACCCCCGGCCTGCTGCGCCGGATCAAGGCGATGCTGGCGCTGGCGCCGCGTAGCCTGCCGCGGCCGGGACCGGCTGCGGGAACCGTGTTTGCGCCACTCGGCCGGCGCCGCGGCCGGGTTGCGCTGCTGCAGGGCTGCGCCCAGCAGGTGCTGGCGCCACGCATCAACCAGGCCGCCATCAACGTCCTGACCCGGCACGGCATCGAGGTGGTGCTAGTCAAGGACGAGCAATGCTGCGGCGCGTTGACTCACCATATGGGGCAGGACGGCGACGCGCTCGAGCGCGCGCGAGCCAACGTCACGGTGTGGCAAAGGGAAGCGGATGGAGAAGGGCTGGACGCCATTCTGGTGACGGCCTCGGGCTGTGGGACAGTTGTCAAAGACTACGGCTACCTGCTGCGCGAGGACAAAACGTTCGCGGAGCCGGCGCAGCGAATCTCTGCGCTCACAAAGGATATCACTGAGTATCTCGCTCGCCTCGAGCTCGCGCCATCAACGCAAAAAGGCGACGTCACCATCGCCTATCACTCTGCATGTTCGCTGCAGCACGGACAGAAAATCTCTCAACTTCCGAAAGAATTGCTTTCCAAGAATGGATTCGTGGTGAAAGATGTACCTGAGAGCCATTTGTGTTGCGGTTCGGCGGGGACCTACAACATTCTCCAGCCCGACATTGCGATCAGATTGCGCGATCGCAAGGTCGCCAACATCGCGATGGTCGAACCGGACATGATCGCTGCGGGCAATATTGGATGCATGGTTCAGATTGCCGGCGGTACGTCAGTTCCTGTGGTGCACACGATTGAGCTTCTCGATTGGGCGACAGGAGGTCCGCGGCCAGGATTGAATTGATCGTCTGCCACTCGAGCATGATCCGGACCTGGAGCTTTGCGTTGGCATAACGTGGGGACCGGCGCTCCGACAGGATGATGCCCGACGAGCGAGGGGAACGGCGTTTCTCGCGAGGCGCGTTCCCGTTCCGGCAAGCGGCCACTTCACTGTGCGCGGCGGACTCACATCAGCGGCAACAGGAGGACTATGATGGCGAAAGCGAAGAAGGCGAAAAAAAGCAAGAAGGCCAAGAAGGCGGTAGCGGCGAAGAAGAAGTCCGCGAAGAAGTCTGCCAAGAAATCGGTGAAGAAGGCCGCCAAGAAGTCGGCGAAGAAGGCCAAGAAGGCGCCGAAGAAGGCTGCAAAGAAAGCCGCGAAGAAAGCTGCGCCGAAGAAAACCGCTCCCAAGAAGGCTGCTGCACCCAAAGCCGCTGCTCCCGTGGTAGCTGCACCCAAACCAGTCGCCAAGAAAAGCGTGCCGAAGAAGGCGAAGCCGGCCGCGCCAGCCGCCGCTCCGGCAGCTGAGCCCGCGCCGCAGCCGGCGACGAGCTGGGCCACCCCGAGCCACGAGCCGGCTCCGAGCTACGGCTCCCCCGAGGGAGGGGACCACCACTAACCGGATTACAGCGCCCCCAGGGGCGAGCCGGACTGATTGCAAAGCCGCAGCGGATCCCGCTGCGGCTTTTTCCGTGCCGCCGACCATCTGGCCGTGGCTTGCGGGCCAGCCGATTCGGTTAGTCGCAGGTTGAGCGCTACGTCCGCCGGACGGAGCTGGAGTTCCATGCCGACTCCCCGTTCGGCCTTCCCACTCAACCGGGACGGGACGGATCAAAGTTGTTGTGTCAATGCAACACCCGCAAACCAACGTACGACGAAACTGCCACAACGCCTAAAAAGTCGGCAGATGCATCACTTTTTGGCTTCACCGTTTCGTGCCTGCGTTTCAGTGTGGACACACACGACGTGGATGCAGTCGGTTGTCGCGTGCCCAGGGGGGCCACCGGAGCTGGGCTGTCTGGACAGTAAATGGGGATCGTCATGAAGAAACTGGCCTTGTTAGCAACGGCGCTAGCAATGATCTCGAGCTCGGCGATGGCCGCGGATATGGCCGTGAAGGCCGTCAAGGCCCCGCCGCCGGCCCCGTTCGATCCCTGGGATATCGCCTTCGGCGCCGCCGTCATGAACGACTACGTCTTCCGCGGCGTGACCCAGTCCAACCACAATCCGTCGGTCACCGCCTATTTCGAGCCGCGCTACAACGTGAACAAGGACCTGCAGCTCTATATCGGCACCTCGACCGAAAGCATCTCCTTCGCCAACCGCGCCGCGGCTGAAGTCGACGTCTACGGCGGTATCCGCCCGACCTTCGGCGCCTTCGCCTTCGACATCGGTGTCTGGGGCTACCTGTATCCGGGCGGAACCTGCTACTACGGTGCCCCCGTCGACACCGCCGGCAACCCGCTCAGCGCGCAGTGCGCCGCCAACTTCCTGCCGAACGGCAACGTGATGAAGAAGGACGTCAGCTTCTTCGAAGTCTACGGCAAGGTCACCTACACCGTTAACGACAACTGGGCGTTCAGCCTGAACGAGTACTACTCGCCGAACTTCCTCAACACCGGCGCCTGGGGCAACTACTCCTCGATCATCGGCAAGTACACCGCGCCCAGCACCGTGTTCGGCACCAGCGGCGTCGGCATGTATGTCTCGGGCGAGTTCGGCCGGCAGTGGCTTGGCACCTCCGACAGCTTCTACGGCGTTCCGGCGTTCCCGACCGGCATCAAATATGCCGATTATAACACCTGGAATATCGGCATCGGCTTCACCTACAAGGTGTTCACGCTCGATCTGCGCTACTCCGACACCGATATGTCGAAGGGTAACTGCAGCGCCTTCACCAGCGACTACACAGCGGGCGGAACCACCAACGTCACCCCGATCAATCCGGGCGGCACGGGCTCCAACTGGTGCGGCGCGGCCGGTATCGCCAAGCTCTCGGTCGACCTAACGGCGATGTCCAACCTGAAGTAATCCCTCCTTCTGGAGACCAAGGGGCGGCAGAGCAATCTGCCGCCCCTTTTGCGTTTGGGCGATGCGCGCCTAGCGATGAGATTGGGTCAGGTTGAATCAGTCTCGCTCCAGACTGCCTGCACCTCTCCGGCTTGCGGGTGGGGGCTCTCTCCGCAATGCGACTCGCGGAGAGAGCCCCCACCCCAGCTCTGCCCGCAAGCGGGAGAGGGAGTCAACTGCCTTCGGGGTTGCCGTTCGACCTCGAGGCGGAGCGGTGGTGCAGCCGTCTACGACGTGGCGGCCTTGGTCGCGTCGCGCAGCGTGAAGCGGTCGCCGTCACGGACCAGTGCGACGTTGCGCTGATGGAAGGCCTTCAGCGTCGAACGGTGGCCGATCGAGACGACCGTGGTCGCGGGCAGCTTGTCGGCGATGAGCGCGTACAGCGCGGCCTCCGAGGGCTCGTCGAGCGAGGCGGTCGCCTCGTCCAGGAACAGGAATTGCGGCGCGTGCAGCAGGGCGCGCGCAATGCCGAGCCGTTGCTGCTCGCCGAGCGAGAGCATCCGGTTCCAGTGCGCCTCCTCGTCGAGCCGCGTGGCGAGCTGCGGCAGGCCAACGGCGGTGAGCACGTCGCGGACCAGGCCGGCATCGTATTGCGCGGCTTCGCCGGGATAGACAATCGCGGCCTGCAGCGACCCGATCGGCAGATAGGGGCGTTGTGGCAGCATCATCAGCGACGCGTTGGCGGGAATCTCGATCGCGCCGGTGCCGAACGGCCAGATGCCGGCCACCGCGCGGAACAGCGTCGACTTGCCGGCACCGGAGGGACCGGTGACTAACGTGCGTTCGCCGGGACGCAGGCTGAAATGGTCGGCCGAGACCAGCGGCGCGCCGTTCGGCAGCTTGACCAGGAGCTGCGGCAGGGCGATCTCGCCGCCGGCGGCGGGCCTAGTGTGAATCGAGGCGGGATCATCGGCCAGATGCTCGGCTTTCGCGATCGAGCTCTCGAAACCGTCGAGACGGGCGATCACCGCGCGCCACTCGGCCAGGCTGCGGTAGGCCGACACGAAGAACGAGAGCGCGTCCTGCACCTTGTTGAAGGCCTCGAAGATCTGGATCAACGAGCCGAGCTGGACCGTCTTGCTGGCGAAATAAGCCGGTCCCGCCAGCACGATCGGAAACACCACGGACGTCTGGGCATAGGCTTGGGTGAAGGCGGTCAACCGCTTGGTCCGGCTCATGATGTCGTACCAATTGCCGACGACGCGGCCGAAACGCTCCGACAATCGCTCGCGTTCGGCGCCCTCGCCCTTGAGTAGCGCGATCTGTTCCGAGTTTTCGCGGACTCGCATCAGGTTGAAGCGGAAATCCGCCTCCAGGCGTTGCTGGTTGAAGTCGAGATTGACCAGTGGCGAACCGATCCACTGCGTCAGCAGGGTGCCGAACACGGCGTAGATCACGGCCGCCCAGACCAGGTAGCCCGGAATCGAAAAATCGATGCCGAACAGCAGCAGCGGCAGGATTTCCGACAGCCCCCAGAGGATGACCACAAAGGAGGCGAGCGAGACGATTGAGTTCAACAGTCCGAGGCCGATCCCGAGCGTCTGGCCGACGAACAGCTTGACGTCGTCGGTGATGCGCTGGTCGGGGTTGTCGGCGGCGTCGCCGGCGAGCTGCATGCGGTAGTGATTGGCGCCATGCAACCACTCGCGGAGATATTTGCTGGTCATCCAGTTACGCCAGCGGATCTGCAACCACTGGTTCAGATAAAGCTGGTAGACCCCAAGCGCCACCGAGGCCGCCGCGATTGCGCTGAACACCAGCACCTCGCGCTTGAAGGTGTCCCAGTCCTTGTTCTGCATCGAGGTGTAGAAGCGGTTGCGCCACTGGTTGATCAGCACGTCCATGACGACCGACAACAGCTCGATCGCGATGACAGCTGCAAGCAGCCCGAGGCCCGCCCATTTGTCCTCGGATTTGAAATAGGGGGTCGCGATGCGCCACACGGTGGCGAGCGTCGAGCGAATGTTGTTCACAGATTATCGTCTCCGGGGAATGGCCCGCAAAGGCCTGACGAATCGGGACAATCGGGATCCGCCTAGACTAAAGTTGTAGCACTGGCATGCAAGCGTTGGCTTGTCCCGGCGTTCGAGTCAATCCTAGCATGCTGATAACGGCGAGGGGCGGGGGACCTTCGGTTTGTCGCGAGGATGTGAGCGATTCCTTAACGATCGTCCATCTCGCGAGCCGGGCTCAAGCACATCAGGGGCTCAAGCATACCAGACGCACTCCCGCGATCACGCCAGGCGCGCACGGCCGTTCACGCCGGCCAGCGCGCTGCATAATGCGTGGGGAGGTGCCGGACCATGAATACGTGGAATCAAGTCTACAATCCGCTCGGAAGCGCCGGGCTGTCGACCATCGCTGCCGCGATTCCCGTTGTCACGCTGCTGGTGCTGATCGCGAGCGGCAAGGTGAAGGCGCATATCGCCGCCATCATCGCGGTGATTCTGACCAATCTGATCGCGATCTTCATCTTCACCATGCCGGCCAACATGTCGATCCGCGCGTCGGTGCTCGGTATCGTCTCCGGCTTCTTCCCGATCGGATGGATCGTTCTCAACGTCATCTTTCTCTATCAGCTCACAGTCGCAACCGGCCAGTTCGAGCTGTTGAAGCGCGCCGTCGGCGGCGTCACCGAAGACCGTCGCCTGCAGCTGCTGCTGATCGCGTTCTCGTTCGGTGCCTTCTTCGAAGGCGCCTCGGGCTTCGGCACGCCGGTCGCGATCACAGGTTCGGTGTTGATCGGGCTCGGCTTCTCTCCGCTTGCGGCTTCCGGCCTGTCGCTGATCGCCAACACCGCGCCGGTCGCCTTCGGCGCGCTCGGCACGCCGATCCAGGGGCTCGCGTCGGTGACCGGGCTCGATCCCTACATCCTCGGCGCGATGGTCGGCCGGCAATTGCCGCTGTTCTCGCTGATCGTGCCGTTCTGGGTGGTGTGGGCGTTTGCCGGCTGGCGCGGCATGAAGGAGGTCTGGCCGGCCATCCTGGTCACCGGCCTGTCGTTCGCGATTCCGCAATTCGTGATCTCGAACTACATCAATCCCTGGATCGTCGACATCGGGGCGTCGCTGATCTCGATGGGGTGCCTGATCCTGTTCCTGAAGGTCTGGCAGCCGAAGAAGCTCTGGCTGTCGCCGGCGCTGCGCGGCCGCGACGAGTCCGCGGCGACGATGACCGCACCGAAGCCGATGGACAAGACCTCGCTCACGCAAAAGCAGCTTTGGATTGCGCTGCTGCCGTGGATCATCGTCTGCATCGTGATGCTGATCTGGGGCAGCGGGTGGTTCAAGAACTGGGCGAACTCGATCTTCTTCTATAAGTATCCGGTTCCCGAACTGCACAACATGATCAATACGATGCCGCCGGTGGCAGCGAAGCCGACGCCGCAGGGCGCATCGTTTGACTTCTTCTATTTGTCGTTCACCGGAACAGGCATGCTGATCGCCGCGATCATTTCCGGCTTCCTGGCCGGCTTTTCGCCGGTGAGGATGGTCTCGACGTACGGCAGCACCATCAAGCTGTGCGCGATCTCGCTGATCACGATCTCGGCGATGCTGGCGATCGGCACGCTGACCCGGCTCTCCGGCGTCGACGCCACCCTCGGCCTCGCCTTCGCCGCCACCGGTGTGCTCTATCCCTTCTTCGGCACGCTGCTCGGCTGGTTGGGCGTGGCGTTGACCGGATCGGATACCGCCTCGAACATCCTGTTCGGCAATCTGCAGAAGATCACCTCGCAACAGCTCGGCCTGTCGCCGATCCTGATGGCGGCGGCGAACTCCTCGGGCGGCGTGATGGGCAAGATGATCGACGCGCAATCGATCGTGGTCGCCTCGACCGCGACCAACTGGTACGGGCACGAAGGCACGATCCTGCGCTACGTGTTCGTGCACTCGATCGTGCTGGCGTGCCTGGTCGGTCTGTTCGTGACGCTGCAGGCCTATGTATATCCGTTCACCGAGATGGTGCTGAAATAGCCTTAGCAATCGGCGAGGCGATCCCCGCGGGCAAGCGCTCGCGGGGACTTGCGTTTCAGGCGCATTTTCTGCCGCCGCCAATCTGGCCAAGCGCAGCCTCGTCCAATACAAAGCGGGCCAAGGTGAGATCGCGGTTTCGAGGAATGGCATGATTTCGATTGGACGTATTTTGAACGCCGTTGCGGCACCGGTGCTGATGCTGAGCGCGGTGTTGGGAGCGATCCCGGCTCAGGCCCAGGAGGAATTTCCGTTCGGCTTCCTGATGACGCTGGACGCCGCGCGGATGCCGGGCTCCAAGCGGATTCCCTCGCTCGAGATCGGCGACAATGGCGAAGTGGTGCTCGAGCTCTGGTGCAATGGCGGCAGGGGCCAGTTTTCGGTGGCCGACAACACCATCATCTTCGTCCCCGGCGCGATGGAGAACCGCAACTGCCCGCCTGACAGGGCACAGGCCGACAGCGATCTGCTCGCAGCTCTCGGCGAAGCGACGACGTGGCGGCGGCAGGGCGATCTGGTGACATTCACCGGCAGCAAGTCGCTGCGCTTCCAGATCAACACGAACTGATCGCCGGGAACGGCGGCTACGGCGTCGCGATCAATCCGCTTGCGGTGGCGACGATCCAGCGATTGCCCCAGCGCACGATGGAGTCGACCCGGCCCAAGCCGGCGACAACGTCGCCGCGGGCGGCCATCTTGACACCCTCCGGGCCCTCGAGCACGGCCGTGCCGTCGCGGACTTCGACGACCGACCATCCGGGGATGGTGCTCGGCCGTGTCTCCGGCGCCACCGCCAGGAACTGCTTCGGCGACAGCGCGGCAGCTTGCGCGTTCAGGGTCGTGGGCGCCGCTCCCAATGCAGGCAGGCGCTGACTTGCAATGGTTCTGGGAATGCTGCCGGTGACGACGGAATCCGCGTTGGACACGATCCGTCGCGGGCCCTCGCTCCTGAGGCTCGGCTTCGTCTCTGCAATGCGCGGGGCAGGCGCTTCCTTCTGGGCGACCGGGCCGGTGTTGGACGCGCCGTCGACCAGATGCCAATTCAGCCCACCGGCCCATCCAAGTGCGAACGTTAAGGCCAGCGCCGTTGCCGCCAGGCCAACGGTGCGGATGCGATCGATATAGGGCTCGCGCAACAGCAGGGCCGCATCGCGATCAGCGCTCGAGAGCTCCCACAGGTCCGCCGGCTGCTCCGGCAACCGGCCGGCAGCGGCGTCTTCCGCCCAGATGCTTCCAGGACTACTCGGCTCTCGGTCTTGCATGGCCTGACCCGTGTTCGGCTGCGCGATGATGATCCCCGAAACTGAATCGAGGCTTAATTTTCGGTGACCGAACTGCGGCAAGCGCGTGTCTGTCTGTCGCAGGCCGTGTATTGACGGACGTGCGGCGCCGGAGGTTGTCAGCGCGGTCTGTCTTGCAAGACGCGATCAAAACGTCATGCCCGGCGCAAGGCCGGGCATGACGGGCGGAGTCAGGCCTACGCGTCGTTAAGCTTCGGCGGCGTGCCGATCTCGATGAGGATATCGCCGGGCGCGGTGCAGTAGAAATGCGCGCCACGTCCGGAGCGTCCGGCCTCCTGGATCTCCTGCGGCGACAGCCCTGCGGCCAGCAGCTCGTCGCGCTTGGCCTGCACGGCGGTCCGGTCATCGATATAAAAGCCGACATGGAAGGTTTCCGGATAGACGTCCGGATCGCTTTTCATCCGATTCATCAAGGTCAGCACGAAATCGTCGTCATTGCCGAGGATCATGAATGCGCCCGCGCCGCGTTCGAGCAGGCATTTGAAGGCGAAGAAGCGCTGGAAAAACGCCGCGAGAGCGCCGACGTCCGACGTGGCGAGATTGAGATGTTTCAGTTTCATGGTTCTCATCCGTTCGGTTTGTGGAACGGACGGAAACGATGCCGACGCTGACGGAAGAGCCAAAAAATCCACTGCGCATAACCGAATGTGCACGACCCAACCGGCAGCGTGACGACCTCGTCACTCCGTCCGGCCGTGGGTCCATCCGCAAGCGGGGCTAGAATTCCCGTGGTTCGGGAACCGGCCGGGCTTACCAATCCGGCCATACCTATTTTCGGCAGGCGTTGGCTATCACGCGACCGCGCGCATCGCAACGATGAGATCCGTCCCGCCAAACGAAAAGGGCCGCTGATAATCATCAACGGCCCTTCGCGGCAAATTGCTACGGTATGAAAACTGCAGCCCCGCGCTGGATGAAGCCACCTTAAGAGAATTCCGACCGCCTGTGGATTCCGGACAACTACCGTCAGGACCAGTGTCCCAAGTTCCAATCGCGAGCGTTTCGCGGCTCGGCTGAAACCGGTGTCAGGAAAAACTTCAGCGACCGGCTTCCGGAGATCCCGGCATGTTGTTCCATCCAGACGGCAGCGGACCCCCGGGCCGTCCCTGAGCTTCGATCGCTTCAGGCAGACGTATCAGGCCGAGCTGAAGCATCGCGCTCAGCGCGTCTTCCTGTCCCAACTCCTCGGCGATCCGTCCTTGCTGCAGACGGAGCACGGTGGTGCCGGCGAATTTCATCTTGCGGCCCGAGGCTGCCGGAATCGAACCCAGACGAAAATCGCTGAACGCCGGACCGGTGTGGGTGCCTCCACCTTCCCATCGGCCGACGACGTAGTCGCCCTCTGCGATGAGATCGCCAACGCCCCAGAAATTCAGATCGGGAAAGGCTTCGCGAAACTCCGTCATGAAGCTCAGCACCGCCGTACGTCCTCGCTTCGGTTCATGCATCGGGTAATGCACGACAATGTCTGCCGTGGCGAGTTCGTTGATGATGCGCGGATTCCACGGGTTTCCCCAGAACTCCTTGAACCATCGCCCTACGACGCTCTTGTTATCTTCTGACATCGGATCGTCTCCAATCACTGGCTGTTTCGATGCGCGCAGCAAGCGCTCCGAGACGCGCGTCGCACCACCCGATTCCCGACTAGACGTACGAGCGTTGTCGGCCACGACAGGACATTGCGGAATCGTTTCGCGCGAATCTTGGTGTTGCTCGGTAATCGGGTGGTTGGCTGCTGCAGAACTCCTACCGTGCTTCAAACACAACAGGAGTGCACCATGCGCAAATTCCACTCGATCGCTGCGTTGTGCGGCGACGGACTTCGGCCCGAGCTGCAAGCGTTGTTCGAGCGCCTTGCCATCGACCCACGTTCTGAGATCTTCGTCAGAGCCGACGGCATGGCGCACGCCGGTCCCGACCCCGCGTCTGAGACGGCGGTTGGCAACGTCGAGCCATTGAGGAAAAGAAGTGCGTGATGGAGTCGAACGTCAGGACGATGGATGACGAGTCTACTTCCACACCGACTTGTCGGCGTCCCAGCGCTGGCCCTTGAACTCCCTGGTCAGCGCGTCGATTGAGCCGTTGTCGTTCTTCGGCTCGTTGCCTTCCTCGTCGCTCGCGGAGTCGTCGGACAGGTTCAGCTTCGCGCCGGCGCTGTCGTCCGTGGTCGAGGTCGCCGGGCTCGAGACCCACAGCATCAGCCGGTCGGTGGCGCCGGGCTTGTCGGGCGAGACCAGCGCAGTGACTTCGAGATTCTGGGTGAGACCGAGGGCCGGGTAGACGCCGCTCGGCCGCTTCAGGATCAGCTTGAGCTTGCCGGTGTTCGCGTTCCAGATTGCGGAAGCCGGCTTGGCGGACAGGGTTTTCGCCAGCACGCCCGCGACAGCGGATGCGATCTTGTCCTTGTTGATCTTGTCGCCGTCGCGCCAGTCGGCGGCGGCAAAGCGGATGGTGCGGTCCATCTCGACCACGCCGCTGGTCCAGCCCGCCGCGGTCACGCCTTGGGTCGATTTCGCCTTGGCAAGCAGCGCCGCCGAATGCTCGGGATCGACGGTGAGGTTGATGGTCTGCTCGCCGGCGCGCATCGCGTCGCAGGTGACGGCGAGGCTGCTGGTGCCGATCTCGACCGTCTCGCCCTTCAGGCTCTTGAGGAAGTCGGCGGCCTGCTCAAGCTTCACCCGCACGCCGACCGACTCCGGCGAGACGTCGGTGAAATCCTTCGGCTGCGGAGTGATGCCGTCGTCCGAGGTCTGGTTGTCCTGGAATTCCTTCTCGCTGAGGTCGGAATTGTCAGACGAGGCGACCTCGGTCACGGTCTGGCCGACCGTGATCTGGCCGCGGAATTCGAACGTCTCGCCGGTCGGCTTGCGGGTCAGCTTGACGGCGACCGGCTGCTTGTCGGCGATGCTCTGGGTCGAGCCGGAGAGGGTCTGGCCGTTGACGGTGAGGTTGGCGACGAAGCGGTCCTTGCGGTCGGAGCTCTTGTCGACGGGATAGCAGACGTCGAGCACGGCTGCGGTGACGGTCTTGCCCTGCCGGGTCTCCTTCAGGATGACGTCGGCATTGCCGTCCATCAGCCCGTCCATCGCGGTGAAATAGCGCGTCTCGGGACCACCGGCTCCGGCCTTCTGCTGGAGCTTGATCTGGGCAAAGGCAGGGGCTGAGGCAGCAACAAGACCGAGCAGGAGCAGCGGAAGCGCGCGCATTGAGGGGTCCTCGGAGGGCCGAATCGGTATCCGTAAGTACCAAACCTCTGTGTCATTGGCCAAAAAGAAGGCCGCCCGGAGGCGGCCTTCGATCTCGATACTGATGGACGGAAGGGCCTAGAACCCGCCCATGCCGCCCATTCCACCCATGCCGCCGCCACCGGGCATCGCCGGCGCCGCGTCCTTGGGCAGTTCGGCGACCATGGCTTCGGTGGTCACCAAGAGGCCGGCCACGGAGGAGGCGTCCTGCAGCGCCGTGCGCACCACCTTGGCGGGGTCGATGATGCCCTTCTCGACCATGTCGACATACTCCTCGGTCTGGGCGTCGAAGCCGAAGGTCTCCGACTTGTTCTCGAGGATCTTGCCGACCACGATCGAGCCCTCGACGCCGGCATTCTCCGCGATCTGGCGGATCGGAGCTTCCAGCGCCTTGAGCACGATGTTGATGCCGGCCTGGACGTCGGCATTGGCGTTGGCGATGCGGCCGACCGCCTTCTTGGCACGCAGCAGCGCCACGCCGCCGCCGGGCACGATGCCTTCCTGCACCGCGGCGCGGGTCGCGTTCAGCGCGTCCTCGACACGGTCCTTCTTCTCCTTGACCTCGATCTCGGTCGCGCCGCCGACGCGGATCACCGCGACGCCGCCGGCGAGCTTGGCCAGACGCTCCTGCAGCTTCTCACGGTCGTAGTCCGAGGTGGTTTCCTCGATCTGCGCCTTGATCTGGCCAACGCGGGCGTCGATGTCCTTCTTCTTGCCGGCGCCCTTGACGATCGTGGTGTTCTCCTTGTCGATCACGATCTTGCCGGCGCGTCCCAGCATGTTGATGGTGACGCTTTCGAGCTTCATGCCGAGGTCATCGGAGATCAGCTGACCACCGGTCAGGATCGCGATGTCCTCGAGCATCGCCTTGCGGCGATCGCCGAAGCCCGGCGCCTTGACGGCGGCGACCTTCAACCCGCCGCGCAGGCGGTTGACCACCAGCGTTGCCAGCGCCTCGCCCTCGACGTCCTCGGCGAGGATCAGCAGCGGCTTGCCGGACTGCACCACGGCTTCCAGCACCGGCAGCATCGCCTGCAGGCCGGACACCTTCTTCTCGTGCAGCAGGATGTAAGCATCCTCGAGCTCGGCGGTCATCTTCTCGGCGTTGGTGACGAAGTAGGGGCTGAGGTAGCCGCGGTCGAACTTCATGCCTTCGACGATGTCGACCTCAGTCACGAGCGACTTGTTCTCCTCGACCGTGATCACGCCTTCATTGCCGACCTTCTGCATCGCCTGCGCGATCATCTTGCCGATCGCGGCGTCGCCATTGGCCGAAATGGTGCCGACCTGGGCGACTTCGGCCGAGGAAGCGACCGGCTTGGCGCGCTTCTCGATGTCCTTGACCACGGCCGCGACCGCAATGTTGATGCCGCGCTTCAGATCCATCGGGTTCATGCCGGCGGCAACCGACTTGGCGCCCTCGCGCACGATCGCCTGCGCCAGCACGGTCGCGGTGGTGGTGCCGTCACCGGCGGTGTCGTTGGTCTTGGAGGCGACCTCGCGCAGCATCTGCGCGCCCATGTTCTCGAACTTGTCCTCGAGCACGATCTCCTTGGCGACGGTGACGCCGTCCTTGGTGATGCGCGGGGCGCCGAAGCTCTTGTCGATGACGACGTTGCGGCCCTTCGGGCCGAGCGTCACCTTGACGGCATTGGCGAGCACGTCGACGCCGCGCAGCATGCGGTCGCGGGCGTCTCCGGCGAATTTTACGTCCTTGGCAGCCATTTTGAATTTTCTCCTGATTGAATTGGATATGATCTTGCCGCTTGTCGTCGCCGGGTCTTCTTCCCCTCTCCCCTTGTGGGAGAGGGTGGACGCGATGCGAAGCATCGCGGACGGGTGAGGGGTCTGTCTCCGCGGATGGAGACTCCTCATCCGGCGCGCTTTGCGCGCCACCTTCTCCCACCCCAACTCGGGTTTACCCGAGTTGGGCATCTTAATTTGTCGAAGTCGGATAAATCCGACTTCGATGGGAGAAGGGAAGAAGTGACTGCTCCGACGGCCGGTGTGCGGCGGCTATTGATTAGTTATCAGGCCAGCACGCCCATGATGTCGGACTCCTTCATGATCAGGAGCTCCTCGCTGTCGAGCTTGATCTCGGTGCCCGACCACTTGCCGAACAACACGCGGTCGCCGATCTTGAGGTCGATCGGGATCAGCTTGCCGGCCTCGTCGCGGCCACCCGGGCCAACGGCGACGATCTCGCCCTGGGAGGGCTTTTCCTTGGCACTGTCCGGAATGATAATGCCGCCCTTGGTCTTTGCCTCGGCGTCGATACGCTTGACCACGACACGGTCATGCAGCGGGCGGAATTTGGATTTAGCCATCAGGTTCCCTCTTGCAGGCTTGGTTTCAGGTCCGGTTCATCTGGACCGGGGTTAAATGCGGTCGGCGCCGGGCAGGACGCCCGACGCATTTAGCAATCGTGATGTGAGAGTGCTAATTGTGCGCCGGGAAATATGACTTGGCGCGGTTTCTGTCAAGCAAACCGGGGTTAAGGCCTTGGTGAGGCCAATATAGCATGGTGGTAGGGGAAACCGAATCGTAGCCATGACGTAATTCTGTTGGACGTCATTGCTCCGCCTTACGTTTTACGCTTGGCTGCAGGTGGGTGCGGCCGGGCCATTGTCGGGGGATATGAATGATCAGGTCACTCAACGCGCGAATGGTCGCACGGCTCGCGGCTGTCTCGGCGCTGACCATATTCCTGGGGGCGTGCGGCAGCATGAGCCTGCCGTCGCTGTCATCGAATACCGAGCCCGCCGCCGAGCCGGGGGTGGCTCCGGAAATGCCCGCGACCATCCGCGCCGACGAGATCGTCGGCCGCTGGGGCCTCGCCTCGTTCCAGAACCCGCCCGACCGCAAGCGCACCGAAGATGCCGCGCGCGGCCAGTGCAAGCAGCCCTACGTGATCGGCGCCGGCCAGTCCGGCGGCGTCATCATGCATCTGGCCGACCAGGCCACCCCGCAGGAACTGCGGCTGAAGGGGTCCCCGAGCGGCAAGAACTATATCGGCCCGCCCGGCCCGACCCCCGGCGAGCAGGACCGCGAGATCGTCTCCTTCGACGGCCGCGTCATGATCACCCGCTTCGTCGACAAGGACGCCGCCACCCGCTACGGCAACATGGTCTACGTCCGCTGCGCGCCAAGGGCGTGATTTCGAGAATAGGTACCGCATAGGTGGTGCACCCCTCCCCTTGTGGGAGAGGTCGGATCGCATCGAAGATGCGATCCGGGTGAGGGGTTTCTCTCCGCGGGCGACCCTCTCTCGTTCCGAGCCCGCGGAGACAGATCCCTCATCCGGCGCTTCGCGCCACCTTCTCCCACAGGGGAGAAGCGAAGAGCGCCTCGTGGCCATCGCCCAACAAAAAACGCCGGTCCTAAGACCGGCGTTTCCGTTTGTCTCTGACCGCTCTCAATCAAACAGCGCGTCGATGTCGTCCTGCGAGGCGTGGCCGGCGTCGCCGTCGAGCTTCGGGCCGTTGAGCAGGCGGTCGTCGCCCTCGCGGGTGTCGATGATCGGCGGCGCATGCGACTTGATGGCGTCGACGCCGCCCCAGATGTTCATCATCTCGTTGATGTGCTGCTCGATGAATTTCATCGTCTGCATCACCTTGCTGATGCGCTGGCCGGTGAGGTCCTGGAAGTTGCAGGCCTCGAAGATCGCGATCACGCGCTCCTGGATTTCTTCGCTGAGAAGCTTCTGCTGGTCCGCCGAAACATTCTTCGACAGCGCGCTGGCGGCCTGGTCGATCGCTTCGACCGCCTCGAGGATCTGCTGGGTGGCATGTTCGGTGCCGCCGACCACGGCACCGAGCTCGCCATTGACCTTGGCCATCTCGTCGCCATTGAAGCTCGTGCCATGCAGCACGGCGATCTCGCGCTTGGTGCGGTTGATCGCATCGTGGATCAAATCGAGCTCGACCTTGAGCTTCTCGCACTGTTCGATCTGGGCGCGGTAGGTTTCGAGCAGCGCATTGGCATCGGCGACTTCGCGTGCGACCGAGGCTTCGGCGGATTCGATGACGGCGGCGCGCGGCGCGGAGCCGCCGGCCATCTGGGCGCGGAGGGCGCGAAGCTCCGCCATGATCTCGCGATGCATCGGACCGATGTCGACGCCGTCCGCAGCTACGGACTCCGGCACCGGCACATCGCCCATCAAGGCCTGCTCGACACGAAAACGCTTGCGACTAACCGACATGATTTCATTCCCACCCCTTCACATCAGCCACATCTAGACGGCGGCGATTTAACGTGAGGTTCACGCGGGAACATTTTGGCGCACATGATGCAACGCGCCGTCAAATCGCGGTTAACCATGTCGGTCGCGCGTTCATCCAAAATAAACGCTGTCCGGCAAAAGCGCGCAGCGTTTCCGACGTGGTGAATCGAAACGCCTGATCTGTTTACCAAACCGATGCGGTTTTCATTGCTTATTGACCACGTGCAGCGGCGCAGTCCGTGCCGGCTGCGAAACACGTCACGACGAAACAGTACAGAGTACGTCGATGTTCCAGAAAACCACGCTTGCGCTGCTCGCCGGCGCGTCCCTGATTGCGTTCCCTCATCACGCCCTGGCGATCGACGCGGCATCAGCCGAGCCGACCGTGATCTACGCCGGCCAGCCGGCGCCGCAACCGCCGATGCGCACAGCCTATGTGCAGCAGCCGCAGCGCTCCAACATGGGCGGCGGCTTCATCGAATTCCTGTTCGGCGACGGCCCGTCGTCGCAGGGCACCCAGCAGCCGATGTATCAGCAGCAGCCGGACTATTACGGCAATCGCCGCGGGCTGCCGCCGATGGATCCGCAACAGCAGATGATCTATCAGCAGCAGGAGTCGGCGGCCGATCCGACGCAGCGTCCGTTCGACCCGAAATATGAAAAGCAGCAGGTCGAGTATCACGGCAGGGAAGGCGTCGGCACCATTGTCGTCGATACCCCGAACAAGTTCCTCTATCTGGTGCAGGGCGACGGCCGCGCGCTGCGCTATGGTATCGGCGTCGGCAAGCCCGGCTTCACCTGGGCCGGCGTCAAGACGGTCTCGGCCAAGAAGGAATGGCCGGACTGGACCCCGCCGGCAGAAATGCTGGTGCGCCGTCCCGATTTGCCGCGGCACATGGTGGGCGGGCCGGAAAATCCGCTCGGCGCGCGCGCGATGTATCTCGGCTCCTCGCTCTACCGCATCCACGGCTCCAACGAGCCCTGGACCATCGGCACCAACGTCTCCTCCGGCTGCATCCGGATGCGCAACGAGGACGTGATCGACCTCTACGGCCGCGTCAATGTCGGCGCCAAGGTCGTGGTGATGTGATATCCTTCACGCCGGAATCAAAACGGCCGCTCGATCGAGCGGCCGTTTTTCGTTTCATCGCGATCAGGCGTAGTCGCTGTTGTCGCCGCCGCCGTTATCATCGAGATCGTCGGCGTCCTGATCATCGTCTTGGTCCTGGTCGGCCTGCGCCTGGTCGAACGCGCCGGCGCGCGAGCCGGAATCATTGTCACGGCCGGACGAGCTGACGTCGTTGATCCCGGCGTCACGGGCAAGGTTGCTTGACGACTGGTCGCCGCCCCACGGGCGCGAACCGCCGCCGAGGCCGCCCGCATCGGCAAGCGACTGATGGCTGCCGCCGCCCATCATGCCGCGGATGCTGCTCAACAACATTGAGCCGCCGACGACACCGGCCGCCGCTGCTGCCGCGGTGCCGAGGAACGAACCGCCACCGCCGCCGCCGAACGCCGGCTGCTGCGGCCCGCCATAGGACTGGCCGTAAGGTTGGGACTGCCCGTAACCTTGCGACTGCCCGTAAGGTTGGCCATAGCCGCCGCCTTGCCCCTGCTGCAGCGTCTGGCCCGAGTTCCAGACCGGGCGGCCGCCGACGTCAGGGGCGCGCACCGGCGGCACCGAGCCGTGTGACTGTCCTTGCGGCTGGCCCTGCCCGAAGATCGCGTCGCGCATCGAATCGAGGAAGCCGCCCGATTGCTGTTGCCCGCCCTGCTGCGGGCCGAGCTCCGCTTCCAGCTCCTGGATATGATCGTGAGCTCGCTTCAGCGCCTCGTCCTGCACCAGCGCCGTCTGCACCAGCGCGTAGACCGCATTCGGCGCGGTGCGCAGGCCCTGCATGATCGCGGACATGGCTTCGTTGTCGCGCGGGGCATTCTCCAGCTTGGCGAGCCGGTCGAACAGATCGTCGATCAGTTGGCGTTCTTGCGGTGTCATGACGTTCTCCATCGCGTCGATCTCATCGGCGCGCCGCACATGTAGGGCCGCTTTGTGGCGCAAGGAGTGGGCGGGCGAATTAAATTTATGTATGCGACAAAACGACCGGACGATTTTTATGAACGAATTCAGGCCAGTGTAACATTGTTCAGGGCGAGCAGCGCGGCGAAATCGTCGCTTGCGAGATAGGCATGTTCCTTCTCGCGCTGCGTCGTCAGCGGATCGAGACTTCTGAGCGTCTCGTCGACGAATCCGGGGTGGCACATCACCAGCCCGTCCTCCGGCAGGCCCTTCAGAAAGCCGCGTATCAGCGGACCGAAATCGGGCTCCCTGGTGTAGTCATAGGCGCCCGCAAAGGTTGGATTGAAGCGCAAGCCGAGTCTTCTCGCCTTGTTGCGGAATTGCGTGCTGAGCACATCAAGCAGCAGCGTCTTGAGCCCGGTGATCCGCTGCGTGAGCGGCAAATTGAGCCCGCCCTGGCGCACCCACGCCTCCGGCGCGCGCTCCTTCACCGCGCGCAGAAATCCGTCGCGCACCTGCGGGAAGAGTTGTGCGTGCTGATGGCCGTCGACGAAATCGGGCGCGCGGCCGAACAGCTCCGTGAAGGTGTCGAGCTGCGCCAGCACCTCGACATGCACACGCTCGGCATCGAGCCGCCGCAACAGCCCGCTGCGCAGCAGCTTCGGGAAGGGCAGGAACATGTCGCCATCGAGCGGGCGGAAATGCAGCGTCAGCGGCCGGAACGGCGCGGTCAGCGTCACATGCAGGCCGATCGCGCAACGCGGGCTCTTTGCGACTGAAGCCTGCAGCGCGGCCGCGGCATCGCGGCCGATCGCAGGCGTCACCATCATCACCGACGTCGCGTTGAGCCGGCCGCGTTCGATCAGGTCGCGGATCGCGCGGTTGACGCCGTCACTCAAGCCGTAATCGTCAGCACACAGCCAGATCCGGCATGGCGGTGCTGCGCCGTTCATTCGGCGGCGGTCCGCTCGGTGGCGGTTGCAGCGGTCTCCTCGCCGGCGCGCTTCTCGCTATGCTCGGCGACGAAGTAGATCGGCCGCGCCTTCAACTCGGAGAGGATCTTGCCGATATATTCGCCGACGATGCCGATCATGATCAGCTGCACACCGCCGATCGTCATCACGCCGATCATCAGCGACGGATAACCAGGGACCTGCTTGCCGGTGGTCCAGACCTCCCAGAGGATCGAGAGACCGAACAGGAACGCCGCGCCCGCGAGCAGCGCGCCGAGCAGGCTGGCGAAGCGCAGCGGCGCCACCGAGAACGAGGTCAGGCCCTCGATCGACAGGCCGATCAGCCGGCCGGCATTGAAGTTGGTGACGCCATGCGCGCGCGCCGCCGGCTCGTAGTCGACGCGGATCTGCTTGAAGCCGATCCAGCTTGCCAGGCCCTTGAAGAAGCGGTTGCGCTCCGGCAATTGCCGCAACGCCGCGGCCGCGCGCGGCGACAGCAGGCGGAAGTCGCCGGCATCCGCCGGGATCTTCTGCCGCGCACCCCAATTGATCAGCGAATAGAAACCGCGCACCGCAAGCCGCCGTGTCGCCGATTCATTGTCGCGGTTGGCCTTCGCGGTGTAGACCACGTCGTAGCCGTCATCGATCCAGTGCGCGACCAGCCGCTCCACCAGATCAGGCGGATGCTGGCCGTCGCCGTCCATGAACAGCACCGCGCCGCGGTGGGCGTGGTCGAGGCCGGCCATCAGCGCCGCCTCCTTGCCGAAATTGCGCGACAGCGACACCACCTGGACGTCGAGCGCTTCTGCAGGAAGGCTGCGCGCGATCGAAAGCGTCGAGTCGACGCTGCCGTCGTCGACATAGACCACTTCGCAGGCAAGGCCGTAGCGGTTACGCAGAGTTTTGGCGAGCTCGACCAGCCGCTGGTGCAGCGCGACAAGCCCGGCGGCCTCGTTGTAGACAGGCACGACAATCGACAGCCCTCGCGCCGCAGCATTGGCAGCGGTCGTGGTCAGGCCGGAAACATCGGAGCCGAGCGTCATCGGTCAGGTCTCATCAGTACTCTAGAGCACTTTCGGTTCTGATTGAATCAGAACCAAAAGTGCTCGATTCTTGTTTTAACGCGTTTTCTTCACGCGAACCGGTGTCCACTTCGCTCGAAAACGCTTCGGGACAGAATATGGTACCGGGCGCCATCTGTCGCCAGGATGAACGGCACTGACGACTCATTGTCGCAGGAACGTCTCGAGCCTGGCGAACAGCGGATTCTCGCGGTCGAACACGTAGTCGAGCGACACCACCGACACCGTGTCGGCGCCGTGGTCGCGCAGGAAGCTGCCGAGCGCGTAGAGCTTGCCGGGTGGGCAGTGCAGCGTGAGCATGCCCGACGAGGTCGGCCCGCCGAACGGGGCGACCACGCCGAAGCGGTTATGCGCCTCCGACAGCAGCGCGTCGTTGCAGCCGGCAAAGCGGGTGCGGACCTCGCGATGCTTGCTGGCGCGGGCGCGCGCGGCGATGTGGTCGAGGATGACGCGTGCGGTCTCGCGCGCGCCGTTCGACCAGTCGGCATCCCGGGAAGCGACCAGATTGGCCTGGCTGCGCAGGATCATGCCGTCGTCGAGCACCTTCAGCCCGTTCGCCGCCAGTGTGGCGCCGGTCGTGGTGATGTCGACGATCAATTCGGCGGTGCCGGCCGCGGGCGCGCCTTCGGTCGCACCGGTGCTCTCGACGATGCGGTAGTCGCCGACGCCGTGCTTGGCGAAGAAGCCGCGCGTCAAATTGATGTATTTGGTCGCGACCCGCATGCGGTGATTATGCTGCTCGCGGAAGCCGGAGGCGACGTCGTCGAGATCGGCCATGGTACGGACGTCGATCCAGGCCTGCGGCACCGCGACCACGACATTGGCGCTGCCGAAGCCGAGGCTCTCGATCAACAGCACGCGCTTGTCGGCATCGGTAATGCTCTCGCGCACCAGATCCTCGCCGGTGACGCCGAGATGCACGGCGCCGCGCGCCAGATTGGCCGCGATCTCGCTCGCCGAGAGATAGGCGATCTCGACATTGTCGAGGCCGGCGATGGTGCCGCGATAGTCGCGCGCGCCGCCCGGCTTTGCCAGCGTCAGCCCGGCGCGGGCAAAGAAGCCTTCGGCATTTTCCTGCAGCCGCCCCTTGGAGGGAACGGCGACGACGAAGGGCGCGCTCATGCCGCGCCTCCCTTGGTCGCGGGCTTGCCATGTTGCGTCAAGGCTTCGATCCAGACCGAGAAGCCGACCGCGGGGATCGGGGTTGCCGAGCCGAGCTGGGTCATCAATCCATCATAGCGGCCGCCCGCGACCAGCGGCTCGGCGCCGTTGCCTTTGGCGTGCAGCTCGAACTCGAAGCCGGTGTAATAGTCGAGGCCGCGGCCGAACGAGGTCGAGAACCGCGTCCGATGGGTGTCGATGCCGCGCGCGGCCATGAAGCCGACGCGGCTTTCGAACTGGTCGATCGCGGCGCCGAGATTGAGCTTGGCGTCCCCGGCGAGCGCGCGCAGCTGCGCGATCGCATCGTCAGGATCGCCTGCGATCGCAAGGAAGCGCTTGATGATATCGACCGCATCGCGCGGTAGCGCGCCGGCCTTCAGAGTGGATTGCTCGAGGAAGCGATCGGCGATCTCGGCAACCGTTCGTCCGCCGACATTGGTGGTGCCCGCGATCGACATCAGGTCGGTGACCAGCGCCAGCGCCGCCTTGCGGTCGGAGCCAGCGAGGGCTGCGAGCACGCCCTCATATTCGTTGCGGCCGGGCGCGGTTTTGAGCGTCAGCCGCTCGATGTCGTCGGTCAGCGAGACCTTGCGATTGAAATCCTTGATCAGCCGCCGCCGCCATACCGGATAGAGCTCGAGCGCATCGATCAGCGCATTGAACAGCGCGACGTCGCCGGTGCGGATCTCGACATCGGTCACCCCGAACGCCGTGGTCGCTTCCAACGCCAGCGCCAGCATCTCGGCATCGGCCGCAGCGCGATCCTGGCGGCCGAACGATTCGACGCCGGCCTGCAGGAACTCGCTCGCGGCGCCGCCGCGATAGCGGAACACCGGACCGAGATAGCTGAAGCCGGCCGGCTGGCCTGCCCTGATGGAGGCGAGGTAGTCGCGCGCCACGGGAATCGTGAGGTCCGGGCGCAGGCAGAGTTCCTCGCCGGTGGCGTCCGTCGTCAGGTAAAGGCTCTTGCGGATGTCCTCGCCGGAGAGGTCGAGGAACGGCTCGGCCGGCTGCAGGATGCCGGGCTCAGCCCTGATGTAACCGGCCTGCGCGAACGACAGCAGCAGCGCATCCGCCCAGGAAGCCGATCCGTTGGCTGACCCCCCGGCGGATTGAGGCATGCGTGTTGCGGCAGCTTCGGTCATCTCGACGTCCAATTGGCCCCGAAATCGGGTTCCAGGGCCGGGTTCCAGGTTGGTTTGGCGCAGCCAATACCATGGCCATACCGGGGTTTCGACAGGGAACGGCCAAGTGGCTTAATGATTGGGTTCGTTAACGATTTTACGACGGCTTGGCTAGGGGAAGATGTCGCCCCGGACCCGTAGCCCGGATGGAGCGCAGCGCAATCCGGGTCGGTCGACGGCACGAAGTGTCCCGGATTTCGCTTCGCTGCATCCGGGCTACTGACACTTCCGCCAATCCCCCAGCGCCGCCTGCACCAGTGCCAACGCCGCCACCGCTGCCGTGTCCGCCCGCAGGATCCGCGGACCGAGCGCGAGCCGGAGGATGTTCGGCTGGCGCGTCAGCAGTGCGCGCTCCTCCTCGGCAAAGCCGCCTTCCGGGCCGATCAGGACATCGATCCCGGCATTGGCAGCCGTTGCGGCCCGCAAGGCCTGCACCGGATCGGTGACCTCGGCGGCCTCGTCGCAGAACACCAGCAGCCGCGCCGGGTCCCGGCTCGCCAGCAAGCGGCCGAGCGGCACAGGATCGGCCATCTCGGCGAGCGAGATGATGCCACATTGCTCGGCCGCCTCGATCACATTGGCGCGCATCCGTTCGCCATTGACCCGCGACACCTGGGTGAACCGCGTCAGCACCGGCTGTAGCCGCGCGCACCCCATCTCGACCGCCTTCTGCACCATGTAATCGAGCCGCGCGTGCTTCAGCGGCGCGAACAGATAGGTGATATCGGGAAGATGATCCTGCGCGCGGGTCTGCGCGATGATTGCGAGCGTATCGGCCCGCTTGCGGCCGCCGATCTCTGCGCGCCACTCGCCGTCGCGGCCGTTGAACACCAGCACCGTGTCGCCTGCGGCCAGCCGCAGCACGTTGCCGAGATAGTTGCTCTGGTTGCGGTCAAGCTCGACCGTCTGGCCGGCGCCCAAGGGCGCGTCGACGAACAGCCGTGGAGCGCGAAAGTCGAATTCAGGCATATAATGGTCCGTTTTCCCGTCGTTCGTAGCCTAAAGGCTTACAATCCGGGAACAATTTAATGTGGCGACGTGGCGCTACGCCGCGCTGTCGCCCAAATCGACGGGTTGTTAAGGGTTCGCAGGAATCGTAAAACGCCCCCTCAAATTTCGTTGCTTCGTTTGGAAGCCGCCGGGGTTGCCTGAACCTTTGCCGGAGAACCACCCTCGATGATCCGCCGCCTGCTCGTGCTGACCATTGCCGCGACCGCCCTGTCCGCAGGCCAGGCCGCCGCCCAGAGCGCATTTCCGGCCCCGTTGCCCGGTCAGGCCGGCACCGCCGCCGATCCTGCGTTTCCACCGGTCAAAGGCGCACCGGCCGCCAGGGCCTCGACCGCCGCTGCCGCCGACCCCGCGTTTCCGCCGGTCAACGGCACGCCTGCGTCCAGAGTCGGCACGACGCCCTCGGCGTTTCCGACCAACGGTGCCGCGCCCATCGCCGGCGGCGCCCTCTCGTCGCCGCCGCCTCCGCCAGGACCTGCGGCAGGTGGCCCCGACGAGGCCTGCATGAAAAACTTCGTTCCGCTGCGCGAGGAGACTGAAAAGCGCGGCAAGGCGATCAAGGCGGCCAGCGATAGGCATGCCGGTCCGGACGAGGCCTGCAAGCTGATCGGCAATTACAGCCAGGCCGAAGTCAAGATGATCAAGTATGTCGAGACCAACTCGAGCAAATGCGGGATCCCGCCGCAGATCGGCGACCAGCTCAAGGCCGGTCACAAGAATACGGAAGCCCTGCAGAAGAAGGTTTGCACCGTCGCGCAGCAGGCGGCGTCGCAGCCGCGCGGGCCGGCAGGTCCGTCGCTGAGCGACGTGCTGGGGTCGTCCGCCGCGCTGCCCGAGGCGACGGCGACGAAGAAGGGCGGCAGCACCTTCGATACGCTCAACGGCAACGTTCTCACTCGATGACCGGTTACCCGATGACCTGTATGCTATGAGCGACGTCTCCACCCGCGTTGCCGATTCCACAGGCAACTGGGTCGATACGCACGCGCCGGCATGGTCGCGGCCTTATCTGCGGCTCGCGCGGTTCGATCGCTCGATCGGATCGTGGCTGTTGCTGATGCCATGCTGGTGGTCGGCGGCACTCGCCGCCGGCGTCGCGCATGACGTCAGGTCGTTGCCGCTGGTCGTCCTGTTGTTCTTCATCGGTGCCTTCGTGATGCGCGGTGCAGGCTGCACCTGGAACGACATCACCGATCGCGATCTCGATGCCAAGGTCGAGCGCACGCGATCGCGGCCGATCCCGGCCGGGCAGGTGACCGTGATGCAGGCGTTGGCCTTCATGGTCCTGCAGGCATTGCTCGGTCTCGTGGTGCTGCTGCAGTTCAACCGCTTTGCTGTCCTGACCGGCCTCGCCTCGCTGGTGATCGTCGCGATCTATCCCTTCATGAAGCGCATCACCTGGTGGCCGCAGGTCGTGCTCGGCCTCGCCTTTTCCTACGGTGCGCTGATGGGATTTGCGGTGACGCTCGAACGGATCGATGTAACCGCGCTGGCGCTCTATGCCGGATCGATCGCCTGGGTGATCGGCTACGACACCATCTATGCCCATCAGGACACCGAAGACGATGCGCTGATCGGTGTCAAATCCACCGCGCGTCTGTTCGGTGCCCGCACCCATCGCGCGCTCGTGGTGTTCTACGGCCTTGCGGTGCTGCTGATCGGCGTGGCGTTCGCGCTCGCCGGCGTACGCTGGCCGGCCTGGATCGGCCTCGCGGCGTTCGCGCTGCATCTCGCCTGGCAGATCCGGCGGCTCGACATCAGCGATCCCGCGCTCTGCGGGCGCATCTTCTGGTCCAATCGCGTGGCAGGGTTGATCCTGTTCGCAGCCCTGGTAATCGACGCGGTGATGCGCGCTGCGTGACGACTATGCCGTCTCGGACGAATCATGTCGCGAGAACGCGAATGTGTGACTCGAAAGCGGTTCAACAAATTCGGTGTCGTCCCGGCTTTCGCCGGGACGACGACCGTTATGTTGGCTCGAGCAAGCTCAATCCCGCGCGATGATCTCGCGCTCGTCGCGATGCACGCTCGCCTCATTGAGGCGAAAGCCGGCGCGGCGGCGGACCAGGAATCTCGGGCGGCGGGCACGGATGGCGTTGCGGCGGCGGCGGCGCGGGGCCGGTTCGCGCGGCGCTTGCTCGGTCAGTTGCGGAAGACGGAAGATGTCGCTCCACATTTGCCATGCCTGCGCGAGCTCCTCGGCGTCGGAGCTGGTGCCGAGCGGAATGGCGAGCGAGGGATCGCGGTGAACCAGCACCAGCATCTGCGCATCGTCGATGCTGCGCACCGCGATGCCGAGGAAATCGCTGACGCGAACATTGACGGCCATCCGCATGCCCTTGATGGCACGGCGCAGCACGACGCGTTCGCGATGAAGCTCGATCTGCCGCGTCCCGCCATCCGCGCGCAAATCCTGCGCATGGAAGCTGAGCGGAAGGGAAAGAGGGTCGAGCCGCAACGCGCAGCTCGACCCGGCGGAATTGATTCCGCTTGTTGGTGTTTGACGCCTCACCGATTTATCTCCCCGCCGGGATTATGTTCCCGGTCGATGCGTGAGATCTTAGCCGAGCGATTTCCGTTTCGGCTTAAAAAGCCTGGTTAACCCGATGTCACCGGCGCTGTGTCTGCAGGCATGATTGACAAGGCGTTGGCCCGCATGATTGACGAAGCCTTGACGTGATGCCGAGAATGTTTGCCAATTGCCCGAGTAAAGCGCTTGAAATCCTTGTGAATCCGGCACATCTGGTGGGTCTGTCGGCCTCATTCCGCTCCCCCGTCCAATCCGCAGGAATTTGTTCGTGAACCCTTCACCATCTGCATCGTCGTCGCGACACGGCGATCCCTCCGATCTGTTCGACCAATCCGCCTTAAGCGAGCTCGCGCAGCGCCTGGTCGAAGCCGCCAGGCGCGCCGGTGCCGATGCGGCTGACGCGGTCGCGGTGCGCGGCGTCTCGCAGGGCGTCGAGGTGCGCGACGGTCGCGTCGAGGAGACCGAGCGGTCGGAAGGCGACGATGTCGGGCTGCGGGTGTTCGTCGGCCAGCGCCAGGCGGTGGTCTCGACCAATGACGTCAGCGGCGACGGGGTCGCCAAGCTCGCCGAGCGCGCAGTCGCGATGGCGCGCGTGGCGCCCGACGACAAATATGTCGGCCTCGCCGATGCGGCGCTCCATGCGCGTGATTTCCCCGATCTCGATCTGCTCGACCGCAAGGTTCCCACCACAGCCGAACTGGAGCAGCGCGCCATGGAGGCGGAGACCGCAGCGCTCGCGGTCAAGGGCGTCAGCAAGTCCGGCGGCGCATCGGCTTCGACCGGAATTGGCGGCATGGTGCTGGTGACATCGACCGGCTTCCACGGCTCTTATTTGCGGTCCAGCCACGGCATCTCGACGAGCGCGATCTCCGGTGAGGGGACCGGCATGGAGCGCGATTACGATTTCACCAGCGCGCCGCATGCCTCCGATCTCGATTCACCCACGTCCGTCGGCCGCAGTGCCGGTGAGCGCGCGGTGGCACGGTCGAACCCACGCAAGGTCGAGACCTGCAAGGTGCCTGTGGTGTTCGATCCGCGGGCTGCGGGATCGATCGTCGGCCATCTGGTCGGCGCCATCAACGGCGCCTCGATCGCGCGCAAGACCTCTTTCCTGAAGGACCGGCTCGGCGAACAGCTGTTCTCGAAGGATATCCGCATCATCGACGATCCGTTGCGCCTGCGCGGCCTGCGTTCGCAGACCTTCGACGCCGAGGGCGTCAAGGTGAAGAAGATTGCGCTGATCGACGAGGGCGTGCTGACGACGTGGGTTCTGGACTCCGCGACGGCACGCGAGCTCGGCCTGGTCACGACCGGGCATGCCCATCGCGGCGTGTCCTCCTCGCCGTCGCCGGGAACCTACAATCTGCATCTCGAGCCCGGCACGGCGACGCCGAAGGAATTGATCTCCGACATCAAGCAGGGATTCTATGTCACCGATCTGATCGGATCCGGGGTCAACGGTGTGACCGGCGACTACAGCCGCGGCGCGTCGGGGTTCTGGATCGAGAACGGCGAGATCACCTATCCGGTCAGCGAGGTGACGATCGCGGGCCATCTGCTGCCGATGTTCAAGTCGCTGGTCGCAGCCAATGATTTGGAATTCCGCTACGGCGTCAACGCGCCGACGTTGCGCATCGAGGGACTGACGCTTGGCGGACGCTGATACGGACGACTGGACCAAGGCGCGCGACGCCGCTTTGCTGACCAGATCGGTGCAGGAGGCGGGCCGGCTCGGGCTGTCGCTGTTCCGTACCGAGCTGAAGAACTGGATCAAGGGCGCGTCGTCGCCGGTCTCCGAAGCCGATATCGCGGTCAACGATTTGCTCGAGGCACGGCTGCGGTCCGCGACGCCGGATTACGGCTGGTTGTCGGAGGAGAGCGCGGACGACGAGGCGCGGCTTCGCAAACGGCTGACCTGGATCGTCGATCCGATCGATGGCACCCGCGCCTACCTCGCGGGCCGTGAGGACTGGTGCGTTAGTGTGGCGCTGGTTGAAAATGCAGTGCCGGTGCTCGCGGCGGTTTATGCGCCCGCGACCGAAGAGTTCTTCTTCGCCGCGCGCGGGCAGGGCGCCACCCGCAACGACCTCGCCGTGCACGCCACCGCAGGGACCGGTTTCGATTTCCCGCGCATGGCGGGGCCGAAGCCGCTGGTGCAGCGGCTAAGCGACACATCGGACGAGATCACGCTGTTCCCGCGGATCGGATCGCTGGCGCTGCGGCTGTGCCGGGTCGCGCAAGGCAGCCTTGACGCCGCCTTTGCCGGCGGGCAAAGCCGCGACTGGGACCTTGCCGCCGCGAATTTGATCGTGCAGGAAGCGGATGGTAAGATGACTGCGCTCTCGGGGGATGCGATTGAGTACAATCGCCGGGAGGTGACGCATGGGGTGCTGGTGGCAGCGGGACGCGATCGTCATGCACGCATTGTCGAGCATTTTCGCAACCGTCCACTGCCATGAGGCCACCCCGATCCGCGCCGCGCATCCGACTGCTGCGACCAGAACTCTTACGACCAGAACTCTTGCGACCAGAACTGCGAACACCGTGACCCAACTTGCTTGCCGGGCATCTCGTTAGGAAAGATCCATCATGTCAGACAATGCCCAGCCGCAATTGCTCCACCTCGTGATCGGCGGCGAGTTGACCGATCTGGAACACAACACCTTCAAGAATCTCGACGAGGTCGAGATCGTCGGTGTGTATCCGAATTATGCGACCGCCCATGCGGCCTGGAAGGCGAAGGCGCAGCAGACCGTCGATAACGCCCAGATGCGCTATTTCGTCGTCCACCTCCACCGGTTGCTCGACCCCGAGCAGGACGCAAAGCACTCCCATTGAAACGCCTGTTTCGCGATTTGCTGCGCAGCCGCTTTGTGCAGCGCGCGCTGGGTGTGCTTGCGGCCGAGTATTTGCGGTTGGTCTGGCTGACCAACCGCTTTGTCTACGACCCGCCGGATGTCTACGCGCAGGTCGAGCCGATGATGCCGGCGATCTTCGTGTTCTGGCACGGCCAGCACTTCATGACGCCGTTCATCAGGATCAAGGAGAGCTATCGCGCCAAGGTGCTGATCTCCCGCCACCGCGACGGTGAGTTCAACGCCATCGCGGCCGAGCGGCTCGGCATCGGCACTATCAGAGGTTCCGGCGACCATTCCGGCGCGTTCCATCGCAAGGGCGGCGTCGGCGCCTTCATGGAGATGGGCCGGGCGCTGGAAGATGGCTGGAACGTTGCGACCACCGCCGACGTGCCGAAGCGGGCGCGGGTGGCTGGGTTGGGCGCCATCATGCTGGCGCGGGAGACCGGCCGGCCGATCCTGGCTCTTGCGATGGTCACCAGCCGGTTCGTCCGGTTGAAAAACTGGGACTCCACCACCATCAATTTGCCATTCGGACGCGGCGCAGTGGTAGGTATTGAGCCGGTTCACGTGCCAGCCGATGCCGATTCCGAAACCATGGAAAAGCTTCGGCAGCACGTTGAGTTCCTTCTGAACGAGGCGACCCGGCGTGCCTATGCAGCCGTCGGGCGACCGGAGGCAGCGCTTGACTAGCTCGCTCCCGATGACGTTGCGCGTTTACCGCAAGCTGTCGTTCGCGATGGTGCCGCTGGCGCCTGCCTTGATCAAGCGACGGCTCAAGCTCGGCAAGGAAGATCCCGAACGGGTCGGCGAGCGGCGCGGCATGAGCGACGATGTCCGGCCGCATGGTCCGCTGGTCTGGATCCACGGCGCGAGCGTCGGCGAAGTGCTGGCGGCCGCAGCGCTGATCGAACGCTTGCGCGCGCTCAATCTGCGTATCCTCGTCACGTCAGGCACGGTGACTTCGGCTGCGATCGTTGCCAAACGTTTCCCGCCCGACGTGATCCACCAATACGTGCCATATGACTCGCCGCGCTATGTTGCGCGGTTCCTCGATCACTGGCAGCCATCGCTGGCGCTGTTCATCGAGTCCGATTTGTGGCCGAACCTGATCCTGTCGAGCGCCGCGCGGCGGCTGCCGATGGTGCTGATCAATGGGCGGATGTCGCAGCGCTCGTTCCCGCGCTGGCGCCGGGTCTCCAACACGATCTCCGCGTTGCTCGGACGCTTCGAGCTGTGCCTCGCGCAGTCGAATACCGATGGCGAGCGCTTTGCCACGCTCGGCGGCCGCAACGTCATCACCACGGGCAATCTCAAGCTCGACGTCGCGGCACCGCCCGCCGATCCAGCCAAGCTGGAGCGGCTGATGTCGGTGACGCGCGGCCGCCCGATCGTGGTCGCGGCGTCCACCCATCCGGGCGAGGAAGAGATCCTGATCGAGGCGCACAAGACGCTCTCGGGGTTCTTCCCGGGATTGCTGACCGTGATCGTGCCGCGCCATGCCGATCGCGGCGAAGCGGTCGCGCGGCTGGTGACGGATGCCGGGTTGCGCCCCGGCCTGCGCTCGCGCGAGGACCTGCCGGTCGCGACCACCGACATCTATGTCGCCGATACCATGGGCGAGCTCGGCCTGTTCTACCGGCTGGCCCCGATCGTGTTCATGGGCGGCTCGCTGGTCGAGCATGGCGGACAAAATCCGATCGAGGCGGTGAAGCTCGGCGCCGCGATCGTGCATGGTCCGCATGTCTTCAATTTCACCGACGTCTATGACGCGCTCGATCGGGCTGGCGGCGCCAGGCGCGCCGATGGCCAGGAAGCGCTGGTCAAGCAGCTCGGCCAGTTCCTCGCCGATCCTGCGGCGCGTGAGGTATCGCTGGCGGCATCGGAACGTGTCGTCGAGCAGCTCGGCGGTGCGCTGGAGCGCACGCTTGCGGCACTGGAGCCCTATTTGTTGCAGTTGCGGCTCGAGATGGGAGCCGCCAATGCGTGAGCCGGCCTTCTGGCACCGGCCGTCGTCTTGGACATCGCAACTGTTGAGACCACTTGCCGCGCTTTACGGCGCGGTCGCCGCGCAGCGCCTGCAGCGCGTCGGCGTCGATGCCGGGATTCCCGTGCTTTGCGTCGGCAATTATCACGTCGGCGGCGCCGGCAAGACGCCGACGGTGCTGGCGCTGGCAAAGCTGTTGCGCGAGCTCGAGGAACGGCCGGTCGTGCTCAGCCGCGGCTATGGCGGTAGACTGCGTGGGCCGGTCAAGGTCGATCTTGACAGACACACCGCATCAGATGTCGGCGACGAGCCCCTGATGATGGCGGCTGGGCTGCCGGTCGTGATTTCGCGCGATCGCGCCGAGGGCGTCGCGCTGGCGCGATCGCAAGGCGCAAGTGTGATCCTGATGGATGACGGCTTCCAGAATCCAGCCGTCGTCAAGGATGCCTCGCTGATCGTGATCGACGGCACGCGCGGGCTCGGCAATGGCCGGGTGATTCCGGCGGGGCCGTTGCGCGCGCCGTTGCGGCCGCAGCTCGAGCGCACTGACGCGCTGATCGTCGTCGGCGAGGGGCCGGCCGCGCAGAAGGTCGCGGCCGAGATCGCGGCGCGCGGCAAGCCCGTGCTGTCGGCGCATCTGAAACCCGACGAGACCTCGCTCGCCGCGCTGCGCGGCAAGCGCGTCCTTGCGTTTGCCGGCATCGGCGATCCCGTGCGCTTTTTCAACACGCTACGGGCGAGCGGCCTCGAGGTCGTGCGCGGCAAGGCCTTCGCCGATCATCATGCCTTTACGAAAGGTGAGATCGAAGATCTCGTCACGGAGGCTGCGCGTGACGGCTTGACGCTGGTGACGACGGAAAAGGACCTTGCGCGATTGCGTGGCGCGGACGGCATGTCAGCCTGGGCACAGGCGATCGTGCCTTTCGCGGTGACGCTGCAATTCGAGGACACCGCCGCGTTGCGGCGTTTCGTGACCGATCAGCTGTTCAAGGCGAGGGACGGGAGATGGCGCAAGTAAGCCAGCCCTTGTTGACCCTAGGTCTGCGGCTTGAGCGCGCCAGGAAAATGGCGCTGCAGCACCGCGGTCGGAACGGCGTAGGCCTCCTGCAGGTCGACGCTCCAGTATTTCAGTTCGTCGAGCGGAATCCGCGCATCCGTGATCGCGCAGCGCACATAGGTGCCGGGCGAGATCACG
Source organism: Bradyrhizobium sp. LTSPM299 (assembly GCF_000938235.1). Classification (NCBI taxonomy): domain Bacteria; kingdom Pseudomonadati; phylum Pseudomonadota; class Alphaproteobacteria; order Hyphomicrobiales; family Nitrobacteraceae; genus Bradyrhizobium; species Bradyrhizobium sp. LTSPM299. Next base: position 466,304 of record NZ_JYMU01000049.1, read on the forward strand.
CGGAAATCACCGTCGAGATATTGCACCTGCGCTTCGCCATGGCCCGAGGGACCGAACTTGTTCAGCACGATGGAGCTCCGATTGTCCTCTTACGACACTTGCCTCGTGCGAGGCTTACTGGATGTTCATGAAACCGTCTATCACAGATAGGGTGTCGTGTCCGCCCGTTAAACCACCGACTTGTGATGATTTGGCGGCGGAAGCACATGATAGCGTTGCACAAATGGTTCGCGGTGGATCCAGCACCATAGCGAGACGGCCGGACCGGATGCGCCTCAAGTCAGCGTTGATTTTTCTGATGCTCGCCGCGCCGCTTGCGGCCGCAGCACCTCTGCCGGCCCCGCAACAGGTCGAGATCTCCGATGGCAATGTCACCCTGCACGCGCAGCTGTTCCGGCCTGACGGCGATGGACCGTTTCCGGTTGTTATTGCATTGCATGGCTGCGGCGGCCTCGCCAGCCGCTCCGAGCCGGTGCTGCCGCGTTATCGCGACTGGGCCGAGGAGCTGCTGACGACGGGGCACGCGGTGCTGCTGCCGGACAGCTACGGCTCGCGCGAGCTGGGTCCGCAATGCCGCACGAAGGAGCATCAGGTCCAGATCCGGCGCGAGCGGGTGGCCGACATCAACGCCGCGCGGCAGTGGCTGGTGCAGCAGAAATGGGTGGCACATGATCGCATCAGCCTGGTCGGCTGGGGCAACGGCGCCGCCGCCCTGCTGTGGGCGGTGCGGCCGCAAATGTGGTCGCGCAACGTTGAGCCGGATTTCCGTTCGGCGATCGCGTTCTATCCGGATTGCCGCTCGTCCTCCGGTCTTGGCTGGAGCGCGCGGGTGCCGACGCTGGTCCTGATCGGTGGACGCGACGATGTCGCGTCACCGTCGGCCTGTCACCAGATGGTCGACGGCGCCCGCGGCCGCAGCGCGCTTGCCAGGATCGTGGTTTATCCGGATGCCTATCATGGCTTCGATCGCGCCAATTTGCCGCTCCATGTGATCGCGGCCTCGTCCGATGTTGCGATCGATGAGCGCGGTCACGTCGGCACCGACACCGACGCGCGCAAGGATGCGCAAAAGCGCGTTGCCGAATGGCTGGCGCGCTAAAACAGGCTGCCCTGATCGATCGGCTTTGCGATGCGCTTGGGTGCGACCGCAGTCTTCGCCTCACGTGGCGGCTGCGGCCTGGGCTCGCTCGCGGGCGTCGCCGTAGGCGGCGGCCGATCGGCGTCGGCGGTGGCTGCCACGCGGCCGTCGGCGAATTCGATCGAGAGGCTGGCACCGGGGCCGATGGCGGTCGCCGCGTGGACCGCATGGCCGCGCTCGTCGCGCACCAGCGCAAAGCCGCGCGCCAGTACGCCGCGATAGGACAGCGCCGACAGCAGCTGTCCGCTATGCGCGACGCGGGCCTCGAGCCGCTGCATCGCGGTTTTCAGCGCGCGGCGGGCGCGTTCGGCGAGGCGGTGGGTGCGCTCCAGATCGCGCGCGATCGCGTTGCGCTGGGCCTTGGCATTGGCGAGCTTCGAGGCCTTCAGCCGGATCTCGAGCCCGGCAAAGCGTTCGCGCCGGCGGTGCAGCAGGGCGCGCGCCGACAGATTGATGCGTTCACCGGAGACGGTCAGCCGTTGCCGCGCATGCGCGACCTGGCCGCGCAGCACGCCGATGGTCAGCCGCGCGCTGCTGGCGGCGAAGCGGCGGAAATGCGCGTGCGTGTTGGCCTTCAACCCACGCGGCAGCGCCGCACCGAGATGATCGAACCGTTGCCGCGGGATCGCGAGCAACTCGCTCGCCGCAGGCAGCGCACGTGCCGCGGCGCGCAGTTCGTTGCGGCGCGCCTCCTGGCTGCGCTGCCAGCATACCATGGTGCGGCGGGCTAGCCCCGCGACCTCGACCATCAGCTCGCTGCGCACCGGCACCGCCATTTCGGCGGCGGCGGTCGGCGTCGGCGCGCGCTTGTCGGCGACAAAGTCGATCAGCGTGATATCGGTCTCGTGGCCGACCGCCGAGATCAGCGGGATGTGGCTTTCGGCCGCGGCGCGGACCACGATCTCCTCGTTGAACGACCAGAGATCCTCCAGCGAGCCGCCGCCTCGCGCGACGATCAGCAAATCAGGGCGCGGAATCCGGCCGCCTTCCGGCAGCGCGTTGAAGCCGCGGATCGCGGCGGCCACCTGTTCGGCCGAGCCTTCGCCCTGGACCTTGACTGGCCACACCAGCACGTGGCGGGGAAAGCGGTCCTCGAGCCGGTGCAGGATGTCCCGGATCACGGCGCCGGTCGGCGAGGTGACGACGCCGATGACTTCGGGCAGCCACGGCAAAAGCTGCTTGCGGGCTTCGTCGAACAGGCCTTCGGCGGCGAGCTTCTTCTTGCGCTCCTCCATCAGCGCCATCAACGCGCCGACGCCGGCCGGTTCCAGCGACTCGATGACGATCTGGTATTTCGAGGAGTTTGGATAGGTCGTCAGCTTGCCGGTTGCGATGACCTCGAGCCCTTCCTGCGGCTTGAAGCGCATCCGGGCGTGGGCGAACTTCCAGACGACAGCCTCGATCTTGGCGTTCTCGTCCTTGAGCGCGAAGTAACAGTGCCCGGAGGAATGCGGGCCGCGGAAGCCGGAGATCTCGCCGCGGACGCGGACATGGCCGAAGCGGTCCTCCACGGTCCGCTTCAGGGCGGAGGAGAGTTCCGAGACGGTAAATTCGGGCGCGTTGACGAGATTCGGGGTAGCGGTCATTCGACTTATAGAATCGGGGTTTTCGCCCCCATGTGCAAGGTCCGAGCGGCCCATTTCGGGCACCGGTTCACATATCCACATGGGGCCGGACTGCTCGATTGCGGCGGTCCGGAGCCGTGCTACACCGTGCCAAACCGCGTCGCACCCCTAAATTGGCTGTATTCATGAACATCCTCCTGCTCGGTTCCGGCGGCCGCGAACACGCTCTTGCGTGGAAGATCGCGGCGTCTCCGCTGCTGACGAAACTGTGGTGCGCGCCGGGCAATGCCGGGATTGCGCGCGAGGCCGAATGCGTCGCGCTCGATGTCGCCGACCATCCGGCGGTGATCGACTTCTGCAAGCGCAACGCGGTCGATCTTGTGGTGGTCGGGCCTGAGACGCCGCTCGCGGCCGGCATCGTCGACGATCTCACAGTCGCCGGTATCAAGGCATTTGGGCCGCGCAAGTACGCCGCTCAGCTCGAGGGCTCCAAGGGATTTACAAAAGACCTCTGCAGCGAATTCAACATTCCGACCGGCGCCTATCGCCGGTTCGACAACGCCCACGACGCGCTGGCCTATGTCCGTGCGCAGGGCGCGCCGATCGTGGTCAAGGCCGACGGGCTTGCCGCCGGCAAGGGCGTCGTGGTGGCAATGACGCTGGCTGAAGCCGAGGCCGCGATCGCCATGATGTTCGACGGCGCGTTCGGCTCGGCTGGCGCCGAGGTGGTGATCGAGGAGTTCCTGTCGGGCCGCGAGATCAGTTTCTTCGCGCTCTGTGATGGCGAGACCGCGATCCCGCTGGCGACCGCCCAGGACCACAAGCGCGTGTTTGATCACGACGAGGGCCCGAACACTGGCGGCATGGGCGCCTATTCGCCGACGCCGTTCGTGACGCCAGAGATCTACGACCATATCATGGCGTGGATCATCCTGCCGACGGTCGCCGGAATGAAAAGCCGCGGCACGCCGTTCGCGGGCGTACTTTATGCCGGCGTGATGCTGACGGAGCAGGGCCCAAAACTGTTCGAGTACAACGTTCGCTTCGGCGATCCCGAATGCCAGGTGCTGATGCTGCGGATGATGTCGGACATCGTGCCGGCCTTCCTCGCTGCCTGCGACGGACAACTGAAGCATTTCGATCTGCGCTGGTATCCGGAGCCAGCGCTGACGGTGGTGATGGCGGCGAAGGGCTATCCCGGCGATTACGCCAAGGGCACGCGGATCGACGGGTTGGATGACGCCGCCAAGGTCGAGGGCGTCGAGATCTTCCACGCCGGCACGGTGGCCAAGGACGGCGCGATCCTCGCCAATGGCGGGCGCGTGCTGAATGTGTCTGCGATGGGGAAGACCGTCACCGAGGCCAGAGATCGTGCCTATCAGGCGGTCGACCGGATCAAATGGCCCGACGGTTTCTGTCGCCGCGACATTGCGTGGCAGGCGGTGGAGCAGGAGAAGAGCTAGTACGTCATTCCGGACGACGCGCATTGCGCGTCGATCCGGAATCCCGATGTTGCTTGCGCGTCTTCCCCTCATCTCGAGATTCCGGGTTCGGCGCTCTGCGCCGCCCCCCGGAATGACCGCGTGGTGTCAGAGCAAATCCCCGCCCGCCGCTGATGCCGTCGTCCCGTGTTCGCGGAACGCCTTGATGACGTTCTTGCCGATCTTCCACTTGTGCACCTCGTCGGGACCGTCGACCAGCCGCTGCGAGCGCACCTGGGTGTACCATTTCGCGAGCGGCGTATCCTGGCTGAAGCCGAGCGCGCCGTGGAGCTGGATCGCGGTGTCGATCACCTTGTGCACCATATGCGCATGGAAGATCTTCGCGATCGAGTTCTCCTGCCTGATGTCGAGGCCCTTCTCCGCCTTGTAGGCGATGTGCAGCAGCATCAGCCGGCCGATATAGAGCTCACTTGCGCAGTCGGCGAGCATGAACTGCACCCCCTGGCGGTCGGCCAGCAAATGGCCGAAGGTCGAGCGTTTGGTGATGTGGGCGACGGCCATGTCGAGCGCGCGCTGCGCCTTGGCGACGTTGTGCATGCCGTGACGCAGCCGGCCATAGGCAAGACGATGCTGGCCCATGTTGAAGCCGTTGCCCTCGCCGCCGAGCAGATTGTCCGCTGATACCTTCAGGTCCTTGATCTCGATCTCGGAATGGCCGCCATGGATGACGTCGTCGTGCGGGCCCTCGATTGCCATGTTCGCGATGTTGCGCTTGATACGATAGCCGGGGTTCGGCAGCTCGACGATGAATGTCGAGTATTGCTTGTGGCGCGGCGCATTCGGATCGGTCTTGGCCATCACCAGCGCCATGTCGGCGACGCTCGCGGACGAGGAGAACCATTTCTCGCCGTTGAGGACGTAATTCTCGTTGCCGTCCTTCACGGCGGTGGTCTGCATGCCGGTGGCGTCGGCGCCGGCGGCCTTTTCCGTCATCGAGAAGCAGATGCGCTTCTCGCCGTTGAGCAGCGGCTTGAGGAACTTCTCCTTCTGATATTCCGTGCCGTGCGCCAGGATGGTCATCATCGAGGCGTCGTCGGGCCCCTGCGTGTTCATCGACAGCGCGCCGAGCATGCTTTCGCCGAGCTCCATCTGCACCAGCGCGTTGGCCAATGGGCCGAGCCCCATACCGCCGTATTCCTTGGGCACGAACGGGCACCACAGGCCCTGCGCGCGGGCCTTCTTTCGCAGCGGGCTCAGCACCTCGGCGAGCGGCTTGGTGTCGAGTTCCTTCTCCGCGGGGATGCACTCGTCGTGCACGAACTTGCGGACCTTCTCGCGGATCGCCTTGGCTTCGGCCGGAATCTCGAAATCGATCGACATGGCACTTCCTCATTTCGGTTTGTTGTTGGCGCGGCTTGGGAATGGCATAAACCTGCGATCTGCCAGCGGCAACGACAAACAAAGTTTGAAGCAGCCACGCCGCGACAGGGAAGGACGCCACGATGCCTGATCTCGCTGATCTTTTTCCCGGCTACGCCTCCGAATGGATCAATACCTCGCAGGGCCGCATCTTCGCCCGCGTCGGCGGCAAAGGGCCGCCGCTGTTGCTGCTGCACGGATTCTCGTCGACGCATGTGATGTGGCATCAGGTGGCGCCGCAACTCGACGACAGATTCACGCTGATCATCCCCGACCTGCCGGGCTACGGCCGGTCCGACATGCCCGATAGCGACGAGAACCACACGCCCTACACCAAGCGCGCGTGGGCAAAGACCATGATCGAGGCCATGGGGCAGCTCGGTCATGTGCATTTCGCGCTCGCCGGCCACGATCGCGGCGGTCGCGTGTCGTACCGGCTGGCGCTCGATCATCCCGGCCGGTTGTCAAAGCTCGCGGTGCTCGATATCGCACCGACATATGATTACTGGGAGCGGCTGAACCGGCTGTCCGCGCTGAAGATCTACCACTGGGCGTTTCTGGCGCAGCCATATCCACTGCCGGAAACGCTGATCTCGGGGCATGGCGAGTTCTTCCTGAAGGAGAAGATGGCGAGCCAGACCAAGAGCAAGACGCTCGCTCCCATCGATCCGCGCGCGCTGGAGCATTACCTGGCGCCGTTCCGCGATCCCGCGCGCATCCATGCGATGTGCGAGGACTACCGCGCCGGCGCCTATGCCGACTACGAGATCGACAAGGCCGATGTCAATGCGGGCAACAAGATCACGATTCCGATGCTGGCGTTATGGGGTGATGCCGGCGTTGCCAACGCCGCGACCACGCCGCTCGATACCTGGAAGACATGGGCGACCAATGTGTCTGGCGCGTCGGTGGATTCCGGACATTTTTTGACCGAGGAGAATCCGGGTGTGACCGCGAAGCTGTTGCGGGAGTTTTTCCTGGCGGCGTAGCCACAAGGTAACCTGTCATACCCGCGCATGCGGGTAGTACGCCGCGGCTTATCGATTGATCACTGCTGTCTCTGGAATACTGGATCATCCGCTTTCGCGGATGATGACCGCGGTGGGGAGGCGCGGGCCTGCCCCTACCTCCGTTCCTTGAAAAAATCCTTCAGCAGCGTCGCCGACTCGCGCTCGCCGACTGCGCCGTAGACCTCTGGCACATGGTGGCATGTCGGCTGCGCAAAGAACCGCACGCCTGATTCCACCGCGCCGCCCTTGGGGTCGGCCGCGCCGTAATAGAGCCGTCGGATGCGCGCCAGCGAGATTGCGCCGGCGCACATGGTGCAGGGCTCGAGGGTGACGTAGAGGTCGCAATCGACCAGCCGCTCGGTGCCGATGGTTTCGGCGGCCTGCCGGAGCGCCAGAATCTCGGCATGGGCGGTGGGGTCGCGGTCGGTCAGCGTGCGGTTGCTGGCGGTGGCGATCACCTCATAACCCCGCACAATCACGCATCCGATCGGGACCTCGCCCGATTTTCCGGCATTTTTGGCCGTTTTCAGCGCCAAATCCATAAAAGAGGGGGCTGTCATACCTCGTATCATCGGAAGAAACCTGCTACTAGCTCGCCTTCAGCAAAAGTGGATGCCGGTTTTGCGTCAAACGCGCCGCCAACAGGGCGCGTACGGCCGGTCACCCTTGCACCTCAATTGAACGTCCAGCGAGATTATTCATGCCCCGCGACAGCGATAAAAACAACGATTCCGGCGGCCGGCGTGATCGTCCTGGCGGTGGAAAAGGCCGTCCCGGCGGCAGCAAAGGCCGCTCCGGTGCCGCCCGCGGCCCGGACAAGAAGTTCGCCAAGCGTGGCTTTGGGGGCAAGGATTCGGCCGGCAAGGGTGATGGCGAGAAGCGCGCGTTCGGCGGTGATCGTCCGCCGCGCCGCGAGTTCGGCGACAAGCCGAAGTTCAATCGTGAGGATCGCCCGCGCGGCGATCGGCCATTCAGCCCTCGTCCTCCGCGCGATGGCGATGGCGAGAAGCGCCCGTTCAAGCCGCGTGGCGATAGGCCCTTCAGCGCACGTCCGGCCCGCGACGGGGATGGCGAGAAGCGTTCGTTCAAGCCACGCGAAGATCGCGGTGGCGAAAAGCGCCCCTACACCCCGCGTGGCGACCGCCCGAACTTTAACCGCGACGATCGCCCACCGCGCCGTGATCGCGATGACGCTCGCCCGGCCGCACGGTCCTCTGATCGGAAGTTCGGCGACAAGAAGCCTTACACGCCGCGCGACCGTGATGGCGAGAAACGCCCCTACACGCCGCGCGGCGAAGGTTTCCGCAAGGATGGTGACCGGCCGCGGGGTGATCGCCCTTACAGTCCGCGCCCGCCGCGCGATGGCGACCGGCCGGAACGGAAATTCGGCGGGGAGCGGAAATTCTCGCCGCGGGGCGCGCCAGATCGTGGTCCGCGCAAGGATTTCGGCGACAGGGCGGACCGTGGTCCGCGTAAAGATTTCGGCGATCGGCCGCAGCGCGGCGAATCCAAGCCGTGGCAGAAGCGCGATGACCGGGGCGACCGCGATTCGCGCCCGCCGCGCGATGGCGCACGGAGTTTCGACAGGCCGCGCTCCGATAAGCCGCGCGAGGATCGCGAACAGGGCGATCGTCCGAAATTCAGCCGTCCGCGCTGGGATCGCTCCGGGGATCGCAAAGAGGAAGGCGGCGACCGTCGTGAGCGGCCCGAAGGCCGCACGGGCTGGCAGGAACATCCGCGCAGTGAAGGCGGTTTCGGCGATCGTCCGCGCCGCGAGAACGAGGACGACAGCAAGGTCTTCGCGAAGCGCCCGGCCTTTGGAGGCCGCGGCGCCTATCGCGAACGGCCCGACTTCGATCGGCGCGAGCGTCCCGAACCGAAGCCGAAGAAGGCAGGCGAGCGCATCGCAAAAGTTCTGGCACGCGCCGGTCTCGCCTCGCGCCGTGATGCCGAGGAGATGGTCACGCAGGGCCGCGTCACCGTTAACGGCCGCGTGATCAACTCGCCGGCGCTTGATGTCACCGAGAACGATGTCGTGGCCGTCAACGGCAAGCAATTGCCGCCGCGCGAGCGAACGCGGTTGTTCATGTATCACAAGCCGCGCGGGCTGATGACGACGCATGCCGACCCGGAAGGGCGGCCGACCGTGTTCGATAATCTGCCGGAGGGCCTGCCGCGGCTGATCTCGATCGGCCGACTCGATTTCAACACCGAGGGCCTGCTGCTGCTCACCAATGACGGCGGGGTCGCTCGCACGCTGGAGCATCCCGACACCGGCTGGCTGCGCCGCTACCGCGTCCGCGCGCATGGCGAGGTGACGCAGGAACAGCTCGACCAGTTGAAGAACGGCATCGAGGTCGACGGCGTCAAATATGGCCCGATCGATGCGACGCTGGAGCGCGACCAGGGCGCCAATGTCTGGGTGGTGTTCGCGATCCGCGAGGGCAAGAACCGCGAGGTTCGTAACGTGATGGCGCATCTCGGCCTCGAAGTGAACCGTCTGATCCGGGTCTCCTACGGTCCGTTCCAACTCGGCGAGCTCGAGGAGGGCAAGGTCGAGGAGGTCAAGACGCGCGTGCTGCGCGAGCAGCTCGGCGAGAAGATCGCAAAGCTTGCCGGCGCGGATTTCAACCGGCCGGAGCAGCGCAAGGCCGAGGTCGAGGCCGACGATTCGGGCGATGCACCTGACGGCAAGAAGCCGTTCAAGCCCGCGGGCAAGAGCGCGCTGATCAACGACCGCAAGGGCCGCCGCGTGCTGGTGCAGCGCACCGGCAGCGACGAGGCGCGCGCGCGCAACGAGGACGAAGCCAATGGCTACGGCCCGCCGCGCCGCCCCAAGCGCGGCTATCACGGCAAGCGCGATCTCACGCCGAAGGACGAGTAATACGCGATGCGCGTCGTCGGGGGTCGACTGAAGGGGCGCAATCTCGCGTCGCCGTCAGGTCGCGAGATCAGGCCGACCGCGGATCGGCTGCGCGAATCCGTGTTCAACATCCTGATCCACGCGTACGACAACCCGATCGCGGACGCACGCGTGCTGGATCTGTTCGCCGGCACCGGCGCGCTGGGAATCGAAGCCGTCTCGCGCGGCGCAAAATTCACGCTGTTCGTCGACAACGGTGCAGAGGCACGTGCGCTGTTGCGCAACAACGTGGAGTCACTGGGCCTCGGCGGCGTGACAAAAGTCTATCGCCGCGATGCCACCGATCTCGGCCCCGCGCACCCGATGGAGCCGTTCTCGCTGGCGTTCCTCGATCCGCCCTACGGCAAGGGTCTCGCCGACAAGGCGCTCGCCTCGCTGCGCGACGGCGGCTGGCTGACGCCGGGCGCGCTGGTCGTCGTCGAGGAAGCAAAGGCCGCGGCGTTCGCGGCGCCTGAAGGATTCGAAGAGCTCGAGCGCCGCGCGTATGACGATACGGAGTTTGTGTTTTTGCAGAGGACGTAGTGCTTCCGCGTGCTCTCTTGTCGTCACCCGCGCATGCGGGTGATCCAGTACGCCGAGGCCTCTCGTCCAATCACGTCCGCCGCGGCGTACTGGGTCGCCCGGTCAAGCCGGGCGATGACAGCTGTGTACACGGCTACTACCTCCGCCCGAACAGCTTCTCGATATCACTCAGCTTCAATTCGACATAGGTCGGGCGGCCATGGTTGCACTGGCCGGAGTTCGGCGTGTCTTCCATTTCGCGGAGCAGCGCGTTCATCTCTTCCGGCTTGAGGCGGCGACCGGCGCGGACCGAGCCGTGGCAGGCCATGGTGGCGGCGACATGCATCAGGCGACGCTCGAGCGGCAGCGCCTCATCCCATTCCGCCATGTGCTCGGCGAGATCGCGCAACAGGCCGGCCGCATTGGCCTTGCCGAGCAGCGAGGGTGTTTCACGCACCGCGACCGCGCCGGGGCCGAAGGATTCGATCGCCAGGCCAAATGACGCCAGCTCTTCGGCGCGATCGAGCAGCCTCTCGACGGTCGCTTCATCGAGTTCGACGATTTCGGGGATCAGCAGGATCTGCCGCTGCACGCCGTTCTTCGCCAGCGAGGCCTTCAACTTCTCGTAGACGATGCGCTCATGGGCGGCGTGCTGATCCACCACGATCAGCCCGTCGCGGGTCTGCGAGACGATATAGGTCTCGTGGATCTGGGTGCGCGCCGCACCGAGCGGGCGGTCGAGCATGTCGGGCGCGAGGTCCGCCTCGAAACGCACATCGGCGGTCGGCGTGCCGACATCGAAGGCAGCCTGCCCGGGTTCGGCGAACGCCGCTGCCGCCGCGCCCTCGAACGCGCGCATCGGGTTGACCGGAAAGGACGGCGAACCCCGCCAGTCCCAATTGCCCGGGCGCGGCGGCGCAAACGACGGACGGAACGCCTGCAACGTGGTGCCGTCGACGGCGTTGGCCGCGGTGCGCTTGCCCTCGCGCGCCAGGCCGTCCTTCAATGCGTGCACGATCAACGCGCGGACCAGGCCGGCATTGCGGAACCGGACCTCGGTCTTGGCTGGATGCACATTGGCGTCGACCTCTTGCGGGTCGCAGGTCACGAACAGCGCCACTACGGGATGACGATCGCGCGGCAGGTAGTCGGAATAGGCCGCGCGCACCGCGCCCAGGATCAGCTTGTCGCGGACCGGACGGCCGTTGACGAACAGATATTGCCCGAGTGCATTGGCGCGGGTCAGCGACGGCGCGGCGGCAAAGCCGTCGACCGCGACACCCTCGCGTTCGGAATGGACCTCGATCGCGCAACTGCGAAAATCGGCGCCCAGGATATCGCCAAGCCGCGTCAGCCGGCCGGCAGCGCCGGGCAGGGCGGCGGCCCAGGTGACCGGCGCGCGCTCCTCGCCGGCCAGCGTGAAGGCGATGTCGGGACGCGCCATGGCAAGGCGCCGCACCACCTCGCGGATCGCCTCGGCTTCGGTGCGGTCGGTCTTCAGGAACTTGAGCCGCGCCGGCGTCGCATAGAACAGGTCATTGACCTCGACGCGGGTGCCGTGGCCGAGCGCGGCCGGCATCACGTCCGATTTCGCGCCGCCTTCGACTGACAGCGACCAGGCATGCGGCTCGCCGGCGTGGCGCGTGGTAATGCCGAGTTTTGCCACCGCGCCGATCGACGGCAGCGCCTCGCCACGGAACCCGAGCGTCCGGATACGCAGCAGGTCTTCGTCGTCGAGCTTGGAGGTGGCATGGCGGTCGACCGCCAGCGCGAGATCGCTGCGCGTCATGCCGCTGCCGTCATCGGTAATGCCGATCCGGCGCCGGCCGCCGCCATCGGTGAAGACGTCGATCCGGCTCGCACCGGCGTCGATCGCATTTTCCACGAGTTCCTTGACTACGCTCGCGGGACGCTCGACCACCTCGCCGGCGGCGATGCGGTTGACGACCTGTTCGGGAAGCTGGCGGACGGGCATGGCGCTACGTTTTGAGGAGATTCGAGGCTTGGGCCATTCTAGAGCGCCGGGCGGGCAAATGCATCGGGTGGCCCGGGAATGTCACCCGTTAACTGGGGATGGAGCCGGCTTATCGCCTTGAAGATACTCATCTTCGGCACGGACCGCGCTAGTTCCTACGTGGTGATTGTGAGGCCCGACGCGCAGGTATATCGTTTAGAAAAATTATAATCTTGCCGGAGGATCGCCATGTGCCATTTGTTCGCGCACCAGCCGCAACGCAACTATGAATCGCAGACCCGATCGCTGCGGATCGGCGGCCATTGCACCTCGATTCGGCTGGAAATGTCGTTCTGGGATACGCTGGAGGAGATCGCGGCCAAGGAAGGCATGACACTGGCCAAGTTCCTCACCACGCTGTACGGCGAGGTCCTCGACCACCATGGCGAAGTCAATAATTTCGCGTCGCTGTTGCGCTGCTGCTGCCTGATCTACCGCTCACAGAGTGCGCCGGCCGTGTTTCACCGCGAGGCCATCCTGGACGCCGCCGAATAGGCTAGGCGGCCCTGACGGCAATGAAAAGCGGCTCCGCCCGTTCCGGGTAGAGCCGCGTTCGTTTGGGACTGCCGGACCTAGATTTCCTTGCGTTGCATCGCGCCGGCGATGGTGTCGGCCTGCCGGATTGCCAACGACACGATCGTCAGCGTCGGATTGCAGGCTGCACCCGAGGTGAACTGGCTGCCGTCGGAGACGAACAGGTTCTTGATGTCGTGTGTCTGGCCGAACTTGTTGACCACGCCGTCCCGCGGCTTCTCGCTCATCCGGTTGGTGCCCATGTTGTGGGTGCTGGGATAGGGCGGCGTGGGGTAGGTCACCGTGGCGCCGACTGCCTCGTAGACGGCAGACCCCTGCTTGTAGGCGTGCTCGCGCATCGCAAGGTCATTCGGATGATCGTCGAAATGCACGCTCGCGACCGGCATGCCGAACTTGTCCTTGGCCACCGGGTCAAGCGTGATGCGGTTGGTCTCCTGCGGCATGTCTTCGCCGACCAGCCACATGCCCGCCATCCGCGGATAGCCTTCCATCGCGCCGGTGAAGGTGCGCCCCCACGCGCCGGGATTGAGGAACGCCGCCATGAACGGCAGGCCGAGCGACAGCGTCTCCATCTCGTAGCCGCCGACGAAGCCGCGCTTCGGATCGTTCTTTGCCTCGTCACGGACGATGCCGGCCATCGTGGTGCCGCGATACATGTGCACCGATTGCTCGAACACGGCATACACGCTGCCGGTCATGTGCCGCATGTAGTTGCGTCCAACCTGGCCCGATGAATTGGCAAGGCCGTCCGGGAACATGGTCGAGGCGCTGTTCAGCAGCAGTCGCGGGCTCTCGATCGAATTGCCGGCGACCGCGACCACACGCGCCTTCTGGCGCTGCGTCGCGCCCGCAGCGTCGGCATAGACCACTCCGGTCACCTTGCCGGATTGATCGTGCTCGATCTTGATCACCATGCTGTTGGGGCGCACTTCGAGATTGCCGGTGGCTTCGCCCTTCGGGATTTCCGTGTAGAGCGTCGACCATTTGGCGCCGGACTTGCAGCCCTGGAAGCAGAAGCCGATTTGCTGACAGGCTCCGCGGCCGTCGCGCGGCTCAGAGTTGATCGCCATCCGCCCGGTATGCACCTCCTTGTAGCCGAGCTTCTTGGCGCCGGCCTCCAGCACCTTGAAATTGTTGTTGCCGGGTAGCCCAGGGATCCCGTTGGTACGCGTCACGCCCATCTTGTTCTCGGCCTTGGCGTAGTATGGCTCCATATCGGCGAGCGTGATCGGCCAATCCAGAAGGTTGGCGCCGGGCAAATTGCCGTAGGTCGACTTGGCCTTGAACTCGTGCTCGTCGAAGCGCAGCGAGGCGCCGGCCCAGTGCGTGGTCGAACCGCCGACCGCCTTCACGATCCAGGCCGGCAGGTTCGCGAAATCCTTGGCAACGCGCCAGCTTCCCGACGTGGTGCGCATGTCGGACCAGGCGAGCTGGGTGAAGCTGTCCCACTCGTCGTTGATGAAATCCTGGTTCTCGATGCGGCTGCCGGCTTCCAGGATCACGACCTTGATGCCCTTCTGCGCCAGTTCATTGCCAAGCGTTCCGCCGCCGGCACCGGAGCCGACGATGACGACAACGCCGCTGTCATTCAGATCGAATTTAGCCATGGTGTTTCCTCCTGAGCGTTCGTTGCCTGGTTCAGGCTTTCGGCAGCCAGTCGATGTCGGCGAAGCCGCGCTTGATGTAGCCGCCATGCTCGGCGGAGGAGCCCTCGTAGCCGAACTTCGGCCAAACCTCCTTGTTGTTGTAGAGCGACACGATGAGGTCGCCGCGGATCTTCTGGAAGAAGGCGCTCTGTTCGATTCGTTGCAGCAGCGCGACGCGGTCGTTCTCCCAGGCAAGCTGGACGTAAGGCATCTTGTGACGGTCGTTGGCCTCCTGATCGAGGCGCGCAACGCCGTCAGTGATCAGCGATTTCACCGCCGGATCCTTGGCCGCCTTGTCGTCCCACGGCTTGATCGCTGATATGTAGTAGCTGTCGCCGAGGAAATCGTGCGGGTAGATGTCGCGCGCCATCTTCAACAGCGTCTTCAGCGTGGCCGGCGGCAGCGTGCTCGCCTCATCGGCCCAGGCGTCGGTGACGCCGAGCCCTGTGTTGGTCGCGATTGCGACCGCAGGGGCGGTCGCGGCGGCGCCCTTCAGGAAGACTCGGCGGTCAAATTTACTGCGACGATCGACTTCTCTCATAGGTTTCCTCCGTAAAATTATTGTTTGATTGCCTTATTGTTTGAGCATGATCTCTTCGGAAAACCGGTTCCCACTTTTCCGGATCATGCTCTACCCAAAGCGCCCGCCGCGCTGGATCACCTCGATCTTGTAGCCGTCGGGATCGGAGACGAAGAAGAAGCGCGCCAGCGTCTTGCCGTCATGCTTGAACTCGCGCAGCGGTCCGGGCGACAGCTTCTCTCTTTCGAAACGCGTGTGCTCGCCATCGACGTCATCGACGACGACGGCGAGGTGGCCGTAGCCATCGCCAAGCGCATAAGCCTCCTTGCGATCGAAATTGACCGTGAGCTCGACCTCGAACGGCGAGGAAGGATGGCGCAGATAGATCAGCGCGAAATCGGAAAATCTCAGATTGTCCGCGATCTCGAGGCCGAACGCGCGCTGGTAGAAGTCGAGCGCCTTGGCCTCGTCGAATACGCGGATCATGGAATGAACGGGTTTCGCCATTCAGCTCAGCTCCTTCAGATAGGCGATGATCAGGGCGCGGGTTTCCGGCTTGGCCTGCCGGTAAGCCATCACGGCGCCGGGAATGACCTCTTGCGGATTGGTCAGCCAGGCATCCAGCTTCGTCTCGTCCCAGACGAAGTCGGCCTTGGCGAAGCCCGCGGAATATTTGAAGCCGTCAGCCTTGCCGGCGGGCCGGCCGACGATCTTGTCAAGCGACGGCCCTTGCCGAACCGGATCCGACATGTTGGTGGTGTGGCAGGTCGCGCATTGCTGCTTGAACAGCGTAGGACCATCGGGTGGCTTGGCGGCAGGCAAGGGCATTTGCGCTGCCGTCATTTGCGCTGCAAGCATCGCGCCGCAACATCCCAGCCCGATCGTCCATCCAGCGCGCAGCTTTGTCATATACATCACCGTTGGCGTGCAACGACTGTAGGGCGCGCAAAACTGCCGGTGGTAGTAGCGGGCTGTTTCAACGCAGAACAAAAGCGGGCGCGGAGCTGAGAGCGGAACCGGCGTTGCCGCATATGCGAACGAGAATTTCGCAAAATGACCGCGAAATCCCTACACGATGACCACACGACGCGGCTTGCATCGCACGCGTGTCGTTTGCGTGAATTCAAACTCGTGCGATGGGTCAGGCTCGGTGCCGCAAACGGCGCACACACGCGCCGCGCCGTCCATCGCGAATCAACATCCCAGGAGAAATCGATGAAGTTTGCGAAGACCACCGTGCTCGCCTTTGCCGTCTCAGCCGCGCTGGCCAGCCCCGTCCTCGCGCAAGGCGCGTCGTCCGACACGCAGATGCGCGGCGGCGCACAGGGTAAAACCACCGCGCCCGGGGGAATGTCAGGCAGCGGCGACGAGGAACTCGAGTCGCAATCGGCCGCACCGGCGCAAAAAGGCAGCGTCAACGCCAAGGCGGGCAGCAAGAACACCGTCGGGTCCGGCCACGCCACGCCGCCGAAGGCGATCGGTACGGAGTCCGGCAGCAAGCGCGACTGATTCCGCAAAGTCCGGATGCGGTGTTTCGCACCGCATCCGGACCTCGGACCTCAATCGTCGAAGCTGGGGCCGCCGCGCCCGGCCTTGATGTCGCCGCGGCGCTTCTTGCCTTCGAGACGGCGCTGCTTGGAGCCGAAGGTGGGCTTGGTCGGCCGCCGCGGCGTCGGCCGTACCATCGCCTCCTTCAACATCTCGAGCAGCCGCTCGGTCGCATCGGCCCGATTCCGCTCCTGGGAACGAAAGCGAACGGCCTGGATCACGATCACGCCGTCCTTGGTCATGCGGCTGCCGGCCAGGCGGGCGAGGCGTTGCGCGGCGTCCGCCGGCAAATTGATCTTGTTGGTGTCGAAGCGGAGCTGCGCTGCGGTCGAGACCTTGTTGACGTTTTGCCCGCCCGGACCGGAGGCGCGGACAAAAACGATCTCGATGTCGTTCTCGTCGATTACAAGGTCGCGGGAAACCCGCAGCATGGCATCACCAGGGGAAAAGAATCGGCAGATGCAAGATAGCGGGTTTGTGTTGCGTGTGCTTGGGGCGTGTTGAGGTCGACCACGTCTGCGATCAGATCGCGTGGCTACCCCTCTCCCCAACCCTCCCCCCGTTGTGGGGGAGGGTTTGGGGGAGAGGGGTAAGCCGCGATGGAGGTCTGCTTTTATAGAACCGCGTCAGTTCGACTTCGGCGGAGCCGACGCCGGTTGGGCGGCTGCCTGCGGCGCGCGGCCGACGATCACGGTGAGCAGGCCGTCGCCCCAGAGCTTCTTCGCAACCCGCCTGGTGTCGTCAAGCGTCACCGCGTCGACGATGGCGCTGCGCTTCTCGATGTAGTCGATCGGCAGTCTGTCGAGCTGGTATTGCAGCATCGCCTGCGCCAGCTTGGAGGAGGTGTCGAGCGCCAGCATCTGGGAGCCCTTCAGATAGGACTTCGCCTCGTCGAGCTCCTGCTGCGTTGGGCCCTCCTCGGCGATGCGGCGGATTTCCTTGTCGATCGCATCGACGGTCTCGCCGGCGCGATCGGCGCGGGTGCCGGTGTTGCCGATGAACAGCGAAGAGTGATCCATCCAGATCAGCGCTTCGTAGATCGAATAGGCCAGTCCCCGTTTCTCGCGCACTTCCTTATAGAGCCGCGACGACAGGCCGCCGCCGCCGAGAATGTGGTTCAGTACATAGGCGGTCATGAAGTCCGGGTCATGCCTGTTGATGCCGGGGCCGCCGAAGGTGACGACGGTCTGCGGCACGTCGAGCGGGATGAAGGCGCGCTGTGGCGGCTTGGTCACGACGGCGTCGGGGACCGGCGTCAGTTCGGCCTTGGCCGGTAGGCCGCCGAAGGTCTTGTCGAGCAGTTTGCCGAGCGTGTCGGGGTCGATGTCGCCGACCACGGCGATGCGCAGCGTATCCTTGGCGATGACCCGACGCGTGTAGTCCTTCAGGTCAGCGATCTCGATCTTCGGTACGGTCTCCAGCGTGCCGGTGGCCGATCTGCCATAGGGATGATCGCCGAACGCGACTTCGAGGAACTTGCGGCCGGCCAGCGAGGACGGGTTGGTCGATTCACGGCGCAGGGTCGAGATCACCTGGCCGCGGATGCGTTCGACATCTACAGGCTCGAAATGCGCCGAGGTCAGTGCGATCCGCAACAACTCGTAGGCTTCGTCCTTGTTGTCCTTGAGCATCCGAAGCGAGCCGCGGAAGTGATCGCGTGCCACGGCGAAGCTCAGTTCGATGGCACGGCGGTCGAGCCGCTCATGATAGGCATTGGAATCGAGATCGCCGGAGCCTTCGTCGAGCAGGTCGGCGACCAAATTGCCGACGCCGGGTTTGCCGGCCGGATCCTGGCTCGCGCCGCCGCTGAAGGCATACTCCATCGCGATCAAGGGCACGGTCGCGTCCTGCACGAACCAGGCCTCGATGCCGCCGGGCGACACCAGCTTCTGGATCTTGGCCGCAGCCTGCGAGGGCGCGGATGACAGCGTCAGCATCGCAGCGCAGGCGCCGCCGATCAGCGCCACGCGGCGGGTGAGGGAATAGGTCACGAGCGCTTCTCCTCGCGTTTCGGCGCGGTATCCTTGATCAGATAGCCGGTCACCGACCGGTTCTTGTCGAGCCATTTGGCCGCGGCGTCGCGCACCTGCTCGGCGGTGACGGCGCGGATGCGATCCGGCCAGCTCCTGATGTCGTCGATGCTGAGTCCGGTGGTCAGGGCACCGCCATACCACCGCGCCAGCGTCGCCTGATTGTCCTGGGCGTAGATCGCTTCGGCAATCAGCTGGGTCTTGACCCGCTCGAGGTCCTCGGCGCGCGCGGTGTTCTGCGCGAGGTCGGCGATTACCTTGTCGACGGCGTCCTCGATCGGCGCAAACTCGACGCCTTGCTTCGGCGTCACCGAGATCGAAAACTGCGACGGATCGAGGGACGTGCCCTGGTAGCCGGCGCCGGCGCTGATCGCCAGCCCCTTGTCGATCACCAGCGCGCGGTAAAGATAGGAGTTGGCGCCGCCGCCCATCAATTGCGCGAGCACATCGAGCGCGGGACTTTCGCCTGAAGCCGCGGTCGAGGCCGATGGCACCAGATAATAGCGGCGCAGGCCGGGCTGCTCGACGCGCGGATCTGCCAGCGTCACGGTGCGCGGCGCCACCGGCGTCGGCTCCTGCGGCCGGATACGTTTTTCAGCGATCGAGCGTTGCGCCGGGATCGGCGCGAAATTCTTCTCCACCAGCGGGCGGATATCCTTGACGTCGACGTCGCCGGCGATGACCATGATCGCGTTGTTCGGCGCGTAGAAGCGCCTGTAGAACGCGAGTGCATCCTCGCGGTCGAGCTTCTCGATCTCCTGGTGCCAGCCGATCACCGGGCGGCCGTAGGGATGGTTGAGGTAGAGCGCGGCCATGATCTGCTCGGTCAGCCGCGCATCCGGATTGTTGGCGACGCGCATGTTGTACTCTTCGAGTACGACATCGCGTTCGGGCAGCACATTCTCATCCTTGAGGATCAGGCCGGTCATGCGGTCGGCCTCGAACTCCATCATCGAGGCGAGCTGCTCGCGCGGCACGCGCTGGAAGTAGCCGGTGTAGTCGACCGAGGTGAAGGCATTCTCGTTGCCGCCGACCCGCAGCACGGTCTGCGAGAACTCGCCGGCCGGGTGCTTGGCGGTGCCCTTGAACATCAGATGCTCAAGGAAATGCGCGAGCCCGGATTTGCCCGGCGTCTCGTCCGCGGAGCCGACCTTGTACCAGATCATCTGCGTCACGACAGGCGTGCGGTGATCGGGGATCACCACGACCTGCAGGCCGTTATCGAGTGTGAAGCTGGCGGGGCGTTCGGAGGTGACCGTGGTCTGGGCGCGGAGGCCGCTGCTCGACAGCAGGATCGTGGAAACAAGTGCGGCAGCGAAAAGGGCAGTCGCTCGGCGTGAGGGCATCATGATCCTTATGGAAGCCCGGACACGCGGTCGGGGCGCGAAAGCACGGCATGCTACACGGGACTGGCCGTGCCTGATGTCACGAAGCGGAGAGACGCGGGCCACCCCGAATTAAGCTTTGCTCATGTCAGGCCCGGCCGGCAGATGTCACGCAAACTACTGGATCGGTTTGCCGCTCATGACGTCGTATTGGCCCTCTTTCGACATTGGCTTCTGCGGTCCGGTGCCATAGGCAAAGTTCGACGATGGTGTCTGGTAGCCCGCAGGGGGCGCGGTCAGGGACTCGCGCGGCGGCTCACCCTTGAACGGTGCCGACTCGCTGCTGTTTCCCTTGAAGACGCCGAGCAGGCCGCCGGTGTAGCCGAGCTGGTCCGGCAGCAGCGAAGGATTCTTGGTCACGCCGGGTTCAATCGGCTCCTTGTTGCTGTCGACGGCGGTCTGTTGCTTCCTGCCGGCCTCGATCTCGGCTGGCGTAAGCGGAGCAGACTCCTGCCACGGCTGCTTCTTGACTTCCTTCTTCCGTGCCTCGATCGCAGCCTTGCGCTTGGCGATATCGGGATCCTTCGGCCAGTTCGGTGCATTGGCCTGGACGGCGGAGGCCGGCGGGGGCAGGTCAAGTTTCGGCGGCACCACCAGCGGGGAGCGCTCGCGGTAGTCGATGCCCTTGCTTGCCGCGCTCTTGGCGCCGAGCCCGCTCATCAGATTATCGACGATCCGCTCTTCGAAGGTCAGGCCGTCATCGTCTTCGTCATCGTCGCCGGCGCGTACCGGGCTAGCCGACATGACAAGGCCGATGCCGGCCGCAACCAGCGCCAGGCGAAGGCCGCGCATCAGCGTCAGGCGGGAGGTCCAGGTCAGGTAACCGCTAATATCGGTGTTGCGCATCGCGCTCTTCCCATCTCAAATTTCGGCAAAGCGATCACTGGCTTAGGCACAGTCCCGCTGCATGCAGCCTGTCTACTGCCGACCGGCTCGTATCGGCCGGGATCAGGGCGCTTTTGCGGCGGGTACCCCCAGGAAGGAATCATACAACAGGGTCGCGACCCCAGCAACGATGGCCGTATCGGCGAGGTTAAACACATACCAATTGAAGGTTTTTTCGCCGATCTGAACGTGAAACAAGGCAAAATCGACCACTGCCCCATAGGCGAAGCGGTCGATCCCGTTACCGATGGCGCCACCGATGATCAGGCCGAGCGCCACCGTGGCAAGCCAGGTCCGGGACCGTGCCATCCAGATGGCCAGCGCAATCACCGCGGCCGCCTTGACCACCATCAGCAGGATCTGTGCCGCCGGGCTCTCGCTCTGGAACCAGCCGAAGCTGATCCCGGGATTCCAGGCCAGCACCAGGTCGAAGAACGGCGTCACCCGCACCGCGCCACGACGGACGATATCGAAGACGTACAGCAGCCACAGCTTGGAGGCCTGATC
Source organism: Bradyrhizobium sp. LTSPM299 (assembly GCF_000938235.1). NCBI lineage: Bacteria > Pseudomonadati > Pseudomonadota > Alphaproteobacteria > Hyphomicrobiales > Nitrobacteraceae > Bradyrhizobium > Bradyrhizobium sp. LTSPM299. Next base: position 487,371 of record NZ_JYMU01000049.1, read on the forward strand.
GACGATCAGCGTCGCGATGGCGGCGAGCACGCCGGCGCGGAGCGGTGAGGTCATCGGCAGGGCACCAGCGGTGTCGTCCCGGCGAAGGCCGGGACCCATACGCCGTGTTGGATGTTGTTTGAACGACCGGTGGTCATCTGCCTTTGCCCACTCTGAACAGCGGTGGCTATGGGTCCCGGCCTGCGCCGGGACGACGTCGTCAAGCGGTGCCCCCCAGCGCCTTCCACTCGCGCAGCGCCTGCGCGTCGCGCGGCGAGACGTCGGGATATTCCGGGTCCGCGCCGACCGTGGGCAGGATTTTCCACGAGCGTGCGCATTTCGTCCCGAGCGCCTTCTCGACCACCACGGCCACTCCGGGCACGGCATCCAGACGGAATGCATTGGCGGGCGCTGCGCCCTCACGCACCTCGTAGTTCGAGGTGATGCAGACCTCGGCGAGGTCGACGTCGAACAAAACAGCCAATGTGTCCCTGTCAGCGATGTAGATGACCGGCGAGGCCTCCAGCGACGAGCCGATGTTCTTGGCGGCACGTTCGAGCTCGAGCGCGCCGGTGACGACGCGGCGCACGTTGCGGATCGTCTCCCATTTCGCGGCGAGGGCGTCGTCGCGGAACTGCTCGAGCCCGTCCAGGAACAGCGTCAGGTGCACCGACGGCTCGGCGTCCGGCCGGTACATCCGCCATGCCTCGTCGGTGGTGAAGCTCAGCACCGGCGCGAGCCAGCGCAGGATCGCGTCGCACACCATGTCGATCGTGGTCAGCGCCGCCTTGCGCGCCACCGAGGACGGCGGGTCGCAATACAGCGTGTCCTTGCGGATATCGAAGTAGAACGCCGACAGCTCGGTGTTCATGAAGGCGGAGAGGCTTGCGACCACGGTCTTGTAGTCGAATTCGGCGTAGGCCTTGCGGATGGTCTCGGCCTGTCCGGCAAGCCCGTGCAGCATCAGCCGCTCGAGTTCGGGCATGTCGGCCGTGGCGACCTTATCGCTCGGTTTGAAGTGGTGCAGCGTCCCGAGCATCCAGCGGATCGAGTTGCGCAGCTTGCGATAGGTCTCGATGGTGTTCTTCAGGATCTCCGACCCGATGCGCTGGTCGTCGGCATAGTCGGTGGCGCAGACCCACAGCCGCAAAATATCTGCGCCGGAATCCTTCATCACCTTTTGCGGCTCGACGGTGTTGCCGACCGATTTCGACATCTTGCGGCCGTTTTCGTCGAGCGTGAAACCGTGGGTGAGCACGATGTCGAACGGTGCGCGGCCGCGCGTGCCGCTGCTCTCCAGCAGGGAGGATTGGAACCAGCCACGATGCTGGTCGCTTCCTTCCAGATACATCACCGTGTCCAGGCCGCCATCGACCTTGCGGACGATATGGCCGAGTTGCGGAAAATGCTGGCGGTCCTCCAGCACGAAGGCGTGGGTCGAGCCGGAATCGAACCAGACGTCGCAGATATCGTCGACTTTCTTCCAGTCCTCGGCCGAGCGCGAACCCAGAAAGCGTTCGCGCGCGCCGTCCATGTACCAGGCGTCGGCGCCTTCCTCCATGAACGCCTCGGCGATGCGCTGATTGACGATTTCGTCCTGCAGGATCTCGGCCGAGCCGTCGCTCTTCTCGCGCACGAATACCGCGATCGGCACGCCCCAGGCGCGCTGGCGCGAGATCACCCAATCGGGCTTGCTGTCGATCATGCCGTTGATGCGGTTCTTGCCTGCCGGCGGCACCCATTGCGCCACCGAGATCGCATGCAGCGCGCGGGCGCGCAGCGTGTCGCCCTTCTTGGCGTGGCCATCATCGACGATGGGCTTGTCCATCGCGATGAACCATTGCGGCGTGTTGCGGAAGATCACCGGCTTCTTGGAGCGCCAGGAGTGCGGATACTGATGCTTGAGGCGGCCGCGCGCGAGCAGCATGCCACGCTCGACCAGCGCCTTGATTACGGCCTCGTTGGCATCGCCCTTTTCGCCCTTGTCGTTGATCACGCGCTTTCCGGTGAAGCCGGGCGCGTGATCGGTGAAGGCGCCATTCTCATCGACGGTGTAGGGGATCGTGGTGTTGATGCCGCGGCTCTCCAGCTCGCGCGCGTTCGCCATCCAGACGTCAAAGTCTTCGCGGCCATGACCGGGCGCGGTGTGCACGAAGCCGGTACCGGTGTCGTCGGTGACGTGGTCACCGGCCAGCAGCGGTACGGTGAATTCATAGCCCGCGAGACCCTTCAATGGATGCGCGCATTCGACCGCATCCAAGGTGTCTCCCGGGATATCGCGCACCTTCTCGTAAGCGGTGACGCGTGCCTGCTTGAACACGCTCTCCGCCAGCGCGTCGGCGAGGATCAGAAGATCGCCGTTGCGGGCCCAATTGTCGGCGGGCGCGTCGGTGACCTTGTAGAGGCCATAGGCGATCTTCGGCGAGAAGGAGATGGCGCGGTTACCGGGCAGCGTCCACGGCGTGGTGGTCCAGATCACCACCGAGGCATTGGCGAGCACGCCATGCGCCGGCGAGGTGACCGGGAATTTCACCCATACCGTATCGGAGGTGTAATCCTCATACTCGACCTCGGCCTCGGCGAGCGCGGTCTTCTCGACCACGCTCCACATCACCGGCTTGGAGCCGCGATAGAGCGTGCCGTTGGCCGCGAACTTCATCAGTTCCCGCGCGATCTGGGCCTCCGCCGGATAGCTCATCGTCTCGTAGGGATGGTCCCAGTCGCCGATGATGCCGAGCCGCTTGAACTCCTCGCGCTGCACGTTGATCCAGTGCGTCGCATAGGCGCGACACTCCTTGCGGAACGCCACCATCGCGGCGGAGTCGCGGAAGTCGGGCTTCTGCTTGCCCTTGGACCGGTAATTCTCCTCCTCGATCTTCCATTCGATCGGCAGGCCGTGGCAGTCCCAGCCCGGCACGTAGTTGGAGTCGAAGCCCAGCATCTGCTGGCTCTTGGTCACGACGTCCTTGAGGATCTTGTTCAGCGCATGCCCGATATGGATATGGCCGTTGGCGTAGGGCGGGCCGTCATGCAGCACGAATTTGGCGCGGCCCTCGGCGGACTGGCGCAGCTTCCCGTAGAGGTCGATCTCGGTCCAGTGCTTCAGGATTTCCGGCTCGCGCTGGGGCAGGCCGGCGCGCATCGGGAAATCCGTCTGCGGCAGGTAAAGGGTCTTGGAATAGTCGCTGGCGTCGGTCTTTTGCGGCTTGTCGGACATAAATGCTCTGATTTTGGCAGGTGAGGGCGCAGAAACGCGATCAAACGCGGTGAAACGAGGACATCCCGGTCTTGCGCCGAGCCGTGAGGCTCAGGCGGAAGCCGGGCCGCTAATCCGTATGATGCGCCGCGAAAACATGGGGTTTCCATAGCAGCCGGACGGGGAAATCGCAAAGCCCTCCGGCTGCCCGCAGGCCGGCCCCGCGGCACCCGTTAACCCGGGCGTGGCCGGGCCGGATTTCCCGTTACGGTCACACCTGACGCGACGTCCCGCGTGACCACGCTGCCGGCGCCGATCAGTGCGCCGTCACCAATGCTGACGCCGGGCAGGATGATGGCACCGCCGCCGATCCAGACGTCGCTGCCGATCCGGATCGGACGGCCGAATTCCAGCCCGGCTCGCCGGGTTTCGGCATCGCGGGGATGGTCGGCGGTATAGATCTGCACGGCGGGTCCGATCTGGGTGCGATCGCCGATCGTGACCTCGACGACGTCGAGGATCACGCAATTGAAGTTGAGGAAGACGCCGTCGCCGAGGCTGATATTGCTGCCGTAATCACAGAAGAATGGCGGCCGTATCACGGCATCCTTGCCGACCCGGCGGAAGCGCTCGCCGAGCAGCGCGTGCAATTCGCTCGCCCGAGCTGCGCCCGATCTGTTGTAGCGCGCCATCCATTGTTCTGCCGCCGTGTGGTCGGCGGCGAGCTCGGCATCCGGGCGATAGAGTTCGCCCGCGAGCATCTTCTGCTTCTCGGTCTTGTTCAACCAATCACTCCGAGCCTCGGGAACGCGTCCGGCGCCGCGGCCAGTGCCGCACGCGCGGTGGCGCTGTCGTCATCCATCTGGCGTATCAACGCCTCGATGGCGTCGAATTTCAGCTCGTCGCGAATGAAGCTGATGAAGGCGACGTCGAGGACCTTGCCGTAGAGGTCGCCCTTGAAATCGAACAGGAACACCTCGAGCAGCGGCGCGCCGTTGTCGAAGGTCGGGCGGCGGCCGAAGCTTGCGACACCGTCGACCCGCATTTGGTCGCTTCCCTGGCCGAGACCGACCCGCACCGCATAGATGCCGTGCTTCAGCCCGCAAGTCTTCTCGAGCCGCATATTGGCGGTGGGATAGCCGAGATCGCGGCCGCGCTTCTCGCCGTGGATCACCTCGCCGGTGGCGAACCACGGCCCACCCAGCATGGTGGTGGCATCGGCGATCTGGCCTTCGGCGAGCGCCATGCGGATCGCGCTGGAGGACACCGGTCGCTCTTCGATGTCGACATGGGCCTGCACGTCGACCTCGATGCCAAGCCGCGGCGCTTCGCTGACGAGGAGGCTCGGCGAGCCGACCCTGCCCTTGCCGAAATGGAAGTCGTAGCCGACCGCGATCCCGCTGATGCCGAGCCGGCCGATCAGATCATGATGAATGAAATCCTGCGCCGTGGTGCCGGCACGCGCCTTGTCGAAGGTCATGACCACGGCACCGGCGAGCCCGGTGGCCGCGAGAAGCCGCAGCTTGTTGCTCTCGTCCGTCAGCCGGAATTGCGGGCTGTTCGGGCTGAAGAAGCTGCGCGGATGCGGCTCGAAGGTGACTGCCAGCGCGGGCCTGCCACGCGCGTTGCCCATCGCCAGGGCTGCGCCGATCACGGCGCGGTGGCCGAGATGGACGCCGTCGAAATTGCCCATCGCGACCACGGCGCCTTTCGGGATCGCACTCGCGGGGGTGTTGTCGCGGATAACGGTAAAACCAGTGCTCATGTCAGGGGTTCTTCAAGGATTCTTAAGCATGATTGTTGCGGTCGGACGGTGACGTGTCGACGGCTTGGAAGTCAAGCGGGCCAAAATCGCGTCAAATCCGTAACAATCCGGTTCCCGCCGGTTAACGCGCTGTTTAACGCCTGCTGTTAGTCCTTGGCGGAGAGCTGCGGGTCGCGCAGAAGCGTAATTGCGTTAGTGTCGTGTGGGGGAAGAAGATGGCGGTTGATTTGTCCATGTCGGTTCTGGTGGTTGATGACTACAGCACCATGATCCGCATCATCCGGAATCTTCTCAAGCAGCTTGGCTTCGAGAACATCGATGACGCCTCCGACGGCTCGGCGGCGCTGAACAAGATGCGCGTCAAGAAGTATGGCCTGGTGATTTCCGACTGGAATATGGAGCCGATGACCGGCTACGACCTGCTCAAGGAAGTCCGCGCCGATCCCAATCTCGCCACCACGCCCTTCATCATGATCACGGCGGAATCCAAGACCGAGAACGTGATCGCGGCCAAGAAGGCCGGTGTGAACAACTACATCGTCAAGCCGTTCAACGCGGCGACGCTGAAGACCAAGATCGAGGCAGTGTTCCCGGACATGGCGACGGCGTAACGCGCCCCTCACATCGACAGAAATTCTCCTCATGCCCGGGGTTGTCCCGGGCATACGCGTCTTTGGGGTACGGCGAGGGGGCGTGCGCACAATTTCGGAATATTGGAAGAATATTCCTGAGTTGCCCGACGTGTCAAGTTGCCTGGTCGGACGTCGGCTGCTGCCGGCTACTTTGCATGGGGTTGTTTTCGATATTTTGGCAGCGCGCCCCTGCGACGGTCGGCTTGCGGAGCGCGGTAGCGCTTGTCTCTACCACTTCAGCTCGCGCATTAGCGCGCGGGGCGGGTGGCCGAACAATTCCTTCACCGAAGCCGGGTCGAGCTGGTCGATGCCCTCGAATTCCTCGGAATGGATGCCTCGGGTGATGAACAGGAGGTCGATGCCGAAGCCATGGGCGCCGGCGAGATCGGTCCGCACGGAATCGCCGATCGCCAGCACGCGGCTCAGCTCGGCCGGTCGGCCGCGGCGTTCGGTGGCCAGCGCCATGGCGCGCTGATAGATCGGCCGGTGCGGCTTGCCGTAGAAGATCACCTCGCCGCCGAGCTCACGATAGAGTTCGGCGATCGCGCCGGCGCAATAGATCAGCCGGTCGCCGCGCTCGACCACGATGTCCGGATTGGCGCAGACCAGCGGAAGCTTGCGCGCGAGTGCCTTCATCAGCATGTCGCGATAGTCTTCGGCGGATTCGGTCTCGTCGTCGAACAGGCCGGTGCAGATGATGTAGTCCGCCTGCTCCAGCGGCACCATCGTCGCATCGAGGCCGCGATGGATCGAGCTGTCGCGCTCCGGGCCGACCCAGAAGATTTTCTGGCCGGGATGATCGGCCACGAAATGACGGGTCAGGTCGCCCGACGAGACGATGGCGTCATAGGTCTCGTTGGCGACGCCGAGCTTGCGCAGCTGCCGCTGCACGGAATCGGCCGGCCGCGGCGCATTGGTGATCAGGATGACGGTGCCGCCCTGTTGACGGAATGTGTGCAGCGCCTCGCAGGCCTCCGGGAAGGATTCCAGCCCGTTATGCACGACGCCCCAAATGTCCGACAGCACGACGTCGACGCCGTCGACGAGATCGCGCAACCGCTCCACAAATCGAAGCGAGGTCATGACTGGAAACGCCCGTTAGCTCGGACCGACGGCGCGGCGCGCCAGTGCGGCATTGCCGGTTGTGCGCGTCGGCTGCTCCATTGCGGAGCTGGGGACAGGGGCTGGATTGCTGGCGCCATTGAGGTCCTGCGGCTTGGTCTGGGGAACCTCGGCGGTAGCAGATGCCCCCTCCGGCCGCAACGGCCGCGGCGGCGCGAACAGGAAGCCCTGGCCGAACCGGACATCGTAGTCGAGCAGGTCGACCACGGCACGCTCGCCCTCGATCTTTTCGGCGATCAGGTCGATGCCGTAGCGGCCGAGCAGGTCGGAGAGGTCGGACGGGTGGATGTCGGTGGCCGCGCTCTGCCTGGGATCGAGCAAAAGCGACGCGGGCACCTTGATGAAGCGGACGCCGCGGTCGGCGAGCTCGCGCGGCTCGATACGAAGATCGCTGACATGGTCGATCGAGAAGCGGTAACCGCGCTGCGTCAGCGCGGCGAGATTGTCGCTCTCGGTGGGGCCAAGATTGCGGAACGTCGCCTGCTTGAACTCGAGCACGAAGGAGGGCGCCAGCGCGCGGTTGGCTTCGAGGAAATCCAGGCACTGGGTGAAATTCGCCGGACTTGCGAGCGTCGCGGCCGAGACGTTGCAGAACACGCCGACGTCCTTGTTGCGCACCATCAGGCGGCGCAGCACCTGGATACAACGCAGCATCACCATGTGGTCGATGCGGCCGATCAAGCCGCCGGCCTCGGCGACGCCGATGAAGTCGTCGGCGGCGAGGATCTGGTCGCGCTCGTCGCGCAACCGCGTCACCGCCTCGTAGTAGCGCACCTTGCGCTGCGGCAGCGTCACCATCGGCTGCAGGTAGATGTCGAGACGGTTGTCCTCGATGGCGGCCTTCACCGCGCCCAGGAGCTGGCTCCCGTTGCGTGCGATCGCGGCGACCGGCACCGGCTGAGGTGCCGCAGTGACGGTCGGGATCGGCGCGGCCGCCTGCAGCAGGTCGTCCCGCGGCAATGCGGGGGCCGCTACCACTGGGCTTGCCGCGAGCTGGTCTTCCTGACTGGCCACGGAGGCCGCGAGCTGCTTGACCAGCACGCCAAGCTCGTTGATCTCGCCGGCCATCGCCTGCATCCGGTCGGCGCCAGTGGAATTGGCCGACGTCACGCGGCCCTCGACGGCAGCCAGCCGGCGGCCGAATTCGGCGACCTGACGGGCGAGGTCGGCGGTGCCGCGCGACAGATCCGCGATCTGGCCGCCGACGTCGCTGCGGTCGCGCAGCCGCATCGAGACCGCGTTGTAGAGGATCAGGAAGGTGAGGGCGGTGAGCGCCACGATCGCCGATTCCGATCCGCTGATACCCGCCACCGAATACAGGACGAAGCCGAGCGAGGCTGCGACCAGCACCATGCAGATGGCGATGAAAATCGTCGAAATGCGAATCATGTCGCGCGCTATGCCCTCCAAGCCGCACAATCTTAGCATCAATGTTGATTCGACGGGCCAGCGTTCTTTGGAACCGGCTGGAACTGCACACGATTTTCGCCTCGTCTCGAGTCCTGCCCGTATTCGTCGGGGCTGGGCCCGGACGGCGCCGGATCAGAGATCCGCGGCAGCGATCCAGAACACCTCGCCCTCGGACGCCTCGGTGTCGAGCCAGAGCAGCGGCAGGTTCGGATAGGCGGCCTCGAGATGGTCGCGGCCGCGGCCGATCTCGCAGAGCAATCCGCCCTGCGGGGTCAGATGTTGCCTGGCTTGATCGATGATGCGGCGGACGATATCGAGCCCGTCGGCGCCGCCGTCGAAGGCGAGCTTGGGCTCGGCGCGGCACTCGCGCGGCAGCGCCGCCATGCCCTCAGCGTCGACATAGGGCGGGTTGGAGATAATGAGGTCGTAACGCGTCCCGCCGAGCGGCCTGAACAGGTCGCCGCGATGCAGCGTCAGGCGATCTTCGAGGCCGTGGTCGGCGACGTTGCGCGCGGCGACCGCGAGCGCGTCTTTTGAAATGTCCACCGCATCGACCGCGGCGTTGGGAAAATTCCGGCTGGCCAGGATCGCGAGGCAGCCGGAGCCCGTGCAGAGATCGAGCACGCGTTCGACCTCGGCGGGATCGCCGATCAGCGAGGTGCTATCTTCGTCGCCGCTGAAATGCGAATCCAGCAACTCGCCGATGAAGGAGCGCGGCACGATGGTGCGCTCGTCGACATAGAACGGCAGTCCGCGCATATAGACCTTGTTGACGAGATAGGCGGCCGGTTTTCGCGTCGCGATGCGGCGCTCGATCAGATCGAGGATCTGCTTGCGCTCGGCCACGGTCACCCGCGCGGTCGCAAAGGTCTCGAACTGGTCGGGATGCAGATGCAGTGTCTCGCTGACCAGGAAGGCGGCCTCCGCCACCGGATCGGTGGTGCCGTGCGCGAACACGAGTTTTGCGGCGTTGAAGCGGCTGACCGCATAACGCACGAAATCGAACAAGGTCTGGAGTTCGCCGGGCGCGGCCTTTGCAACCTTCGGCACGGCGGGGCTGCGCTTTGCCGGCACTTTGCTGCGTTTGGCCATCAGGATTTGGTCCAGCGCGCGGCAGCCGCGTCGTCATGCCCGCGCGCCTCGATCCAGCTCGTGCCGCGCGCGCTTTCCTCGCGCTTCCAGAACGGCGCGCTGGATTTCAGATAGTCCATCAGGAATTCGGCGGCCTCGAACGCGGCCTGCCGGTGCGCTGACGCGGTCACGACCAGCACGATGTTCTCGCCCGGCGCGATGCGCCCGACGCGATGGATCACGGTGAGGCCCTGCAGCGGCCAGCGCGACAGCGCCTCGTCGGCGTGGCGCTGGATCTCGGCTTCCGCCATGCCCGGGTAGTGTTCGAGCGTCAGCGCCGCGATCGGTTCGCCTTGTTCGCTGCCGCGGCAGATTCCGCTGAAGCTGACGACTGCACCGATGTCGATGCGGCCCTTGCTCAGGTCAGCGATTTCCCGCGCGACATCGAAGTCGGCGTCCTGGATACGAATGGTCGCAGCAACGGTCATGCTAAGGATTCAGCCGCCGGTCATCGGCGGAAAAAATGCGATCTCGCGGGCGCCCGAGATCGCCGCGTCCGCCTTGACATGGGTCTGGTCGATCGCGGCGCGGATCACCTTGGGTTTTTCGAAGGCGTAGGCATACGTCTCGCCGCGCGCGGCGAGCCAGCCGATCAGGTCGCCGACGGTGCGCACCTCGGCCGGCGGCTCGACGGTCTCCTCGGCTTTGCCGACCCGCTCGCGGACCCAGGCGAAATACTTCACCTTCATCCCTCATCCTCCTTGATGAGGTGATGGATGCCGGCGCGGAAATAGTCCCAGCCAGTGTAGATCGTGAAGATCGCCGACATCCACAACAGCACGATGCCGATCATGGTGGTCGGCGAAAAAATCTGCTCGCCGGCTTCGCCCGCGATTAGGAAGCCGATCGCCACCAGCTGGATCGTGGTCTTCCATTTCGCCAGCTTGGTAACGGGAACGCTGACCCTTAAGCCCGCGAGATATTCGCGCAAGCCCGAGACCAGGATCTCGCGGCACAGGATCACGATCGCGGCCCACAGCGTCCAGCCATGGATTGAGTTGTCGGCAGCCAGCATCAAAAGGCAGGAGGCGACCAGAAGCTTGTCGGCGATCGGGTCGAGCATCCGGCCGAAGGCGGATTGCTGGTCCCAAATCCGCGCGTAGTAGCCGTCGAGGTAATCGGTCACCCCGGCCGCGATGAACACGGCCAGTGCCACCCAGCGCAGCCACAACGGGCCGTCGAGGATCGACTGCCAGTAAACACAGCCGATCACCACCGGGATGGCGGCGATCCGGGCGTAGGTCAGGATATTCGGGAGGGACAGGGTCTTGCCCTGTCCCCGGGTCGTGGCGATGTTCATCCGTCTTACCAATACCGCTGAGGCGAGAAGGTCAACTATGCGTACCCAAGATGGCCCGTCGCAGGCAACGCCGTGATGACTCGATTTTCCCTTTAACCCGGCTGGGCGTGGAAAAACTCGAAAATCTTGCGGGCACTCTCGGCGCTGACGCCGGGAACCTTGCCGAGGTCGGCGATTGAGGCCCGCTCGATCTCCTTGAGCGTTCCGAAATGATGCAGCAATGCACGTTTGCGCGACGGGCCGATGCCCGGAATCTCCTGCAAGCCGGCCTCCCTTATGTCCTTTTTGCGCAGCTTGCGGTGCGAGCCGATGACGAAGCGGTGGGCCTCGTCGCGCAGCCGCTGGATGAAATAGAGCACCGGGTCTCGCGGCTCGAGTTTGATGGCCTCGCGATCCGGCATGAACAGGGTTTCGCGGCCGGCGTCGCGGTCCGGTCCCTTGGCGACCGCCATCAGCGAGACCTGGGTCAGCCCGAGGGTCTGGAAGATATCCCTGACGGCGTTGAGCTGGCCGCGGCCGCCGTCGATGATCACGAGGTCGGGCCATTGCGGGAACGAATCGTCATCCGGCTTGGGCTTCAAGCTCTCCTTGGCGCCGTCCTTGGCAGCATCGCCCTCGGGAGGCTTCAGCAGGCGCTTGAAACGCCGTTCCAGCATCTCGCGCATCATCCCGTAATCGTCGCCGGGCGTCAGCCCCTCGGACTTGATGTTGAACTTGCGGTACTGGTTCTTCATGAACCCGTCGGCCCCGGCAACGATCATCGCACCGACCGCGTTGGTGCCCTGGATGTGGCTGTTGTCGTAGACCTCGACGCGCTTTGGCGTGTGCGGCAGGCCGAGCGTGCTGACCATGGCCTGCAGCAGCCGGCTCTGGGTCGCTGTATCGGCGAGCTTGCGGCCGAGCGCCTCGCGCGCATTGGTGAGCGCGTGGCCGACCAGCTCCTTCTTCTCGCCGCGCTTCGGCACGGAGACTTCGACCTTGTACCCGGCCTTGACCGAGAGTGCGTCGGCGAGCAGCGTGCTCTCCTCGATCTCGTGCGACAGCAGGATCAGTTTCGGCGGCGGCTTGTCGTCGTAGAATTGCGCGAGGAACGAGGACAGCACCTCCTCGGGTGTGAAGGTCTTCTCCGCCTTCGGGAAATAGGCGCGGTTGCCCCAGTTCTGGCCGGTGCGGAAGAAGAACACTTCGACGCAGGAATAGCCGCCGTCCTGGTGGATCGCGAACACGTCGGCCTCTTCGACCGTGCGCGGATTGATGCCCTGCTGCGACTGGATCGCCGACAGCGCCGCGAGACGGTCGCGGTAGAGCGCTGCGGTCTCGAATTCCAGTTCGCCGGACGCTTTCTCCATCTCGGTGGCGAGCAATTGCTTCACGGCGTGGCTGCGGCCCGACAGGAATTCGGTCGCCTCGCGCACCAGCTCGGTGTAGCCGGGGAAATCGATCTCGCGCGTGCAGGGACCGGCGCAGCGCCGGATCTGGTAGAGCAGGCAGGGCCGCGTCCGGCTCTCGAAGAATCCGTCGGTGCATGAGCGGATCAGGAACGCGCGCTGCAGCGCCGTGATGGTGCGGTTGACGGCGCCCGCGTTGGCGAACGGACCGAAATAGCGTCCAGGCCGCGACTGCGCGCCGCGATGCTTGAGGATCTGCGGTGCCCAATGATCACCTGATATCAGGATATAGGGAAACGACTTGTCGTCGCGCAGCTGCACGTTGAAGCGCGGGCGCAACTGCTTGATCAGATTGGCTTCGAGCAGCAGCGCCTCGGTCTCGGTCGTGGTCGAGATGATCTCGACATGCGTGGTCGCCGCGATCATGCGCAGGATGCGCGCCGGTAAGGGCGCGTTCGCCCGCGCATAGGACGACAGCCGTTTGCGGACGTTCTTCGCCTTGCCGACATAGAGCACGTCGTTGGCGGCGTTGAGCATGCGGTAAACGCCGGGCGACGTCGGCGCGAGGCGGACCGCGTTCTCGATCGTGGCGTGCCCGCTTGCCAGCCGCCCTTCAGCGATCGTCTCGGCCGCGTCCTCCGTCGCATCGGGCAGGCGCGCCTCGTCATCCTCGTCGGTGACAGAGCTTGCGGGATCGACGTCGCCCGCGTCGAGCGTCAGGTCGTCTTGCGGCAGATCGGATTTTGAACCGCGCCGGGCCGGTCGCGGGGGCGGCGTTGGACGCTCGGGAGAATCGTGAACCATGGCTGTAAATTAAGCGTTGGACGCGGCGGTCGCCAGCGTCGGCGACGCCGGGAAGAGGGGGCGATTGCAGGCGGTTTCCGGCCCCACGCAGCCGCCGGGGAGGACAGGTAACACATTGTTAAGACTGATGAGCGGGGCGGTAACCGGTCTTAACAGCCCTTTAACTTAAAACTCTCGATAAACCTTAGCGAAATAAAGTGGAAATCCGTAACCATGCCGGCCGCGAGCCGGCCGGTCACGGCAGTTGCGTGGTGGAGAGTACCGATGACCCGGTTGGTTTTGCGTGCGCTGGCACTGATCGCGGCAGCCTGGACGACCTCGGCGGCGGCCGCCGACCTCAATTATGGATCGCCCTACACCGTCCCCCAGCCGCTCAATGCCTATAGCTGGGCCGGCCCCTATCTCGGCGGCAATATCGGCTACAATTGGGGCTCGGTCGCCAACAATCCGACCAAGCCCTCCGGTTTCGCCGGCGGCGCCCAGGCCGGCTACAACTTCCAGAACGGCACCCCCTGGGTGTTCGGCATCGAGGCCGATATCCAGGCCTCGGCCGCGGACGATACGTTCGCGCCCTGGAAGTTCTCCAATCCCTGGTTCGGCACCCTGCGCGGCCGCGTCGGTTATGCCTTCAACAACGTGCTGTTCTACGGGACCGGCGGTCTGGCCTTCGGCGAACTGCGCGGCGAGACCTTCGGTGTGTCGGAGTCGCACACCAATGCGGGCTGGACCGTCGGCGTCGGCGCCGAAATGGGCTTTGCCCCGAACTGGAGCGCCAAGATCGAATATCTCTACGTCGATCTCGCCAACAGCAACTTCGCGCTCACCGGTGGTGCGGCGAACGGCTACAGCTTCGGCCTGGTTCGCGCCGGCGTCAACTATCACTTCTGAGAACAAGAAAATTTCGACCACCAACTCCCGGCTGCGCCTCGCGCGGCCGGGTTTCTTTTTGTGCTGACGGCTTGGAGCGATTGTTCAATCGGCCGCACATTGCAACTCTGCGGAATTAGCCAGTTGGCGACCACATCATGCAGCCGATCACGCAGCGAGCACGCATCAAGCGCTCGGCAGGCGGCTTACACGAAACGCTTCATTCCGCTTTCGCCGTGAGCCCGGGGTCATGACGCGATCGCAAGCAACCGCGACACAGCCTCAGGTTCTTCATTCGCGCATGATCCATTCGGAAACCCGGCTTCCGGTTGTCCGGATCACGCGCGCACTCACGAAGAAATCACCAGGTTGACCGCCTTGGGGCCCTTGCCCTTCTTGTCCGGCTCGACCTCGAACGTAATGCGCTGTCCTTCAGTCAAGTCCTTCAATCCTGCCCGCTCGACGGCGGTGATGTGAACGAACACGTCGCGGCCGCCATCATCAGGTTTGATGAAGCCGTAGCCGCGCTCTCCATTGAAGAACTTGACGGTCCCAGTCATGGCCATCGGGAAACTCCTCCCCCGTATTGCTCCACCGCTACGCGCACGCCGCGTAGCAGTTGACCGACATTCGCTTGTCGGGAGCCTGGCCACCTGAGCAGGCCGGCGTCACGCCGCCGGTTTGCCTGGATTTTATTTCGGCCTCGTCACTCCGCCGCAACCATTCGCGGAAGCGGAACGTAAAGCCAGTCGTAACAGGATGAGCATAATACGGTTCCGCGCGGATTGCCTACGCTTCAATCGAACTTTTCAGTGGGCGCGCCGGATTAGGGTTTGGGAGTATCGAGTCTGAAGCGGGCGGCTCCGCCCTGGCCCAGCGGCTTCTCCAGTTCGGGCAGGATGATCTTCAGCTCGTTGGCAAGCGTCCACGGCGGATTCACTATCAAAAGGCCGGTGGAAACGAGGCCGCTGCCGGTTTCTTGCGGCGCCACACTGAATTCCAAACGCAAACATTTGCCAGGCGGCCGACTCGTTGCTGCTGTGGCGGCCACGCTGCGCGCGAGTTCCTCGGTGGCCCTCCGTGTTTTTACGGGATACCAGATCAAGTACATGCCGGTCGGCCATTTTGCGAACGCTTCCGAAAAACCCTTGGCCAGCCGCTCGAACTCATTCTTCGCCTCGAACGGCGGATCGATCAGCACCAGACCGCGCCGCTCGTTCGGCGGCACGAAGGCCGGCAGCGCCGTCCAGCCATCAAGATCGACAACGCGGGCCTGGGTGTCGCGCCGCAGCGCGTCGATCAGTTGCTTGCGCGCGGTCTGTTCGATCTCGCAGGCAGTGAGGCGATCCTGCGGTCGCAACAGCGCCCGCGCGATCAAGGGCGAGCCCGGATAGGCTTTCAACTCGGCCTTCGGATTGAACGCTCTGACGATATCGAGATAGGGCGCGATCAGCGGCAACGCCTTGTCGGAGAGTCGCGCCTGCATGACCCGGGCGATGCCGGTGAGCCATTCGCCGCTGCGCTGCGCTTCGTTCGATGCCAGATCGTAGAGCCCGGCGCCGGCATGGGTGTCGATGACGCGGAACGGCGCCTGCTTTTCCTGCAGGTAGCTGAGCATGCGCACCAGCACGATGTGTTTGATGACATCGGCGAAGCTGCCGGCATGAAAGGCGTGACGGTAGTTCATCAGGTAGCAGTTACCACGTCATTGCGCGCGTAGCGACCTGTCCAGCTTCGCTCATGGAGCTTCAGCGAACCCGGTCGTCGCTCGCGCCCCTCGCGACAACGCCGAAGCGAGACCTATCCGCCGCGCATCGGCGGCATTACCACCTCGTCGCGGCGGCAGGCGCGACGGTCGATCTCCTCGCAGGAGCGGAATTGCAGGTCCTTGGAGAGGCAGATCCGCACCTCGCTGAGCCGATTGCGGTCGCAGGTGACCGAGATGGCTGTGCTGCTGAGCCCCGGATTGGCCTTGATGAACGCCGCTTCCAGGTCGTTGGGCGCGATCGTCTTCGGCTCCGACAATTGCAGGAATTCCTCAGGGATCTTCACCGCGGCGCGTGCCTTGCGGATGGCTTCGAAATAGGCGCGCTCGCCGAGGCCGGAGCAGGTGCCGTGCTTGTCCCATTCATTGAAGATCAGCCCGGGCGCCGGCATCAGATCGAGCATCGAGGTCATGATGTTGCGGGCAAGGCGCGGCGAAGGCCGCTGGCAGTATTCCGGGAAGCCACGTTCATATTGCGGCCACAGGCCGTGCACCACGAAGGAGAACGGCCGTCCGCCGCACTGTGCCTGCGTGCCACGGCCGTTGTTGCCGCGTTCGCTCGCCGACTCGCAGAAGGAGGGCGACCAAGACAGCGACAGCACATAGAAATCGAACTCGCCCGGCGCGTTCTGCCGCTGGTCCTGGGCTGACGCCAAGCCGCCGGAAACCAGAACCAAAGCTGCAAGAGAAATCAGAAATCGGGAAATTGTGACCAACCGAGGCATCAAACGCTCCCTAACTTGACCATGGCGAACCTAGCAGGAGGTTGGAACATTTCGAGAACAAAAATGCCGCCTGCCCCGCTTCGGAGGGCAGGGCGCAAACGACGGCTCGCCAGTCTAGCAGGAGATCAGATCAGGGTCGCGCGGCCCTACAGGAAGGGTTGTAGGCCCAGTTGCGGTCGAGGCCCGTGACGCACCATTCGACGCCCTTGCCGAAGCCGGCGAAGCCGCCATCCTCGATGATCGAATAATGTACGGAGCGCTTCTTGCCGTCGCTCAGCATCACGTCGCCGGCACAATAGCGGCGCGGAATATTGTCTGACTGCCAGGGACGGAATGCGGTCTCGTGAATCCGGTCGTAGCCGGTGATCTCCAGCGGCGAATTCCAGAAGGTGGCTTCCTTCTCGTGGAACTGCGAGCTGATGGTGGGCAAGGCCGTCTCGCAGTCGGGCACGCGGCCGTCATAGCGCGGACCGGACAGCCAGAAGTTCAGCTCAAGCGGATTTGCGGCCTGCGCCGTGCCCCCAAAAGCCAGCAGGCCGAACATGAGCGCGGCACCAACGCCGAGTTTCTTGGGAGAGATGAACAGGTTGCGCATGGGAATCCGCCCGATGGTCTGATGCGGCGAACGGTGCCGTGAAGCCCGGGCGAGGTCAAGTGCAGCGCGGCAACACCTGCAGAGAAGTCCACTTTCGGAGGTGGCTCGTTCTTTCCATGGCCGGCGGCGCACTCTATGTTGGCGTCAAGCGAAATGGAGTCTGCGATGCGAAGGAAATTGGCCGCGTGCCTGGTTGCCGTTTGCGGGATGCTGGCCGTTGCCCCGGCACGGGCCGACTGGCTGCAGCCGGTGCCACCGTTCAA
The DNA here is from genome assembly GCF_000938235.1 of Bradyrhizobium sp. LTSPM299. NCBI lineage: Bacteria > Pseudomonadati > Pseudomonadota > Alphaproteobacteria > Hyphomicrobiales > Nitrobacteraceae > Bradyrhizobium > Bradyrhizobium sp. LTSPM299. Next base: position 504,313 of record NZ_JYMU01000049.1, read on the forward strand.
GGCCAATGATACCGGCGGGATCATCGCCTATACGCTGGCGGTCCAGAGCGATGCACGGCAGCTTGCCGTCGACCATTGCGCCTCCTACGGCAAGGTGGTGAAATTCCTCGCCGTGCAGGCCTATCCGGGCGGTTACATCTCGTTTGCCTGTCGCTGGGTCCCCTACGGCGCCGCAGGCCGGCCCTTGCGCACGCTCTACTGAGAGCGGTCTCGAATCCTGCAATCGTTCAGCCGGGAGCCAATCGCCATGACGCGACAGCTTGCTTTGCTTGGTTCGGCCGTTTGCCTCGTGTTGTCGGCCGGCGCTGCCAGTGCGGTCGACCTGCCGATCCGCAAGCCGGGCCTGTGGGAAATGAAGATGGTCAGGACCGGCGGCCCAATGCCGGAAATCACCATGCAGCATTGCACCGACGAGACCACCGACAAGGACATGAGCACGGCGGCCTCGCCATTGGCGAAGGAGATCTGCTCGAAGCAGGATATCCAGAAGACCGCGACCGGTTATGTCGGCGATAGCGTCTGTGGCGTGGCGGGCGTGTCGGTGACGTCGCATACCGAGATCACCGGCGACTTCAATTCGGCCTATACGGTCAAGAGCACCTCGCATTCCGAAGGCCGCCCCTCAGGCCCCCGCGACGCCACCACGACCGTCGAGGCGAAATGGCTCGGCGCCTGCAAGAGCGACCAGAAGCCCGGCGACATCATCATGCCGGGCGGCATGAAGATGAACATCAAGGATATGCAGAAGCTGAAGGACCTGCTGCCCAAGCAGAAGTAACCCGGGCTACTTTCTGCAATCTACACCGGCACCCGCACCGCGGCCCGCAAGCCGCCCATCGGACTTTCGCCAAGCATGATGTCGCCGCCATGCGAGCGGGCGATGTCGCGGGCGATGGCAAGGCCGAGCCCGGTGCCGCCCTCGTCCTGGTTGCGGGCATCGTCGAGCCGCAGGAACGGCTTGAACACCTCCTCGCGCATGTCGGCCGGAATGCCCGGACCGTCGTCGTCGACGGTCACGGTGAGATAACGGTGATCGCGGTTGCCGGTGATCGAGATCGTGTTGGCGTGGCGCGCCGCATTCGACACGAGATTGGCAAGGCAACGCTTGAACGAGGCCGGCTTCACCGTGACGACGGGCAGGCCGTGGAATGCCACGGTGGTGGTATGGCCGTGACGCTCGGCGTCGTAGCGCAATTCCTCCAGCGCCAGCGCCATGTCGGTCGGCTGCGCGATCTCGCCGGAATCGCCGCGCGCGAAGGCGAGATAGTCCTCGAGCATCATCGACATCTCGTCGACGTCCTTGCGCATCGCGTCGATCTCGGGACCTTCGCCGAGCAGGACGAGCTCGAGCTTGAAGCGGGTCAGGATGGTGCGCAAATCGTGCGACACGCCGGCGAGCATCGCGGTACGCTGCTCGATCGAGCGTTCGATGCGAGCCTTCATCTCCAGGAACGCCTGCGCCGCGCGCCGCACCTCACGCGCGCCGCGCGGCCGGAAATTCGGTGCCTCGCGGCCCTTGCCGAAGCTTTCGGCGGCATCGGCCAGTCTCAGGATCGGCTTGATCTGGTTGCGCAGGAACAGCACCGCGACGATCAGGAGGATCGACGAGGTGCCAACCATCCAGAAGATGAAGATCTCCGAATTGGAGGCGTAGGCCGCGCTCCGCTGGGCGAAGATCCGCATCACCGAATCGTCGAGCTGCACGCGGATCTCGACCAGGTTGGAGTTGCCGACGGTGTCGATCCAGAACGGGCGGTTGATCTGCCGACCGAGCTGCACCGAGAGCGTCTGGTCGAGCAGCGAGAAAAACGGCTTCGGCCCCGGCGGCGGCATGTCGCCGGCCGGGAGGAAGTCGACCACGAGCTGCAGCCGCTGTGCGATGCGGCGAAGCTGCGCATGATCCTTGTCCTGCGGAAAGCCCTTGTAGACGTCGATCAGGCCCGCGATCTCCTGGACCACCGAGGCCGAGAGACGTCGCGTCACCGTGTTCCAGTGCCGCTCCATGAAGACGAACGCGACCACGGTCTGCAGGATCACCATTGGCACAATCATGATCAGCAGCGCGCGGGCATAGAGGCCGGTCGGCATCCAGCTCTTGAACGCGTTGCCCATCCAGCCATTGGCCTTCGACACGCGCTGCGACGCGTTGCGGATCAGGGTCAGGCCGGTATCGAGCGTGCTCATGGCTGTGTTTGAGATCATGACGCGATTGCAAGCAATCGCATCATGATCTCATCTCCTTAGTTTGAGCATGATCTTCTCGGAAAACCGGTTTCCACTTTTCCGGATCATGCTTTACGGCGAGGCCACCAGGCGATAGCCGATGCCGCGCACCGCCTGCAGGAACAGCGGATTGGCGGGATCGCGCTCGATCTTGCGGCGGAGGCGGTTGATCTGGACGTCGACGGCGCGCTCGTTCACGGTGCCGCCGCTGGTCAGCGCGGTGCGCGGCACGGTCTCGCCGGGGCTGCTCGCGAGGATGCGCAGCATCTCGCGCTCGCGGTCGGTAAGATGGACGGTCTCCTCGCCCTGGCGCAGCTCGCTGCGCTCAATATGGAAGATGTAGGGACCGAACGCGATCTGCTCGACGGCGGCGACCTGTGGCGTCGCGGTGCGCTTGAGGATATTGCCGATGCGCAGCACGAGCTCGCGCGGTTCGAACGGCTTGGCGACGTAATCGTCGGCGCCGATCTGCAGGCCCTCGATGCGGGCCTCGGCCTCGTGCCGCGCGGTCAGCATAATGATCGGTACCGACGACGAGGTGCGGATGAAGCGGGCGAGGTCGAAGCCGGTCTCGCCGGGCATCATGACGTCGAGGATCAGGAGGTCGAAATGCAACCCCAAGAGCTTGGCTCGGGCGTCGCTCGCGCTCATCGCAGTCGTGACGCGATAGCCCTCGCCGGAGAGAAAGCGCGACAGCAGGTCGCGGATGCGCCGGTCGTCGTCGACCAGCAGAAGATGCGGTGCGTCGTCCGCCGGCTGGGCCGGCGTGCGCATCATGGTTGCAACCTGGGCCACGATCACTCCTTTGTCTTTCTTGCGCCGAAGATCGCCTCCAACACCTTGTCGGGATCGTCGCGGTCGATCATCGCGCGCAGGAACTGGCGAACCGTCTCGACGCCTTCAGCATCGATGCCGGCGACCGCGCGGTTGATGCGGTCGGTCTGCAACCCCGCGAGCTTGGCGACCAGCGCCTCGCCCTTGGGTGTCGCGTAGAGCAGGCGCTGGCGGCGGTCATTGTTGCCGGTCTTCTGGACGATATAGCCCTCGTCGAGCAGCTGTTTGAGCACGCGCCCGAGCGATTGCTTGGTGATGCGTAGCACGTCGAGCAGGTCGGCGACCTTCAGCCCGGGGTAGCGGGTGACGAAGTGGATGACCCGGTGGTGGGCGCGGCCGAAGCCGAAGGTTTCCAGCTCCTGATCGGCGTCGCCGACAAAGTCCCGGTAGGCGAAGAACAGCAGTTCGATGATATCCCAGCGCTGGTCGCTTGGGCCGGCCGTAGAGGACGGATGGTCGCTCCCCTGCGAATCGGGCTTGGCAGCCATGCCTGAGAAATTTATGTCAGTCATATTGACGTATCTTGGGTTCAATGTTACAAAACTGCCAGTCACGACGAAATATTAAGTCGTCTCGTCGCTGGCAACGTTTGAGACGGCCTGAAAGAGCCAGTGATGGCGGTTTGGGCCGCAAATTGGACCACCGTGCGATGTCGAGCGGCATTTCGGCAAACATACTGGACTTCAGCACTCCGCAAAAGCTCGTCGAAGCGACAGGTAGCCGCGGTAGGGCCGCCCCCAGGGGCGGAGCTGGGGCCCTTCATCTGAACAGCGCGTAGGCGCGGGCGCAGATCATTGCGTCCATCCGGGAGAGAGCCCATGGGAGTTTCATTCGACAAGATCGACGGCGTCATCTGGTATGACGGCAAGCTCGTGCCGTGGAAGGATGCCAACGTCCATGTGTTGACCCATGGCCTGCACTACGCAAGCAGCGTGTTCGAGGGCGAACGGGCATACGGCGGCACGGTCTTCAGGAGCACGGACCATTCCGAACGGCTGAAGCGCTCGGCCAACATCCTCGACTTCGAGATCCCCTATTCGGTCGCCGAGATCGACGCGGCCAAGCAGCTCGTCATCGACAGGAACAACCTGCCGGACGCCTATGTCCGCCCGGTGGCCTGGCGCGGCTCGGAGATGATGGGGGTGGCGGCGCAAACCAACACCATCCATCTGGCAATCGCCGCCTGGACCTGGCCGAGCTATTTCGATCCCGCCGAGAAGCTGAAGGGCATCCGCATCAGCCTTGCCGAATATCGGCGGCCGGACCCGGCCACCATCCCGGCGCTGGCGAAGGCCGCGGGCCTCTACATGATCTGCACGATCGCCAAGCACAAAGCGGAGCGCGAGGGCTATGCCGACGCGATGATGCTGGACTGGCAGGGCCGGGTGGCCGAATGCACCGGCGCCAACATCTTCTTCGTCAAGGACGGCAAGCTCCACACCCCGATCGCGGACTGCTTCCTCGCCGGCATCACCCGCGCCACTGTGATGGACCTGGCCAAACGCCGCGGCCTCGAGGTGATCGAACGCCGCATCATGCCGGACGAACTCGACGGCTTCTCGGAGTGCTTCATCACCGGCACCGCCGCCGAAGTAACCCCGGTGTCCGAAATCGCCAAGTGGAAGTTCACGCCCGGCAGGATTTCGGAGCAACTGATGACGGATTACAGTGCCGAAGTGCAGCCAAAGGGCAAGCAAGCGGCGGCCTGAGTGCACAGACGCGCATTTCTTCCCCTCTCCCCTTGTGGGAGAGGGTGCCCGCAGGGCGGGTGAGGGGTATCTCTCCACGAACACAGACCTCTCCTGCGTAGACAAACCCCTCATCCGTCGCCTCGCTCCGCGAGGCGCCACCTTCTCCCACAAGGGGAGAAGGAAGGTTGCCCCACCGCGCCTCGGCTGGTACCAACCCGCCCCATGGCCGACAAACCGAAAAAACCGCAGAAATTGAAGGCGCGCCTGCCGCGTGGGCTGGAGGATCGCGGTCCTGCCGCGATCGCGGCCACGCGCCAGATGGTGGACAAGATCCGCGCCGTCTACGAGCTCTACGGCTTCGAGCCGGTGGAGACGCCGGCGATGGAATACACCGACGCGCTCGGCAAGTTCCTGCCCGATCAGGACCGTCCCAACGAGGGCGTGTTCTCGTTCCAGGACGATGACGAGCAGTGGATTTCGCTGCGCTACGATCTCACCGCGCCGCTGGCGCGTTATGTCGGTGAGAACTACGGAACGGAGAGCTTGGTGCTCCCGTATCGCAGCTACCGCCACGGCTATGTCTATCGCAACGAGAAGCCGGGCCCCGGCCGCTTCCGGCAGTTCATGCAGTTCGATGCGGATACGGTCGGCTCCGGCTCGCCTGCGGCCGATGCCGAGATTTGCATGATGGCGGCGGATACGATGGAAGCGCTCGGCATTGCGCGCGGCCAATACGTCGTGAAGGTGAACAACCGCAAGGTGCTCGACGGTGTGTTGGAGGCAATTGGTCTTGGCGGCGAGGACAATGCGGGGCGCAGGCTAACTGTTCTGCGAGCCATCGATAAGTTCGATCGGTTGGGCGAAGATGGCGTGCGCGCGTTGCTTGGGGGAGGCCGCAAGGATGAAAGCGGCGACTTCACCAAAGGAGCCGGACTGGAAGAAAGTTCAATCACGCGTGTGCTCGCCTCTACATGCCCTGAGACAGGCACTAACGAAGAAATCATCGCAAAGCTGATGCTTGTGTCGGACTCTGGTATTGGCCAGGAGGGCATTAGCGAATTAGCCAATATCGCGCAGCTTGTGGCTGCGTCCGGCTACGCCGCGGATCAAATTCGTATCGATCCCTCCGTTGTCCGCGGCCTCGAATACTACACCGGCCCGGTCTACGAGGTCGAACTCCTGCTCGAGACCAAGGACGAGAAGGGCCGTCTCGTTCGGTTCGGTTCGGTTGGCGGTGGCGGCCGTTATGATGGTCTCGTCTCGCGCTTCCGTGGCGAGCCGGTGCCGGCGACCGGATTTTCGATCGGCGTGTCGCGCCTGCAGGCCGCGCTCACAATGCTCGGCAAGCTCGACACGCGCCCCGATTTTGGGCCCGTCGTTGTCACCGTGTTCGATCGCGACCGCATCGCCGACTACCAGAAGATGGTCGCGCAGCTACGCAACGCGAAGATCCGGGCCGAGCTCTATCTCGGCAACCCCAAGAACATGGGCAACCAGCTCAAATATGCCGACCGTCGTAATTCGCCTTGCGTGATCATCCAGGGCAGTGACGAAAAGGCGCGCGGCGAGGTGCAGATCAAGGACCTGATCGAGGGCGCCAAGGCCGCGGCTGCGATCGCCTCCAATCAGGAATGGCGTGAGACGCGCCCTGCACAGTTTTCCTGCGCGGAAGCCGATATCGTCGCCAAAGTCCGCGAGGTGCTGGCGCGGCATGACGTGAAGTGGGGATAGCCATTCGCTTGTGACGTCATGTTCGGCCTTGTGCCTGATATCCACGTATTGTTGGATGCCAGAGATCGTGGATGGCCGGGCATAGGCGAGCGGAAGCGACGCCGTCCTTCGGACGGCTATGCCGGCCATGACGAAAGAAACGGGAAACGAGGAGAGCAACGATGCCTGAGATCACCGTGAGCATGGCCGCCGGCCGCACCGACGAGCAGAAGGCCGGCATGATGCGCGACATCACCCAGGCGCTGGTCAAGAACCTGGGCGTCGATGCCGACGCGGTCGTGATCCAGATCAACGAAGCGCCGCTGCATCACAAGATGAAGGGCGGCAAGACCTTCGTCGAGCGCGCCGCCGCGGCGAAGAAGTGACGCGATAGCGTCATTCCGGGGCAGCCCGCCAGGGCTGAACCCGGAATCTCGAGATTCCGGGTCTGGTGCTAACGCACCATCCCGGAATGACGGCAATGATTGAAAATATCCCATGGACGCACGCGACTTCATCACACCAGGCATGAGCGCCGAGCGCATGCTCGTGGTGCCGCCGGAGCGCACGGTCGGGCATTTCGTGCCGGGCATGCCGATGGTCTACGCGACGCCGATGATGATCCTGGACATGGAGATGGCGTCGGGCGATGCCATCAGGAGTTCGCTGCAGCCGGGCTGGATCACGGTCGGCACCGAGGTCGACATCCGCCATCTCGCGGCAGCCCTCGTCGGCGCCACGGTGCGGACTACAGCGAGGGTGATCGCGGTGGAGCGCCGCGTGATCCGTTTCGAGGTCGAAGCCTTCGAAGGACCGCGCAAGCTCGGCGAAGGCCGCCACGCCCGCGGCCTGGTCAATGTCGAGAGCTTCAACAAGCGGCTTGGGGCGACTTAGCCAAACCCTCCGACGTCATCCTGACTACTTCGCCAATTCCTTCGAGCGCTTGGTCGCCGCGGCGATCGCGCGGGTCAGCAGCGGCTGCATGCCGTCCTTTGCCATCAGCACCTCGAGTGCCGCGGCTGTGGTGCCGCCCGGCGAGGTGACGTTCTGGCGCAAGGTCGCCGACGGCAAATCCGAGCGATGCAGCAGTTCGCCGGAGCCCGCGACCGTCGCGCGGGCCAGTGTGGTTGCGAGCGTTTCGGGCAGGCCGGCCGCGACGCCGGCACGGGCGAGCTCTTCGGCGAGCAGGAACACATAGGCGGGGCCGGAGCCGGACACCGCGGTCACTGCGTCCATCAAGCTTTCATCGTCGACCCATTCGACCTGACCGGTCGCCTGCAAGAGCGCATTTGTGGTGGCGCGCTGCGCTGATGTGACGCTTGTCGCCGGCACTGCGACCGTGATGCCGCGGCCGATCGCCGCCGGCGTGTTCGGCATGGCGCGCACCACCCTGCCGCCGCAGATTTCTTCCAGCACTGATATCGTCGTGCCGGCCATGATCGAGACCACCAGCGTCGAGGGACCGACGAATGCCTTCAGCGCAGTGCCGGCCTCGCGAAACGACTGCGGCTTCACCGCGACGACAAGCGTATCGACCGTGCCGATCTCCTTCGCTGACGGATTGAGGCGGACGCCCTTGGCGGCAAGTGCGGAAATCTCCGGCGCAAGATGCGGATCGATCACCACCACGCGCTCCGGCACAAGCCCCTGCGCCAGCCAGCCGGTCAGCATCGCGCCGCCCATCTTGCCCGCGCCTGCAAGCGCGATGGTGCCGGTGGTGTTCTCTAATGCGCTGCTGGATGTGTTCACAGGTGCCACCGCCATCGTCGTCCCGGCGGAGGCCGGGACCCATAACCACAGGCGGTTTTAGTGAAGCACAGGAAGGGCCACAAGCAGTTTGCTTAACAACCGCAGCCGCGGAGTATGGGTCCCGGCCTTCGCCGGGACGACGGAAAGGAAAGCGCTTACGCCTCGCCCTCGGTGTCGAACATCGCAGCCGACATCGCTTCCGCCGCCGACTTGCCGGCCCACACCACGAACTGGAATGCGGGATAGTAGCGCTCGCAGGCGTGGATCGCGCTGACCAGCATGCTTTCGCATTGCGCGGCGGAGGCGGTGAGGCCGCCGGGCAGCACCAGCGCCTGGCGGTGCATGACCATGCCGCTGTGGGTCCACAGGTCGAAATGGCCGACCCACAATTGCTCGTTGATCGCGGCGACAAGCCGCTGCACCTCGGCGCGCCGCGCTTGCGGAATCTTCATGTCGAAGGCGCAGGCGAGATGCAACGCCTCGATCTCGCCCATCCAGGTGAAGGAGAGCTGATAGTCGGTCCAGTCGCCCTTGGAGACGATCGTCACTTCATCTTCGCCGGATCGCTCGAACGCCCAGTTGTTGTGAGCGGCGATATCCTCGACCACTGCAAGCGGGTTGTTCCGGGAATCAATAATGCCTTCGAGCAGGGACATGCCGTCTCGACCCTTGTTCTTATGTTCTGTTGATACGCACACGGAAGCCGGCACGTGCGACAACTGCGTCGTGGCCGAGTGCAGTTCCCAAAGCGGGCTTCCGGATGCCCTGGACCTGACGCGGTTGAAGTGATGTGATTTGCGGAATCCGCGCAACCGCACGCCGAGTCCGTCCACAGCCAAAGCGCGCACCGTCCACAGCTGATCACGCCACATTTATTAATTTGAGAACAAATCGGAATCTGAGCGGGCGCGGTAACGAATTGTTAACTATTTGCCGCGGCTTCGCCGCATCCGTGAATCAGCTCTCAGGCCGGCAAGACTCGCAAATCGCTCATGGGGACATGACAATTTCCCATGCCAAAGGTCCTTGCCCGCCTGTCGCGCTTTGGCCATATTTGCCGTCAGGCACGTCCATCCCGGGCGGGCCGATGTTCTCAGGGCGGGGTGAAAGTCCCCACCGGCGGTAAGGGTGCAAGCCCAAGCCCGCGAGCGCCTTCTTCGTGAAGTCGAGGAAGGGTCAGCAGATTCGGTGCAATTCCGAGGCCGACGGTTAAAGTCCGGATGAAAGAGAACGGTTGCGGCAGCCCGCGCGGTTTCGCGTGGGGTTGTTGTTGTCCGTATGCCCTGATTCTGGTCCTGAAAGAGGAAAGCCATGAATCAGATGTTGCAAGACCAAGACGTCCAGACCTCCCAAGCAGAAATCGTTGCCGATACGCCGGTGTCTCCACCGGCGGTCGAACATCCGCGCTTCGCGAAGCCGCAGCGTGTCGCCTTCGTGCAGGCGTCCTGGCACCGCGAGGTGGTCGAGGAGTGCCGCATCGCGTTCCTCAAGGAGATCGAAGCGCGGCATATCACCAATGTCGACGTGTTCGAGGTGCCGGGCTCGTTCGAGATCCCGCTGCACGCGCAGATCCTGGCGAAGACGCGCCGCTACACTGCGATCGTGGCCGCGGGGCTCGTTGTCGACGGTGGCATCTACCGCCACGAATTCGTCGCCGACACCGTGATCAAGGCGCTGATGGACGTGCAGTTGCGCACCGAGGTGCCGGTGTTCTCCGCGGTGCTGACGCCGCAGCAATTCCACGAGACCGAAGTGCATCACGACTTCTTCCGCCGGCACTTCACGATCAAGGGCATCGAGGTCGCGGAAGCCTGCGCCAACACGCTGCACAGCCTGGAGCGCCTGCGCGGCCAGGTCGCCGCGGGGATTGTATAAGCCGCGTCTGGCAATCGTCTGATTGTCAATCCTGCCGCCACACCTGTAGTATCGGCGGTGGGAGGAGGCCTCTGCGTGATGACGGGGAGGCCGAGACGATCATGTTCGAAGGACACGATCCTTATCTCGTCGCGCTCTCGGTGGTGATCGCGATTCTGGGAGGTTATACCGGTTTCGGCCTTGCCGCGCGCATCCGCGGCACGCCGGACGCTGGACATCGCCTGCTGCTCGCGGGTGCAGCATTCTTTCTCGCCATCGGTATCTGGACCATGCATTTCGTCGGCATGCTGGCAGCGCCGCTGCCGGCCGGCACGGTCTATCTGGTGCTGCCGACCATCGTCTCATTCCTGATCTGCGCGCTGGTGGTCGGCATTTCGCTGTTCTTTGTCAGCATCGGCGAGCCGTCGGTGCCCCGCGTTGCATCGTCGGCCGTATTGCTCGGACTCGGCATCGCCAGCATGCATTATGTCGGCATGCACGGGCTGTCCGGCGAATTCGCGATGACCCATGCCCCTGGCATGGTAGCGCTGTCGGTCGCGATCGCCATCGCCGCCGCTTATGGTGGCCTGCGCGCGTTCCTCGCGCGGCAGGGCGGCGTGCCGCTGATGCTGAGCGCGGTCGCGTTCGGCGTTGCGGTCTCGGGCATGCACTACACCGCGATGGCAGGGATGCAGGTCGTTCCGCCCTCGACGGATGCCCACCACCACATGGACGGGTTGGTCGCGTCGCCCCAGATGTTGTCACTGGTTGTGGCGTTGCTCTGCTTTGTCATCGCGGCTGGCTTTTTGCTGTCGCTGGTGCCCGATCCGCGCCGGAAAGGCCCGGTGACCGCCGCGGAGGTGGCGCCGGCGGCTATCGATATCCCGATTGCCGATGGTGGCGCGGTCTCGACCAGCCCGAAGCTGCGGCCGACCCCGCTCGGCGGCATCGGTCAGCCGCCGCGCCCCGCGCCGGCTCCCCGGCTGCCGGTTGAGGGCGCCGACGGCACCCATTTCATCGACGCCGCCGAGGTCCGTAGCGTCCGGGCCGACGCCCACTACACCAAGGTCCACGACGGGACTCGGGAACGGATGTGTCCGTGGTCGATCTCGGAGGCCGAGGCGCAGCTCGATCCCAGCCTGTTCGTCCGGGTACATCGCAGCCACATTGTCGCGATTCCGCATGTGACCTTTGTCCGCAAGGAGGGCGATGGCGCGGTCGTCGAGTTGGATGGCCCGTCGCCGCACCGGGTTCCCGTCAGTCGGGCCAAGATCGCCGAGGTGAAGGCCCGACTCGGGCTCGCGCGCCGCACGGCCTGAACCCGCTCCCTGCCCATTGGGACGCAAGCACTGACGCATTTCGTGCGCTTCGCGCCGCATTTGGTGCGAATTTTTTGCTCCCGTGCCCTTGTCGTTGCAGGCCAATCCGCTTCGGAGAGAGCGTCCTGCCCAACGTCCGCGTGCCCCGTAAGGGCCTCACAGGACGAAATGGAGGACACGATGATCCCTGGCCCGTTCAGCTACCACCGGCCGGCCACGGTGGCCGACGCCGTGAAACTGCTTTCGACGCTCGGTGATGAGGCCCGTCCGCTTGCCGGTGGCCACAGCCTGGTTCCGATGATGAAGCTGCGGCTGGCGACGCCCGAGCATCTGGTCGATTTGCACGGCGTCGCCGAGCTGAAAGGCATCCGGCGCGACGGCGACAAGATCGTGATCGGGGCCATGACCACCCAGCACGAGCTGCTGACCTCCGACGAGATCGCGAGGTCCCTCCCGATCCTGCACGAAACCGCGCTGCTGATCGCCGATCCCCAGGTGCGCTATCGCGGCACGATCGGCGGTAACGTCGCCAATGGCGATCCCGGCAATGACATGCCGGCGCTGATGATGACGCTTGGCGCCAGCTATCGGCTCGAAGGCCCAAAGGGCGCGCGCGTCATCGCGGCGGCCGACTTTTACCAGGGTGCCTATTTCACTGCACTCGAGCCCGGCGAACTCCTGACCTCGATGTCGGTGCCGGCTCCCGCAGCCGGCCATGGCTACGCCTATGAGAAATTGAAGCGGAAGGTCGGCGATTACGCCACCGCCGCAGCCGCGGTGTTGCTAACGATGGCGGGCGGCAAGGTTGCGACCTGCGCGATCGGCCTGACCAATCTGTCGGAAACGCCGTTGCTCGCCGATGCCGCCGCGAAACTGGTGATTGGTACCAGCCTCGATGATGCCTCGCTAAAGAAAGCCGCCGCGGCGGCAGTAGCGATCATGGCGCCGGCCGCGGACGCGCGGGGGCCCGTTGAATACCGAAAACATGTCGGCGGCATCATGGTGACGCGGGCGCTCACGCGCGCCGCAAGTCGCGCAAGCTGAGAGGGGATCAAAATGGCAAAGACCCACGTCACCATGAAGGTGAATGGCGCCGAGGTCGAAGGCCTCGTTGAGCCGCGCACATTGCTGGTGCATTTCATTCGCGAAAATCTGCTGCTGACCGGCACCCACATCGGCTGCGAGACCACGCATTGTGGCGCCTGCACCGTCGATATCGACGGCATGTCGGTAAAATCCTGCACCATGTTCGCAGTGCAGGCGCAAGGGTCCGACATCATGACTATCGAGGGCGTCGCCAATGCCGACGGCTCGCTCTCGGCGCTGCAGGAAGGCTTTCGCATGATGCACGGCCTGCAATGCGGCTTCTGCACCCCCGGCATGATTTTGCGCGCGCAGCGGCTGCTCCACGAAAATCCGAGGCCTTCGGAAGACGAAATCCGGATGGGCATCTCCGGCAATATCTGCCGCTGCACCGGCTACCAGAACATCGTCAAGGCTATCCAGTACGCTGCCGACAAGACCAATGGCGTTGAATTCAAGGAGGCTGCGGAATGAACGACATGACTCCCACGCGGGAACAACGCGAAGCCAAACTCGAAGGCATGGGTTGTAAGCGCAAGCGGGTCGAGGACGCCCGCTTCACCCAAGGCAAGGGTAATTATGTCGACGATTTGAAACTGCCGGGGATGCTGCATGGCGATTTTGTCCGCTCACCGCACGCCCACGCGCGCGTCAAATCCATCAATTCGGAAGAGGCGCTGAAGGTGCCGGGCGTGCTGGCTGTGATCACCGCCGAGACGCTCAAAACCGTCAATCTTGCCTGGATGCCGACGCTTGCGGGCGACGTGCAGATGGTGCTGGCCGACGGCAAGGTGCTGTTCCAGAACCAGGAGGTCGCCTTCGTGGTCGCCACCGACCGCTATGCCGCGGATGACGGCATCAACAAGGTTGTGGTCGAATACGAAGCGCTTCCGGTCGTGATCGATCCATTCAAGGCGATGGACGCCGATGCGCCGGTGCTGCGCGAGGACCTCACCGGCAAAATGACCGGCGCCCACGGCCCGCGCAAGCATCATAACCACATCTTCGAGTGGACCGTCGGCGACAAGGACCTCACCGACGCCGCGTTCAGGAAGGCGGATGTGACCATCAAGGAGATGATCTCCTACCACCGCACCCATCCGTCGCCGCTGGAGACCTGCCAGTGCGTCTGTTCGTTCGACAAGATCAAGGGCGAGCTGTCGATCTGGGGCACCTTCCAGGCCCCGCATGTGATCCGCACCGTGGTGGCGCTGATTGCAAAAATCCCGGAGCACAAGATCCATGTGATCTCGCCCGACGTCGGCGGCGGTTTTGGCAACAAGGTCGGCGCCTATCCCGGCTACATCTGTGCTGCTGTGGCCTCGATCGTGACTGGCAAGCCCGTAAAATGGGTCGAAGACCGCATCGAGAACCTGACCGCGACCTCGTTTGCGCGCGATTACCATATGACCACCGAGATAGCAGCGACCAAGGATGGCAAGGTCACCGGCCTGCGCGTGCATGTGCTGGCCGATCACGGCGCGTTCGACGCATGCGCCGATCCGTCGAAATGGCCGGCCGGCTTCTTCAACATCGTCACCGGCTCCTACGACTTCCCGACCGCGCATCTTTCGGTGGACGGCATCTACACCAACAAGGCGCCGGGCGGTGTCGCCTATCGTTGCTCGTTCCGGGTGACGGAAGCGGCCTATTGCATCGAGCGTGGGATGGACATTCTGGCGCAGAAACTCGGGATCGACCCGGCGGAACTGCGGCTCAGGAATTTCATCAAGAAAGAGCAATTCCCGTATCACTCGGCCTTGGGCTGGGAATACGATTCCGGCGACTACCACACCGCGATGCACAAGATGATGGAGTCAGTCGACTATGCCGGCCTGCGCAAGCAACAGGTGGCCCAGCGCGCGGCGTTCAAACGCGGCGAGACCCGCGAGATCATGGGCCTTGGCGTCTCGTTTTTCACAGAGATCGTCGGCGCCGGCCCGTCGAAGAATTGCGACATTTTGGGAATCGCGATGTTCGATTCCTGCGAAATCCGCCTGCATCCGACCGGTGCCGGCATCGCCCGCGTCGGCACGAAAAGCACTGGCCAGGGTCACGAGACCACGTGGGCGCAGATCATCGCCACCGAGATCGGCATCCCCGCCGACGACATCATGGTCGAGGAAGGCAACACCGATACCGCGCCCTACGGGCTCGGCACCTACGGTTCGCGCTCGACGCCGGTGGCCGGCGCCGCGATTGCGATGGCCGCGCGAAAGATCAAGGCCAAGGCTCAGATGATCGCGGCCTACAAGCTCGAGGTCCACGAGGACGATCTCGAGTGGGACATCGACGGCTTCCGCGTCAAGGGCCTGCCGGAGAAGGTCATGACGATGAAGGATATCTGCTGGGCGGCGTATAATTCGGTGCCGCCGGGCATGGAGCCCGGGCTGGAGGCGGTGAGCTACTACGATCCGCCCAACATGACCTATCCGTTCGGCGCCTATATCTGCGTCATGACCATCGATGTTGATACCGGCGTCTACAAGGTCAAGCGCTTCTATGCGCTCGACGATTGCGGCACCCGGATCAACCCGATGATCATCGAGGGCCAGGTGCATGGCGGCCTCACCGAGGCGTTTGCGATCGCGATGGGGCAGGAGATCCGTTACGACGCCGAGGGCAACGTGGTCACCGGCTCGTTCATGGACTTCTTCATGCCGACCGCGGTCGAGACCCCGCATTGGGAGACCGACTTCACGGTCACCCCGTCGCCGCATCATCCGATCGGCGCCAAGGGCGTCGGCGAGAGTCCGAATGTCGGCGGCGTGCCGGCCTTCTCCAACGCGGTCAACGATGCGTTCTCCTTCCTCGGCTCCACCCACATCCAGATGCCGCATGATTTCTGGCGGAACTGGGCGGCGGCGAAGAACCTCGGCTTGTTCGAAGCCGCATGAGGACCCGTGACGAGATCGCGCAAGCGCTCGGCAACGCCGGCTACTTTGCCGACGCTGAGCTTGCGACCGCGATCTCGCTGATGCAATTGCTTCGGCGTCCGCTGCTGCTGGAAGGCGAGGCGGGCGTGGGCAAGACCGAAGTGGCAAAGGCGCTTGCCGCCGTGCATGCGACCGAACTGATCCGTCTGCAATGCTATGAGGGGCTTGACCAGTCGGCGGCGCTCTATGAATGGAACTACCAGCGGCAATTGCTGTCGATCCAGGCTCATCGTGGCGATAACCCTGCTGCCGCCGAGGATCAGATATTTTCGGAAAAATACCTGCTGGAGCGGCCGCTGCTCGCCGCGATCCGGCGCGCAAAACCGCCTGTGCTGCTGATCGACGAGATCGACCGCGCCGACGATGAGTTCGAAGCTTTCCTGCTCGAACTGTTGTCGGACTTTCAGGTGTCGATCCCCGAGCTCGGCACGATCAAGGCGACCGCGATCCCGCATGTCGTGCTGACCTCGAACGGCACACGTGAGTTGTCGGACGCGCTGCGGCGGCGTTGCCTCTACCACTATGTCGACTATCCCGATGTCGACCGCGAGGCGCGGATCATCATGACGCGGATCGACGGCACCGGCGCCTCTCTGGCGCTGCAGATCGCGCGCATGGTCGAGGGCATCCGCAAGGAGGAACTGCGCAAGGTGCCCGGCGTCGCGGAGACGCTGGATTGGGCGGCCGCACTGGTCGGGCTGGACGTAAAGGACCTGCACGATGCGCCCGAGACCGTGCACGAGACCCTGATGTGCCTGCTCAAGACGCAGGAAGACAAGGCGCGCGTGACGCGCGAGGTCAGCGGACGCTTGCTGGGGAAGGTCGCATGAGCTGCTGCGGCTCATCCCCCGATTTCGAAGATGTCAACGCGGTCTCCCGCCTTGTCGCAAGCAAGCTCGCGGCGTTCCTGCGGACGTTGCGCGACAGCGGTTTTGCCGTCGGTCTCGCCGAGGGCCGGGATGCCGCCATGCTGATGGCTGCCGGCTATGCGGCGCGGCCGGGCCTGCTGCGCTCGGCGCTCAAGCATCTGTTCTCGGCGCGCAAATCCGACTGGGACAAGTTCGATGGCATTTTTGACGCGTTCTGGCTCGGCAAGCGGCTGCGGTCGCGCTCAATCACCACCGGCGCCGCGAAGGCGGCGAACAATCCGTCATTGAAGAACTTGCCGGGCCAGCCCGCTCAGCCGCGCGAGGGTGGCGATGCAGCGACCGATCAAATGCCGTCGGTCGACGGTGCCGACAATGACCGTTCGGGCGAGGGGCGCATGGAAGGCGCCTCGCGCGCCGAAAACCTCGCTGAGGTCGACTTCCGCAACATCGCCGATCCCGAGCAGGTCGTGCAGGCGCATCTGGCTGCGGCGCAATTGGCGCGCGCGATGCGCACGCGGCTGACGCGGCGCGATCTGGCGCGGCGGCGCGGCTATCGGCTCGACCTGCGCCGCACCATTCACAGCAATATCAGCCATGGCGGTGTACCGATCAGCCTGGTGGTGCGGCAGCGCAAGCCGAAGCCGTTGCGGCTGGTGATACTGCTCGACGCCTCCGGCTCGATGAGCATGTACACCGGCGTGTTCCTGCGCTTCATCCATGGCGTGCTCGATGAGTTCCGTGAGGCCGAGGCGTTCCTGTTCCACACGCGTCTGGCCCACGTGTCCGATGCGATGAAGGAGAAGGATGCCGGTCGCGCGCTCGACCGGCTCTCGATCATGGCGCAGGGCGCCGGCGGCGGCACCAGGATCGGCGAGAGCCTGCAGACTTTCAATCGCTGGCACGCCGCCCGTGTGATCCACTCGCGCACTTGCGTGATGATCGTGTCAGATGGCTATGAGACTGGCGACGCAGCGCTGCTCGGCCGCGAGATGGCCGCGCTCGGCCGCCGCTGCCGCCGCATTGTCTGGCTCAACCCGATGATGGGATGGCAAGGCTATGCGCCGGAGGCGCGGGGGATCAAGGCGGCGCTGCCGCATATCGATCTCTATGCGCCAGCCAATACGCTTGCGAGCCTGACCGCGCTCGAACCCTATCTTGCGAGGCTTTGAGATGGGTGTGCATGTCGAGGTGATGGATCTGGTCGCGCAGATGAAGGCCGCCGAGCAGGCCTTCGTGCTGGCGACCGTGGTGCGCACGGTGTCGGTGACGGCAGCGAAAGCCGGCGCGAAGGCGATCATCCGGCCCGATGGCAGCATCGTTGCCGGCTGGATCGGTGGCGGCTGCGCCAGGGGCGCCGTGCTGAAGGCCGCGCGCGAGGCGCTCGCCGACGGCGAGCCGCGCATGGTGTCGGTGCAGCCGGAAGACCTGCTGGCCGAGCTCGGCGTCAAGCCCGGCGAGAGCAGGGACGGCGTACGGTTCGCCTCCAACATGTGCCCGAGCAAGGGCACGATGGATATTTTCGTGGAGCCGGTCTTGCCGCATCCGTCGCTGGTGATCCTCGGTGCGAGTCCGGTCGCCATGTCGCTGGCTGCGCAGGCGCGCCAGCTCGGCTATCACGTCACGCTCGCCGCGCCGGCCTCCGACCTCACCGCTGCACCCGATGCGCACGTCGTCGTCGACGGCTTCGAACCCGGCGCTCTCAGCGACACCAGGCGCTTCGTCGTGGTGTCTACCCAGGGCAAGGGCGATGAAGCCGCACTGAAACAGGCGCTCGCGATCGATGCGGCCTATCACGCCTTCGTTGGCAGCAAGCGCAAGATGGCAGCGCTGCACGACAAGCTGATTGCCGCGGGCCTCGAGCCTGCCGCGATCAATCGCGTCAAGGCGCCGGCCGGGCTCGATCTCGGCGCCATCACGCCGGAGGAGATCGCGATGTCGATCCTGGCAGAAATCACCATCGAACGGCGCCGCGGTCAGCGCGCCGCCAATTCAGCCGAAGGAGCCAAGTGACAGTATGCAGATGAATGACAGTCAGCGCATCCCGGCGTCGAAGGAAAAGGTCTGGGCCGCGCTCAATGATCCCGAGATCCTGAAGCAATGCATTCCCGGCTGCCAGTCGCTCGAGATGTCGTCGCCGACCGAGATGACCGCGACCGTGGTGTTCAAGGTCGGCCCGGTGAAGGCGACCTTCGGCGGCAAGGTGACGCTGTCCGATCTCGATCCGCCCAATAGCTATCGCATCTCCGGTGAGGGCTCCGGCGGCGTCGCCGGCTTTGCCAAGGGCGGCGCGACGGTGACTCTCGCTGCCGAAAGTGCCGATGTCACGATCCTCACCTATGCGGTCGACGCGCAGATCGGCGGCAAGCTCGCGCAGCTCGGTGGGCGGCTGATCGATTCCACGTCGCGCAAGCTGGCCGGGCAGTTCTTTGCCTCCTTCGGCGAGGCGGTCGGGAATACCGCCGTCGCGAGCGCCTGACGGTCGCAAATCGTCCTTGGTCTGTGGTCGCGTTCGGTTAAGCTATCCGGCATCAGTCACCGGATAAGAGTGATCACATGACCAAGGAAGGTTCCTCCGACTGGCTCGGCCTATCTGGCTGCGTCGCTGTCGTCACTGGCGGAGGCGGCGGCATCGGCCGCGCCACGGCCCTCAGTTTCGCGCAGGCCGGTGCCAAGGTCGCCGCCATCGATCGCGACGAGCGTGGGCTTGAAGGCACGCGCGAAAAGCTCCGCGAATTCGGTGACGGCCATCTCGTCGCGAGCTGCGACACCACCAATGCCGAGAGTATCGCTGCAGCGGCGGCGAAGATCGAGAGCGCGCTCGGGCCGTGCGGCATTCTCGTCAACACCGCCGCAGTACTGCGTCCAGGCGGGCTCGATACGCTCTCGCTCGCCGAATGGAACGCCGTGCTCGCGGTCAATCTCACCGGCTATTTCATCTGCGCGCAGGCGTTCGGCCGCCAGATGCGCAACGCGGGCCGCGGCAGTCTCGTGCATATCGCCTCGATCGCTGCCAGCAATGCGCAGGGACAAAGCGGCGCCTACAGCGTCAGCAAGGCCGGCGTTGTGATGCTGTCGCAGCAGCTCGCCGCTGAATGGGGACCGCACGGCATCCGCAGCAATGTCGTCAGTCCGGGCCTCGTGGTCACGCCGATGAGCCAGGCGTTCTACGATACCCCCGGGGTTACCGAGCGTCGCACTGCCGTGGTGCCGATGCGCCGGATCGGCGCGCCGCAGGACATGGCGGATGCGATCCTGTTCCTGGCGAGCGACCGGTCGTCCTACGTCAACGGCGAGGAGCTCATCGTCGATGGCGGCTATGCGCGGACGCTGATGAGCCACGTGCCGCGGCCGGGGTTTTGAATCCCGTCATTCCGGGGCGATGCAAAGCATCGAACCCGGAATCTCGAGATTCCGGGTCTGGTCCTTCGGACCATCCCGGAATGACGGCGTGAACTACTAATCGAACAAACTCGAGACCGACTCTTCCGCCGCAGTGCGGCCGATCGCTTCGGCGATCAGGCCGGCGACCGAGATGGTGCGGATGTTCGGCGCCTTGTTGACGGCCTCGGTCGGCAGGATCGAGTCGGTGATGACCAGCTCCTTCAGCCGCGATGAGGCGATGCGCGCGGCGGCGCCGCCGGACAGCACGCCGTGGGTGATGTAGGCCGACACTTCCTTGGCGCCGTGCTTGATCAGCGCCTCGGCCGCGTTCACCAGCGTGCCACCGGAGTCGACGATGTCGTCGACCAGGATGCAGTTGTAGCCCGAGACGTCGCCGATCACGTTCATGACTTCGGATTCACCGGGCCGCTCGCGGCGCTTGTCGACGATGGCGAGCGGGGTGTTGATGCGCTTGGCGAGACCGCGGGCGCGCGCCACGCCGCCGACGTCCGGCGAGATGACCATCGTCTTGGAGAGGTCGAACCTGTCCTTGATGTCGCGCACCATCAGCGGTGCTGCGTAGAGGTTGTCGGTCGGGATGTCGAAGAAGCCCTGGATCTGACCGGCATGCAGGTCGAGCGTCATGACGCGGTCGACGCCGGCGTGGGTGATCAGATTGGCGACGAGCTTGGCCGAGATCGGCGTGCGCGAGCCGGAGCGGCGGTCCTGCCTGGCATAGCCGAAATAGGGGATCACTGCCGTGATGCGGCGCGCCGAGGAGCGGCGCAGCGCGTCGGTGATGATCAGCAGTTCCATCAGATTGTCGTTCGCCGGAAACGACGTCGACTGCAGGATGTACATGTCCGAGCCGCGGACGTTCTCCTGGATCTCGACGAAGATCTCCATGTCGGCGAAGCGCCGGACCACGGCCTTGGTCAGCTCGATGCCGAGCGCTTTGGCGATATCCTGCGCCAGCACAGGATTGGAGTTGCCGGCGACGAGCTTGATTGATCCGTTCTTGGCCGACATCGAAGCTTCCTCCCGCTCTTTGCTGGATAAGACGTTCAGCATCACAAGTCCCTACAGAACCGGCGGGTTTTCGGTGGGCGAGGGAATATCAGGCGGCCGGCTTGGCTGGCAACCCATTGGGCCGGTTTTCCCGGTCAAAAATGGGCTATCCCCGTGATAACGCGGGGCTTAGTTAGCGGAATATCCGAGCGCGACGGTCTCGGCTGGGGCGCTTGCCACCGCCGGCCCGCGCAGCTCCGGTGCCGGGGTGCGCGCGGGGCCATCCGCCGGGCCGCCATTGATCATGCTGGACAGGCCGCTGAGGCCCGCTTGGGCGATCTTGCGCAGGACCAGGTCGTCGGCCGCGGCCCAGGCGTCGCGGCCGGCCTTGCCGCCGGGTTCCTCGCCGGAAAGCCGGAGCGCGCGCTGCTGATTGCTGTCGTAGACGTCCCAGACCCAGGAAATCACGGTGCGGCCACGCACCACTTGCGCCGACAGATAGCTGCGCACGCGATAGGCGGCAGAGCCTTCGCGCGACACGATCGAGAGGCTGCGCAGCTTGGATTCGCTGTCGAGCACGCCGACCATGCGGTCGAACACCTGAGGCGGCGGCCCGTCGATCGATTCGAACGCAACCGTCGCGCCGCTGCTCGGTGCGGCCATGGCATAGGAATCGGCCGCGCCACCGCCGCCGGCACAGCCGCCAAGCGCGCAGGCGATCGAAAGCCACGTCGCAGCGATCGCGACGCGCACGACTGTCCCAGTTTGAAACTGGCTTTTTGACGCTTCCCTCATTGCGTCCTGCGATATCGTTAAAACGGCTTAACGTCTAGGGCAGGCAGGGCACAGGTCTTAACGGATCCGGCCGGCAGGCGCCGGGGCAGGACCGAATTCCTTGCCTGGTCGAGCAGACGATGACCAGCTTTGCTGGATCGCTACTCCCGCATCAGCGCGATGGCATGTACGTGCCGGCCGTAATCGCTTTCCTTGCGGTGCACGGAACGGCGGTAGCTGAAGAAACGCTCGTCGGAATAGGTGTCGATGCCGAGATCGTCGATCATCAGCACGCCGGCATTCTCCAGCCGCATCCGGATGAAGCCGGCGAGATCGAACATCGCATGTCCGTCGCGTTCGCCGGGGATGAAGAACATCCCGTTCCCGGCGTCGGCCTCGATGAAGCGCTCGACGAACTCGCTGCCGACTTCGTAGGAGTCCTGCCGGATCAGCGGGCCGATCGCGGCGACGATGCCGGTGCGGTCGGCGCCGAGCGTCTCCATCGCGTCGATGGTCGATTCCAGCACGCCGGTCAGCGCGCCCTTCCAGCCGGCATGCGCCGCGCCGATCACGCGCGCATTGGGGTCGACGAACAGGATCGGCCCGCAATCGGCAGTGGTGACGCTGATCGCGAGACCTTCGACATTGGTGACGAGCGCGTCCGCCTTCGGGCGCGCGTCGCCGTTCCAGGGGCCGGTGGCGACCACGACGTCGGGCGAGTGGATCTGGTGAACGCTGACGAGATGCGCCGGCGACACGCCCAGTCGTTCGGCGATGCGCCGCCTGTTTTCAACGACGCTTGCGGGGTCATCACGTGAGCCGAGACCGCCATTCAGTGCGCCATAGATGCCCTCCGAAACGCCGCCCTCGCGCGAGAAGAAAGCGTGGCGCAGGTCCGGGATGGCCGACAGCAGCGATGATCCCAATGTCATGACTCTTCGGCCTCGTCAGGCGGATCGCTGAGGCCGGCGATCGAGGTGATGCGTGGATCGGAGACCGCCATCGCCTTGAACATCGACCCCATGCCGCCACGGCCGGAGTCGGTCAGGCGCCGCAAGGCGCCGGCGATGTCGGCGGAGACCTCGGGCGTGGCTTTCGCCATCAATCCGGCGGCGCGGGCCTCGACACCGAGGCGCTTGAGGAAGTCGCCCTGCGTCACCGGTCCATGGACGCGCGCGCCGACATCCTCGGCAGCCCGCGTCAGCGCCTGGAAATCGACATGGGCGGTCACGTCGGCCTCTCCCGGCTTCTTCAGCGGATCGGTGAAGCTGTGGCGGGCGATCGCCTGGAAGGTGTCGCCGGCGTCGCTGCGCAGATGGCCGTAGTCGATAATCAACGCGGCGCCGTCCTGGTCGCGCACCCGGGTGGCGAGCTTCATGATCTCGGTGTCGGGCCGCCATTCGAACACCGCGCCGAGCGGGGCGGCGCGCACCAATGGCGGCAGCAGCACCTCGAAGCGCGGCATCGGTTCCGGCGCCGCAGCGAAATACAGGCTGCCATTGGCATCGATCCCGACCGTGCGTTCGTGCCAGCCGGTTTCGCGCCGGACCATCTGGTGGATCGGCAGCACGTCGAAATATTCGTTGGCGAGGATGACGGTAGGTCCCTCGGGGACGTCGTCGATGGTCTCGTGCCACGTGATGTTGCGCACGCCGGAGAGCGTCGCGCGCTGTTTCTCCCGCAGCACCGGGTTGACCTCGACGAGGTGGATGCTGAGCGATTGATAGAGCGGCGGCAGCACCCGGAGCGCGCGCAGCGCATCCGACATCATGGTGCCGCGGCCGGGGCCCAGTTCGACCACCCGTAGCGTCGACGGCGAGCCGATCGCCTTCCAGATCGATGCGCTCCACAGGCCGAGCAGCTCGCCGAACATCTGGCTGACTTCCGGCGACGTGGTGAAGTCGCCCTCGCGCCCCAGCGGATCGCGCGACAAGTAATAGCCGTGCTGCGGATGCATCAGGCACAATTCCATGTAGCGCCAGACCGGCATCGGTCCGGACGATCTGATCAGCTTCCTGATCTCGTCCAGCAGCGGGGAATGTTCGCTCACAGGCGTCCCTTTAAATTGAATCGGGCACCGGCCCCTTTGCCTTGCGGCGAATGGAGGTCACGATGATGATAGCGCCCACAATAATCATTGGCACTGACAGCAACATACCCATGGTTAGCCCACCCCACAGGAATCCGAGCTGCGGGTCGGGCTCTCTGAAAAACTCGCCGGCGATTCGGGCAAAACCGTAGATCGTGATGAAACTGCCGAGGATCAGGCCGGGCCGCTTCAGCGCGCCCATCCGGATCATCACGGCCAGCACCGTAAATAGCAAAATGCCTTCCAGGCCAGCCTCGTAAAGCTGGCTCGGATGGCGCGGCAGCGGCCCGCCATTGGGGAAGATCATGGCCCAGGGCAGGCTCGCCTCGGCGTGGCGGCCCCATAATTCGCTGTTGATGAAATTGGCGAGCCGCCCGAGGAACAGCCCGATCGGCCCGACCGCGGTGGTGATGTCGCCCAGCGACAGGATCGAGATGTCGTTCTTCCGCGCGAACCACATCACCGCGACGACGCAGCCCATAAAGCCGCCGTGGAACGACATGCCGCCCTTCCACAGCTCGAGGATTTCCGCCGGGTGCGCGATGAAGAAGGGCAGGTTGTAGAACAGCACATAGCCGGTGCGGCCGCCGACGATGATGCCGAGCGTGACCCAGAGGATGAAATCGTCGAGCTGCGGCAGCGTGATCGGCGCCGGCCCGCCCCACAGCCGTTGCTTCTTGATCAGCGAGCGGGCGTAAATCCACCCCAGCACGATGCCGCCGATATAGGCCAACGCATACCAACGGATCACGATTGGCCCGAGCGCGACCGCGACGGGGTTGAACACCGGAAAGTCGATCAGCAGGAACGGCATCGTGCGTCTTGAGGCTCAGCTCACGAGGTTGCGGCGATAGAGGGCAAGCAGCCGCTCCCAATGGCGTTCGGCGGCGTCGCGGTCATAGACCGGGCGCTTGGGGAACGCAAAGCCGTGATGCGTGCCGGGATAGATCTCGACCTCGTTGTTCGATCCCTTCATGCCGACCTTCACCTGCTCGATGATCTCCTGCGGCGCGTAGATATCGGTCTCGGCGCAGGCGAAATAGAGTTCAGCCTTGGTCTTCTGTGTGGCGAGATGCGGGCTGTCGGGCTGGTCGGTCGCCAGATGCGTGCCGTAGATCGAGGCGGCAGCCTTGACCCGGTCGGGGAAATGCGTCGCGGCGTTCACCGCATAGCGGCCGCTCATGCAATAGCCAACGGTGCCGACGATGTCAGTGTTTGCGGCCTTTTGCGTCTCGGCATAGGCGAGCAGGGCCTTGGTATCTTCCATGACAAGCGGAATGTTGAGCGAGTGCATCAGCGCGAACATGCGCTTGCGCTCCGGCGATTCCGGATCGGGGTTGATCGGGCCGAGCTCCATCGCGCCAGCGCGGTAATACATGTTGGGCAGCATCACGTAATAGCCCGAGGTGCCGAGCCGGCGCGCCATGTCGCGCAGCTCCTCGCGGATCGCCGGCGCGTCCATGTAGAAGATCACGACCGGAAACGGTCCGCCGCGTTCGGGATGGGTGATGAAGGTGGTGGTCTTGCCGTCCTTGGTCTCGATATCGACCGTGTGCTCGATCATGGCGTTTCCGTTCGCGTTGTGATTTGCGATTTCTGTTGTCGATTCAATACGATTGCAAGGAAACCGGAGCATGACAAGGCAAGCTACAGGGGGCCAGCCATTCATTGCGGGCTTGAACCGCATCGCAGGGATCGCCATTGTCTGTGCGCGAGTTAAGTGAACGCGGAGAGTTTGCGAGATGACCCAGACCAGCAATCGGTTTTTCGACGAGATCGGCCGTTTGATGAACGATGCCGCGGGCGCCGCCCAGGGCGTCAAGCGTGAGGTCGACACGGTCATGCGCAACCAGGCCGAACGCATTCTGCGCGACCTTGATTTGGTCAAGCGCGAGGAATTCGAGGCGGTCAAGGACATGGCCCGCCTGGCCCGCGAGGAGAACGAGGCGCTGAAGGCCCGCATTGCTGCCCTCGAAGCCAAGCTCGGCGGCGCGACGGTATGAACTGGAGCCTCGTAGCCCGGATGGAGCGAAGCGAAATCCGGGAGAGGTTGATCCGCGGTTAGAGCGGCCCCGGATTACGCTTCGCTCCATCCGGGCTACGTTATCCGTGGTCTTTCGGGCCGGCGAGCAAGAAAAGTCCCTTCATTTCCTTGTCATTTCGTCCCTTTGAGGCTAAAAGCCCGCCACGTCCGCGGCCCCCGCACCCCTGGAGGCTTGCTGTGGACTTGTGCATGGGCCGCGCTGCGGCCTTTAACTTTTTAAATACAAGGACTTAACGCTATGGCGACCGTCAAGGAATTGAAGGCGACCGCGCGTCCGCAGAGCGGCAAGGGGGCCGCCCGGGCAGAGCGTCGCGCCGGGAGAGTTCCCGGAGTGATCTACGGAAACAACCAGCCCCCCGTCACCATCTCGGTCGACGACCGCGAATTGCGCCAGCGCATCCTAGCGGGCCGGTTCCTGACCACGATTTACGACATCGATCTCGAGGGCAAGAAGCATCGGGTGATTCCGCGCGACTTCCACCTCGATCCGGTGAAGGACTTCCCGATCCATGTCGACTTCATGCGGCTCGGCGAAGGCGCCACCATCCGCGTCAGCGTACCGCTGCACGTCGTGAACGCGGAAGCCGCGCCCGGCATCAAGCGCGGCGGCACCGTCAACATCGTCACCCACGCGCTCGAACTGGAGTGCTCGGTCGACAACATCCCGCCATACATCGAGGCCGATGTCAGCACGCTCGAGATCAGCCACTCGCTGCATCTCTCCGAGATCAAGCTGCCTGCGGGCGTGAAGTCGCTGACCCGCGAGGACGCGACCTTGGTCACCATCGTGCCGCCGTCCGGTTACGCCGAAGAGCTGAAGGCCGCGGCTGCGGCTGCTGCTGGTGGCGCGGCGACGCCTGCTGCGGGTGCAGCTGCTCCTGCTGCCGCTCCGGCCGCGGGTGCTGCGGCTCCGGCCGCCGGTGCCAAGGCTCCGGCTGCGAAGGCTCCGGCCGCAGGTGCCAAGGCACCTGCCGGTGGCGACAAGAAGAAGTAACCGATCAGGTCGGCGCGCCATCAACTGATGGCGCGCCGATACGGGATGCTGCGTCATGCGCCTCTTCGTCGGTCTCGGTAATCCCGGCGCGAAATACGCCAGCAACCGGCACAATATCGGGTTCCTGGCGGTCGATGAGATTGCACGGCGTCATGGTTTCGCACCATGGCGCCGTCGCTTTCAGGGTGAGACCGCGGAAGGCGTGCTTGACCATCAGAAGGTCGTGCTGTTGAAGCCGGCCACCTACATGAACGAGTCCGGGCGCGCGGTGCAGGAAGCGGCAAGCTTTTTCAAGCTCGCCGCCTCCGACGTCACCGTGTTCCAGGACGAGCTCGAATTGCCGCCGGCCAAGGTGCGCCTGAAGGTCGGTGGTGGCATCGCCGGCCATAACGGGCTGCGCTCGATCTCGGCGCATATCGGCAACGAGTATCGCCGGGTGCGGCTCGGGATCGGTCATCCCGGCGTCAAGGCGCTGGTGCACAGCCACGTGCTGTCGGACTTCGCCAAAAGCGATCGGGCGTGGGTGGAGGCCTTGTGTGCAGCTGTCGCCGACAATGCCGGTCTGCTGGCGACCGGCCACGATGCGTCGTTCGCCAACAAGGTGCATCTGGTGATGCAGGCCAAGGGATTTTTCGACAAGGATGAGAACGGCGCGGCGTGACCCGCGGGGCTTCTCCAACAGATTTCGGGACGGACAATGGGATTCAAATGCGGGATCGTCGGGCTGCCTAACGTCGGCAAGTCGACGCTGTTCAATGCGCTGACCGAGACGGCGGCTGCTCAAGCGGCGAACTATCCGTTCTGCACCATCGAACCGAATGTCGGTGAGGTCGCGGTGCCTGATCCGCGGCTGGACAAGCTGTCGGCGATCGCGAAATCCGCGCAGATCATCCCGACCCGGCTGACCTTCGTCGACATCGCAGGCCTGGTCCGCGGTGCCTCCAAAGGCGAAGGCCTCGGCAACCAGTTCCTCGCCACCATCCGCGAGGTCGATGCGGTCGCCCATGTGGTGCGCTGCTTCGAGGATTCCGACATCACCCATGTCGAGGGCAAGATCGCGCCGCTCGCCGATATCGAGACCATCGAGACCGAGCTGATGCTGTCGGATCTCGACAGCCTGGAGAAGCGCGTCGACAACCTCACGAAGAAGGCCAAGGGCAACGACAAGGACGCCAAGGAGCAGCTTGAGCTGGTCAACCGCGCGTTGGTGCTGCTGCGCGAGGGCAAGCCGGCCCGCGGGCTGGAGCGCAAGCCGGAGGAGGAGCGCGCATTCCGCATGCTCGGCCTTTTGACGTCGAAGCCGGTGCTCTACGTCTGCAACGTCGAGGAAGGCTCCGCCAAGGACGGCAACAATTTCTCCAAGGCGGTGTTCGAACGCGCCAGGGAAGAAGGCGCGGTCGCGGTCGTGATCTCGGCCAAGATCGAATCCGAGATCGCGACGTTGTCGCGCGAGGAGCGTGTCGACTTCCTCGAAACGCTGGAGCTGCAGGAAGCCGGACTCGATCGCCTGATCCGCGCCGGCTACCAGCTGCTCGACCTCATCACCTATTTCACCGTCGGCCCGAAAGAAGCGCGCGCCTGGACCATCGATCGCGGCACCAAAGCCCCGGCCGCGGCCGGCGTGATCCATACCGATTTCGAGAAGGGCTTTATCCGCGCCGAGACCATCGCCTATGACGATTATGTCGCGGGCAATGGCGAAGCCGGCGCGCGCGATGCCGGCAAGCTGCGGCTCGAAGGCAAGGAGTACGTCGTCGTCGACGGCGACGTCATGCATTTCAGGTTCAATACGTAATTGTCGTCCCGGCGAAGGCCGGGACCCATTACCCCAGCTGCGCGTTTGGCGACGGCTGGGGCCACTGCATTTCCTTACAACCAACATTCGTGGTTATTGGTCCCGGCCTTCGCCGGGACGACATGTGCGGCGGCGCCTGCCCACCTCACCGGTCCGCGCGGCCGATCACATCCATCAGCTCGGTGATCTTGCGCCGCTGGTCGGCCTTGTCGCCGGACGAGATCGCATGCTCCACGCAATGCGCGACATGGTCGCGCAAGACCTCCTCCTCAACGCGGCGCAGCGCCGCGCGGGCTGCGGCGATCTGCGTCACCACATCGATGCAGTAGCGGTCGTCCTCGACCATGCCGGCGAGGCCGCGGATCTGACCCTCGATCCGTTTGAGCCGTTTTAAACAGGACGTCTTGATCTCTTCGCGCATAAGCGTCATATACCCCCCTAGGGTATGATAATCAAGAGGCCGGGATACCGGTCGGGAAGAGTTTTCGTGGCACACGATCACGACCATTCGCACGCGGATCATCACCATCATGGCGCGGCAGCGCATTCCTGTTGCGGCGGCAAGCACAACCATGGCGACAAGCCGGCCGAGGTCGCGCTGGCGATCGATCCGGTCTGCGGCATGAAGGTCAATCCGGCGACCGCCAATTACCGCTTCAGCTATCAGGGAGAGGATTATTTCTTCTGTAGCGGCCGCTGCCGCGGGCGGTTCGAGGCCGAGCCGGAGAAATTCCTGAAGCCCCGCGAGCCTGAGCCGCCGGCGCCCGCTGATACAATCTACACCTGTCCGATGCATCCCGAGGTGCGCCAGGTCGGTCCCGGCAGTTGCCCGATCTGCGGCATGGCGCTTGAGCCCGAGCAGGTCTCGCTCGATGACGGGCCTGATCCTGAAATGATCGACATGACCAAACGTTTCTGGATCGCGCTGGTGCTGACCTTGCCGGTGTTTGTGCTCGAGATGGGCAGCCATCTCGGCCTGATGCATCTGGTGCCGCCGAATTGGTCGAACTGGATCTCGTTCGTGCTGACGACGCCGGTGGTGCTGTGGGCTGGCGCGCCGTTCTTCGTGCGCGGCTGGCAATCAATCCTCACCCGTAATCTCAACATGTTCACGCTGATCGCGATGGGCACCGGCGTCGCCTACGTTTACAGCGTCGTCGGGACGCTGGCGCCGCAGCTGTTTCCACCGGCCTTCCGCGACATGCATGGCGCGGTCGCGGTCTATTTCGAGGCGGCGGCCGTGATCACCGTGCTGGTGCTGCTCGGCCAGGTGCTCGAGTTGCGCGCCCGGGCGCAGACCTCGGGCGCGATCCGCGCGCTGCTGGGCCTGGCCCCCAAGACCGCGCGACGCATCACCGATCAGGGCGATGAGGACATCGCGATCGACGCGATCAAGGTCGACGATCGCTTGCGCGTGCGCCCCGGCGAGAAGATCCCGGTCGACGGCCTCGTCGTCGAGGGCCGCGCGGTGGTCGATGAATCAATGGTCACCGGCGAGTCGATGCCGGTGTCGAAGGAAGAGGGCGACCGGGTGATCGGCGGCACCGTCAACCGGAGCGGTGGTCTCGTGATGCGCGCCGAGAAGATCGGCCGCGATACCATGCTGGCGCGGATCGTCGACATGGTCGCGAAAGCGCAGCGCTCGCGCGCGCCGATCCAGCGGCTTGCTGATCGCGTTGCCGGTTGGTTCGTGCCGGCGGTGATAGCGGCTGCCGCGCTCGCTTTCGTGGCCTGGGCAAGCTTCGGTCCCGAACCGCGCTTCACCTTCGCGCTGGTCGCCGCTGTCACGGTGCTGATCATCGCCTGCCCCTGCGCACTCGGCCTGGCAACGCCGATGTCGATCATGGTTGGCGTCGGCCGCGGTGCGCATTCCGGCATCCTGATCCGCGACGCGCAGGCGCTGGAGCGGATGGAGGCGATCGATACGCTTGTGATCGACAAGACCGGCACGCTGACCGAGGGCAAGCCGAAGGTGACGCGGATCATTCCGGCCGATGGGTTCGATGAGAATGGCTTGCTGCGTCTTGCTGCCAGTGTCGAACAGGGCAGCGAGCATCCGCTGGCGCAGGCGATACTCGCGGCCGCGAAGGACCGCAAGCTGGCACTCGCCACGGTCGGCAACTTCGCCTCGCCCTCCGGCAAGGGCGCGACCGGGGCGGTCGAGGGCAAACAGGTCGCGCTCGGCAATGCCGTGCTGATGAGCGAACTCAAGATCGCGACCTCAGCGCTGGATCAGGCCGCAGAGTCCGCACGCCAGGACGGCGCCACCGCGATCTATATCGCGGTCGATGGCCGTGTCGCCGGCGTGGTCGCGATCGCCGATCCGGTCAAGCCGTCGGCGGTGCAAGCGCTGCAGGCGCTGCGTGCCGAGGGCCTGCGCATCGTGATGCTGACCGGCGACAATGAGACGACGGCACGCGCAGTGGCGCGCACGCTCGGGATCGACGAGGTCGAGGCCGGCGTCCTGCCGGAGCGCAAGAGCGAGGTCGTGCAGCGGCTGCGCGGCGAGGGCCGCACGGTCGCGATGGCCGGCGACGGCGTCAATGACGCGCCGGCGCTGGCCGCCGCCGACGTCGGCATCGCGATGGGCGGCGGCACCGACGTTGCAATCGAGAGCGCCGGCATCACGCTCCTGACCGGGGACCTGATGGGCCTGGTTCGGGCACGACGGCTGTCGGTCGCTGTCATGCGTAATATCCGCCAGAACCTGACCTTCGCCTTCGTCTACAACGCCGCCGGTGTGCCTGTTGCGGCCGGCGTGCTGTATCCGCTGTTCGGCATCCTGCTGTCGCCGATGGTCGGCGCCGCGGCGATGGCGCTGTCCTCGGTCAGCGTGATCGGCAATGCGCTGCGCCTCGCACGCACGAAGTTGGATTGAGCTCCTCTTACCTCGCCCCGCTTGCGGGGAGAGGTCGGCGCGCAGCGCCGGGTGATGGGGAATCTCCGCGAGTTCGTTTCTCACCGACATTGCGGAAGCAGCCCCTCACCCCAACCCTCTCAGCGCGAGCTTTTGCTCGTCGTGGCCCCGGAAGAACGGGGAGAGGGAGAGGGAGAAGAGAGACCGCTATGCGCTCTGCAACACCCGCGGCGTCCGACGTTCGATCTCGGCATCGAGACATGCAGCGAGGTCTTCGCTCACCTCGACCATCGGCAGCCGCACCTCGGGACTGTCGATCAGTCCCTGCCGCCACAGCCAGTGCTTGGCCGGCGCCGGGCTCGGTTCGGCGAACAACAGCTTGGTCAGGTTGGTGACGCTGTGCCACGCGGCCAGCGCGGCATCGCGGTTGCCCTGCCGCAGCAGCGTCCGGATCGAGGCGAAGGTTTCGGTGTGAAGATGCGCCGACAGCAGGATTGCGCCGTCGGCGCCATCGGACAAGGCGTCGAAGGTTTGTGTGTCCTCGCCGGTCAGCACGCGGAAGCCGGCCGGCCGCCGGTTGACGAAGTCGATGGATTGCGCGCGGTCGGCGCCGCAATCTTTGATGCCGACGATGTTCGGGTGGCAGGCCAAGGCGAGCAGCGTCTCGTTGGTCAGGTTCACCGCCGTGCGGTAGGGGATGTTGTAGAGCACGATCGGCCAGGCAGCGTGATCGGCGAGCGCGTTGAAATGCTGCAGCAGCCCGCGCTGCGAGGGGCGGGTGTAGTAAGGGGTTGCGATCAGATAGCCGTCGATCGGCCAATCGGCGGTATCATCGAGCGCATCCTTCATCCGCGCGGTGCTGGCGCCTGATAGCCCGAGGCAGATCGGCAGATGGCGGGAGCTGGCACTCAACTCGGCGCGCACCACGGTCGTCAGCCGTTCCAGTTCGCTGAAGCCGAGCGACATGCCTTCACCGGAGGTTGCACCAAGGATAAAGCCGTCGACCGGGCCGCTGGCATAATGCTCCACGAGACGGCGCAGCGAGTCGACGTCGAGTTCGCCGTTGCGAAATGGCGTGATCAAGGGCAGCCACAGGCCCTGCAATTGCTGTTGTAGATCGGTCATGTTCCATCTCCTTAAGAAGGCAAAGCCGGAGACGGGACCAATAAAAAACCCCGTCCAGGCGGCGGGGTTTCGGGATCGGTTAAAATGCGAAATGATCTTATCGCGCGCGATCTCGTGTCCCCGGGAGGGGAGCTTTTTTCGACGACAGAACGGTGCACGAAGTCGTGATCATGTCGCGATGATGCTGCGCTGCGTTCTCATTGTCAATGTGCGCACTGATCGTGACGCCCAGCGCACGGACGTGGCGCGCAATGTACCGACGTGACGCGCGCATGAAAAAAAAGCCGGGCTCGAGAGAGCCCGGCTTGAGGTATTGGCCACGTGAGGCCGACACAATCACCTTCCAAGAGGGATTACTGAACTTCCGCGCCGCTGGAGGAGGGGGACATATGCGCGACGCGACCGCTCAGCGTGTGAACACTATGATCCCCATCGGAGCCATGCGGCAACCGTCCGAGCCGCATGTCTGACATGCGGGGATTTGGGGGGCCTCTTGTCGGGTCTTTGGACAGGGCCGACCACCTATAATTGAATCATATAAGGGCCGCTTAATCAGGACGGCCAGCGCTGCGCCTTGCTGACCACGAAGTCGCGGAACACCTGCACCCGCGCCACCGTCTTCAACTCCTCCGGATAGACGAAGTAGGTGTCGAGCGCGATCGAGTCGGACTCGCCGAACAGCTGCACGAGGCGGTTGTTCTCTTCGACCAGATAGTCCGGCAGCGCGGCGATGCCGAGCCCCTGTTGGCAGGCGCGCACCAGGCCCAGGATGTTGTTGACCTTGAAGTAGGCTTCGCGCGGACCGGAACCGTTGCGGCCGGCATCGATCAGCCAGCTGCGGTTCTGCAGATGCGGCGGCACCTGCGCGTCGCCGAGCATGATGATGCGGTGCGAGTCGAGATCGTCCAGCGTCCGCGGCGTGCCGAAGCGCTTGATGTATTCCGGCGAGCAATAGGCGTGGAAGCCGATCGAGAACAGCTTGCGCTGGATCAGATCGGGCTGGGTCGGCTTGCGGGTGCGGATCGCCACGTCGGCCTCGCGCATCGACAGATCGAGATCCTCGTCGGTGACGATCAGCGAGATACGGATGTCCGGATAGAGCGCGGTGAACTCGTCGAGCCGCGGGATCAGCCAGTTGATGCCGAGCGCGGGCGGCGTCGTGATCTTGAGGTCGCCGCTCGGCCGCTCGCGGCTGTCGGTGAGTTTTGCGCGCGCCGCCTGCAGCTGCATGAACACGTCATGCGCGGTGCGGAACAGCAGGTCGCCCTGCTCGGTGAGGATCAA
The DNA here is from genome assembly GCF_000938235.1 of Bradyrhizobium sp. LTSPM299. NCBI lineage: Bacteria > Pseudomonadati > Pseudomonadota > Alphaproteobacteria > Hyphomicrobiales > Nitrobacteraceae > Bradyrhizobium > Bradyrhizobium sp. LTSPM299. Next base: position 537,932 of record NZ_JYMU01000049.1, read on the forward strand.
GCCGCGGGCGTGGCGGTGAAACAGCGAGACCGAGAGCTCCTGCTCCAGCGCACTGACCTGGCGGGAGACCGCCGATTGCGAAAGCCCAAGTTGCTCTCCGGCATGGGTGAAGCTGCCCGCTTCAGCCGCCGCGTGAAACACCTTCAGCTTGTCCCAATCCATATCCGTAAATCCGTCGCGAGAGCGTGCCATGATTATTCCGCCGCTGCGCGATCGCTCGCGCGAAGAGCCAGGAAGCGTTCCGCCTCGAGTGCCGACATGCAGCCGAGGCCGGCGGCGGTCACCGCCTGCCGGTAGGTTTCGTCGGCTACGTCGCCAGCAGCGAACAGGCCGGGGATCGAGGTCGCAGTCGAATTCGGCGCCACCTCGACATAGCCTGACGGTTTGAGTTTGATCTGGCCTTTGACCAGCTCGGTCGCCGGCGCATGCCCGATCGCGATGAAGACGCCGTCCGTCCGCACGTCGGTCAGTCTGCCGGTCTTGACGTTTTTCAGCCGCACATGGGTGACCTTGTTCGGGTTCTCCGATCCGCAGATCTCGTCGATCGCGCTGTCCCAGATGACCTTGATCTTGGGGTGCTTGAACAGGCGGTCCTGCAGGATGCGCTCGGCGCGGAAATGATCGCGGCGATGGACGATGGTGACTTGCGAGGCGTGGTTAGTCAGGAACAGGGCCTCCTCGACCGCGGTATTGCCGCCGCCGACCACCACGACTTCCTTGTTGCGATAGAAGAAGCCGTCGCAGGTCGCGCAGGCGGACACGCCACCCCCCTGGAATTTCTCTTCCGACGGTATTCCAAGCCAGCGCGCCTGCGCGCCGGTCGCGAGGATGACGGTTTCGGCCAGGTAGACGTCGCCGCTATCGCAGGTCAGGCGAAACGGCCGCTGGCCGAGTTCGAGCTTGCTGACGAGATCGTTGACGATCCTGGTGCCGACATGAGCCGCCTGCTTCTCCATCTGCTCCATCAGCCAGGGGCCCTGGATCACATCGGCGAAGCCGGGATAGTTTTCAACGTCGGTGGTGATGGTGAGCTGCCCGCCCGGCTGGATGCCCTGGATCAGCACCGGCTCGAGCATCGCGCGCGCTGCGTAGATCGCCGCGGTGTAACCGGCAGGACCGGACCCGATGATGACGACCTTGGCATGGATAGGCGCGGGCATTGGCAGATCCCTCTGTGCTGGGGATTTTGGTCAGGACTTGAGCGGAAAGCGCCCGGAAAGGGGTCGCAGCGGCGCTAAAAGTGCCAAATCCAGTCTATGATATCTGGGTAGCTATGCAAGAATTGCAATCCAAACCAGCGATTTTTCCCCGGAACTGAAATCAAATTCGCGAAATCGTGCGCTGCACGCGCAATAAAATTGCGCAAAGTGCGCAGCCTGCGCTAAGACAGTTGCGAGCAGACCTGGCAAATGTCCAAGCTTTCAGGGAACCGTAGTCGCGTGTCGAAGAACCTTGACGAAATAGACCTTAAAATTCTCGCCGAGATCCAGGCCGACGGCCGAATCACCAACGTGGAACTGGCCAAACGCGTCGGGATCTCGCCGCCGCCCTGCCTGCGCCGGGTCAGGACGCTGGAGGAGGAAGGCTACATCCAGGGATACCGCGGCATGCTCGATCCACGCCGTCTCGGCTTCGACGTGACGGTGTTCGCCGCCGTCCATTTGTCGAGCCAGGCCGACGCCGATCTGCGCGCGTTCGAGAATTTCGTGCGCGCCGAGCCCTTGGTGCGGGAATGCTGGATGCTGTCGGGCGAGGTCGACTTCATCCTGAAATGCGTTGCGCCCGACATGGCGACGTTCCAGGATTTCGTCACCCACCTGACCGCCGCGCCCCATGTCCGCAACGTCCGGACATCGCTGGTGCTGCACAATTCGAAATACGAGGCCGCCGTGCCGCTGGATCTCAGGGTGGCGGGCTGAGGCGACAATCGCGTCGCTGTCATTGCGAGAAGCGAAGCGACGAAGCAATCCATGCTTCCGCGTGTGGGGAAATGTATTGCTTCGCTTCGCTCGCAATGACGATGTTGGTTACTTCTTCCGCATCTCGTCGACGCTGATCGGGCCCGGGCCCGAGGTTGCGAGATAGAGGCAGGTGAAGCAGAACAGGATCGCCGCGGTGCCGCCGTTGTTCAGCGGCAGGAACACGGGCGGGTCCCCCTTTTCTATCGTTGCCTTGAGCATGTGACCCATGAAGTAGGCGAACGCCATTTCACCCGATAGGATGAACGCGACCAGCCGCGAGAACAGGCCGATCATCAAGAGTGCGCCGAGGATCAGCTCAATCGCGCCCGCGGTCGTGATCAATGGCGGGATGTTTGCGAAGTACGGAAGGACAGGAAACTTGAAGATCTTGGCGACGCCGTACTGAAACAGCAGCAGCCCGGCGAAGAATCGAAGCAGGCTGAGCGCTATCGGCTGAAACCTGGAAAGCGTCTGGTCCATTGTCATTGTCCCCCTGTTTGACATGTTGGAACGTGGAATTGAACGGATACACGGTGTGTGTCTCCGCCATATGATGTCAACACCGCTCCCGATGGATCATTCGATGCGGCGCGGCATGCGGTTTCCTTCGGGTAACTTAGTTATGGTGCATAATCATATCACCCTGCCTCACTAGGATAGGCGGTGCTCCGCGGCCAATTCACAATCCCGTCAGCGAGCGCGTGAGGCGATACCGTGTTGTCTCGGCGCAACAAGAATTGGCGCAGCAAAAAAGCCGCGTGCAAGACGCGGCTTCTTCGCAGCTAATCGTAGAATAAATCTATCGCCACTCGACCTTGGTGATTTCGTAGGCCTTGGCGCCGCCTGGCGCCATCACTTCAACCGTGGCGCCCTGCTTCTTGCCGATCAGCGCCCGCGCCAGCGGTGAGGTGATGGAGATGCGGCCCTTCTTGGCGTCGGCCTCGACCTCGCCGACGAGTTGCCACACCGCCTTCTTTTCGGTGTCCTCGTCGACCAGCGTTACGGTGGCACCGAACTTGATGGTGTCGCCTGAGAGCTTCGAGATGTCGATGATGTCTGCGCGCGCGAGCTTGTCCTCCAGCTCGGCGATGCGGCCTTCATTGTGCGACTGCTCTTCCTTGGCGGCGTGATACTCGGCGTTCTCCGAGAGGTCGCCATGCGAGCGCGCCTCCGCGATATGTTCGATGATGCGCGGACGATCCTCCGACTGTCGCTTCTTCAGCTCGACCGTCAGTGCGGAATATCCACCCGCGGTCATCGGAACCTTTTCCATCATCTTCGTCCTTCACCCGCACGCGAATCCAGGGCGCGCGAGATATCGAGTTCAGCTAAACGCAGGATCAGGGCCTGAACAAGGAGCCCGGAAGCCCAGTGATTTTCGGCCCCGCTAAGGGCCGTGACAACATCCAATCGCGCGGTGAGTTCCAGCCGTCAGGCTAATTGCTGACCGTTTCGGACGTTCGGCCCGGGCGGCGGTCAGCTCTCGGAAAAGTAACTCTGAAGCGTGCGGACCTCAAGGTCCCCGTCCCGGTAGGCGCGGATCCCCTGCGCGGCCGCCACCGCGCCTGAAAGAGTGGTGTAATATGGCACTTTATGCAAGAGGGCAGCCCGCCGCAGCGAACGGCTGTCGGCCAGCGCCTGCGGGCCCTCGGTGGTATTGAAGACCAGTTGGACGTCGCCATTGGTGATGGCGTCGACGATGTGCGGACGGCCCTCCAGGACCTTGTTCACCTTCTCGGTCGGCACGCCGTGATCGGTCAGGAAACGCTGGGTCCCTGACGTTGCCATCACCTTGAAGCCGAGCCCGTGCAACAGCCGCACGGCATCGGCGATGCGGTCCTTGTCGCTCTCACGCACCGAGACGAACACCGTGCCCTGGCGCGGCACGCGCGTGCCGCCGCCGAGCTGGCTCTTCGCGAATGCGACTTCGAACGAGCGGTCGATGCCCATCACTTCGCCGGTCGAACGCATCTCCGGTCCGAGCACGGTGTCGACGCCGGGGAAGCGTGCGAACGGGAATACCGATTCCTTGACGCCGACATGGTTGAGCTTTTTCTTCTTCAGCTTGAAATCGGCGAGCTTCTCGCCGGCCATGATCCGCGCCGCGATCTTGGCGACCGGCGTGCCGACCACCTTGGCGACGAACGGCACCGTGCGCGACGCGCGCGGATTGACTTCGAGCACGTAGATCTCGCCGTCCTTGATGGCGTATTGCACGTTCATCAGGCCGACCACGTCGAGGCCGAGCGCGAGCTCGCGGGTCTGCCGCTCCAGCTCCTCGATCATCTTGGCATCGAGCGAGTGCGGCGGCAGCGAGCAGGCCGAGTCGCCGGAATGGATGCCGGCTTCCTCGATGTGCTCCATGATGCCGACGATGAAGGTGTCCTTGCCGTCGCAGAGGCAGTCGACGTCGATTTCAGTGGCGTCGGACAGATAGCGGTCGAACAGCAGCGGGTTCTTGCCGAGCACGGTGTTGATCTGCCCGGTCTTGTCGTTGGGATAACGCGCCCTGACGTCGGCGGGCACCAGCTCGGGCAGCGTCCCGAGCAGATAGTCGTTGAGCTGGTTCTCCTCGCGGATGATCTGCATCGCGCGACCGCCGAGCACATAGGACGGGCGTACCACCAGCGGCAAATCGAGATCGGCCGCCACCAGGCGCGCCTGCTCGACCGAATAGGCGATGCCGTTCTTCGGCTGCTTGAGGCGGAGCTTGTCGAGGACGCGCTTGAAGCGGTCGCGGTCTTCGGCGAGGTCGATGGCGTCGGGCGAGGTACCGAGGATCGGCACTTCGGCGGCCTCCAGCAAGCGCGCCAGCTTCAGCGGGGTCTGGCCGCCGAACTGCACGATCACGCCATGCAGCGTGCCGTTCTTGCGCTCGGTGGAGATGATCTCCAGCACGTCCTCACCTGTGAGCGGCTCGAAGTAGAGGCGGTCGGCGGTGTCGTAATCGGTCGACACCGTCTCCGGATTGCAGTTGACCATGATGGTCTCGTAGCCGGCGTCGGCCAGCGCGAAGCAAGCATGGCAGCAGCAATAGTCGAACTCGATGCCCTGGCCGATGCGGTTCGGTCCGCCGCCGAGGATGATCACCTTCTTGCGGTCCGACGGCTGGCTCTCGTCGGCGAGTTCGCCTGCGAACGGCCGCTCATAGGTCGAGTACATGTAGGCGGTGGGTGAGGCGAATTCCGCGGCGCAGGTGTCGATGCGCTTGAACACCGGACGCACATCCAGCGCGTGCCGCTTCGCGGTGACGTCGGCCTCGGTGGTCTGTGCGAGCACGGCGAGGCGCGCGTCGGAAAAGCCCATCGCCTTCAGCGTCCGCATCGCGAACGCGTTCGGCGGCAGGCCGTTGTTGCGGACCTTGTCCTCCATCTCGACGATGACGCGCAGCTCAGCGAGGAACCAGGGATCGATCTTGCAGGAGTTGAAGATCTCCTCGTTCGACCAGCCGAGCCGCATGGCCTGCGCGACCTGCAGCAGGCGGTTCGGCGTCGGCGTGCCGAGCGCGGCGCGGATCGCGTTCTTGTCGTCGCCGCGGCCGAGGCCATCGATCTCGATCTCGTCAAGGCCGGTGAGGCCGGTCTCCAGCCCGCGCAGCGCCTTCTGCAGGCTTTCCTGGAAGGTGCGGCCGATCGCCATCACCTCGCCGACTGACTTCATCGATGTCGTCAGCGTGTGGGAGGCGCCGGGGAATTTCTCGAACGCAAAACGGGGTATCTTGGTGACGACGTAATCGATGGTCGGCTCGAACGAGGCCGGTGTGGCGCCGCCGGTGATGTCGTTGGCGATCTCGTCCAGCGTGTAGCCGACCGCAAGCTTCGCGGCGACCTTGGCGATCGGGAAGCCGGTGGCCTTCGAGGCCAGCGCGGAGGAGCGCGACACGCGGGGATTCATCTCGATGACGACCATCCGACCATCGTCCGGATTGACGCCGAACTGCACGTTGGAGCCGCCGGTTTCGACACCGATCTCGCGCAGCACTGCCAGCGAGGCATCGCGCATGATCTGGTACTCTTTATCGGTCAGCGTCAGCGCCGGCGCCACCGTGATGGAATCGCCGGTGTGCACGCCCATCGGATCGAGATTCTCGATCGAGCAGACGATGATGCAATTGTCCTTCTTGTCGCGCACCACCTCCATCTCGTACTCTTTCCAGCCGAGCACGGATTCTTCGATCAACACTTCGTTGGTCGGCGACGCGTCGAGGCCGCGTTCGATGATGTCGAGGAATTCTTCCTTGTTGTAGGCGATGCCGCCGCCGGTGCCGCCCATCGTGAAGGAGGGGCGGATGATCGCGGGCAGCCCGATCTCCGACAGCGCCATCAACGCCTGGCCCAGTGCATACTCCTGGTAGCGCTTGCGGCGATCGCTCTCGCCCAGCGTCCACTGCCGCTCCAGTTCCTCCAGCGCCGCGCCGGACGCCTTCTCGCGCTCGGCGTGGTACTTGTCGCGAAAGGATTTCTTCAGGGCCGACGCGTTGGCGAGCCGCGACTTTGGCGTCTCCAGCCCGATCTTGGTCATGGCCTCGCGGAACAGCTGCCGATCTTCGGCCTTGTCGATGGCGTCGGCGGTGGCGCCGATCATCTCGACATCGAACTTTTCGAGCGTGCCCTGGCGGCGCAGGCTCAGCGCGCAGTTCAGCGCGGTCTGGCCGCCCATGGTCGGCAGCAGCGCGAAGCCGCCCGGAATGACGTGGCGTTCCTTCTCGATGATCTTGGCGACGATTTCAGGCGTAATCGGCTCGATATAGGTCGCGTCCGCCAGCTCCGGGTCGGTCATGATCGTCGCCGGGTTGGAATTGACCAGGACGATCCGATAGCCCTCTTCCCTCAGCGTCTTCACCGCCTGGGTGCCCGAATAGTCGAACTCGCAGGCCTGGCCGATCACGATGGGACCGGCGCCGATGATCAGGATGGTGGAGATGTCGGTTCTTTTGGGCATCAGCTCTCGCGGACTGGAATTTGGGCACAAAAAAAGGGCGCGCGTCCCGCGCGTCCCTCGTGCCCTGCGCTACAGCTTGTAGCGCCGGAAGCGCGATCCCTCGCGCGCGGGTGGTCTTTAGACCAGTTTCCGCACCCGCGTAACCCCCAAAAAGGCCCAATCAACCGGCAATTTTGAGTGGTTTTAGCTGCGTCTGCCGTCCGCGAACCAGGAGCACCGCGAGCGCGGCGGCGACGCTGAGGCCGCCCGCCCAGCCAAGGTCGCTGGGGCCCAGGAACGACAGCACCACGGCGCCTGTGATCCCGCCGATCGCGAAGCCGAGATACATCGCAGAGGCATTTAACGACAGCGCGATCGTCGCGACATCAGGCTCGATCCGCACGATGCTCGCGATCTGTGCGGTGTAGAAGGCCCAGCCTGAAAGACCCTGGCAGAAGAGCAGGGCGAGGACGATCGGCCGAGCCAGTTCCGGCGGCGCGAACTTCAGTGCGGCCGATTGCAGGGTCAGGGCCAGGATCATTCCGATCAGCCCGAGGGTCGCGGTCGGAATCGGTCCGATGCGATCGGCGAGCGAGCCGCCGAGCAAATTGCCGATCGCGGCCGCCGAACCGAAAACCAGCAATGCCAGGCTGATCTCGGTGGGACCGAAACCAAGCTCGCGCAAGGGCACCGAGAGATAGGTGAACATGGTGAACCCGCCAACGGCCCAGAGAATTGTGATGGCAAGTGCCTGCAGCACGGCACCGCGCCGGGCGACGGCGATCCGCTGGCGGATCGTCGCGGTCGTGCGCGGCAGCCCACGGGGCAGGCCGAACAGCAGGCCGAGCAGCGCCACCGCGCCGAGGCCGGCGACCATGACGAATGTGGCGCGCCAGCCGAGATGATTGCCGACGAGGGTCCCGAACGGGACGCCGAGGACGGTTGCGACCGTCAGTCCGGAGGTCACAAGCGCAATCGCGCGACCACGTCGCTCGGGGGTCGCGACCGCGACGGACACCGCCAGCGCAGTGGGCATGCACAGCCCGGCGCCAACGGCCATCAGCATGCGCGACGCCAGCAGCAGCACGAACGTCGTCGCCATCGCGGCCAGCAGATTGGCGGCGATGAAGACGGTGAGCGCAAGCGCCAGCAATGTCCGACGGTCGAGATTGTTGAAGGCGACGGCGAGGATCGGCGAACCGACCGCATAGGTGAGGGCGTAGACCGTCACCAATTGGCCGGCGGCCGCCGCGGAGACCTGCAGATCGGCTGCGATGACAGGCAAAAGCCCTGCAATGACAAAGGCCTCTGTTCCAATCGCAAATGCCGCCACGGCCAGCCAGAGCACGCTCATGATCACCCCTTTGTTCAATGTTTGTTGAACAATTGACTTTGTTCCGACCTTTGTCAATTAGTTCAACAAATATTGAACATTGTGCCGAGTACCTCGAATCGGTAAGGGTGAACCATGGCGAGACCCCTGCGACATCCGACCCGCGACCAGATGGAATTGCCGGTCGTGCTGGATTGCCTGAGCGATCCGATCCGGCTGGCGATCGTCTACCATTTGGCCCAACACGAACGTGACGGGACCGAGTTGTGCTGCGGCGATTTCAATGAGCTCGGCGGCAAGTCGAATCTGGCTTATCACTTCGCCAAGCTGCGCGACTCCGGGTTGATGCAAACGCGCATCGTCGGCACCAACCGGCTGATGAAGCTGCGCCGCGAAGACATGGACGCGCGCTTTCCCGGTCTGATCGATGCGGTGATCAAATCCGCCGCGCGCGATGCCGGACGATTGCAGCTCCTGCCGGAATGCGAAATAGCGGACGCGGATTGACGCGGCGAGGGATTGAACGGGGAGGCTTGCCTTAGCCCGGCTTCGCCCTTCGGGCTACGCCGCGGCAGCCTTCGCTACGATGCGGCTTGCCGAGCCGAAGCTGCGATAGCAGCGAAGGCTGGAGGCCCGGCCTGGATTTGAACCAGGATAAAGAGCAATGCACTGCTCCCGCGTCGACGCTTCCGCCACCGGGCCGAGTGGATCATTGCTGATTATTTCCGCGCCAGCTACGTTTACCTCTTATTAACCTTAACGCTTCGTTGCGCGCCTAATCAGTGCTGCGCCACGAACGTCATTCGCCACGGATTGTGCCCGATGTTGTGCGGGGCGCGCGTGGCGCTAAAGCCGGCGGCGCCGAGCTTTGCGATCATCTCGTCCTCGCCATAGCGCTGCAGGCCGACCTTGTTGCGCAAGTGCCGGTAGTCGGACAGCGCGGTCGAGACCAGCCCGATCAGCGCGTCGCGCAGGAAGCCGTGGGTCGCGGCGAAGCGCAGCAGCGCCAGCACGTCGCTGATCATCCCGACCTCGGGGCGCAGGATGTCGCCGAGCACGAAGCGGCCCGTGGGCCTCAGCAGGCGGTGGATCACGTCGAAGGCGGAGTCCAGTTCCGCCGATGTCATGTATTGCGCGACCGAGTTCATCACGACGAGATCGACTGAGTTCTCGGCCATTGTCCTGAGATCGTCGAGCGAGCGCACGCGGATTTTTGTGTTGGGGGCAAAGCGCGCGACCAGCCGGCCGCGCACGCCGGGCGCGGGCTCGGCCAGATAGAGCTTTGCGCAGGCCTCCGCGACCTTCACTGCTGAGAGCGCCTCGCCGCAGGCATAGTCCAGCACCACGGCGTCGGGCGAGGCGATGTAGCCGATGATGTCGCGCGCGATGACCTCAAAATGCAGGTCGCGGTGCAGCTTGCTCGCATAAATCGTATGCGTGGAATCGTAATAGTCGATCCAGTCATCCATCTCGGGGCAATTCCGGCAAGAAGCAGGGTTCCTGATACAGGAACAGGCAGGGGGCTGATGCGTTAGCGGTCCGGCGGCGAATGTTCAATGCGCCGAATGTCCGGTTCCTAACAGGAAGGTCCATCGTGAGCAAAGCCAAGACTGACGACAAGACTGATAAAATCTCTGCCGATCTCGACACGCCGAGCGACCTGCCGCAGGCTGCGGTGAACAAGATCTCGGCCTCGCTCAACACGCTTCTGGCGGATGCCTTCGCGCTCTACCTGAAGACCAAGAATTTCCACTGGCACGTCAGCGGCCGGCATTTCCACGACTACCATCTGATGCTGGACCAGCAGTCGGACGCGATCTTCGCCACCACCGACCAGCTCGCCGAGCGGGTGCGCAAGCTCGGCGGCGCGACGCTGAAGTCGATCGGCCAGATCGCCAAGCATCAGACCATCCAGGACAATAACGAGGACTATGTGCCGCCCGGCGAGATGCTGCGCGAGTTGATGGAAGACAACAAGCAGATGGCAGCCGCGATGCGCAAGGCGCACAAGCTCGCCGACGATCACGAGGATTCCGGCACTGCCGGCCTGCTCGAGACCTTCATCGACGAGACCGAGCGCCGCACCTGGTTCCTGTTCGAAGCAAGCCGCCAGGAAGGCAGCAACGCGGCCTAGATGTCACCCTCTCCCCTTGTGGGAGAGGGTGGATTCGATGCGGTAGCATCGAAGCCGGGTGAGGGGTTCTCTCCGCGGATACAGACCCCTCATCCGTCGCGGATTGCATCCGCGCCACCTTCTCCCACAAAGGGGAGAAGGGAAGAGCTACCGCCTCCACAGCCGCACCAGCGGCCCATCCTTGCCCATCACCGGATCGGTCGCAGGAATCGCCACCAACGGAATCGTCTTCAGCGCCTTGGCATGACTTTCCAGGGTCGGCCGCTGCAGATCCATCGGCGGTCCCGGCGGATAGGCGCCGACCACGGAGAAGTCGGGGCTGGCCGAGAGGCATTGATGGCCCGTGCCGGCGGGTAGGATCGCGACGTCGCCGGCTGAAATCTCGAGCTCACGGCCGCGATCGCCGCCGAAGCGCACACGGGCGTGTCCCCGCGCAATGCCGAGCACTTCGTGAACGCTCGTATGATAATGCAGGAAATCGTAGACGCCGTTTCGCCACATCGCGCCCCAACCGTTGGCGCCGAACAATCCTTCAATCGTCGCTTCGGGATGGCCACGATCGAGCGCAACCGCGCCCTTGTAAACCAGGAACGGCATCGGGTTGTTCGGCACGAGGCCGTCATCTTCGAAGACGATCGGCACCGGCTCAATTTTTTCGCTGACGACGGACATGAGAGTCTCCTCATGAAAGACGAAGTGTGGATCAAACCAGCCGCACCCACCAGCGTTCCGTCCCGCTAAATCCGGAACTTCAGCACTTCTTCCTTGAACCTGAGCCCGTGTCCCGGCCGCTCCGGCGCCGTGATCATGCCGTTACTGATCTCGGGCGGATCGACCCAGAGATCGTCGATCAATGCCATGTTCTCGCACCAGATGCCGTTCGGGATCGAAGCCAGCAGATGAACGTTCAGCTCGGGAAACAGATGCGGCGCGATAGTGATACCGAAGGTGTCGGCAAGCGCCGCGATCTTGCGCAGATCCGTCATGCCGCCGCGCATCGGGTCGGGCTGCAGGATCGGCAGGCAGGGATTGAGGAAGAACGGCCGCAGATCGTACCGCGTGAAATGGGTCTCGCCGCCGACGATTCGCATGTCCAGCGCGGCGGCGATGCGCTGATAGCCGGCGAAATCATCGGCCGGCACCGGCTCCTCCAGCCAGTAGATATCGTACTTCTCGAACTTGCGTCCCATCTCGATCGCGACATCGGCGCTCCAGCCCATATTGACGTCGATCATGATGTCGATGTCGGGCCCGAGCGCCTCGCGCATGCGGCGCACATTGTCGAGGTCTTGCGCGGGCGTGCGGACATGCGCGACCTGCATCTTGATCGCCTTGTAGCCCTGCTTCACGAAATGCAGGGCCTTCTCGATCATCCCATCGCCGCCGGCGCCGCGGAAACAGCCGGAGCCATAGATCGGGATTTGCGAGCGATAATGTCCCCACAGCCGGTGCAGCGGCAGGCCGGCGCGCTTGCCGACCGCATCCCACAGTGCGATGTCGAGCGCCGACATCGCCATCGCGGCGATGCCGCCGCGGCCATAGGTCATCGTCGCCGTCCACAGATCGTGCCAAATCGCCTCGATCGCCGTGGCGTCCTTGCCCTTGACGCGCGGGATGACGCACTCGTCGAGACAGGCTGCGATCGACTTCATCCCCGGGCGGAATATGAACAGATAGCCCATGCCGGTGATGCCGCCCGCGGTCTCGACCTCGCAAATGAGAATGTCGCGCGTCGCCCCCAGGGCTGCGCCTTTCAGCCAGAGATCATCAGCCCAAGGCAGCCGCAGCATCGTCACGCGGATGTCGCGGATGGTCATGTCGGGGCTGGTCATCGGGCGTTTCCCTTCGCTGGCCGGACCGCGTTGGCCTGATCTCGGACCGGGAAAGTCAATCACATAACACGGGCCTTGATCCAGCGCGCGCCGTCATGGCTCCAATGCGCGCAGACTTGATTGTGTTGCGTAGGGTGGGCAAAGCGTAAGCGTGCCCACCATCACGAGCACACCGCAGATGGTGGGCACGTCGCTGCGCTCCTTTGCCCACCCTACGATCTGTCTGCTTGCCTTCACGCGTTTTTGGGAATCTCGAACACCAGGCAGGTCGTGGTCGCATGCGCGATCAGCTTGCCCTTGTCGTCGGTGATGCGGGCTTCCGCGGTCGCGGCGCGGCGACCGGCGTTGAGCACGCGGCCCTCGGTGCGGATGGTGCCGGTGTCCTTGCTCATGCCGCGGATGAAGGAGATCTTGAATTCCAGCGTGGTGTAGCCGCTTCCCGCCGGCAGCATGGTCTGCACCGCGAGCCCCATCGCGGAATCCAACAGGATCGCGGCGTAGCCGCCATGTACCGAGCCGATCGGATTGTAGTGGCGCAAGCCGGGCACGCTGTGGATCACCACGAGGCCCGGCTCAGCCGTGCAGTCGAACGGCTCGACGTTCTCCATGATCGGCGGCTCGGGCAGCGCGCGGGCGAAGATTCCGCGCACGAAATCGAGCCCCGACATCGACGCCATCACCTCGATCGACGTCACGCCGTATTCGAGGTGCGGGGTGGGGCTCTCGGTCATTGGGAAAGATCTCCGTCATTGCGAGCCAACGGGTCGGCGCGAAGCGCCGCCCGATGACAGGCTCCGCGAAGCAATCCATTCCTCCGCGGGTAAGGTGGATTGCTTCGTCGCATGCGCTCCTCGCAATGACGGCTGCTGCCTACGCGGCGCTCTTCTTCTGCCGCATCAAATCGGCGAAGCGCTGGAACAGGTAATGCGAGTCGCGCGGGCCGGGTGAGGCCTCGGGGTGGTATTGCACCGAGAATACCGGTCTGCCCTCGAGCGCGATGCCGCAATTGGAGCCGTCGAACAGCGAGATATGGGTCTGCGTCGCGCCCTTCGGCAGCGTGGTCTGGTCGACGGCGAAGCCATGGTTCATCGAGGTGATCTCGACCTTGCCGGTGGTCTCGTCCTTGACCGGATGGTTGGCGCCGTGGTGGCCCTGATGCATCTTCATGGTCTTGGCGCCGACGGCCAGCCCCAGCATCTGGTGACCGAGGCAGATGCCGAAGGTCGGCGTGCCTGAGTTGATCACCTGCTGGATCACGGGCACGGCATATTTGCCGGTCGCCGCCGGATCGCCGGGGCCGTTCGACAGGAACACGCCGTCCGGCTTCATCGCCAGGATGTCCTCGGCCGAGGTCGTCGCCGGCACCACGGTCACCTTGCAGCCGACGCCGGCAAGCAGGCGCAGGATGTTGCGCTTGATGCCATAATCGACCGCGACCACGTTGAACTCAGGCGCGCTCTGGCGGCCAAAGCCCTGCTGCCAGACCCACGGCGTCTCGTCCCAGGTGAAGCGCTGGGCGGACGTGACCATCGGCACCAGATCCATGCCCTCGAGGCCCGGCCATTCGCGCGCCTCTTCCTTCAGCCCGTGCAAATCGAACTCGCCGTTCTTCGCGTGTGCGATCACGGCGTTCGGCATGCCCTTGGAGCGGATCAGCGCCGTCAGCGCGCGGGTGTCGATGCCGGAGAGGCCGATGATGCCGCGCGTCTTCAGCCACTGGTCCAGGTGGCGCGTGGCGCGGTAATTCGAGGGGTCCGTGATTGCCGTGCGCAGGATCACGCCGCGCGCGCCCGGCGTCGCGGCCAGGTTCACCGTCTCGATATCTTCGTCGTTGGTGCCGACATTGCCGATATGCGGGAAGGTGAAGGTGATGATCTGCCCGGCATAGGAGGGATCGGTGAGGATCTCCTCATAGCCGGTCATTGCGGTGTTGAAGCAGACCTCGCCAACGGCTTGGCCCTCCGCGCCGAGGCCGAAGCCTTCCAGCACGGTGCCATCGGCGAGCACAAGGAGCGCGGTCGGTTTGTGGTCCGGCCAGGCGGGAGCGTTTACGGGGGTTGTCATGAGCCCTTTAAATAGTCGCCGCACCCTGCGGCGTCAAAGCGAAAGGGCGTCGATTCACACCGCATTGCCGGTCGATTTGACAGGCCCGAACGGCCTTTTAATCTAAAGTTCCCCTCGGCGGCCGTTTGCTTGCCGAAAATGACCCGGTTCGGAGCCTTCGCATGGACAATTCGATGCCGATCCTGCTCGTCCCGGGCCTCGTCTCGTCGCCCCGGATTTTTGCCCCCGTGATCCCGGCGCTGTGGCCGTTCGGACCGGTTACGGTCGCCAACCACATCCGCGACGACAATATGGGCGCAATCGCCCGCCGGATCCTCGCCGAGGCGCCGCCCCGCTTCGCGCTCGCCGGGCACTCGATGGGCGGCTACATCGCCTTCGAGATCATGCGCCAGTCGCCGGAGCGGGTCGCAAAACTGGCGCTGATCAACACCCAGGCGCGCCCGGATACGCCGGAGGCCAGCACGCGCCGCCGCGGCATGATCGAGCGCGCCAGGGGTGGCGATTATCGCGGTGTGCTCGACGAGCTCTTTCCCGGCTTCGTGCATCCCTCGCGACAGGCGGATGCAAGCTTGCGCCAGCTGGTTTACGACATGGGCGCGGATGTCGGCGCGGAGGCCTTTATCCGCCAGCAGACGGCGGTGATGAGCCGGCCGGACTCGCGGCCGACGCTGGCCTGGATCCGATGTCCGACGCTGGTGCTGACGGGCGATGAGGACAACACCATTCCGAACGCGCTGTCGTCGGAGATGGCCAGCGGCATCCCCGCCGCAAAGCTTGTGATCCTGCCGAATTGCGGACATTTGCCGCAGCCCGAGCAGCCCGAAGCCTGCGCGGATGCGCTGGTCGACTGGCTCCGAAACTAGGTTGTTCTGCTATTGCGAACATCCTACATGAGGGGATTACTCGGTTTAAGGACATCACAATGCTGCGCGACGACATCAACAATGCGGTCAAGGATGCGATGAGGGCAAAGCAGGAGCGCAAGCTCTCCACGCTGCGCATGGTCAATTCGACCATCAAGAACGCCGATATCGACGCGCGCGGGCAGGGTAAGCCGCCACTCTCCGATGCCGATTTGCTCGGCGTGCTGCAGAAGATGATCAAGCAGCGCCAGGAATCGGTCGAGCTGTACGACAAGGGCGGCCGCGCTGAGCTCGCCGCGCAGGAGCGCGAAGAGATCGCCGTGATCTCCGCCTACCTACCGAAGCAGATGTCCGACGACGAGGTGAAAGCCGCGATCGCTTCTGCCGTCACCGAAACTGGCGCTGCCGGCATGAAGGACATGGGCAAGGTCATCGGCGTGCTGCGCGCGAAATACGCCGGGCAAATGGATTTCGGCAAGGCCAGCGGCCTGGTCAAGGCGGCACTCGCAGGATAGCGGCGGAGGCCTTTCGGTGTTTCGTGTCACCGCGGACAGTCTGGAAGCCTATCTCGCCTTCGATCCCGCTCGCTCAGCGGAGCTCGAACAGCTGCACACCCTGATGCGCAAGGCCGCCCCCGGCCTCAAGCGGCATTTCCATGCCGGGACGCCGGCGGGCGAGGCCGGCATGCGCATGACCATGATTGGCTACGGTCAGTTTCGCTACGCGATCAAGTCCGGCAAGTCGACGCCGTGGCCGGTGATCGGGGTGGCGCTGCAGAAGAACTACATCAGCGTCTATGTCGCTGTCACCCGAGGCGGCAAGCCGCTCGTCTCGTGCTATGCCGGCAAGCTCGGTGAGTTGCGATCGGGCGGCAACAATTTCAGTTTCGTCGCGTTCGACGACCTGAAAGCCCCGGCCGTGACGGCGTTGTTTACCGAGGCTGCTGACATCTTCAAGGCGGACAAGGAAAATCCGGTCCGCTACATGCAGGGTGACTGAACTCGATCCGCCAAGGAGTACGCGCTGATCTACAGCTCCAGCAGATCGTGGCCGACGACGAGATTTCCTGAAAAGAACGGCCGCACCGCGTCGAACCAGACTTCGTCCTTGAGGAAGGGATAGCCGCCGGGGACGAAGTGCGACAGCACCAGCGTCTTGACCCCTGCCTCGGTGGCGATGCGGCCGACCTGCTCGGTCGTGGTGTGGCTCGCCAGCAGATGTTCGCGCAACGTTGTGGCGTTCGGCTCGGTCGCGATCAATTGCTCGAGTGAGGGCAGGTGCATGACTTCGTGGACCAGAACGTCGGCGCCCTGCGCCAGCTTGACGAGGTTTGGCGATGGCCTGGTGTCGCCCGAGATCACGATCGAGCGGTCGGGGCAATCAAAGCGATAGGCGAACGCGGGCGCGACCGGTGGATGCTCGACCGGCGCCGCCGTGACCTTGACGTTGTCGTCCTGCATGACGAGGCCATCGGCGCTGATCTCATGCGGAACGATCAAATCTTTCAGCGGCGGGCGCCCCTCATCGGCCATGCGGGTGCGGATGTCGTAGTCATTCAGGGCGAGAAATTGCTTGGTCATCTCCGCCAGTGGCGGCGGCCCGTAGCTATCGACGCGCTTGGCGAGATCGGTCGCCCAAGCCAGCAGCAACAGATTGCCGTAGTCGGCGTTGTGATCGGAATGGTGATGGGTCAGGAACACGCTGCGGATCGACGCCAGCTTGAGCTTTGCCAGGATCATCTGGCGGGCGACGCCGTTACCGCAGTCGATCACATAGGACGTGTTGTTGACGACGATGACCTGCGCGGGCGCCGCGCGATGGGGCTTCGGCGTCGGCCCGCCGGCGGTGCCCAGCAAAATCAGGCGCGATTTCGGCTTTGCGGCCTCATCGGCGGCCCACACCGGTAACGGAGCGGCCACAGCCAGCATTGCCCCGGCGCGAAGGATGTTGCGGCGCGTCATTTGCGGCATGAAATCATCCCCCATCATGGCTTGTCTTGTCTCCCTGCAATCGTGCAGGGACTTGTGTCGTATGACGTGCCTTGGGATAGCTGAACGTGAGGTGATCGCAAAGCGCCTCTCGAAAAATCTTTGGTTCGGGTAAGGTCGAATTCCTGATGTCCAACCGCGCTGGCAACCATGCTGACTGAAGCTGCAACCTACGACGAACTCACCCGCAACTTCCGCTGGGATGTCCCCGAGCACTTCAATATCGCAACCGCCTGCTGCGACCGTTACGCCGACGGCACCGGCCGCTTGGCGCTGGTTTATGTCGACGAGGACGGCGGCGCCACGCGCACCACGTTCGACGAGGTCGCGGACGCCTCGCGCCGCTTCGCCAACGTGCTTGAGGCCGACGGGCTGGTCCGCGGCGACCGCGTCGCGGTGTTTCTGTCCCAGTCGCTCGAACTGCCGGTCGCGCATCTCGCCGCGTTCCGCTCGGCGCTGATCTCGATCCCGCTGTTCGCGCTGTTCGGCGAGGATGCGCTCGAATTCCGCCTGTCGAACTCGGAAGCCAAGGCCATCATCACCGATGAGGCCGGCTGGGATAAGATCGCGAAAATCCGCGATCGCTTGCCTGCGCCGAAGGCCGTCTACATCGTCGGCGAACGTACGCCGGCGGGTACAAAGTCGTTCTGGGGTGCGATCAAATCGGCCTCGCCGGACTTCGTCACCGTCGACACATCGGCCGACGATCCCGGCCTGATCATCTACACTTCGGGCACCACAGGAAATCCCAAGGGCGCGCTGCATGCGCACCGCGTCGTGCTCGGCCATCTGCCCAATGTCGAGATGTGCCACAATTTCCTGCCGCGTCCCGGCGATTTGATGTGGACGCCGGCGGACTGGGCCTGGATCGGCGGCCTGATCAACGGCCTGTTCGCGTTCTGGTATCACGGCATCCCGCTGGTCGGTCACCGCGCGCGCAAATTCGAGCCGCAGGCGGCGATGCAGATGATGGCGGACCTTTCCATCCGCAACGTGTTCCTGCCGCCGACCGCGCTGAAGCTGATGCGGCAGGCTGATGTCACCAACCCGGGCGTCAAGCTGCGCAGCATCTTCACCGGCGGCGAGTCGCTCGGCGGCGAGTTGCTGGGGTGGGTGCGTGACACCTTCGGCATCGACGCCCATGAGGTGTTCGGCCAGACCGAATGCAATCTCGTGATCGGCAGCAATTCAAACTTGTTTCCGATCCGGCCCGGCTCGATGGGCCGCGCCACGCCGGGCTTCGACGTTCGTATCGTCAACGACAAAGGCGAGGAACTGCCGCGGGGACAGCGCGGCATCATCGGCGTGCGCCAGCCGTGTCCCTGCACCATGCTTGAATACTGGCGCAATCCGGAGGCGACCGCAAAAAAATACGCCGGCGAATTCCTGCTGACCGGCGATCTCGGCGTGCAGGATGCGGACGGCTATTTCTGGTACGTCAGCCGCGAGGACGACGTCATCACGACGGCCGGCTATCGCGTCGGCCCGTCCGAGATCGAACACACGCTGATGAAGCATCCGGCGGTCGCGATGTCAGCCGTTGTCGGCATTCCCGATCCTATCAGGACCGAATCGATCAAAGCCTGGATCGTGCTGCGCCCCGGCTACGCACCTGATGACGCGCTGGCGCGCGAGATCCAGGAATTCGTCAAGGTGCAACTCGCCGCCCATGAATATCCGCGCTTTGTGCAGTTCACGGATAGCCTGCCGATGACGGCGACGGGCAAGGTGCTGCGGCGGGAACTGCGGGCGCTGGGGTAAGGCACCCTTCGTCTTCGTTCGTTTCTCAACTCCGGACAGACGGCAATTTGTCGAGCAGCTCTCGCTGCAGGAACTGGCCGACGCTACGGCACATAATTTCACTCGTCGTCGAGTTGTCACCAGAATACCAGCCGTAGGCAGTCAGCATCGGCGGAAACGCCGGCGGCCGGTTGAGCGCGGTATAGGTCGCCGCGACAAGCCGTGTACCGTCGGGATCGACCGCGTAAATCTCCACGGGAGGTGACGTAATGTCCAAGGCGACTCTGTCCTGAAAGAATGTAGGCCGGCGCGGGAAGCGAATGAGAATATATTCGCTCGGGGCGTTGTCGGCGGGTCTGCCCGTCCCGACCGGTGAATTGGCGGTAGCTCGCGTGAACCGCAGATACGGGCTCTTGCTCTGCCCATGAGTCAGGACGTCGCCAAAATCAAAGGCGTCGGATAGCACGCGTCCCCGTGCGCAATTCATCAACGACCAGTCCTCGCCTTCGATGACGACACCACTGATATTTGCAGGCAACGCGACCTTGGGAATGGCGGCCACGACGGCTCTTTCCTCCGCCTTGGCTCGGAGAACCGTCGAGAGCGACATTGCCCAAAGACCGAACGGAATAAGTGCGGCCACCAGGGCCGCGGCTGCGATCGCGTCTCGCCGGGCGATAAGGCGCATGACGGTTGTAACGAGCGCCGTGTAAAGAAGGAAGGTGGGAACAAAGGCTGGCAACAGCCACGCCGCGAGGCTGATCAGTACCATCAAAAAGCTCATCTGGACGCTGGTTTGCAGCGACCACAGCAGGACGGCGAGGGCGATCACCGCTCCCACCAGTGCCGCACGCCGTGGCCGCCAGAGGCTGGGCGCCGCCGGTGAAGGGACCGCAGTGCTTGCGGCGGTCATCGGCGCGGCGCCATGCGACCGCCAGATGCGGTACGTTGCCATAACCAGAAACAGCGGCATGACGAAGCGCGCGTATTGTTCGAACCAGATCGTTGGGAGCATGAGGAAGGGAAATTTGATGAGCGCAGCGAGCGGGAGCACGCCCGTGCGAAGCAGGGCAGCCATCGACAAGATTGTCGCCAGCACCAGCAGCGCTTTGTCGAGGAGGCGGTTATCGCCGTCGCGGAGCGAATCGCGTGAGGGGAATCCGAGCAGCGCGATCACGGATGTGGCAAACAAGGCATAGACGGGTGGATGGAGCGACATGATACCCGTCGAGAACGGATATGCCCAACCCGCTCCAGCATACTGAAGGAAACCCTGATCGCCTGCGAGCATGAGCGGCGGAAACGCCCCCAGCCACGGATGTAATCCAGCGTCGCGTGCCCTGCGGACGCAGGCACTCAGCACCATTGCAATAGCGGCGATAAAGAGGAGGGGCCGGGTGACCGTAGGAACGATAAGCCCGACCGCACCGCAAGTATCGAGCGCGCAATGCGACGCCGTTACGATCGCTTTCGTCACAAACGGGAAGAAAAGGATCGTCCCGATCAGAAATGCGATCGCGATGATCGATCGCAAGGCATAGGCGGCTCGATTGAGCGTGCCTTTCCATTTGAACATCGAACCACCTTGCCAATGCGCTACGCGCGAGCGCCTTTCTCCTAGCATCCGAAGGTGGTAAACTCCTTATCGATTTTGGCCGGTATCGATCTCATCGTTTAAGGGCGGATTAACTGAAGCAACTCCGGCATTCCGTCCCGGCTACGGCGTCGCGATCCCCAGTTCCTTCAGCGCGGCCAGCATGCGCGCCGGGGGCTGCATCGGGATCACCATGGCTTGGCCGGTTTCCAAGAGGCTCTTCAGGCTGGAGAGGATCGCCGGCCAGCCGGTGCGGCCGCCGGACAGGATGTCGTCGCTGATCGGACGGTCATGCGACTGCAACAGTGTCAGTTTCACGCCATTGCCGGCCGGCTCGATCTCGTAAGTCACGAGCGTCGGCCCGAGCTTTTCGACCAGCGCCGGCCAGTTGACGTTGAAGGTGACGGTGAGCCGCCTCAAGGGATCGCATTCGATCACCTCGCCGGAGATGTGCAGCCCGCCGTCGGGCCGGCGCACGATGTAAGCGCCGCCGACCTTCAGGTCGACCTCAACCGCATGGCCGGAAAAGTATTGCCGGCTGAACTCGGCATCGGTCAGCGCTTGCCACACCTTCTCAGGCGTCGAGGCGATGTAGATCGTGTAGACGATCGCCGGCCTGAACGTCTCGATATTCATGTTCGCACGCACCCTTCGATAGATCTTCATGGTCACTCGAAGCCTTTGTCATTCGAACCCTTGGATCCCCAGCGCCTCCGGAGGAATCGGCGACACCTTGCCGGTTTCGAGCAGGCTCTTGAGCCCGGACAGGATCGCGGGCCATCCCCTGGAGATGCCGTCGAGCAGCTTGCTGCCCACATCGAAGCCTTCATGCGTCACGGTCAGCTTCACGAGATTGCCGAACGGCTGCAGGATGAAGACGACCTTCGTCGCCGGCTCGTCGCGCATCCCGTCGAACAGCTCGTGCTTGAACGTGTAGGACAGCCGCCGCGGCCGGTCCGCCTCGAGGATATTGCCGGTGTCGGTGGTCTTGCCGCCCATCACAAGCGCGAACGGCGAGCCGACCTTCCAATCGGATCGGACCTCGGTATCGAACCAGTATTGCTTGGTGAACGCGCTGTCGGTCAGCGCATCCCACAGCTTTTCAGGCGAGGTCTCGATATAAGTGACATAGACGAATTCCGGCTTACTCATCACGCTTCTCCAATTGCCGTTTCAATTCGCTGAGCGCGGCGAGTTTCCCGCGCTCGAACTTCCTGATCCACCGCTCGCCGATCTGATGGATCGGAACCGGGTTGAGGTAGTGCAGCTTCTCGCGGCCGTGCCTGATCGTGGTGACGAGGTTGGCCTCTTCGAGAATGACAAGGTGCTTGGTCACAGCCTGACGCGTCATGTCGAGGCCGTTGCAGAGTTCGCCGAGCGTCTGTCCGTTGTGGTCGTGAAGCCGGTCGAGCAGCGTCCGCCGTGAGGCATCCGCCAGCGCTTTGAAGACCGCATCCATGGTTCGGATGATAGGCAACCAAATGGTTGCATGTCAAGAGCGTGTGTTTTGGCACTGATGTCGCCATGCTAAGCTCCCGCGCAGCCAACGCAGATTGGCGAGGAACTTGGGGTGGTGCTCATGGGTGGTCGCGTTTCGGCGGTTTGCTGCACGATTGTGTTTGTCCTGCTTGCGTCCACCGCAAGCGCCCAGCAGCAGAAGATTGGCGATCCGCCGGAAGCGTCCAACATGAAGCTGGTCGGAACTAACGACCTGCAGGCGCGCAGCGCCTATCAGCCGACCATTCACCACCAGGGTGATCGTTGGATCGCCTATATCGGCCATCACGGCGGCACCGACGACATTGCCGATCCCGTCAATCCGATGACCGGCAAGGCCGAGCCAAACGGCACCTCGATCGTCGACGTCACCGATCCCGTGCATCCGAAATATCTGCGGCACATTCCCGGACAGGAAGGCAAATATGAATCCGGCGGCGCGCAGATGGTGCGGATCTGCGACGGCAAGGATCTGCCGAAGGGCGATCGCAACGCGGTCTACATGCTGCGCACCTTCGGCAGCGAGGCGCATGAGATCTGGAACGTCGCCGATCCCGCCAATCCCGTGTTGGTGACCCGGCTTGGCGGCCTCAAGGATACCCACAAGAGCTTTTGGGAATGCGAAACCGGCATCGCCTTCCTGGTGTCGGGCGCGCCGGACTGGCGCACCCGGCGCATGACGCAGATCTACGATCTCTCCGATCCAGCGCATCCGGTGAAGATCCGAGATTTCGGCCTGCCCGGGCAGGAGCCGGGCGCGACCGGCGCGGTGCCGACCGAACTGCACGGGCCGATCTCGACCGGAGTGAAGGGCAACCGGGTCTATTTCGGCTACGGCACCAACAAGGGCGGCTTTTTGCAAATCGTCGATCGCGACAAGCTCTTGAACGGGCCGAAGGAGCCGACGCCGGAGAATCTGAAGCTGCCGGAGATCGCGCGGATGCCGCTGTCGGCGATGAACGGCGCGCACACGACGTTTCCGATGCCGGGCATGCCGATTGCGGAGTTCGCGCACGACAAGGACGGCCGTACGCGTGACATCGTGATGATCGTCGATGAGGCGATCCAGAACGAATGCGGCGAGGCGCGACAGATGGTGTGGTTCGCCGACGTCACCAGCGAGGCGCGGCCGATGATGATTTCGAGCTACACCGTGCCGGAGGCTTCCGGCTCGTTCTGCGAGCGTGGCGGCCGGTTCGGTTCGCATTCCTCGAACGAGAGCATGGCGCCGGTCTACTACAAGAAGATGGCCTTCATCGCCTTCTTCAATGCCGGCGTTCGCGCGCTCGATATCCGCGATCCCTATCACCCCAGGGAAGTCGGCTATTTCATTCCATCGATCACTGCGGCGACCGACAAGCGCTGCGTGACCATCGACGGCAAGGACCGCTGCAAGGTCGCGATCCAGACCAACAACCTCGAAACCGACGAACGCGGCTACATCTACGCGGTCGATCGCGCCAACACCGGCCTGCATATCCTCGAATTGACCGGTGAAGCGCGCGCCGTCGCCGGCCTGCCATGAGGACGCGATGATGCGCTCGTGGCCCGTCATTGCGGCGATGTGTCTGGCGCTCGGTGGCTTCTCCGCCGTCGCTGCTTACGAGATGGCGCCGCCACGCGCCGGCGCGTGGCGCGAGATTGCCTGGCCGTTCCCGCGCGACGGCTGGCCGGCGGGCCGCGCGTTTCGCTGCGGCACGACGGATTGCGAAGGCATCGAGGTCTATGTTCGGCCCAAGCTCGGCTTCTGCAACTGCGGAACCGGCGTCGCCGATGACGATGAGGTCGATCGCGTCGCCGATATCGACATGATCAGCGCGCGGTTTGTGGCGCTAAAGGCAGGCGATGCCGTTGACGTCGCCGACATGCGTGGGCGCGTGCGGGCGTATGACATCGAGATGCCCGAGGGGAAGCGCACCGCGATCGGCATCGCGCTGTCGCACCGCTGCGATCTCCTGGTGGCGGCCGCGCAGGGCAGGGGCGATGCGACGCGGGTGCAGAGGGCGGCGTTGAGCTTTTTGGACTCCGCTGAGTTGAAGCGATGGATGACCGTGGCGATGGAAGGTCGTTGAGTGCAGTGTTCTTTACCTCGCTCCGCTTGCGGGGAGAGGTCGGATCGCTCTTGCGATCCGGGTGAGGGGGTACAGGTCTATCTACTCGCACCACCTCGCGGAGGGAGCCCCTCACCCCAACCCTCTTCCCGCAAGAGCGGGGCGAGGGAGTTCAGCCGTTTCCAACTGCGCCCTTCGCGTGCATAATGACGAGAGAAACACAGAAGAGTCCCCATGTCCCTGCAAGCCTATTTCGCCTTCGTCGCCGCCTGCATTGCGCTGGCGCTGTTGCCCGGTCCGATCGTCACCATGGTGATCGCCAATGGCCTGCGCTACGGCACGCGCGCCGCGCTGATCAACGTGCTGGGGGCCCAGGTCGGGCTCGGGATCGTGATCGGTATCGTCGCGGTCGGCCTGACCTCGCTGATGGCGACCATGGGTTACTGGTTCGACTGGGTGCGCTTTGCCGGTGCCGCCTATCTGGTCTGGCTCGGTATCAAGCTGATCCGCTCGCCGGTCGAGGGCGTCGGCACCGATGAGGCGCCGCCACCGCCGCGCGGCGGCTTCTTCCTGCAGGGTTTTCTGGTGCTGCTGTCGAACCCGAAGGTGCTGGTGTTCTTCGGCGCCTTCATTCCGCAGTTCATGGACATGGACAAGCCGCACATTCCCCAGGTCGCGCTGCTCGGCATTACCTTCATGGCAACCGCCGCGATGACCGACGGGGCCTATGCGTTGCTCGCCGGGCGCGCCCGGAAGTTCTTCTCCAGGGAGCGGACGCGGCTGATGTCGCGCATCTCCGGCGGCTTCATGATCGGCGGCGGCATCTGGCTGGCGCTGACCCGGGCGCGATAAATCCCGCCGGCGGCTTGAACCCTTCGCGCGTGGGCTGCGTCCAACCGGGCGCTGCCACCGCTGAAGGGAATCCCCCGTGCCTGATTTGCCTTGGCTTGTCTATGCGATGCTGCTCGCGCCGCTCGGGCTGATCGTCATTGCGGCCGTCGTCAAGACCTGGCAGGTGCGCGAGGCCAAGGGCTGGCCGCAGACTGCCGGCTGCGTCGTGACCTCGACCGTCGAACTGCGCGAGGTTAAAGTTCCCGACGATGATCGCGAGGATGGCGAGCGGCTCGAGCAGCGCAACTTCGCCAACGTCGTCTACGAATATACGGCGAACGGCAGGAAGCTGCGCTGCAACCGCGTCAGCATCGGTGAAGACCTCGGCAATTCGGAGGTCGCCGAGACGCTGGCGAAATACCCGGCCGGCAGCATCGTGACCGTCTATTACAATCCCCGGCATCCGGACCAGGCAGTACTGGAGCGCGAGCTGCCGAAGGGCCTGTGGGGCTGTCTCGGCATCGGCAGCGCAATCGTGCTCGCGATCGTGTTCGGTTCGGCCTTCGGCTTCAACAAATTGTACGATCTTCTCTCGCGACATATGGCGCGCCCCGATCGGTCGGGGATGGTGATCGGTCTCGGCGCGTTCGGTTTCGTCGTCGCGCTGTTCGGGTTTGCCGTGCGCAAGCAGGCCTGGGCCGCCAGCCACTGGCCGGTGGTGGCAGGTACGATCCATGTGTCCGAGATGGAGGAGTATCGCGGCGCCGCGTCTGAAGGCGGCGGGCGCGGGACCGAGATGTTCGGCAGGCGCGTGTCCTACAGCTACGCCTATCAGAATGTCAGCTATACCAACGAATGCGCCCGCGTCGGAGCCGGCTCGGCCTCGGCCTCGGACAGGATGCTGAAGCGCCTGCTGTCGCGCTATCCGGATGGCGCGGCCGTCGAGGTCCACGTCAATCCCGCCAATCCCGCGGAAGCCGCGCTCGACGCGCGCGGCGACGGCCGGTTTGCCTGGGTGCTATGGGCGGTCTCGGCGCTGTTCGTGGCCGCCGCGCTGTTCGCCGCGACCCGCGGCGGGTAGTCAGTTCAAAACCGAACTCCTTGGGTGCTCATGCAATCGCGCCTCAATTGAGAAGTTATGTTGGCGTACGACCGGCCTGAAACGGCCAACCGAGGTCAACATGAACAGCCCGATCTTGCTCCGAGACGATGGTGTATGGCTGAACGAACCGGAACGATGGTCGGCGCAGGGCGACAGCCTCGAGATCGTCACCGACAAGGCCACCGACTTCTGGCGCGAGACCCACTACGGCTTTAACCGCGACAACGGACATTTCCTCGGCTTCCGGACCGGCGAGGCGTTCACCGCCGAGTTGCGCGTCCAGGGCGACTTTCGCGCGCTGTACGACCAGGCGGGCATCATGGTGCGGATCGACGCGCAGCATTGGGTCAAGGCCGGGATCGAGTTCTCGGACGGCGATGCCATGCTTGGCAGCGTTCTGACCGACGGACGATCGGACTGGGCGAGCGCACATTATGGGCACGACGCCAGCGATTTCCGGCTACGCGCGACCGTCGCGAACGGCGTGCTGCGCTTGCAGGCCTCGGCCGATGGCAAACTCTGGCCGCTGCTGCGGCTGGCGCCGTTTCCCAAGGCAAGCTCTTACCTTGTCGGGCCGATGGCCTGCACGCCCGAGCGGGCCGGACTGAAGGTCGTCTTCTCGTCGTTTCGCCTGACGCCGCCGCTGGGCAAGGATCTGCACGATCTCGGCTAAGGCGTGGCCGCAACTCCCTCCTCGCCGCTTCCGAAATGCGGGTCGCGAGGCTTGTGAGATTATCACGGCTGTGACCCCTCCCACCTATTGAACACGACCGTCGATCAGCTGGACAGGACAGCTTCTCGCTATTGTCATTCATGAGTTTCCGGTGGAGTTTGGAGGGAATAATTCTCTCGAAAGCGCAGGTGCAAACTCATGTCAGATGATGATTTCAGCAAGGGGACAGCATACGTCCGCGGTGCGTTTGTGCCGGTCGCCAAGGCGTCGATCTCGCCGCTGGATTGGGCCTTCACGCGATCCGACGTTGTCTACGATGTTGTCCACGTGTCCGACGGAGCTTTCTTCCGCCTTGCGGATCATCTCGATCGGTTCGAGCGATCGATGCGTGCCCGCCGCATGAAACCAACCGAGTCGCGTGAAGAGATCGAGCGAATCCTGCATCGCTGCGTGGCCACGTCGCGCCTGAAAGATGCTTACGTTGCAATGGTGACCCTGCGCGGCCTGCCACGCATCGCGGGTTCCCGTCGTCCGTCCGACTGCGAAAATCACTTCCTGGCCTACGCTATTGCATGGGTGGATATCGTTCCAAAGGAGGTCAAGGAGCGCGGGGTTCGGCTGTGGATATCGTCCGTTCCTCGTGTGTCGGACCGTGCGGTCGATCCGACGGTGAAGAACTATCAATGGAACGATCTGACCAGCGGACTTATGGAAGCGCACGACCACGATTTTGATACGGCCGTACTGTGCGATGAGAGTATCGTCACCGAAGGCCCGGGGTTCAACGTCTTCATCGTCAAGGACGGCAAGGTTCGCACGTCAGACCGCGGTAGTCTTCAAGGCATCACGCGCCGTTCCGTGCTCGAGTTTTGTGGGGTACTCGGATACAAGGCCTCAATCGAGCCGATTCCCCGCGAAGCCATCGAAGCTGCGGACGAAATATTCCTGACGAGTACCGCGGGAGGCATCGTTCCGGTGGTGCGCGTCAATCAAACGATCCTGGGCAATGACCGGCCAGGGCCTGTCTTCGAGAGAATAAAGGACCTCTATTGGCGCAATCATCGCGAAAGTGCCTACCGCACAGACGTGAACTACGCGGTCTGAGTCATTAGATGGCGCAGTGCGCGCTGTTTGCGCGGTCGTCCGCCGGGCGAACGCGTCCGGGAATGGAGAGGACATGATGGCCGACAAGAACTTCATCAATGCACGGTTCGACGACGGTGCGCTTCATGCGTTTGCCGTGCGCGATGGGCGCATCGCGGCTATTACAGGCTTGGACGACCAACCGGTGGCGCCAGGGACCATCGACCTCGGCGGCGCACTCGTCGTGCCCGGATTTGTCGAAGGTCACATCCACCTCGACACCAGCTTCTATGGCGACGTGTGGCGGCCGCACAGGCCGTGCACCAACGGCTTTGACGTGCATGAGCGGGTCGCATTCCAGGCGCAGAACATGGCCGAGGCCGCGCCGATGGACGTGCGGGCCAGAAACCAGCTCGACCTCTGCATCGCGCACGGCACCACGCAGATGCGCAGCCATGTGATGGTCGACGGCTCCGTCGGCCTCAAATCGCTCGAGACCATCCTCGGGGTTCGCGAGGAGTACAGGGGCCTGATTGACATTCAGCTCGTCGCGTTTCCCCAGAGCGGAATCCTGAAGAGCCCGGGTACGCCGGAGTTGCTGGATCAGGCGATCGGGATCGGCGCCGATCTGGTTGGCGGTCTCGATCCCGCAAGCTTCGACCGCGACGTCGAGCGCCATCTCGACGTCGTGTTTGGCGTCGCCGAGAAGCGCGGCGTCGACGTCGACATTCACCTGCACGACCACGGCACACTCGGCGTGTTCGAGATCGAGCAGATCGCCGCTAGAACCCGCGCGCTCGGCATGGAAGGCCATGTCGCGGTCAGCCACGCCTATTCGCTCGGCGATGTGGCGCCGGACGTGTTCGGGAAAGTCGCGGATGTGCTGGCGCGTTCCGGCGTCGCCATCATGACCAACGCGCCCGGCAGTCGGGCCTTCCCTCCGGTTGCCGCGCTCAGGCAGGCCGGCGTCACCGTGTTCAGCGGCAACGACAACATCCGCGATTCCTGGTGGCCCTACGGAGACGGCGATATGCTCAATCGCGCGACGACGATCGGTTACCGCTCGGGTTTCTACAGGGATGAGGAATTGCGGATCGCCTTCGACATGGTCACGGCGGCAGGCGCCAAGGCATTGCGGCTCGAAGGCTACGGCCTCTCCGTGGGCGCGAAGGCGGATTTCGTGACGTTGAACGCGGCGCATGTTCCCGAAGCCGTCGTTGGTCCGCCGCAAGGACGATCCGTCTACAAGGCGGGGACGCTGGTCGCCCGCGACGGGCGCGTGACCGGGAGAGCATCCTAGTCCGCATCGACGCGCCGCCCTGCGGTCTCGGAGCCTGCCAGGCCGCGCGCTTGTGTGAGCTGGATCACGGGTGACCCTGCTGCGGCCGCGTATGCTCCATTGTGCAGGGTCGAGCCTGCTCAGGCGGAGAACGCGAACATGGCCCAAGTCTATCTCCATTGCGCCAACACACGAGGGGTGTTGATGGATCGCCGCGGCAGCTCCGCCGCCAGCCTCGCCGAGGCGTGCGAGGCGGCCACCTGCATGATGCGGTCGCTCGTCGCAACGATCAGCCTGGAAGATTGGCGCGACTGGACCATGCATGTCAGCGACGAGGCCGGCGACGAGATCGTTGTCCTGTCCTTTGCATCCGTTCTCGGCAAGCCGCACTGAGAGGGTGCCATGGCATCGGAGCGGCCACCATTCCTGCCCCTTCGCCGCGGCTTGAACGCGATCACGGCGGGTTGGCAGAATTTGATCAAGTGCTTTCGCGATCGCTACCGGCCCGAGCTCCACTACATGCGCGGGCCCGGCCCCAAATGGCATGCGAAGCATTCCATGTCGTCAGCCGCTCGGCTTTCGACGGCGACGTGATAACCGCGAGTATTTAAGTCCGGAAGCGGCCGTCCGAACGACGCTCAAGACTGACGCCCAAGACTGATGCCCAAAACTTGGTTACGTCGGTTATCAGCACCCGAGCGAACATTTTCTCAAGCCCGCGCCCGCCACAGCGTAACCGCGAGCAGTATATAGGCAGCACAAGTCCACAGCGACTGCCAGTTGTCCGCCCCTTCGCTAAGTCCCGCATAGATAGCTGCCACCAGAAACACACCGGCAAATATCGATTCCGCCATCGGGCGGATTCCCTTCTTCGGCCGGTTGAGCAGCGCCATGGCCGCAAAAGGAACCGCCACCATGGTGAGGGCCGCGAAAGGAAAATCCTTTTCGCGCGGGTCAAACACAAAGCCGACCGCGGTCTGCGTGGTGATCACGATGGCGACGATCCAGACCAGTCCGTGCAGGAGCGTCAGCAGTGATAGACTCTGGTCGTCCTTCGGTCCCAGCAATTCCAGAAATGTCGGCGGTGCGCGCCCCGACACCAGGGCGCTGGCGCCGAACACCGGCGAAGCGGTTGCCACCACCAGAAGCGTGCCCCACAGAAGCCAGCTGCCCGCGCCGTAACTTTCATAGAACATCTTCTGGGCGGCCACCCCAAACAGGATTCCGGCTGTGGTTGCCGATATTCCGACCGCAAGCCATGAAACCAGCCGGGGCTGCCGCGGCTTGCGGCGCAAGGTCAGCCATGCCGCACCGAAGATCAGGACCGCCAGCGCCATTCCGCTGCTCAGTTGCAACTTCCAGAGCGGATAATTGCTGACGGGGATGCCGGGCGGATATTTCAGCATGCGCTGCACGGAATCGAACAGGCCCCAGGATCCACCGACCGTGCCCTCGAGCTCTTGCTTCCACGATTCATCATAGGCCTCGAACAGGATGACGCGGAAATTCTCGCGCTGGGCACGATCGAGGATCTCCGAGATCACCCGGGCCTGATTGATCCGCGACGGTAGCGCCGACCGGCGCATCCGCCCCTCGCTCGGCCAACCCGTTTCTCCAATCAGGACTTCCTTGCCCGGAAACGTCGACGCCATCCGCATGCGGATGGCGTCGACGTGAGCGGCGGCGAATTTCGCCGGGACCGGATCATTTTCCCAATATGGGTGGATATGAATGGTGATGAAATCGACGACGTCTTGAAGTTCGCGGTAGCGCAGCCAGAACTCCCAGACGTCGGAATAGGTGACGGGGACGGTCACCTGCGCCTTGACCGAGCGAATGATGGCGGCAAGGTCGGAAGCAGTCATTGCCCGGTGCAACATGACCTCGTTGCCGACCCCAAGCGCGATGATGGTTCCCGGATATTGCCGGGCGAGGCGTATGCCCGTCGATATCTGTGTCGCGTTCTTTTGCGGGTCCCCTCCGAGCCAAATTCCCTGAATGACTTTCAGCCCCACCTTGGCCGCTAGCTCCGGGATCTGATCGAGACCCAGATCGGTCGCATAGGTACGGACGCAATCGGTTATTTTGGCAAGCTGGGCGAGATCCTCCGCGATCTGTTCCCGCGACACTTGCGTCGCCGGCGACTCGGACGTCTGGTGAGCGCGGAACGGCGCGTACGCGATGCATTGCAGCTTGGCATTCGGGTCGATCGGTGCGCGGACCAAATTGATGGGGGTGGCCAGCCACCACCACACCGCTGCAATCGTACCCAGGGATATCAGGAGAAGCGCCAGAGGCGTGCGAAGCGAAATAGTTGCGTCCTCCAGGGCATGGATCGTCGATCAACCGGCGTGCGACCCTGACCCCACCATAACAAATACTCGACTCGCGAAAATTGCCGCCAGATTGTCCGCGCCGCAAGAGGAGAGTCACCTCTGACGATCACCATGATTCTACCGCAGGGCAGGTAGAAATAATCTTCGCCGTCTTTCGAGATGGCCTCCCTGGATGGCCTCCCTGACGGTCATCATGCGCCATGCAAGCGAACTTCTGATTCGTCCGCCTCACATGGACGAACAACCCCCAACTTTGGCGACGTCGGTTGTCGGCAGCCGAGCGAACATCGGTCCGCGTAGATCCCCATTGCGGCGTTTGACCCGAAGCGGAAGTCGCTCGGATCTGACGGATCATCGCTCATGACGAGATGAGGCGCGTGTACCCAAATCGTGCAGGCTTTTCGCCAGAACCTCCGAAAATGTCGCCGCTGCGATGGACAGGCCGCGCCCTCGCAACTGACTCAGCACCAGTTCGGCCCGCGGGGGATGTCGCGCGTGTCGATGGGACAGGCAACCAGGCCCATGCCCAGATCGGCGGATGGTGCACCGATCTCGATCTGGAAGGAGACGAGATCACATCGATAGACCAACCCCCGCAGCATCTCGAACGAGTTGGATTCCGCAACGACGTTGAAGCGCACCTGTCGACGGGAGGTGACCTCGTCGAGAATGTGCCGGCCGTTGAGCGAGCGGTCGGGTAGAGCGGCTGGATCTCCAGGGCATTCGGATATCGGCATTCAATCTGCGTCGACCCGAATCCTACGTTGCTGATCGATCGGCTTCGCCAATTTGTCCGAACTGACGTACCAAAATGGCTGTGACGGCGCGTGCAGCCAAACGTCTGACTTTCTTCTGTTGGCCGTAGCAGACTTACCAGCTCGGCTAGCGCCAACTGGCGCCTCTGTTGCGCATGTAACCCATTGTTTCGGCTTGATGAATCGCGGACCCGCCGGTTCGATGTGCGGCATCGCTTGGTGGCCGCGACGGTCGCCAAACGGGCGCCATCACATGACTGTCATATCACTGTCATGTAAGCGTAGTCCTAATGTCACACGCCATAGCCCCCAATTACATTTCCCAGAGAGAATTCATGAGCGATGTCGCGTTGCCCGGTTCGATCGAGCCTGCTCTCGGGAGAGGCCCGGATCTTGAAAAAGGCTTTCATCCCCTGACGGGTATTATCTACCTGGGAGTGATCGGTGCTGCTCTCTTGTTCGTCGCGTACAGCATCTACGCGGATGTCGGTGCCACCGGCGCAGGGAAGACCTCGTATCTGGCATTCCTGCTGCTCTTCGTCGCATTGCTGATCGCGCTCGGCTTCGAATTCGTCAACGGCTTTCACGACACGGCCAACGCCGTCGCGACCGTCATTTACACACGCTCGATGCCGGCCCATGTCGCCGTCGTTTGGTCGGGCGTGTTCAATCTCATCGGTGTTCTTCTGTCGAGTGGCGCAGTCGCCTTTGGCGTCGTTTCGCTGTTGCCGGTGGAGTTGATCCTTCAGGTCGGCAGCAGTGCCGGCTTCGCGATGGTATTCGCGCTGCTGATCGCGGCGATCATCTGGAACGTGGGCACCTGGTATTTCGGGCTGCCGGCTTCGAGCTCGCACACCCTGATTGGATCGATCATGGGCGTTGGCATCACCAACGCGTTGATGCACGGCCGAGAGGGGACCTCGGGCGTGGACTGGTCCCAGGCCGGCAACATCGCCAAAGCCCTCCTCCTGTCGCCATTGTTCGGCTTCGCGCTCGCCGCGATTCTGCTCTTTGCGCTCAAAAGCGCTCTCTTGCGCGCGACGCCAGCACTGTTTGCCGAGCCAAAGGGCGACCAGCCCCCTCCCTGGTGGATACGAGGCGTCCTGATCCTCACCTGCACCCTGGTCAGTTTTTTCCACGGGTCCAACGACGGTCAAAAAGGCATGGGCCTTATTATGCTCATTCTGATCGGCACGGTCCCGACGGCTTACGCGCTGAATCGTGCGATGCCCGCCAGCCAGATCGAGCAGTTCGCCAACAACTCGGCTGCCGCAGGCAAAGTCATCGAGAGCAAAAGCGCCGACCGCCGCGTCACCGGCAACGCGCGCCCGGCGGTGACCAATTATATCGCGCTTCGCCAGCTCGACGAAAGCACCTACCCGTCACTGGTCAAGCTGATGCGGGAGATCAGCGACGAGGTTGCACAATACGGGTCGCTCGCAAAGTTCCCGGCTGAGACGGTCAGCAATACGCGCAACGATATGTACCTGGTTTCCGAAACCCTTCGGCTCCTTATGAAGAGTGACGAGAGCAAGCTCAGCGGCGACGACGTTGCAACAATTGCGCGCTACAAAGGATCGCTGGACAGCGCGACGAAATTCATCCCGAGTTGGGTCAAGATCGCGGTCGCGATTGCACTTGGCCTCGGCACGATGGTCGGATGGAAGCGAATCGTGGTGACCGTCGGCGAGAAAATCGGCAAGACGCATTTGACTTACGCACAAGGCGCGTGTGCCGAAATCACAGCGGCTGCAACGATTGCGGCGGCGGATGGCTACGGTCTGCCGGTGTCGACGACGCATGTTCTATCGTCAGGCATCGCAGGCACCATGACGGCCAACGGGTCGGGGCTGCAATGGTCGACGATCCGCAATATCGCGATGGCCTGGGTGCTGACCTTGCCGGTCGCTATGCTGATTTCGGGCACGCTGTACTTTGTCTTTGCTCATCTGTTCTAGCAGATCGCATCCCTCGACACCGAGATCCCCGGCCGTCGAAATGGGTTGATCGCTTCCGGCCCGAAATTATGAATGTGGAGATCGACCGGAGCAGGCGATCCAACCAGGTTCCAGGGCGTTCCCGAAACCTCAAGCATCTGCTCTTCGCAGCACAGGAGTTGAAATGGCGACCGATGCGAGCTTCAGCGTCTTGACGGGGAATGATGTCGAGACGCGCAGCGTAAAAGCAGGCGACGTGATTTTTCGCGAGGGGCAACCGGCCAACGAGCTCTTCGTCATCAGGAGCGGTCAGGTTCGCATTCAAGTCGGCAACAGAGCCATCGCCGAGCTTTCGACTCACAACATCTTTGGCGAAATGGCGCTGATCGACAGCGAGCCAAGGAGCGCGACTGCCATCGCAATCACAGACGTCGAGCTTGTGCCGATCTCCGAAAAGCAATTTCTCTTCCTCGTGAGTCAAACGCCCTATTTCGCGCTCAAGGTTATGAGGACGCTCGCACAGCGACTGCGGGTGATGAACAAGGGCTTCGCCTGACGCTTCCTGCGAAAGCCAGGAAGGTGAATATGACCGCTGATCCTCCGATAGGCGCCTAGATCAACGCTTCCTTGCGCAGCGTCGTCTCGATTTCGGCAAGAATCCGCGCCAGCCGATCGGCCCACGCCGTCTCGCCGGCGTGGTCGGAGATCAGGTCCTGGCGGATCTCGATGCCGGAGTTCATCAGGCCGCGCTTCTCGCCATGCACGGGGATCGTGTAGTCGGTCTCGTCGCTGACCGCATAGGGCTCGTTGTCGCCGACCACGAGATCGCTCTCGTTGCGCAGATGTTTCAGGAGCAACGGCGGCAGCACCGTGTCGCGTTGATAGAGCGTGCCGATGTGCCAGGGCCGCGCGATGCCGGCATAGACGGGCGTAAAACTATGCAGCGACACCAGCACCGTCGGCGTGCCCAGCTGCGCGCGCGCGTCGATGACCTCATCGATGCGGCTATGATAGGGATCGAAGATCTGCGCGCGGCGCGCTTGCGCGTCGTCGCGCGACAGCCCTTCGTTGCCTGATACGGTCGTGGCTTCGCTGATCAGCGGGATCGAGCTTGCGACATGCGGCGGGCGGTTGCAGTCGATCACGAGCCGCGAATAGCGCTGCGCGACCAGATGCGCGCCGAGCTGGTCGGCGAGCAGCGTAGCGACGCCGGCGATGCCGATGTCCCAGGCGATGTGCCGCACGAGCTCGCTTTCGGGCAGGCCGAGATCGCCGAGGGCTGCGGGAATCAGCCGGCCATAATGGTCGCAGGTGAACAGGAACGGCGAGGAGCTGGCGGGATTGCGTTCGAGAACCGGCGGAAGGTCGGTCTTTGCGAGCGGAAAAGAAGGATCAGCGACGCGATTCAAGGGGCTTTTCCTCAGTTTTGCCTATTCAGGCGGCATGCCGGTCTGGAAATGAGCAGCATTCCCTATAGATTAGAGTGTCCGAAATAACGATGATTGTTCGACGATGCCGCTACTGACGATCCATCACAAGACCGTTTATCGCTACAAGCGCCCGGTGGCGTTTGGCGAGCACCGCATCATGCTGCGCCCGCGCGACAGCCATGATCTGCGCGTGCTCGGCAGCGAGCTCGTGATCGATCCGCAGCCGATGTCGCTGCGCTGGATCCATGACGTGTTCGGCAACAGTGTCGCGATCGCGAATTTCGACGAGCGCGCCGACGCGCTGTCCTTTGTCTCGACGGCGACGGTGGAGCACAATCCGGCCCACGAGTTCGCGCTGACGCCGGACGAACCCGCCTATTTCTACCCGTTTCTCTATGGCGATGAAGAACTCCCCGACTTGCAGCAGTTCATCACGCCGCAATATGGCGATCCGAACGGCGAGGTGTCGGCCTGGGCACGTCGCTTCCTCGACGTCGTGGCGCCGACGCCGACGTTCAATATCCTCAGCGACATGACGCACGGCATTCGCGAGACGTTCAGCTATCGCAAGCGCTTCGAGCACGGCACCCAACATCCGCTCGACACGCTACGGACCAAGTCCGGCACCTGCCGCGACTATGCGCTGTTCATGATCGAGGCGCTGCGCCGGCTCGGCATCGCCGCGCGCTTCGTCTCCGGCTATCTCGCGAGCGCAAGCGACTCTGCGCATGGCTATGTCGGTGGGGGCTCGACCCATGCCTGGGTGCAGGTCTATCTGCCGAGCGCGGGCTGGATCGAGTTCGATCCGACCAACGGCATCGTCGGCACCCGCGACCTGATCCGCGTCGCAGTCGCCCGCGATCCGCGCCAGGCGGTTCCGCTGCACGGCGTCTATCTGGGCCCGGCAGATGCGTTCCTGCGCATGGACGTCGACATCAACGTGGTCTCGGTCGGCGAGGACGCGGAGCGGGAGACCGCCTGACGATGCAGATCAAGGTCGGCTTCGAGATCACCTACACGGCCGCGCAACCGACGCCGATGGTGATCATGCTGTCGATCCATCCGTCGCGCTACGCCGACATCGTCGGCACCGAGCATATCGTCACCGTATCAGGCGTGCCGATTGGCTTCTATCGCGACGGCTTCGGCAATGTCTGCGGTCGCCTGGTTGCGCCAGCCGGCGACGTTACCTTCCGCGGCGAGGCGCTGGTGCGCGATTCCGGCCTGCCTGACGTGGTCAATCCGGCCGCGCAGCAGGTGCCGATCGAGCAATTGCCCGACGAACTGCTGCTCTATCTGATGCCGAGCCGCTATTGCGAGACCGACAAGCTGACCGACATCGCCTGGTCGTTGTTTGGCACCACGCCGCCGGGCTGGGCGCGGGTGCAGGCGATCGTGGAGTTCGTGCACAACCACGTCACCTTCGGCTACGAGCACGCCCATCACATGAAGTCGGCGCATGATGTCTACGAGCAGCGCGCCGGCGTCTGCCGCGACTTCGCGCATCTGGCGCTCACGCTGTGCCGCTGCATGGGCATTCCGGCGCGCTACTGCACCGGCTATCTCGGCGATATCGGCGTGCCGCCCGATCCCGCGCCGATGGATTTCTCTGGCTGGTTCGAGGTCTACCTCTCCGGCCAGTGGTACACTTTCGACGCCCGCCACAATCACCCGCGGATCGGCCGCATCCTGATGGGCACCGGCCGCGACGCCGCCGACGTCGCGCTCACCACGAGTTTTGGCCGCATGACGCTGGCGAAATTCGTCGTCGTCACCGATGAACTGGCGGCCTAGCGTGTCCCGGATTTTTCTGTCATTCCGGGATGGTGCGTTAGCACCAGACCCGGAATCTCGAGATTCCGGGTTCGATACTTCGTATCGCCCCGGAATGACTTGGTAAGCCATGATCTCCGACCTGCTCTTCGTCTACGGCACGCTGATGCGCGGCTTCGACCATCCGATGGCGAAGCTGCTCGCCGCCAATTCCGATTTCCTCGGCGAGGCGCAGTGCCGCGGCCGGCTCTATCTGGTGAAGCACTATCCCGGCCTGGTGACGTCGGACGTCACAGCCGATGTCGTGCATGGCGAGTTATTCCGCCTGCGCGCGCCCGACATCCTGCTGCGCGAGTTCGACATGTATGAAGCCTGCGGCGAGGGTTTTGCGCCGCCGACCGAGTATGTCCGTGAGATGCTGCCGGTCACGCTCGCCGACGGCAGCACCGGCGAGGCATGGACCTATATTTACAATTGGCCGGTGGCACAGCTGCCGCTGATAGCATCGGGGAAATTTCTCGAGCATTAACCACCGCGCGTACAGCACGATGCGCTCATGAATTATTTTGACTCGTGCGGTGGTGGTGTCGCGCGGGGACGCCTGAGTGCTTTGTAGACCAAGTGGCAGACCGCTAACACGACAAAGAGCGGGATGCCCCAAAATATGGCTAGAAGGCTTCCGATCGTGCTGAACGAATGCCAGTCTTTAGAACCTCCAAAAGCGATGGTGAGTACGACGATTGAGATGGCAGTTATGATTGCGCTGCCAATGAATGAATTCAATGGACCATCTCCCCCGGTTGCCGAACGGCTCGTTATACAGATTGGCTTTTAACGAGCCCGCCCTATCGCTCGTGCTGCCTTTGCAATGCACAGCCCGTTGAGGAAAGACGTGGATGCCTGGGCATGACAACGATGGTCGTCAATCTTCCCTGACCACACGGATATCGACCTCGCGCTCGACATAAGTCCACTCTTCGGTGGCGCGCAGCTGGCCGACCAACTCCTCGAACAGGCTCGCCTGCTCGGGCGCGAATTCGAACCAGGTCAGGAAGTCGAAGGGCATCCCGAGGTCGCGCGAATGATAGAGCTGGCGCGCGATCGCCGGCAGATACTTCATTGTGCCGGCGATATGGCGCGACTTGTCTTCAAAAATCTTGCGCCGCTCCTCCTGGGTCCGATCCCACCAAGCCGCCGATTTCTTGATCGGGATCAGCGCCGCATGCGTCGCCTCGCTGCGGCCGAGCTCGGCCTGCACGGCGGCAAGCTGCTCTTTCTCGGCTTTCTCGGTGTAGCGCAGATGGCTGGCGACGCCGGCCAGCCGCCACGAGGTCTGCGACGGCAACAGCGGCAGCGCGATCGCCTCGCTCGCAACGATCGAGAGCGCCGCTACCTTCGGCAGCGTCTCGCCTTTAATCCGCGCGACCGAAGTGACCTTCCAGCCGCCGCTCTGTCCGCCCCTGAATGTCGTGAACATGGCCCCATCCAAGCGCGGAACCGGGGACGGGGCAAGCCGTCTCTGTCATTCCGGGGCAGCCCGTAAGGGCTGAGCCCCCGAATCCATGGACCAACGATGTGGATGAATGGATTCCGGGCTCGACGCTTCGCATCGCCCCGGAATGACGGGGGTGTGAATAGCCGGGAGAAGCCGGAGAATCTTGATACGTTGAACAACGCTTCAATATATCGATGACCGATTCGCCCTGACTTGAGCCCCATGCGCTTTACGCCCGAATTCCTCGACGAGCTGCGTGCCCGGCTTCCGGTTTCGGAAGTCGTGGGCAGGCGCGTCAAGCTCAAGAAGGCGGGGCGCGAATATAAGGGCCTGTCGCCGTTCCAGCAGGAGAAGACGCCCTCCTTCTTTGTCAACGATCACAAGCAGGCGTGGTTCGACTTCTCGTCCGGGAAGAACGGCAACATCTTCGACTTCCTGATGATAACCGAGGGTGTCTCGTTTCCCGAGGCGGTCGAGCGGCTGGCGGCGATCGCGGGCTTGCCGCTGCCGGCGGCGACCCCCGATGCCGCGCGCCACGAGCAGCGCCGCCGCACGCTGCACGACGTGATGGAACTCGCCGCGAAATTCTTTGCCGACACGCTGGCCTCGCGCAACGGTGCGAAAGCGCGCGGCTATCTGGCCGATCGCAGCATCACGCCGGCAACGCAGCTTCAGTTCCGCATCGGCTACGCGCCGACGGATCGCTTTGCGCTGAAGGAGCATCTCGGCGCACAAGGCATCTCGACCGAAGACATGGTGGAGGCTGGGCTTTTGGTGTCCGGCGAGGACAAGCCGGTGCCGTTCGATCGCTTCCGCGACCGCGTGATGTTTCCGATCACGGACGTCCGCGGCCGCGTCATCGCCTTCGGTGGCCGCGCGCTGGAGAAGGACGTTCCGGCCAAATACCTCAACTCGCCGGAAACCCCGCTGTTTCACAAGGGCGACAATCTCTACAACCTCTTCACCGCGCGCCAGGCTGCGCATGACGGCTCGCCCTTGATCGTGGTCGAGGGCTATGTCGACGTCATCGCGATGGTCACCGCGGGTTTCCCCGGCGCCGTCGCGCCGCTCGGCACGGCGCTGACCGAAAACCAGCTCGTGCTGCTGTGGAAGATGGCGGACGAGCCGATCCTCTGCTTCGACGGCGACCGCGCCGGCCAGAAGGCGGCCTATCGTGCGGCGGACCTTGCGCTGCCGCAGCTTAAGCCCGGCAAGAGCCTGCGCTTCGCGCTGCTGCCGGAAGGGCAGGACCCCGACGATCTCGCCCGCTCCGGCGGCCGCGGCGCGATCGAGGAGGTGATTGGCGCGGCGCGTCCGCTCGCCGACATGATCTGGTCGCGCGAGATCGAGGGCGGTGGTTTCAGCACGCCGGAACGCCGCGCCGCGCTGGAGGCCCGGATCGGCGAGATGACCAACGGTATCCGCGACGAGGTGCTGCGCCGCTACTACCGCCAGGATATGCAGGAGCGCCTGAAGCGCACCTTTGCTCCCGAGAGCGGGCGCGGCTTCTATGGCCAAGGAAATAACGGAGGAAATAACAGGGGCAATTACAGCGGCAACAACAGAGGCAATTTCGGGGGCGGCTCTGGCCGCGAATCACCCCGCCAATTCGTCCCCCGCGGCTCCGGCCAGGGCGGCCGTTTTGCCCAAAAGAGCACCGCGTCAGGGCTGGCCGGCGGTCCCTACCAGGCGGCGAGCGCCCAGCTCGCCAACAGCCCGATCATGCGCGGCCAGCGCAGTGCGATCTCCCGCCGTGAGGCGTTGATCCTGGAATCCTTGATCAACCACCCCTGGCTGCTGCACGACCATCTGGAGGAGGTGGCCGCCCTCGAATTGGCCCATCCCGAGGCCCACAAGCTGCGCGCCGGCATCATCGCGGCCTTTGCCAACGACCATCACCATTCCCCCGACGAGGACGAACAGGCCGAGAAAATGCGCGCCGACCTTGAGGCGGGTGGATTTTCTCAAGTTCTTCAAAGGGTTGAGCGGGCGATCACGACCCAGGCGGTGTGGGGCGCAAGAACCGGCGCGGCGCGCGAGGATGTTTTATCGACCTGGCGCCAACTCGTTGCCTTGCATCAGAAAACCCACGCCTTACTTAGGGAAATGAAGGACGCGGAAGTGGCTTTGGCTGAAGATTCCAGCGAAGCCAATCTGGCATGGTTGCAGGATATCCAGGCCCGGATGGCAGAAGCCGATGGGACCGAGGCCCTGATTGAGGGGTTCGGGGAATTGTCAGGCCGGTTCCAGCGCAGTGTCTGATGAAAAAATGATGCGGACGGCGTGAACCAAACCTGCGAAAAGACTCGCCAATACCATGGTTTGGCTGCAAAAACAGGGTTAAGCGAAACTTAATAGCCTCGCGGCTATTTGCAGATGGAAACCATCGAGACGGATGACGGGGGTGGCGATATCTGCGCCGCCCTTTGTGCGTCGAGAGCAAATTCTAGATTTTGTGCGGATGTGCGTGCGTGGCGCCATTTTGCACGACCGCGTTTCGGGAGCTTAGTGAATGGCCACCAAGGCAAAGACGCTGCAGGTTAAGGACAAGGAAAAAGACGACAAGGCAGCGGATACGCCTGAAAAGGATTCCGCCGACGCGCCGTCGCCGTTGCTCGACCTGTCGGATGCCGCGGTGAAGAAGATGATCAAGCAGGCCAAGAAGCGCGGCTTCGTGACCTTCGATCAGCTCAACGAAGTGCTGCCCTCCGACACCACCTCGCCCGAACAGATCGAGGACATCATGTCGATGCTCTCGGACATGGGCATCAATGTCACCGAGGCCGAGGACACCGAAGGCGAGGACGACAAGGACGACGCCGACGACGAGACCGACAACGAGCTTGTCGAGGTCACGCAGAAGGCCGTCACCGAGGTCAAGAAGTCGGAGCCGGGCGAGCGCACCGACGATCCCGTGCGGATGTATCTGCGCGAGATGGGCACCGTGGAATTGCTGTCCCGCGAAGGTGAAATCGCGATTGCCAAGCGCATCGAGGCCGGCCGCGAGGCGATGATCGCGGGCCTCTGCGAAAGCCCGCTGACCTTCCAGGCCATCATCATCTGGCGCGATGAGTTGAACGAAGGAAAGATATTCCTTCGCGACATCATCGATCTCGAAGCGACCTATGCCGGCCCCGAATCCAAGGGCGGCATCAATCCGAACCTGATCGCCGGTCCCGGTGCCGATGGTGCAACTGCCGAAGCCAATGGCAACGGTGCTGACTCCGCCGCGCCCGCGCATGTCGCGCCGCCCGCTGCGCCGCCGTCGCCGACCCCGTTCCGCGCCGTGCCTCCAGGTGCTGCGCCTGAGGGCGAGGAGAAGGATCCGGCCGAGGCCGCCGCCGAAGCCGACATGGACGACGACGAGTTCGAGAACCAGATGTCGCTCGCCGCCATCGAGGCCGAGCTGAAGCCGAAGGTGGTCGAGACCTTCGACAAGATCGCATCCGAGTACAAGAAGCTGCGCCGCCTGCAGGAGCAGGACATTGCCAACCAGCTGCAGAGCGAATCGCTGTCGCCCTCGCAGGAGCGCAAGTACAAGAAGCTGAAGGACGAGATCATCGTCGAGGTGAAGTCGCTGCGCCTCAACCAGGCCCGCATCGATTCGCTGGTCGAGCAGCTCTACGACATCAACAAGAAGCTGGTCTCGTTCGAGGGCCGCCTTTTGCGCCTCGGTGACAGCCACGGCGTCGCGCGCGAGGATTTCCTACGCAACTATCAGGGCTCGGAGCTCGATCCGCGCTGGCTCAACCGTGTCTCGAAACTTTCGGCCAAAGGCTGGAAGAACTTCGTCCATCACGAGAAGGACCGCATCAAGGATCTGCGTCACGAGATCCAGTCGCTGGCCGCGCTCACCGGCCTCGAGATCGGCGAATTCCGCAAGATCGTGCACGGCGTGCAGAAGGGCGAGCGCGAAGCCCGTCAGGCCAAGAAGGAGATGGTGGAAGCCAACCTCCGTCTCGTGATCTCGATCGCCAAGAAGTACACCAACCGCGGCCTGCAGTTCCTCGACCTGATCCAGGAAGGCAATATCGGCCTGATGAAGGCGGTCGATAAGTTCGAATACCGCCGCGGCTACAAGTTCTCGACTTACGCCACCTGGTGGATCCGGCAGGCGATCACCCGCTCGATCGCCGACCAGGCCCGCACCATCCGCATCCCCGTGCACATGATCGAGACGATCAACAAGATCGTCCGCACCTCGCGCCAGATGCTGAACGAGATCGGTCGCGAGCCGACCCCGGAAGAGCTCGCCGAGAAACTCGGCATGCCCTTGGAGAAGGTCCGCAAGGTCCTCAAGATCGCCAAGGAGCCGCTGTCGCTCGAGACGCCTGTGGGCGACGAAGAGGACTCGCACCTCGGCGATTTCATCGAGGACAAGAACGCGATCCTGCCCATCGATGCAGCGATCCAGTCGAACCTGCGCGAGACCACCACGCGCGTGCTGGCCTCGCTGACCCCCCGCGAAGAACGCGTACTCCGCATGCGCTTCGGCATCGGCATGAACACCGACCACACGCTGGAAGAAGTCGGCCAGCAGTTCTCGGTGACCAGAGAGCGCATCCGACAGATCGAAGCGAAAGCGCTGCGCAAGCTGAAGCACCCGTCACGGTCGCGGAAGCTGCGGTCGTTCCTGGATAACTAAGCTCACGGGCGTCCATTCAAATCAAAACGGCGGGCAAATGCCCGCCGTTTTTGTTTTGCCGGATCGCCACCAATCCCTCGTCATTCCGGGGCGGCGCGCAGCGTCGAGCCCGGAATCCATTTGACCGCAAAATGCGCGGCCTGATGGATTCCGGGCTCGACGCTGCGCGCGCCCCGGAATGACGAAGGAGAGATGTGGCGTGGCAGAGTGGTTCGGTCTGACGGCGAGACCCGCCCGCTACTTCTTCTTCGCCCCGACCCGCTCCAGGCTCTTGATCTCGAGCGGCGGGCGGCCGGATTTCTCGGCGATTTCGCGGTCCTGCTCATGAATGAACGCGCGCGCCGGCTCGTCGCCGTCGAGCCCGCCGAGCAGCTCAGAGGGCACGCGGCGGTTGGACCGCTGCGAACCGTCTTCATAGAAGACGTTGAAGAAGGCGAACTCGCCTTTGGGATTGGTCCCGGGTTTTTTCGGCATGCGGGCTTGTCCCCGATAGCGGCGGCGCTGTCAAAGCAAATTACGCGGGTTTTGGCGCCGATCTGCCCTGCACGGAAGGCTCTTGCGAGGTGGCGGCGGCAACGGCCGGTCCGTTTCGAAGCGGCGGCGGCCCGATGCGCTTGCATGCCACCGACGGACCACTTGTCCTGTCCCAGCCCGGTTTCGCATCGGGTGCGATCCGAACGACCCACGAAAGCCTGCCGCTCCTTCCACTTTGCCGCAGCGAAAGTCCCTGACTTTCTGACCATCGTCACTTGCGCGGCGACCTGCGATTCGCGTATGAGGCGCATCCTGCCATTTCTGCAACTCACATTTTGAGAAGCAATCATCCGATGTCCAACGCCACCCTCGACGCCAACAAGGCGCTGGTGCTCGCGCATTGCGAGGCCGTGACCAACCGCCACGATCCCGACGCGATCCGCACCCAGCTCACGCCCGACTTTTTCGACCACGCCTCGGGCAAGATGATGAGCGCCGACGAGGTGAGCGCGCATTCGGCGCTGCTGCATGAGAGCTTCGCCAACCTGTCCGTCGTCGCCGAATGCCTGGTCGCCGAGCGCGACATCGTCGCCGGCCGCTTCATCTGGCGCGGCATCCACCGCGGCCCGTGGCGCGGCATCGCGCGGACCGGCAGGCACGTCGAATTCCGCGGCATGACGTTCTGGCGTGTCCGCGACGGTAGGATTTGCGAGCGGTGGGCGGAGATCGATTTTGCGGAGGCGGAGCGACAGCTCACGACCTGAGCAAAATCTGCAAAACTCCGCCCCGCTGCGACCGTGATCTGCCGCCACCTTCGGTCGCGTGCATCACCCCTTA
Organism: Bradyrhizobium sp. LTSPM299; assembly: GCF_000938235.1. Lineage (NCBI taxonomy): Bacteria > Pseudomonadati > Pseudomonadota > Alphaproteobacteria > Hyphomicrobiales > Nitrobacteraceae > Bradyrhizobium > Bradyrhizobium sp. LTSPM299. Next base: position 582,559 of record NZ_JYMU01000049.1, read on the forward strand.
CACGGCAGACCGAACGTCCCGAACGCATCCCGAGCGCTGCGGCCAATTGGCCGCCGCTGCGTCGCTTCATCGCCGGCGAACATCGTCTTGGCCTGGTCATGGCCCGGCGGCGCTGGACATCGGTGCTTTACGAATTCCTGCGCTTCGGCGTGAAGCAGGCCTGGGCCTGCCTGTTCGGCGGCATCGCGGTGGCGCTGATGATCGGCAGCTGGCGCTACTATCCAGCGAACGCGGCGCTCGCGCGCTACGATTTCCTGTTTCTCTGCATGCTCGCCGTCCAGATCACGCTGCTCGCGGGACGGCTCGAGACCTGGGAGGAGGCGAAAATCATCCTGATCTATCACCTCGTCGGCACCGCGATGGAGATCTTCAAGACCTCGGTCGGCTCGTGGATTTACCCGGAGCCGAATTTTTTCCGGATCGGCGGCGTGCCGCTGTTCTCCGGCTTCATGTATTCCTGTATCGGCAGCTACATCTGCCGCTGCTGGCTGCTGTTCGCCGCGGCGGCGATCCTGTTTTTTCGCACCCAAATCTATTTTAAGGTCTGCCACGCGGATCGTTCGATGCCGCTGCTGCTCGGGCTCGTGCTGGTGTCGCTGTTCATCTGGTTTTCCGAGAACATCGGAACCTTCACAAAAACCTGGCTCTATCCGTCGCAGCGGCTCGGCTGGTCGATGGTGTCGCTCGACAAGCTCGGCTCCTGGTTTCTGCTCCTGATCATCAGCTACAAGTTGGTCAGCCTGGTCAATGCGCCGAGGGAGCGGGCGGTCTGTAATGACCGAGCCGATCTGCGGCGGCGGGATGCCGCGGATACACCGGGTGCGGCACGTGTCCCGACGCTTTGACTGCATCGTTTCCCCCGTGGCATGATCGGCGACGCGAAGCAGGGGGAATTTTGTATGCTCAGGTGTCGTTCGGCGGTTGTACTCGGCGCCTTGCTGCTCGCCACACCCTCCTACGCCGCCCGCTGCGGCGGCAATTTCGGCACCTTTGTCCAGTCCATCTCGCAGGAAGCCGCTGGGGCCGGCATCTCGCAGGACGTGATTTCGCAGGCGCTCGGCGGCGTGACGGAGGATGGCAGCGTGCTCGCCTTCGACCGGCGACAGCGCTACACCTTCAACAAGACGTTTGAGCAGTATGTCTCGACCCGTGTCGGGCCCGGCCGCATCAATGGCGGTCGCGCGCTGTTGCAGCGCCACGCCGCGCTGCTGGCGAAGATCGAGGCGCAGTATGGCGTGCCGCGCCAGATCCTGGTCGCGATCTGGGGACTGGAGACCGATTTCGGCAAGGGCGACATGGGCAAACTGCCGGTGTTCCGTGTGCTCGCCACCATGTCGCACGATTGCCGCCGCACCGAACTGTTCCAGGGTGAATTGCTCGCCGCGCTCAAGATCCTGCAGCGTGGTGACCTCCGCCTCAACGACATGATCGGCGCCTATGCCGGCGAGATCGGCCAGACGCAATTCCTGCCGTCGTCCTACATCAAGTATGGCGTCGATTTCGACGGCGACGGTCGCGTCGATTTGCGCCACTCGGTGCCAGATGTGCTGGCCTCGACCGCGAACCTGCTCCACACCAGCGGCTTCAAGATGGGCGCGCCCTACGGCGAAGGCACCCCCAATTTCGAGGCGATGCGCGAGTGGAACCGGGCGGTGATCTATCGCAAGACGATCGGGTATTTTGCGGATCAGTTGATGGGGCGGTGAGGGCGGGCGGGCCATCTCCACCGTCGTCATTCCGGGGCGCGCCTCTTGGCGCGAGCCCGGAATCCATCGGGCCGCATAGTTTGTGGATGAATGGATTCCGGGCTCTCGCTACGCGAGCCCCGGAATGACGAGGGATAGAAATCGCCCTTGTCCCCGCCTTCGCGGGTGACGACACTGGTTACTTGGCTACAACCGCCGCCACCTTCGCCGTCGCCTTCTCGATCTGCCGCTGCATCACCTTCCAATACGTGCCGGGACGGAAGCGTTGCAGCAGGTCCATGAATCTTGCGTCGTTGCCGATCAGGATGCGCGGCTGGTTCTTCTCGATGCCGGCGATGATGCGCAGTGCGGCCGCGGTCGGCGTGGTCCTGGCCAGCGCGTCGAACCGCTCGATCGATTGCACGCGGCGGGCGTTGTCGGTGACGCCTGCGCCGGTGCGCGAGTTGCGCACGATGTTGGTGGCGACGCCGCCGGGATGCACGACCGAGAGCTTGACCGGGCTGCCCGTTATCGCCAACTCATGCCGCAGGCTCTCGGAGAAGCCGCGGACGGCGAATTTCGCCGCGCAATAGGCGCTCTGGCCGGGCGGCGCGACGATGCCGAAGATCGAGGAGATGTTGACGATATGGGCCTCGCGCTGCCGCGCCAGCTGCGGCAGGAAGGCGCGCGTGCCGTGCACCACGCCCCAGAAATTGATGTTGAACAGCCACTCCATCTGCGCCTGCTCGATTTCGCCGAACTGGCCGAGCAGGGCGACGCCGGCATTGTTGATGACGATGTTCAGCGCTGGATGCGCCGTCACAGCGGTTGCCGCGAACGCCGCGATCTCCGCGGGCTCGCTGACATCGGCGCGGTGCACGCTGACCTTGCGCTGGCTCGCTTTTCCGATCTCGGCGGCGAGCGCCTGCAGGCCGGCCTCGTCGCGATCGGCCAGCGCGAGGTCGCAGCCGCGCAGCGACAGTTCAAGCGCAAGCGCGCGGCCGATGCCGCTGGCGGCTCCGGTCACAGCGGCGGCGGATCCACGGATCGCGGTCATGGGAAGGCCCCTCCATCTGAACAGCAGTTCCTCATAACGAAGTTGTCAGCGCAGGCCAACGGCGGAGTGCCGGTGCGCCGCTTCCTCCAGCGGGGACGGCGTGATATTTCCGGCTGATGTCCCGCCTGTGGTCGCTCATCGCGCTTGTTATGGTCATCCTGGCGTTCGCGGCCTCCGCCGCGACAGCGCAGACGACGGTCAATTTCCCCTCACTCAACGGCGCGACCGACCTGATCGGCTATCTCACCCGCCCCGAAGGCGATGCGCCAAGGGACACGCCAAGGCCGGCGGTGGTGCTGATGCACGGCTGCTCCGGCCTCAACGACAAGAAGGGCCGCATCCTTGGCCTCTACCGCGCCTGGGCGCGGGCGCTCGCGGTGCAAGGCTATGTCACCCTGATCGTCGACAGCGCGACGCCGCGCGGCCTCGGCCAGACCTGCTCGCGCGGGCCCGACAGCCGCAGGATGTGGCGCGACCGTCCCAAGGATGCCTATGGCGCGTTGCAATATCTGCAAGCGCAGCCCTTCGTGAAGGCCGACCACATCGCTCTGATGGGCTGGTCCCAGGGCGGCGGCGTGACGCTGCTCACCATCAACGACAAGAGCATCGGCCGTCCCGCCACGCTGGCGCAGGATTTCGGGGTCCAGAACTTCAGGGTGGCGGTGTCGTTCTATCCCGGCGCCTGCGCCGATCAGTATCAATCAAAGCCGTACACGGACGTCGAGCCGAACAGCTGGACCACCAAAGTGCCGCTGCTGGTGTTGATCGGTGAGGCCGATGTGTGGACGCCCTACAAACCGTGTTCCGACTTCATCGCGACGGCAAAGGCGCGCGGCAATCCGGTCGAGCTGAAGAGCTATCCCGGTGCCGTCCACGCCTTCGATGCGCCCAATCTGCCGCGTAAGGAGCTGCCGGAGTATCAGATGCGCAACGGCGCGATTCCGGTGATCGGGACCGACCCCGAGGCGCGCAAGGATGCGTTTCCGCGCGTGCTGGACTATCTGAAGCAACATCTGGACTGAACGCACAGGGGATCTTGAGATGACTCTGTCCTTCCTGCTGACGACGCTGATCGTGGTCGCCTCGCCCGGCACCGGGGTGCTCTACACACTGGCGGTGGCGCTGACGCGGGGCTCGAAGGCGAGCGTGGCGGCGGCGGCATTCGGCTGCACGCTCGGGATCGTGCCGCAGATGGTCGCGGCGATGCTCGGGCTTGCCGCCATCCTGCACACCAGCGCGGTGGCCTTCGCGGCGCTGAAATGGTGCGGCGTGGTCTATCTGCTCTACATGGCCTGGCAGGCGCTGCGCGAGCGCGGGGCGCTGTCGGTCGATACCGAGGTCAAGCCGCGCTCGAGCGGGCGGGTGATCGTCACCGCCATCCTGATCAACATCCTCAACCCGAAACTGTCGATGTTCTTTCTGGCCTTCCTGCCGCAGTTCATCGCGGTCGACGAGGCCCATCCGCTGGCGCGGATGGCCGAGTTGTCCGGGGTGTTCATGGCGATGACCTTTGCGGTGTTCGCCATCTACGGGCTGTTCGCGGCCTCGGTGCGCGATCGCGTCATCACACGGCCGAAGGCGATGGCGTGGCTGCGGCGCAGCTTTGCCGCCGGGTTCGCCCTGCTCGGCGCCAAGCTCGCCTTTGCGGAGCGCTGACCGCGTACCGTGCGGGGGACGCAAGCAATGAAAAGCAGGCAATAAAAAAGCAGGCATTGCGCCTGCTGCTTTCGAGATCTCATTTTCCGGACTGGGTGCCCGGGCAGGGCAAAAGCCGCTACCCGGGCGATGTCGGTTTACTTCTTGGCCTTCTTCTTCTTGGTGGCCTTCTTCGCCTTCTTCGCCTTCTTCGCTTTCTTAGCCATAGTATCCTCTCAGGGTTTAATGGATTGAACGCGACTCCGAGGCATGCTTGGCGGAGGGCCAGCCTCGCAACATCCTCAATAACAAACTCAGCAGATTCGCAGGCTGCTGCCGCGTGCTGTCACGCCGCTGTCATCACGTTATCCACAGCTGTTATGCGTTTTCGGGACCTTTTTCGCGAAGTTCGTCACGACACCAGCAAAAGCTTGAGCGTCCGCGTCATGCTTAACGTTGCGCAAACGTCGCGTGCGCGGTCTTCATCAATTCAAAACCACAGCATGGATTGGCGGGCGGCGGGTCAGAGTCCGTTAAGCGGCGCGGCCGCATCTTGTCGCCAAGACAACGGGGATTGTCGTCGGAGGAGCGCCTCAAGGGCGGGCGGGTCGATAACAGGGGAGGCGAAGCCCAAAGGGCTCGCACGAAAGCGATGTTGAGCGTTCCGACGCTTTGGACGGTGTTCGTCATCAATTTTCTCGCGCTCGGCCTGATCTGGGCCTATGTGACGCGCAGCTATCCCGCATTCGGCGCGGCCCGGTTTTGGACGGCGTCGGCTTTCGCCGCGGCCGGCGGCGCCGCCTGCGCAATGCTCCGCGTGGTCATGACGGACTCGCTGCTGCCGCTGCTTGTCGCGGGTACGCTCCTGGTCCTTGCCGCCTGCCTTGCCGAGATGGGTGTCAGGTGCTTCTACGGCCGGCTTGTGAGCTGGCACGCGACCGTGTTGATCAGCGCTCTCGCCTTCGCCGGCCTCGGTATCTTCATCTTCGCCTATGACAGCATGCCGATGCGCATCGTCGTCTATACGGCCGCGCAGGTCGCACCGATGGCGCTGGCGGTGAAGTTGCTGCTGGCGCCGGAGAACGGACGCGTCTCCCCGGGTGCCCGGCTGGCTGCGATCGTTGCCACCGTGATCATCGCCACCTATGGCCTACGCCTGGTCGGCGCCCTGGTGCAGCCGGGTGAATTCTCTTACGTTCGTTTCAATGCCAGTCAGGCGCTCGCCATCCTGGTGCTGGTGTTCCTGTCGATGGCGCTGAATTTCGGTTTCCTGCTGATGGCGATGGACCGGCTGCGCAACGAGGTCGCCGACCTCGCGCTGCTCGACGACCTCACCGGCGTCGGCAACCGCCGCCATCTGCTGCAGCGGCTCTCCGAGGAATGCGCGCGCTCCGAGCGCAGCGGCGAGACGTTCGCACTGCTGGTGATCGATCTCGACGGCTTCAAGGCCGTCAACGATACCCATGGCCACGCCGCCGGCGACGCCTGCCTGCAGCATTTCACCTTGATGGCGCAGACCCGGCTCCGGCCGGGCGACATGCTGGCCCGCACCGGCGGCGACGAGTTCTGCATCGTGCTGCCGTCCTCGACGCTACGCGAGGGCGGAATGATCGCCCGTCGCGTGCTGGAAGTCGTCCGCGCCGACGCCGAGCAGTGCACCGGTAAGGACATTCCGATCGCGATCTCGATCGGCGTCGCACAATGGAGCCGCGAGATCGGCCTGCATCCCGACCGGCTGATGGCCGCCGCCGACCACGCGCTCTACGACGCCAAGAAGGGCGGCAAGAACGGCTACGCGACCTTCGAGCCAACAGCGCCGACGCTGGCGCCGGACATGGTCGATCTGCTGCGCAGGCGCGCGTGAGCGTGCTATGGCGTGGCGGCACCGGATCTGTCCGCATGACGCTTCGCCTCGTCGCCGCGCTCTTCGTGTTCGGCCTGTCTGCGCCAGCCTCTGCTGAAACGCCCGATCTCGCCAGCATTGCGCGCGCGAAAGGAACGCCCGACATTCCCGGGCTGAAGATGGTGTGGCTATCGCCTTGGGGCGACGTCGCCAAATCCCACACCTGGCGCAACATCATCGTGCACCAGACCGAGGGCCCGGCCGGCTCGGCGCGCTTTGGTGCCGCGGAGCAGCACAAGAATCCGACCCGGCGCGGCGTCATGGTCTGGGTCGAAACCGACGGTACGGTCTATTGGGCGGTCGCGGAAAACCTGGTTCCGACCCACACCGACGGCGCCGATCGCAACGACAACAAGTACATCGACAACAGCAAGACCTATCACCAGGTGAACAAGGACACCTCGATCGGCGTCGAGTTCGCCGGTAATTTTCCCGACGTCACCCGCGGCCCGACCGAGGCGCAGATCGCCGCGTGGCGGGTGCTGGTGAAGGTGCTGCGCGCGCGCTACGGCATCCCGCTCGACCGCGTCTATGCCCACAACTGGATCGACTTCAAGGACGCCCGCTATTGCGAGGGCTGCGCGCTCGCGACCATGGCGCGGCAGTGGGGCGAGTAGGGCGCGTACTCACTAAGATCCGGGACGCCCGCTTTCGGGTGACGAAGCGGAAACCCGACCCGACCTCAGGGATATCGTCGTCTGACCCATAGCCGACGTTCAGAGAACAGCGCGCAAACCAGGTGTTCGCTGGGCCACAAAGCCGACAATGAGAAAGCTTGCCAGGATGCCGCCCAGACTGGCGAGCGCGAATTTGAGGCCGATGGAAGCAGGTAAAAAGTGCAGCAAACGCGTAGTCGCGACCAAGATCGGCGCGTGCAAGACGTAGACGCCAAACGCATTGCGCGTGAGGAAGCGAGCGATGGGTCCTTGGCCGTCAAAGCGGTCTCGGTAGAGGACGATTGCTCCTAACGAGAGAGCAAGACAGGTGAATGAGCGCCAGGCGTCGATGCCGGCAGCCTGCCAGTGCCAGCCGCCGCCATAGGGGGACACGTCGCCGCTCATGGCACCGCCCGCAGCGACCAGGACGATCCACATCGCACCACCAACCCAAAGGCCACTCCACAACCAACGCCTTCCGACACATGATGGTATCTGGCGCAACCAGTCACCTTTCCATGCGGCAATTCCGGCAGCATACATGAGCGGGTATTGCGGAAAGTCGTGTACATCGATGTTGAGAACAGTCGTCGCGTTCGGAAAAGTAGCGCCGACGATAAAGGTCACGATGGCAATCAGGGCCGCGTAACCTAACACGGCCCTTGCCGAAGGCGGATGCTGCGGAGCGAACTGTATCGGGCGCGCCTGGCACAGCACGGCGTAGGCGGCCGAGAACAGGAGAAGTACAAGGCAGAACCATAGGGGTCCCGAGCCGTGGAGTAGTTCCCCTGAACGAAGGTGCAGCCACCAGTCCTGGATGAACGTTCGCAGTGGGTTCGACCGCCACGACCCTGCGACGAAATATTCGGTCAGCGGACCGATCAAGGTCATATAAAGCAGCAATGGCAGGCCAAGTCTCTTTAGCCGCTCGCGGATGAAGCTGCGGACGCCATTGCGTGCAACGGCGCCGGCCGAAAAGAAGCCTGCTATGCCGAAAAGCAAACCCATTGCCACCGCGTGCTGGAAGGATTGATAGGCAGCGAAGGCAATCTTCGCTCCGATACCCAGTTCGGGATGCTCACGGTAGTACCACGCGCCAAAAGGCGAGTAGGTCACGGCCGCGTGCATGACGACGACCATGCTGATCGCTGACCAACGCAGGTTGTCGATGTATAAAAGGCGATGGCTCGGCCTCTCTCCAGGCATGACCTGTCCTCCGGTTTGCGCCGGGATCAGGCCTTATGCCGAGGTCGGGGTCTTGCCAGAAGTCGCGTCCGACCTGGCTGATTCTGGCAAAATATGGCCGATTGCGGAATCGGCCAGTGCGCGACGGCGGAACTCAGTGGGCGTTTGGCCGGTTTGACCCTTGAAGGCGCGGTTAAACGGACCGATCGATCCCCAACCGGCATCGAGGGCGATGGTGAGGACCGGCACGCGCGATTGCGCAGGATCAGACAACGCCTCCCGCGCCTCTTTCAACCTGTGCTCGTTCACGAAATCAGTGAAATTCCGATAGCCGAGGCGCTGGTTGATCGTTCGCCGGAGACGATATTCAGGAACGCCCAACTGCTCGGCCAGTCGATCCACCGAGAGGTCCGAGTCGCGGTAGGCGCGGTCTTGCCCCATCGCCCGCCGCAGCCGCTCCGCCAGTTGGCGCTCCTCCGCGCTCATTTCCGGTGCCGCGATGGGGATCGCAAGGCCCCCTCGCGCGGCCGGCGCCGGTTCAAGCGTTGGCTCAGGCATGACGGCACGCAGACGTATCATAGCGGCGACGATGGCCAGGCCCAGCACGGCCGAGAGACCGGGGAGCCAGCTGACGCCGGCTGCGTCGAGCATCGTTGTTGCCAGAATGACCAGACCCACAGCGCAGGCGAAAATGATCCTGAAGCGTCGTCGCCCCTCAACCAGGTCTGCTTTACGTCCTGCAAGTACCCGAGCGGTTTCGACGACGACCACGATGAGCGCCGCAGCATGCGTCGCATTCCACGCCAAGCTTGAGCCTGACAAGGTTGCCACGCCTGCGAGCGGCAAAAGAGCAACGAAGACCGCCCACCGCGATCGCGTCGACTGGGATGCATCACCGAAGATTGTCTCGGCCCACGCAACGAAAACGCCGGCGATTGAGTTGCTGAGAATCCGCAGTGGAATGACCCACCAGACCAGCCCTTCGTGTATTCCGGGAGCTGTTTCGATGAGGAACGCTATTACGCACAGGTCGAACAGCAGTGTGGCGCGACCGATCGGTGATCGAAGTGTGCCAGGAAGACCAATGATCGCAAGTAAGCCGAGCAGCGCCAATGCGCCGCCTCGGAACCCGGTTTCGAGCAGCATTGGCGGACCTCCAAAGCCTATCTCGCTTGAACAATAACCGGATGCAAGGCCTCGAGACACTGCGAGAAGCCGATTGGTGCATCGATGTGCTTCTGACCGTCCGGTTGCGAATGTCGCCTGTTGGCCCCTTAGCCGACCTGGCGCGTTAACGACGCTCAACGATTTCCAGCCTGAGCCAAATCCCTTCGAAGCTTGTTAAAATTTGCTGGGTACCTCTTCCAAGCAAGGGACGAAGGGAAGAGAAGATATGGGCAAGCGGGCCAAACGTGGAAAGACAGCGACGCTCGCAGTACCAGTGGCGGGAAGAGTGGCAATTGGCGCCGTGGCCGCCGCCGCATTGGGCTACGGTTTGCTGTCGCACCCGGCGAATGTTCAATCGATACCGAAACCGTCCGTGCACCAGGTTCTGGCCCCGTCGGCTCCAGCCCACGTAGCGACTCCGGTTCTTGCTTCAGCGCCGCCTCCGGTTCCAATCCCGGTTCCGAAGCCTCAGGTTGAAACACCAAAAGCCGCTGAGGGTCCCGGACGATTTGTTCGGCATGTGGTTGACTACGTCAGCCACCAGACGCCAGGCACCGTCGTCATCGATACCGGAAACACATTCCTTTATCTCGTTCTGAACGACCAGCAAGCGATGCGCTACGGCATCGGTGTCGGCCGCGCAGGTTTCGCATGGTCCGGTGAACAGACCGTGGCGCGCAAGACAGAATGGCCGGATTGGCGTCCGCCTGCGGACATGCTTTCGCGCCAGCCTTATTTGCCGCGGTTCATGGCAGGCGGTCCCGGTAATCCGCTCGGCGCTCGGGCGATGTATCTGGGCGAGACCGAATATCGAATTCACGGCACCAACAAGCCCGATACGATCGGGAAGCGGGTTTCGTCCGGCTGTATCCGGCTGACCAATGAGGACGTCACGGACCTTTATGAGCGGGTGAAAGTCGGAGCCAAAGTGATCGTGCTTCCGGCCCCCGCTGCCAATCCGTCCCAGGGAGCGCCGCCCGACGCTGCCTTCCGATCACCGGATCCGGCGCCGTCGTCGAACCGGCCGCCGGCAACCAACGCGCAGGTGCAATCATCTCGACCGAAGATGGCCGAGGCCGAGTGACTCGATCCCTCTGTCCTGGTCGACAACTGCAGGCGGATTTGTGGGTACACGCAGCTTCGTAGGATGGGTGGAGCAAAGCGATACCCATCAACCTTGTTGCCGCGCGGTGGGATGATGGGTATCGCTGCGCTCCACCCATCCTGCAGACTGGATCGACGTCAAGGACGCCGCTATTGCGAGGGCCGCGCGCTTGCGACGATGGCGCGGGAGTGGGGGAGTAGAGCACGTACTCATTAAAATCCGGGACGCCCGCTTTCGAGGACGAACCCGACCCGACCTCAGGGATATCGTCGTCTGACTCAAAGCGGACTTGGCCAAGCTCTTGCTGACAACCGTTACGGAAAGCTCGCCACCACTTCGATCTCGCCGACAATAGCCGCATTGAAGGCGTCAAGATGTTCGGCCGGAATCCAGTATTCCTGATGCGATCGCCCTCCGGCGTCCTGCACCTCGAAGCGTGACAGATAATCCCGCAGCACGGCGAAGCGCGTGACAAAGCCGGAGCCGCTTGCCGGTACATTCCAATCGCGCGCGATCCTAATGGCGTATTCTTCGGTTAGCACCGGATAAAATATCGGCTGCTCGGGCAACCGCGGCGGAAACGCACGCATGCCGCTCTGGCGAATGAGTTCAAGCTCCTGCGGTCCGACCGGTCGCCAGAGCGTGATGATTTCTGCGCTATATAGCGTTGGACTCCCGCCGAACCTTTTAACGAGGTTTTCGCAGGCCGTTTGACCAGCTTTCTTCGCCCAAGTCTCGGCGTGTTCGATCTCGGGCTGAAGTCTTTCGAGCGCCTCACGGTTCCACAATGTGCGCTCTGCACCAATTGGCAGTGCGTCGGTTTCGCTATCGATAGCCAGGAATTTGAAAAGGTCAGCGTCCATCTCCGAAAGGTTGGCCTCTCGGCCGAGATGCCAGATCGAGCGCGCCCCTTCGATGTAGGAAAGCTCGCCATCGAGAATCTGACGGGCAAGCTCACCGATTTCCCTTCTGGCGACGTCAATTTCGTTGGGGTTCACGCGGCGCGGTCCTGTTCGCTTTATTCCAGTCCCGACAGCGTAACTCCGCCATCTTCTTTTTCAACCGTAGCGCTTTGTCAAAGGGTGGGCGAAAGCTTCCGCTTTTGGCCCTAGCCGATATGACCAAGTGCGCCTGTTTTGTCCGCCCCCGAGGCTAATGCGGACATTCGTCGGCAGGCGGATTTATGAGTACACGCCTTCGATCGGGGTGCGTGTATCACCGGACAAAAACAAAAAGCCGGCGTTGCCGCCGGCTTTCGTATCTGTTGGCTGGTTTCCGCGAAGATTAGTGCGCGGCTTCCAAAGCTGCTTCCTGCCGTGCGATCGTGCCCTTGACCGCGGACTGCACCTTTTCAAAGGCGCGGACCTCGATCTGCCGCACGCGCTCGCGCGACACGCCGAACTCGGCGGCGAGGTCTTCCAGCGTCATCGGCTCATCCGCCAGGCGCCGCGCCTCGAAGATGCGACGTTCGCGCGGGTTGAGCACGCCGATCGCACCGTTGAGAGCCTGCCGGCGGTGATCGAACTCTTCGCTTTCCGCCATCACGGCTTCGGCGTTGGGCGAGTTGTCGACCAGCCAGTCCTGCCATTCGCCGGCTTCGCCATCGTCGCGGATCGGGGCGTTGAGCGACGCGTCACCGCCGAGGCGGCGATTCATGTCGACCACGTCCTGATCGGTCACGCCGAGGCGCTTGGCAATCAGCTTCACCTGGTCGGGGCGGAGATCGCCCTCTTCCAGCGCGGAGATCTTGCTCTTCGCCTTGCGCAGGTTGAAGAACAGCTTCTTCTGGTTCGCGGTGGTGCCCATTTTCACGAGCGACCAGGAACGCAGGATGTACTCTTGTATCGACGCCTTGATCCACCACATGGCGTAGGTGGCGAGACGGAAGCCCTTCTCGGGCTCGAATCGCTTCACCGCCTGCATCAGGCCGACATTGCCTTCCGAGACGACCTCGGAGATCGGCAAGCCGTAGCCGCGATAGCCCATGGCGATCTTGGCCACGAGCCTGAGATGGCTGGTGACGAGCTTATGCGCCGCGTCGCGATCGTCATGCTCGCGCCAACGCTTGGCGAGCATGTACTCCTGCTGGGGCTCCAGCATGGGGAACTTGCGGATCTCGGCGAGGTATCGGGAAAGACCGGATTCTCCATTGAGAACCGGTAACGTAGCTGTACGGGCCATTCGTGCGCCCTCCAGTGGTTCAGGCCCCCGATAGCGGCGGGCCCGGCAGGCGGCCGCTGTGTTAAAGCCGGCCGTACTGCGATGTTCCGCGTTGGATATTCAACGCAGGTGCAACATACACCAAATGGGCGCGAATAGGGAAGGATTGCTGACGTCACGTCCCCGTGTGGCAGTTATAACCTGTTGTCATAACTGGATTTTCCAGAAATGGGTGCGTCATACCGCCGCTGTCAGCGCCTGTTGCAGGAGAAGCAAATCCTCCGGCAAAGCCCGTTCCCAGCGCAAAAGTTCCCCGGTCCGGGGGTGCTCCAAAGCCAGCAGATAGGCATGGAGGGCCTGCCGGCCGAGGGCGGTGAGTGATTCTTTACCTACCGCGCTGAGCTGTCCCGCCTTGGTTTTGAAATGGGCGCCGTAGACGCTGTCGCCCAACAGCGGATGGCCGATATGGGCGAGGTGGACCCGGATCTGATGGGTCCGCCCGGTCTCGAGCTGGCAGGCCAAAAGCGAAGCAACCGGCTTGCCGTCGCGGCCGACGAAGCTTTGCCGCAGCTCGAAATGAGTGATGGCCTCGCGGCCGCCCTGGCGCACCGCCATCTTCTCGCGGGCATGCGGGTGGCGATCGATTGGCGCATCGACCGTGCCGTGGGGGCGGTTCGGCACACCCCAGGCGAATGCCATATAGCCGCGCTCCATCGGGCCGGTGCGGCCGTGATCGGCGAATTGCGCGGTCAGCGACTGGTGGGCCTGGTCGTTCTTGGCGACGACCATCAGGCCCGTGGTGTCCTTGTCGAGACGGTGCACGATGCCCGGCCGTTTGACGCCGCCGATGCCGGATAGGCTGGAGCCGCAATGGGCGATCAGTGCGTTGACCAGCGTTCCCGTGGGGTGGCCGGCGGCGGGATGCACGACGAGGCCCTTCGGCTTGTCGATGACGATGATGTCGTCGTCCTCGAACACGATATCGAGCGCGATGTCCTCGCCCTGCGGCTCGGCGGCGACCGCCTCCGGCACGTCGATTATGATCGTATCGCCCGGGGCTACATGATAAGCGGGGTCGCGGATTGCGGCGTCCTTGACGGTCACGGAACCGGCGAGGATCAGCGCCTTCAGCCGGGACCGCGACAGCTCGGGGGTGCGCTGCGCCAGCACGCGGTCGAGCCGCGCCGACGCCTCGTCGCCGGCGACGATGACCTCCAGCTTCCGACCGTTATTCGAAGAGACCTGTTGCAAAGAAGAGCCTTGTGATGACCGACACCGCTGTGACCGAACCGACCCCCGACCAGGCCGCGCTGATCGCACGGGTGCGGCGCATGATGCTGGTCGCGGGCCTGACGTCGGCACTGGCGGTGGCCGTCTTGTTGATTGCCATCGGCTACCGCCTTTATCGCAGCGAGGGAAGCCCCGTTTCCGTATCCGACGTCACTGCTGCGCTGCCGAAGGGCGCCCGTATCGTCTCGACCGGAGTCGCCGGCGAGCGATTGGTGGTGACGCTTGATATCGGCGGTGCAACCGAGATACGCACATTTGATGCAAAGACGCTGAAACCTGTCGGCAGGCTGACCTTCGTCAGCGAACCCTGACCGCAGCCATCGCGAACGCTGCACTGCCAAACAACCCAAAGCTGCAGATTGCTTTTTTCACCAGCGCTCGTGAATTGATGACGTTTGCCGCCATCATTTAGGCCGAGTTGCACGTTCAGCTTGAGCCATGTCGGAGTCCAACCTCAGCGTTTCCATCGAAGCGACCGGAGAATCCGATCCGGCGGTTCCGTGCGCAGACCCGACACGTCGCGCGCTGTTGCTGACGGCGCTGGCAAGTTGCGCCTGTCTTGCGGCGATCGAACCCGCTGACGCGGACGATGAGCAGCAGCCCGGCGCCAGTGAGCGGCCGCAAAAAGCCGATCTGCTGGTCCGCGCCGAGGGCGACAAAGCGGGAGAAGTCATCAAGGCCGCTGACCTGACACTCGGTGGGCCGCCGGTGCGTGCCTGGCCGAAGGACCCGAAAACCTCCGTCATCCGCAACGGCTCGCGGCTGAACGAGGTCGTTCTCGTCAAGCTCGACCCCAGCGAATTCGACGACGACACGCGCGCCCGCGCACCTGATGGCGTCGTCTGCTACTCCGTCATCTGCTCGCACGCCGGATGCCCGATCACCGCTTGGGTGAAGCAAGAGCAGGGCGACAAAACCGTTCTCAAATGCATGTGTCACAATTCCGAATACGACCCGCGGCAGAGTGCGCAGGTCGTATTCGGGCCGGCGCCACGACGCCTTGCGGCACTGCCGCTCACGGTCGCCGACGGCGCGATATCAGTCGCAGCAAATTTCATTGGGAAGGTGGGTGTTCAGCAGGGAGGATGAGGCCGCATCGGGATTTCTGCACGACCTAAACTGAAAAAATAAAACAGACCAGGGAGGTAGCATCTCATGACCAGGAAGCAGTTGATATTGTCGAGCTGTGTCGCGTTCACGTGCATCGTCTCGACTTGTGCGGTCGCAGGGCCGATCGAAAACTACAGTCCGGTGACGTCTCAGCGTCTCGAAAATCCGGAACCCGGCAACTGGATGCTCTATCGCCGGACCTATGACGGACAGGGTTACAGTCCGCTCGACCAGATCAACACCTCGAACGTCAAGGGCCTCAAGCCGGTCTGGACCTTCTCCACCGGCGTCCTCGAGGGTCACGAAGCGCCGCCGATCGTCAATAACGGCGTGATGTTCGTCGCGACCCCGATGGGGCAGGTGATCGCGCTCAACGCCAAGAGCGGCGAGGAATATTGGCGCTACAAGCGTCAGCTCCCCGACGATCTGTTCCAGTTGCATCCGACCAGCCGCGGTGTCGGCCTGTGGCAGGACAAGCTCTATCTCGCCACCACGGACGATCATGTCGTCGCGCTCGACGCCAAGACCGGCAAGGTGGTCTGGGACACCAAGGTGCAGGACTACAAGAAGGGTCAGTATTTGACGCTGATGCCGCTGGTGGTCGACGGCAAGGTAATCGTCGGCGGCTCTGGTGGTGAGTTCGGCGTGCGCGGCTATGTCGTCGCCTACGACGCCAACAGCGGCAAAGAGCTCTGGCGCACCTTCACCATTCCCGGCGAAGGCGAGCCGGGCCACGAGACCTGGAGCGGTGACGACTGGAAATCGGGCGGCGGATCGGCCTGGATGACCGGCACTTACGACAGGGACAACAAGACGGTCCTCTGGGGTGTCGGCAACGCAGCACCCTGGCCGGGTTCGATGCATGCCGGGGACAATCTCTACACCAGTTCGGTGATCGGCCTCGATCCCGAGACCGGCAAGATCACAAAGCACTTCCAGTATCACCAGAACGATTCCTGGGACTGGGACGAGGTCGATGCGCCGATGCTGGTCGACCTGCAGCGCGACGGACGCACGTTCAAGAGCCTGATTCATCCGGGACGGGACGCGATCTTCTGGGTGCTTGAAAACACGCCGGACAAGATCAACTACGTCTCCGGCTGGCCGTTCGTGAAGACCAATGTCTGGAAGGGCATCGAGGCCGAAACCGGCCGGCCGATTCTCGATCCCGACCACAAGCCGGTGCTCGGCAAGCGGGTCGAGTTCTGTCCGTCGCTATGGGGCGGCAAGGACTGGCCGTCGGCGGCCTACAGCCAGAACACCAAGCTCGTCTACGTTCCCGCCAACGAAAACTTCTGCGGCGGCTTCACCGGCGAGAAGCAACCGCTGGTTCCTGGCCAGCTCTGGCTTGGCACCAAACCGGAAGACATCGGGCTGACACCTGCCACCAATGCCGATCACTTCGGCGAATTGCAGGCATGGGATCCGGCCACCGGCAAGAAGGTCTGGCAGCACGACTTCAAGACCTCGCAATTGTTCGGCGCGGTGACCGCGACGGCCGGCGACCTCGTCATGGTCGGCGGCACCAATGACCGCAACTTCCGCATCTTCAACGCCAAGACCGGCGAGCTGTTGTGGGAGCAGAAGACCAACTCCGGCATCATGGCGATGCCGATCTCCTACGAAGTCGACGGCACGCAATACATCGCGGTCCAGTCGGGCTGGGGTGTCGACGCGCAGCGCATCCAGGATGCACTGGCCGGCAAGGTTGCGGGCTTCGAGAACAACGTCCCGCAAGGCGGCGTTGTCTGGGTCTTCGCGCTCGACAAGAAGTAAGGCGACGATGGGGGAGTGCGATCGGAAGGCGGCGGATGGGGAGTCCGCTGCTTCCCGGTCCGGGACCTGTCATTCCGGGGCATGCGAAGCATGAACCCGGAATCCATTTCACCACACGTATTGGGGCCTGATGGATTCCGGGTTCTCGCTTTCGCGAGCCCCGGAATGATGAAAATGGATTGCGTTGATCAAGGCCGCTTCTATTTGCCTTTGGTGTCGACCTTCTGCTTCTCGTCGTCATTCATCTTTTTGATGGTCGGATCACGGCTGGTCTCGCCGGTGGCCTGGCCCGTGGTCGATGGCGGGCCGTTGCCTGGAACCGAGGTCTGGTCGGGCAACACCCGCGCGGGCCGGGTTGCCGTCGCGCTTGGCGGCGAATTGCTCTGTGCGAACACGGCCTGCGCGCTGAAAAGAAAGACGCCCGCGACCATGGTAGCCGCGAGCGTCCAAAACATCGTCGAAGGGGTTCTCATCGGTCTACTCCTGTCAGATCGATGAGAACGGCCCGTTTCGCCTAACGTTCCTCGGTCACGTCTCCAGCTGCTTGCCGATCGGAAGCGCGCGGATGCGCTTGCCGGTGGCGGCAAAGATCGCGTTGATCAGGGCCGGTGCAAATGGCGGCACGCCGGGCTCGCCGACGCCGCTCGGCGGCGTATCAGGACCCGGCGGCACGATGTGGACGTTGGTTACGGCAGGGGATTCGTCGATCCGGATCACCGGGAAGTCGTCGAAATTGCTCTGCTGCACCTTGCCGTCCTTGAAGCTGATCTCGCCATATTTGGCGAGGCTCAGCCCCATGATCGCAGCGCCCTCGATCTGCGACTGGATGCGCTCCGGGTTGACATAGGTGCCGCAATCGATCGCGGTGTCGACCCGCGGCACGGTGAGCTTGCCTTTCTCGTCGACCGCCACCTCGACGATGGTGGCGATGTAGCTGACGAATGAGCGATGCACCGCGATGCCGAGGCCGTGGCCTTTCGGCACGCTGCGTCCCCACTCGCCCTTCTCGGCGACCAGTTCGACCACCTTGCGCAACCGTGCGGTGTCGATCGGGTAGCTGTCATAGGGCTCGCCGTAGTTCCAGGGATCCTTCACCGAGGCCAGGTTGACGATCCGTGGGCTTCCGATCAGCTCCAGCAGCATGTCCTTCTGGTCGCGGCCCGTCGCATGCGCGATCTCGGCTGCCATCGATTGCACCGCGAACGCGCGCGGGATGTTCGACACCGAGCGGAACCAGCCGATCCGCGTGAACGCGGCGGCTTCCGGATTCTCGCACTGCAAATTGGCGATCTCGAACGGGTTGTCGATCAGACCCATGCCGAGCTCGAACGGCGCCTCGTGATTGGCGCCGGCCGCAAAGGTGGACGCGATGGTCGGCGCCACGCTGCGGTGCCGCCACGCGATCACCTTGCCGTTCTTGTCCAGACCCGCCTCGATGCGCTCGACCGAGACGGTGTGCAGGAAGTCGTGATGCACATCGTCCTCACGCGTCCATTGCACCTTGACCGGCGCGCCGAGCTCCTTCGACAGCAGCGCCGCCTCGATCGCGAAATCGCACTTCGATTTGCGTCCGAAACCGCCGCCGAGCAGCGTCACGTTGACGGTGACATTGTCCTCGGGGATGCCGAGCGTCTTGGCGACGTCCTCGCGGGTGCCGCCGGCGCTCTGCACCGGCGCCCAGATCTCGCATTTGTCGCCGGTGACATTGGCGACCGCAACCGGCGGCTCCATGCTGACATGGGCGAGATGCGGCAGATAATATTCGCCTGTTATGACCTTGTCGGCGGTCTTGAGCGCCGCATCGGCATCGCCGTCCTTGCGCACGACGAGGCCGGGTTTTCGCGCGGCGTCCTCGAGCGAGGCACGATAGGTCGCCGAGTCATATTTGCCGTTGGCGCCGTCGTCCCAGACGATCTTCAGCGCGTCGCGGCCCTTGATCGCGGCACCGGTGTTGCGCGCGATCACGGCCACGCCGCCGAGCGGCTGGAACTTTGACGGCCACGGCCAGCCCTTGACCTCCATCACCTTCTCGACGCCGGAGATTTTCATCGCCGCGCTGTCGTCGAACGATTTGAGCTTGCCGCCGGTGACGGGCGGACGTGCGATCACGGCATACTTCAGGCCGGGCAGCCTTGTATCGGCGCCGTAATGTGCCTTGCCGGTGGTGATGTCGTGGAGGTCGACGATGGAGACCTCGCCCTTGCCGAGGTAGCGGAAGTCCTTCGGGTCCTTCAGCTTGAGGCCTGCGATATCAGGCACCGGCTCCTTGGCGGCGTCGGCGGCGAGATCGCCGAAGCCGATGCGGCGTCCGCTCGCGCTATGGACGACCTCATGTTTTTCAGCCTTCACCTCGGTGACCGGCACGCCCCATTTTTTGGCCGCCGCGGCCTCCAGCATCGCGCGTGCCGCCGCGCCGATCTGGCGCATCGGGATCAGATAGTGCCGCGTGCTGCGGGAGCCGTCGGTATCCTGGTTGCCGAACTTGACCTCGTCGCCATGCGCCTGCTGGACGCGGACGCGCGACCAGTCGGCTTCCATCTCCTCGGCGACGATCAGCGGCAGGCTGGTGCGGACGCCGGTTCCCATCTCGGCACGGTGCGCCAAAATGGTGACGATGCCGTCGGGGGCGATCGCCACGAACACGCGTGGATCGACCACGACGCCATGCGGCATCTTGCCGGCGCCCGTCTCATAGGCGAAGGCAGGCCGCGACATCACGGGAGCGGCGAGCACGAAGCTGCCGGCGATGCCGAGACCCTTCAGGATGCTGCGGCGCGAAAGGTTCTCGACCTTGATGTGCTTCTCGAAGCCGCGGAGTTTTTTCGGGTTGGTGATGATATTCATGTCACACCCCCGTCGATGCGAGATGCACGGCATTCTCGATCCGCTGATAGCAGCCGCAGCGGCAGATGTTGCCCGCCATGGCCTCGCGGATCTGGTCGTGCGAGGGTTTTGGATTCTCGGTCAGCAGCGCAGCCGCCTGCATGATCTGGCCGGCCTGGCAGTAGCCGCACTGGGGCACATTGACCTGGCGCCAGGCCTTCTGCACCGGATGATCGCCGGTCGGGTGCAGACCCTCGATGGTGGTGACCTCGCGGCCGACCACGTCTGATACCGATGTGATGCAGGCGCGCACCGCCTGCTTGTCGACGATCACGGTGCAGGCCCCGCACAGCGCCTGGCCGCAGCCGAATTTGGTGCCGGTCATTCCTGCCTCGTCGCGGAGATACCAGAGCAGCGAGAGGTCCGGGTCGCCATCCCAATTCTGGTCCTGGCCGTTGATTTTAAGCTTGATCATGGTCTGTCCTCGCTCTGTTTAAGCTGTTGACCGGTGCGCGGTGTGAGGGACGGAACACATTTCCATTGTCCGGCGGCCGCGCTGATGTTTGTTTGCCAAGATGGTTCGTGAGCTGAATTGTCGTGCGCCAAGGCCTGCGCTCTGTTCCAGGCTCTCCTCTTGCTTTTCGGCGCCCGGCATGGCGCTGCATGGTGAGGCCGCGATGCTATCAGACGTCGACGCTGCGTGACTTCACAGCCAGGTGTTTCGCATTTTGGTTTGTCAAAAGCGGGGCCGCCGATGAGGGCGCGGTGACGTATCGAAGCGGGCGCGCCGCGATCCGTGCCGCGACATTCCTGCGTGATACGCCGGGAGAGGCACCGTGGGAGGCCGGGGGACGGTTTTCGTGCCGGAATGGCCTCTACAGGCTGTAAAGCATGGTCACAAAACCCCCACCGCAACGCACAAGACATCTTGCAGGAGGCCGATTTCAAGGCTATTGCCTTCCGTCTCAACGCTCCCTTCGTCTAGCGGTTAGGACGTGGCCCTCTCAAGGCTGAAACAGGGGTTCGATTCCCCTAGGGAGCGCCAGCAAACTCAGGCACTTAGGTAGCCATCAGCCGCGTTCGTTGAATAATGGTTGAATAAGACGCTGGTGAACAGCGGCGAACGCTTGGGGAATTTGCTGCCGACATTAGCAGAGTGGCCTCGTTGCGATGCCTCACTGTGGCTGGCGCATTCGCGAAAAATTTCCTCGTCGCCCTTGGTGTCCGGAAATATTCAAACCGCCGCTGACGTGCGCTGTCGTGCGCGAGCGCCCTCGGATGTTCGCATTGACGTTGCTCGTCCCACAAACAACTCTTGTCCCATCGAGCTTTGTGCGAATAGGAGGGCCTCGTGAGATACAATCGACGGGAGAAAACTGGCGGACAACAGCCACCAGTCAGCCTATCCGCTACGAAAGCCGCAGAACCGAGCACGGTGCCATTCGCCCAGCGGCTCACCTGCACGATTGACGATGCATGCGAAGTGACCGGCTTGGGACGCACGAAGCTTTACGAGTTGATAGGAGCTGGGCGTATCGTCACGACAACGATCGGACGTCGGCGACTAGTAGTGGTGCGCTCACTTCTGGCGCTCCTTGACACCAACATGTCGAACTAATGGACGTGCGACTTAAGGGAGCAACCCGAGCGTGACCGAGAGGAGTGAGGGCCGCCCGGTTGTAACTGCTTATATCGGTTGAAAACCAAAGACGAATCCAGCCTAAGGGTGTATTTCTTACAACATGCCTTCCCGCCCGGGGAGACGGGCCGGAGGGGGCGATGCAAGTCACAAACGGCGGACGCGGCGTTCATGCGCGGGAGGTCAAAGGCGTCGAGCGCCTCAAAAGCCTGCCGAAAGATTGGTATGCCTTTACGAATCTCGAACTTGCCACGGGCCTCGGACGGTCGCGCGAACTCGACGTGATCCTGGTGACCGATCACATGATTTTTCTCGTCGACCTCAAGGATTGGTCCGGGTCGATCGAGAGCGATTCAGGGAACTGGCTGCACAACGGGCGCGATACCGGGCCGTCGCCGGTCGCCAAGATTCACAGCAACGTTAAAGATGT
Organism: Bradyrhizobium sp. LTSPM299; assembly: GCF_000938235.1. Taxonomy (NCBI): domain Bacteria; kingdom Pseudomonadati; phylum Pseudomonadota; class Alphaproteobacteria; order Hyphomicrobiales; family Nitrobacteraceae; genus Bradyrhizobium; species Bradyrhizobium sp. LTSPM299. The sequence continues at coordinate 604,180 of NZ_JYMU01000049.1, forward strand.
TCTGCGTTTGCTCACGACGCAATTAAAGTCGCGACCGGACAGCAAAAGCGCCCCGGTTCCGAAAATTGTCGGGGTCGTTGTCATCACCGGCAAGGCGAACTTGTCCAAGATCGCCGGCACGGAAAGAAGCAGCGTTTTTGAAATCGACGAATTCCTGAAGACGCTCGCCTCGGAGAAAGCTCGCCGCGCGGCCTTCGGCAACGTAGCCCCGCAAATCGTGGCGGACCCGCTAACCGATGCGGTCTGGAAAGATCGCCTCTTCAAGTTCTTCAACGTGAAAGCGGGATCGTTCAAGCCCGGGCGCTCGCGCTACGATCGCTATGTCGCCACGTCCGATCAGGCCACCTTCCAGCATCCGAACGATATTTACAGAGAATATGAGGCGGTAGAAGAGAACACGCCCCAAAATCTTGGGAGCTTGAGGCTGTGGAATTTCGCGAACTGCAAGGACGGGCGATTTCAGACGGAGGAGGGACGAGCGGAGATTGCCGGCCGGGAAGGCAAAGTCTTCTATTATCTCCGGGACCGGAACGAAGATTGTGAGAGTTGGATTCTCGTTCCGAAGGCAGCCGACCCCAATCAGGGCGTCAATTATTGGGAGGTCTATGACCGCCGGCGGCGGCTGAAGCGGCTGCGCGATTTCATCTCCAGCGAAGGGACCAACCTTTCGGCCCAGGATCGAATCGAACTCGCGCGCCAGATACTCGCGCGCGTTGCCGCGCTGCATACCTCGGAGGCCGCGCATCTGGATTTGGGAAGCCACAGTATCTGGCTCGAAGCGCCTTCGACCGTTCGGATTTCGCATCTGCTCGCGGCGAAGTTTCCCGAAGTCGCTTCGCTCGGCAAGGCGCGCTATCAGTTTCTCTCGACGGTGACCGCTCCCGAAGACGTTCTCGGCGACGATTCCAGCGCCAAGGCCAAGGACGTCTTTTTGGCCGCCGTCGCGGCTCATGAGATTCTGTTCGGGCGTGCCCCTGACAGCTCCTCGCCCGGCAATCCGCCGGACTGGAACGCCTCGGTCGATGGCGACCGGGCGTTTGAGCCGCTGCATCACTGGTTTGAGAACGCTTTGGAAACCGACCCGACCCGGCGTTTCCCGGACGCGGTTGCTGCGCTCGAAGCCTTCAATGCGGCGACGGCGTCGCGACCGACGCCGAAGGAAGTGATCGAAGGTCTTGAACGCTTTCGCGGCGGCATCCGGTCGCAACGGCAACTGTTCGGCACCTATCCTGCCGTCGAGGACATCTCTGCCACCGACATCGCCGAAATCTGGCGGAGTCAGCAGAACGATTCGCCCGTCAAAGTGAAGATGTGGAAGCGGCAGGCCTGGGGCGATCCGAGCCGCGAGGGTCCCCGCATTCTCGATTTTCTCAATCGCGCCTTGGACCTGAAGCTGTCGCCTGCGCCGGGATGCGCTGCTATCAGGGATGTGTTGTGGCTCGGCGACGCCATCGTTCTGGTGCAGGACTGGATCGGCGGAGACACGCTGGCGAGCAGCCTCGCGTCAAAACCGGATAATTGGCTTGATCCGCATACGTCGTTGACGTTTCTGGCGCAGTTGGTCGAGACCGTGACGGAGCTGCATGCGCGAGGCGCGGCGCACGGGGACCTGAAGCCGGACAACATTATCGTCCGGGACGGGGAAACCCGCGAGCCGGTTCTGGTTGACACGATTGATTTTACGCCTGCGTCCGACGGGGACATTGCGTCGAGCGCCTATGCGCCGGAGGCTGGTAGCCGGCAGGAGCGTGACAATTTCGCGGTTACGAAGATCGTCGAAGAGGTGCTCGCCAAATGTCCCATCGATCCGCGCGCTGCGGTCGCGATCGCAAGCGCCATCGCGACCTGCCGGAACAACGTGCCGCAGAACGCGACGCTCTTACCGCTGGTCGACGCGCTCGATGCCGCGCTGGTGCCGGACGCCGAGGCGCCGCGCCTGTCGATTGCATTGTCGCTTCGCGGCGCCGAGACCGGTCCCGTCTTTCCGGACGAAGGGCGGCTTTATCTTCGCGCGCGCGGGGAGGTCTCCGCGCTCGTGATCCGCGGCATCGGCGAGGAAATTGAGATCCGTCTTGACGTCAAGGGCGTTCCGTTCTCGGGACGCCGCCGGACCGTCACTCAGGGATGGATCGCGCGCGTCTCAAAGTACGAATTCAAATCGATAGCCGCGGACCTCACGGTCGCGAGTTCCGAGTTCAACGACTTCAGCGAACTCGCTGCAATTCTGGAAGATACGGATGTGCGGGAAGCGCTCGGCCGGGCGAAAGAGCCGAAGCGCGCCGAAGTGGCGGATGAGGAAGAACCCGGCGACCGTGAGGAGTTGGGGGACGTTGCCGAAGACGTGCTTGTCGAAGAGATCGTGGCGGCTCCCGCAGCGGTCCGAACGGTTGATATCGATGTGCCCGAACTCTGGCGTAGCCTCATCGGCGTCGAGGCCGAACTCACCACGGAAGGGCTCGCGCTTTCGGAAGGCTTCTTCGACCGCAATCTCAGACGCCACGTCGTGCCGTTCGAGCTCTCCAGCGGAACGTTCGATTTTGACCGGGCCGATACGGTGGGCGTCCAGAAACTCGACGCCAAGGGCGTATGGCGCCGCGTCGGCGAACTTGACACCGCGCGGTCAAAGCCCGGCGTGGTCGTGATCGATCCGACGGAATACGCCAACCCGAACCAGACGCGCATCATTGAGGAGAACCAGCGGCTGCGTTTCACCAGCCACTTCGAACTTCAGAGCCTTCGCCGGCGCGAAGGCGCGATCGAAAAGGTACTGTCGCGTCAGGCGCGTGTGCCGGGGCTCATTGACGTATTCGACCCGCGCCAACGTCTCCTTCCCGTCACTGCACCGTGCCCCTTGGATGATACGTTGGTTGAGGCCTACGGGCTCAATCCGAGCCAGAAGGAAGCGATGAGCGCGCTTCTCGGCATACGGCCCCTTGGGTTGCTGCAAGGACCTCCGGGTACGGGCAAGACGAAATTCATCGCGGCGCTGACGCACTATGCCTTGGCGAAGGGGCTTGTGCGCAACGTGTTGCTTGCGAGCCAGTCGCACGAGGCGGTGAACAACGCGGCGGAGTCCGTGCTGGCGTTGTTTCGGAGATCGGGCGGCGACCCAAGCATTCTTCGCGTCGGCGCCGAGGGTGTCGTGTCGGATCGATTGCTGCCCTATCATACCGAGCGCGTCGAGCTTCTGTTCAAGGATCGCTTTCGCGCCCAGCAAACCGAACGCCTGCGGATCGCCGGGGCCGCCCTCGGCCTGCCCGACGGCCTCGTCGACGAATTCCTCTTCGTCGAGACCGCCGTTCGGCCGGTCTGCGAACGGATCGCGGAGTTGCTCGGCAGTGCCGGCTCCGACGCGAGCCGCGTTGACGGCCTTCGCCAGACGTTACGCGCGCATTTGGCGCACCTTGGCTTGCCGGACGATCTAACCGGTATCGAGGGCGATATGACGGCCTTTATCGATAAAACCGTCGGCGCCCTTGTGGAGCGGCGCAAAGGTGAGCCAGGCGTCAATGCGGCCAATGCGGCCAGGCTGCGCACCGCAGGCAAGATTGCGCGCGACTTTGTGACGAGCGCATCGACGGCGCAACGGAGCTTTGAGCCGTTTCTCGCCGGCACGCGGCAGATTGTGGCCGGCACTTGTGTCGGACTCGGCCGCCCGTCCCTGGGGCTCACCAGCACGCCGTTCGATCTCGTCGTCGTGGACGAGGCCGCGCGCTGCACGGCGAGCGAACTCTCGGTCCCGCTCCAGGCGGGGCGATGGATTATTCTTGTGGGGGATCAGGCGCAATTGGAGCCCCAGCACAAGCCGGAAGTCGTGCAGCAGGTGGGAGCGAGGACCGGATTCGCCAAAGGCGAGATTATCCGGAGCGACTTCGACCGTGTCTTCGCGACCGCCTACGGGTCTGTCGCCGGCATGAAGCTGAAAACGCAGTACCGCATGCTGCCGGCCATCGGACGGCTTGTGTCGGACACGTTTTACCCGGAGATCAAGCTCGAGCACGGGCGCGATAAGCCGGAGATCGATCCTTCGGTGCTCCCGAGCGATCTTGGCGTTCCGCTCACTTGGATCGCGACCGACAGCTTCGGCGAACAAGGTTTCGAGAGCTTGGAGGCGGGAGGAACCAGCCGCATCAACCGGGTCGAAGCGGACTGCCTCCTCACTCTTCTCACGCAGTGGTACGAGCATGAGCCGTTCCGCGAATGGCTGACGACCCAGACGCAGTATCCGCATGGCGTCGGTGTCATTTGCATGTACGCCGCGCAACGCGATCATTTGAGAAACAGACTTTTGAAGGCGCCACACGGCGACACGCTGCTGCGGCATGTGAAGGTCGATACGGTCGACAGTTACCAGGGCAAAGAGAATCCGATCGTCATCCTCTCACTTGTGCGCAATAACGCGGACGGACCTCAGCGGTCGGGCGTGGCGACGGTGCGGGAGGGATTTCTGTCGCGCAGCAATCGAATCAACGTCTCCATCAGCCGGGCTATGGATCGGCTGGTGATTGTGGGGTGCAACGCGCGATGGCCGCAAGGAGGGCCTATGCGCCGCCTCGCGGACAATTTCGGCAAGGCGCTCGGCGGCGGCGAAGCGGCGCTAGTTCACGCCTCCGACCTCCTCAGCGCCAAGAAGGCGCCGCGCGCCAAGAAAAGTGAGCGAGGCTAAGGATGGCTGTGCGAAAAAATCCCGTACTTCATCTGAAGAGCCAAGGACTGGTCGATCCGGAGGATGACCGTCCGATCGAACTCGCGGTCTACGATGTCCTCCTTCCGTGCCGGAACTTCCTCATTGATCACAAGGTCGCGGTGCTCGGACGCACGTCGCTGACGACCGAGTTCCTGCTGCGGCTTGTGAAAGCGGTCCCCGGAATCTCAGAGAATGATGCCGCCGCCTTCTTCGGCTTCAATGTGCGCGAGACGTCGTTTGTGCTCGCTGAAGCGGAAGCGCCGGGCTACGTTGAGCGGCGTGACGGACGGCTCTGGCTGACCGTGGCCGGCGACGGCTTGTTCCGGGACGGAAGCTCCGAACCGGAGATCTTTGCGGTCGAGCCGCGGCGCCGGGAGGTTGGGTTCGATCTCATATCGCTTGCGCCCCAGCATCCCCGGTTTCTCACCGAGTTTGAACTCGGACTTCCGGAGCTTGCGATCCTTGACGAAGAGGCCGCCGGGTCCGCAGCGTCCCGCATTCCGCAGGCGTTCCGAAGGTTCTTTTCCGAGATCGCCGACCGTCGGGAGCGGAGCAAGGGCGAGAAGAAGGACCTCTATTCGGTCGATCCGGTCACGTCCAAGAACCGCTTTTTGAGCACGGTGCGCACCGTCGTGCGCGCTCAGGCCTCCTACCCGAGTTCGGAAGAAAGCGACCTCATCCTCTGGCGTCCCGAGCACGAGCAAGCGGACCGGCCGGAAATCGTGAGCGCCGTGGCGTCGTTTGTCGACGGGCTGAAACAGTCGCGAAGCGAAGGCGACGCCGAAGCCTACAATATCCTTATCAACCTCGCGCCGGAATTCCTGAAGGACTTCACCCGGCGCGACGGGCTCGCGGTCGAGCGCTATTATCGCGAGGCGATTACACGCGCGGGCGACGTGCGGGCGGACCGCAAGACGGCGCCGATCGCCGGTTCGCTGCTCCTGTCGGAAAACCGGAAGCGCCTTCTCGATGTGCTCGACTACGGGTCCCGCCAGCATTCCGGGGCGCCGCGCTTTCTCTTGTGGCTCGTGCCGCAGGTGCCGTCGTGGAATGCGACGACACTTCTCGATGAAACGGTCGCCGGCATCCGCACGCGCTGGAGCGGCCAGCGCGCTGACGGCCAGACGGACGCGCTAAAATCGATATGTCTCACCGCGCCGCGTCCGCCACGCTATATGGAGAAGGCGTTTGAGATCGTCGCTACGAGCGACCACCGACGGTTTCCGGGTCCGCTCGAAATCCTGATCGTGCCGCACGTGGCGGTCGCCGCAATCGCGCACGCGCCCGTCGAGACGCCGCGCGGTTTTGCGGTCCCTCTCGGATTCGTCAGCTTCGACGCGGATGTATTGCGGCGGGCTGAGCAATATGTGCTGGATAATCTCGGCGCGTATGTCACGGACGAGAGTCTCTATCGCGATATCGCAGCGGCGCTCGCGGAGCAAAAGCCCTCATAGGCGGTCAAGGGCCGGCAATCTGGGCTTCATTCGTTGACTTGTGTGTGGCTCTGCGGACTCAAGTCTATTTGAAGTTCGGCCATGATCCCGGCCCGGTCTTGCTCGGGGATATGCGCCAGGAGATAGGCGATCAGGTCTTCTTGTCGGCTCTGGCCAAAAACCATGCGGTAGATCGCGAGCGAACGGCGGAGTCCATGGATACGCTCGGCTTCACGACTGAACGGTAGCGCGGGCACATGGCGTTCGATCTTTGCATCGCCCGGAAAAAGCCAGTAGGGGACAAGGTCATTTTCCTGGCTCGGCCGGTTAGCCCGGCCAATTGCAAACACCGTCTCCCAAACGTCCGAGGCCGGGCGGTCTAAAGCTTCCGTCGCAAAAGCTGCGGCGACGTTTTTCCGGACCGCGTGCCCCTTGTAGCGATGTACCCGGCCCTCGCGCTGCTCCAAGTCTACAGGGTTTGACGGCAGGTTCCAGTGCGTGATCGCGTGGCAATAATGATGAAAATCAAGCCCCTCCTGTCCTACCGAGGTCGAGACCAAGACAAATGGCCAGAAAGGTGAGTTGAATGCCGCTCGCACGCGTTCTTTGCGCGTTCCGGCAGTAGCAAGCAGGCCGCCGGGTTCAACCTCTTCATCGTAACGTTCGTCACCAAAGCGCATGGCAAAGCGAATGTGCATCGGTTCGCTTTTGATCTTTGCCTCGCGCGCGTAAGGCGGTGCCGAGATTTCATCAACGCGCAGCGATGCAGTGCGAAGCGTAAGTGCCCCGATGAGTTCGGCGGCAACCTTCTCGGCCATCGCGCTAACCGGCGCGTCGGCGCAACCAAGCGATTCGCGAAGGAGGTGCGTATATTCGTCCAGTACGGCCTGAAGTCCGCCATTGTGGGCGTATTCCAAGACACGCAGCCAGTAGGGTTCGCCTCGAAATTCTGCCCGTATCGTCTCGATCACTTCGGCGTGGTTGAAGAGCGACAGGAAAGCCCTTCCCGACCGCGCGGCGGTGTCACGAAGGGAGAGGCTAAGCGCGGCGTCGTTCTCGCCTGTCCGAACATAAGCACGAAGAGCTGCCGTCGCCGGGGCCGCAGAGGCGGCAAGCGAAAGCACATCAAAAAGGTCTTCTGGCGGCGACCCGAGACGATGCTTACCGTCCCGGATGGTATTGAGCGTCTCTCGCGCCTCGTCCACATGGCGCGACCAGCCGGCATCCTCCTCGCCAGCGTCGGCGCCGGCCCAGAGTTGCGCAAGCTCGGTTCGCTCCCACCAGGCTTGCGCAGCGGCGGGAAATTCCGCGAAGTCCAGCAACATCGGCGCCAGCCAATACCAACGCTCGTCGGCGTTGCCGCCGGTCTCGTAGGCGATTCCCAACCTTTCGACCATTTCGCCGAGGCGCGCAGCTAGCTCCAAGCGTGCCTCGGAAGCGGTGAGGGAACGGCCCCGCGCCAGATCTCTAGGATCGCAATGGCGCGCGAACGTCAGGCATGGGTACACCAACAATAAGAGCGGCATCCCGGTGAGGCGGTCGGCGGATGTTCCAAAGCGCAGGAGTCCCCGCTGTTTCTTCCAATCCTCTTGTGTCATTCGGGCCCGGGGATGTGGTGCACGCATCATCCTTCGTTCGGCTTCGTAAGAGACAAGCGACGCCACGGCCCGCGGCACCATGTGCCAGGCAGAAAACACGAGGCGTTTGGTGAGCTTCGCCAACTCCGGCGAGGCGAAAGGCCCCGCCAGGGCATAGTAGCTAAGTGATGGCGGTATCCAGAGGAGCCGCCACATTCCGCGATCGACGGTCTCTGCAAGCAACCCGCGCAAGCGCGGATTTGCGGGCTCCAGCGGCTGATATGAGCGGGCTTTCTCCAAATCGAGAAAGGTGTCTGGGAACTCCCGAACGAACTTCACGATCTCGCTTGTGTCTGCCGCTTTCTTGAACGCGTCCTTTAGCGCGTAGGAATCCATGAAATTAAACAGGTAGGGTGATGATTTCCAATACTCGACGAGGTCTCCCTGTCCGATCGAGTCGGCGATGCGCTGCGCGCCGAGAAACGCGCGAACGTCGACGGTATGGAGCGATCCGTCCGTCGGCGGCGAATCCAGCAACATCCCGCCGCGCTGGCTCGCGGTCGCCAATCGCTCCGTGCGCGCCATTACGCGTCGGAGCCGCTGTTCCAGCGCTTCCTTCGCGTTCCGAAGCTGTGCCAAACCCTCCGGGGTCATGATCGCGGGTAGGGCGGCCCTATAGTCTGCGAGCACCTGCTTACAGCCCGCAGCATCGCCGTTTTCAAGGAAACGCAGGAGGGTGAGAAAATCGCCATAGTGATCGTCGTCGGTCTCGTGATGCAAGCTAAGCCCGCGATACGGAGTCGCCGAGAGCAGTAGGGCGCGCGCGCCGTATTCGGACTGCGAGTCAAACAAATCGCGCACCAGCTCCCCTGCCTCCGACTCTTCTTCGAGCAGATGTTTAAACCTTTGAAATTCATCCAGTATGATCAGGTCAGGCTCCAGCGTTGCGAGGCATACGCGGGCGAGCATCCGCCTCAACTCGCCGATCCACTGCGTGCGCAGCTTCGTAGCGCCCGGCTCAGGCCTGGCGTCGCTGCGGCAGAAGATGCGGCACAGGGCCTCGAATCGCTGCCGCATGTCAGGGTTCTTGGCCGTCTGTTCTTCCTTCACCTGCTCGGCAAGGCGGGATACAAACTCGGCAGCGATCTGTTCGTTGACCATCGCAGGATCAAATGCGTCTACTGCCCGCTCAAATGAAGCCGTCGATGCATAGTCTTGCATTACGTAAAGCGAAGCCCGCGTCCCGTGAATGCCCCACGCGCGGTCCAGCAGCCAGTAAAGCAGGACCCGCTCATCGATGCGCCCGCCACCGCCGGTTTGCTCAAACGAAGTGGCCGGTGTCAACGCAACGAAATTCACGCGATGACGGCGCAGGTCGTGCATGTGAAGCGGCAGCAGGGTAAGTCGCGTTGACTGCGCCGCGACCTCGCATCCCGGAATGGCAAGCCGCTGCACGTTCTGTCGGGCGATATCAACGTTTGAGCAGATATAGATTATGTCAATGCGCGGCACCGTGCTCCACAGATGGTCGATCGTTCGCGCAATCACGCCTCGCGCAACAAGCGTCTTGCCCAATCCCACCTCGTCCGCGACGAGAAAGCGTCGAGTCGGTTGCTGGCCGTAGAACCGTTCGAAAACGTAGTCCACCGTCGTACGCTGGAAGTCCTTGAGGCCGGCGAGGACGGCAGCGGTATCTGGCCGATCCGTCATTTCGACCTCACCTGCTGAGCGGCGTCCCAAATTGGTTCCCAGATTTTCTGAAATTCCGGGCTGAGTAACTCGGATTCGTTGGGGCCGCGTCGCAGGGCCTCAAGGAGCGATTCGACCCGTTCGAGTTGCGCCGGTCCCTGATGCAGGGAACGCAGCATGGTTTCGAGTAGAGATGGCAATGGGGCCGCGCGCTCCGTAGCGCCGTTCACGGGTTGAAGAAGACCCGCTAACTCTCCGGACGACACGGCTGCTTCATCCCCGGCCGAAAGGAGAAAAAGGATGTAGCGCAGCAACTGGTCGCGACTCTCGATGAGCGATCGGAGAACGCGATCTTCCCGATCGGCGGGTGCGCCGTCGAGCGTAAGATTCATGACAAAAGTGCAGTGTGCCTTCGCTTCGCCGACCCTGGCGGTTACATCGAAGGCGATCAGCGGCGTCAGTCCTGTATAGGACAGTCGTGGAAACACAACGGGGCTTCCGAGCGGCAGCGCCCGATTGGCGAGTTGGGAGATTGGCCACGCGAGAATGTCAACGATTGCGTCGGGCAAGCGCAATGGCTTGGCCCACTTAAGGCTCATATCGAAAAGATCCGGCTCGTCGGCAGGCGTGGCGACGAGGTGAGGGCTGGCTGCCGCGACGGCCTTCTTGGCAGCCTGGAACAGATCGTCAAGCTTTTGCGCCGTGAGGTCGATTGGCGCGGACGCTGTGTTCGCGTCATAGGGTTGCAGCAGGTCTGCAAAGTTCGTCTCGCCTTTTGCCTGACGTAGAAACTGGTCAACACCGAAGCGGCTTTTTCGTCCTACCAGCTCGATCATGAATTCTACGTTGTGTTTGAACGCATGGACGGTCGCGTTAAACGAGCCGCTGAATAGGCTCACGTCCCAACCATGATCGATCACAAAAAGCTTGGCGTGCAGGCCGTCAAGCACTTCACCCCGCCCGATCGTGGAGACATCGTCATCAGTTCCATCGGCCAACTGTGGCGCAAGAAAGTGGAGGCTATCGCAACCGTTTAACGCTGCGGGGTTGAGCTCCTGCAAGGTTTCGGGACGCGACACCAAATGAGTTTCGCCGCCTGAATCGATGAAGTCCTGCACCACGCTATTCGAGAGGAACGGCGAGACGATAAGACTCTTATCCCTCCGTGATCCGAATGGCGCGGCGGCTCGGCCATCGAGCCCTCCCACCCAGAAACGGCATTTGTCCTCATCGAAGCCGTCCGGCCAGGTGAACCGCACGCGGCGTAATTCGTCGGCGATCTTTGCCACACCTTGCCGGCGCTTGGCCGAGAGAGAACGCTGCGAAAGACCCGGGAGCGCGGCAACGAATTCGCCGAGCGGGTGGTTAGCCGCTATGGCGTTCGAACGATCCGTAAGTTCGCCGTCAAGCGCGACAACTGTATCCCAGCAGCGATCGAAGGTCAGGTTGCGGCTCAGACACAGCACGCGATATCGGATGCTTCCGTCCTCGGCCCTGAAGCGAAGCGCCCATACCTTCGGATGAAAGATGCCCTCTTTATCCGGGGGCTCTACGTCGTAGATGCAGGGCTCCAGGAACGTAAGGAGCGGCGGATACTTTGGTGGCAATCGGATCTGACCCGACTGGCAAAATATGGTGAAGCGATCTCGATAGCGTCGCAGCGCTTCGAGCAAAGCCAGCGGATCGGCAGCCAGTTCGCCGTCCGGCTGTTCCCAGTCGAAAAAGGCGAAGGACAATGGAAGCATAAGGGCGCTGATCAGATCGAGCGAGAAGGTGGTGCCGACCGCGAGATCGAGCTGGCAGCCCGAAGGCGGCCGGAGTAGCTCAAGCAAATGCGCGCGTTCATCCGGCCTAAGCATCGGACGCCTCTAGGCCTTTGAAAATGTCTCCAAGGAGCCGCTGGCTGATGAGCCACCGATATTCTAATTGGGCGGAGCCCGAGTCGCCGTTCCAAAGCTCCCGTGCGCGGGGATTGCCGATCCGGGAGAGGTCCTTTTTGAGCTTATGCTCGCGGTCACGGATGAGGGTGCGAACGGCTTGGCTGTCGCACAAGGTGGCGGGGTCGGCGCCCAATACGCGATCCCACCACGCATTGCTGAAATCATAAGTCGGAGCGCTGATTCGAGGATTGCCGGCACGGGCGAGCTCCCAAAAACGGTCGCGCTTCCATGCCTTCAGGATTGAAGAGCGGCCCGTAACGAGTTGTGCCCACGCCGCAAAGCGTTCCCTATATTCCTCAATACCCTCGTCCCAGCGCTCCTGCTCGGCAAGGATCAGATTGTAGAGCAACGGTGCGCCGTGGGTAATTTCCGAAAAATTGCGGGCATGCTCCAACATCTCGCGCAATTTTAACGGCATTTCGGCAAGATACGGAAGTTGCCACACGAAATCGACATCCTCGTGATGGCGGTGACGTGCGACAAGCTCGGCGAGAAGCGTACCCGCACATTGCGGACTGAGGCGGATGCGCTCGCTTAGATACTGAGCTTCGGCGCGCGTCAGACGTAGCGAGCATTCGTCCGGGAACGCCTCGGGCGGCAGAACGAGGCCGGCGTGCCAGTTCGGTGCTATGAGATCATCGTGCTCGGCATCGCGCTCCGTAACCCGGCCGCCATGGCGATGGAGCTGCGCATAGCTCCGATCAAGGCTGCGGTGATATTGGGACTGCGCGCCGGCAAACGTCCGAATCCCCCATACGGTCAACCCGTGCCAATAGACGCTGCTGGGAAGGCGCTTCAGCGCGGTCTTTGCGTATTTACCGATATTTCCTTCCTTGTCGTCCGATTGTTCAATAGCCTCTATCAAGTCCGTTTCGGCCCGCCGGGCACGCTCCGGCATTCGCGCCGAGGTGACGCGTTGCCTCTCCAGCCGTTGATAGGTCCAGGCGACGAGGAGAAAGTATCTTGCACGCGTCATGATCGTGCTTGTGCCGGGAAAGAACTGATCTGCGAATGAGTCCCGTATAGCGCCGAGACCGAGTTCGTCACGCGTATCGTGCTCCTTGAAAAGATCGACCACGTCGAGCATTTTGCGCCGATCGCGCTCTGAATAATCGAGCCAGACGAACGCCGACATCGAGACAATCCTTTCCGCCGCTGCGTCGTGACATTGCGGCATAAACTCAACGAGGATCAAAAATGGCCGGGAATTCCGTCGATCGAACACGTTACAGTTGACGAGTGATTCATGTGAAGGCAAGCATTTTTCTGAGGTGTACCGTTAGCGCGCGGGCACGTAGCCTCCCGCGTCAGGTTCGGTGCGCATGGACACCACTTCGACGTCGTCGAGCGCGGCATCGGTGTTCGCACAGCCGTCCGTGAACGCGCATAAGGCGTCGGCCCCGGCTACAATGCTGGCAAGTACCCGAACGCGTAGGCCGAAAACGGCAGGCGGATACATTCAATATCATCGAGATTGAGGGCCGATCCCGAGGCAAGCTCGACCCCGCCGGCGCCATGCAGCCGGCGCAGGGGTTCCGACAGGGCGAGGGCGGCGGCGATCAAGCCTACGAACGGCACGCCGACAGTGCGCGACGCGAGCTGGGCTAAGCCGCAGGTGTCGAGCCCGGATTCTCGTAACGCGCTGTACGCGGGCATTGAGGAGACGTCGAGTGCGCTTCCAACATCTTCGCGGCGCCAAATCTGGTCGGGCCGCCGTGACGACGGAAAGGTGTGCAGCGAGAAATTTCGAAAGCCGCCGGGACCGGCGCCTAGCCCGGTTTCCACCACCAGCTCGAATTTCGCGCTGCCGAGATCGGCGCGTGTCGACGCGTTGTCGACGCCGCAGAAGGCCACCGCCGGATCGTGCGGACCGCGCAACGTCCACAGTCCAAAGCGACGCTCTTCAAGCGCGGTGTTGAATCCCGCCGCCTCCAGCCAGCTCGCGACGACGCGGGTTTTCTTCGCTCCGACCAACGGCAAGGACGACAGCAATGACGTGCTGTCGTTCGAGTCCGCGATCAGATCGTAGTCCTGGAGCGTGAGCTCAACCTTGCTGCGGTCGGCATAAGGCAAGCAGGTCAGCAACCATGCGAATGCCTGTCCAAGATTTCCAAGGCCGATCAACCACAGCGAAGAGGGCAAGTAGGAGAGAACAGGCTCGCTCGCGTCTTGTCCAAGCCAGTCCGCGCCTGGGTTCCAGACAGAGAGGCCGGCGGCCCGCCGGCCGGCCATCGGATGATCTTTTGCGTGCCAGGCAAACAGCTCCGCTGCGGTCGCCGCCGCCGCCACGGCGGCGGCGAGTGGGTTCGCCGTATCGTCGGACAGGCGGCGCGTGTCATGACGCGGCACGACACCGCCGCGCCACCCCTGCCAGGTGAGTTGCCATGCCGTGATGTCCCCCGACGGCAACACCGTGCCGATCTGCGCGACCGGCCAAAGCGGATTGCCGGTCGTGGCCAGCGTACCACCGAGTTCGACCACGGCATCTGCGAGGCTGCGCGCGCGCGCAAGTGGAATGAGCAAGGGCGCATCCGGCGCGCCGAGCACTTCGACGCCGCCGAGCAAGGTCCGGCGCGAAAGATTGACCAAAGTGAGAAGCGCGACTTGGTGCGCGATTGAGGTGGCGGCCTCCGGGCCGACGCGGATCGAAGCGCCGAAGCCGCGCAGAATGTCCATCGCGTCGTCGTGGGTTACCGCGCGGCCGCTGTCCATGAAGTACTTGGCCGTGCGGTGCAGTCGCGTGTGATCGATAAGAGCGGTCATGGGATCAACTCCAAAATCCGGTGTAGACGAATCGGCGGCAGCGGCGGTGATTGCGCTCAGCCCAGCGGTGCTCGCCTTGGTACTCGTAGATGCCCAAATCCTCGTAGCGAACCGGCGGCGCGGCGAAGTCGGGAACGATGATGGCGATATGGCCGGGCTGCGCGACCATTGGGTTCGTACGGTCGGACTCACTCTGAATGGCCGTCCCCGGATGCGTATGGATGTCCGCGACCACGGCGAGCTTGCGCGCGCGGCACATCGACCAGAGCTTGGCAAAGGCGTCCGCGCGAAGGATGCATACGCCGCTCGCGTAGGCGGCCGGGTCGAGATCGTCATAATAGACGACATCGACTGCGGCGCGGCGGCTGCCGTGGTCGTGTCCGAGCAGGAACGCGCCGGATTCGTGCCGGCGCTGCGTGCGCCGGTGCAGCTCGGCCATGGTGCGCGCCCACAGTAATGTCGGGCAACTCAGCCGGTGCTCAGGCGCCGCGAATGCCCGAATAATCGTCTTCATTGAGGAGATCATAAAGCTGCTCCAGGTAACAGATGATGCCGCGTTGCGGCTGCCACAGTCGGTTCGGGTGCTTGTGAATCCAGTCGCCGTGGCCCTCGATCGACATGCGGTCGCACGGCAGGTAAAGGCATTGGCCGCACTTCCACTCCGGCCTGAAGACGGACGGAACGATAGAGCGCCCCGCGGGCCAGTGTGGGCCCGGCAGAGGCTTGCGCATCGCGACGTCCCACGGCTGTCCGGTTGCCGGCGTGTGGCGGTAGCCGCTGCACTCGAACCGGAATCCGTATTCGTGAGGCGCGTGCGGGCGGCTTGCCGCAGAAACAGCGATGGTCGCGTGCGGCCAGACGGTTTCGATGTGGCGCCACTTGCCCTCGATCTCTCCGCGCCGGAATTCCGGGGCGGCGAGATCCGCTGCGAGCAGCAACTGGTCGGGAGGCACGACCATAGTCATCGCGTCAGCCCTCAATGCGCTTTTCGGGAACGAGGTCGAAGCAGACGTCGTAGCTCCGACCGTTGACCAGCTCCGCAAG
This sequence comes from Bradyrhizobium sp. LTSPM299, assembly GCF_000938235.1. Taxonomy (NCBI): domain Bacteria; kingdom Pseudomonadati; phylum Pseudomonadota; class Alphaproteobacteria; order Hyphomicrobiales; family Nitrobacteraceae; genus Bradyrhizobium; species Bradyrhizobium sp. LTSPM299. Next base: position 619,313 of record NZ_JYMU01000049.1, read on the forward strand.
CGCGACGTCGGTCGGCGGCTGGGTCGTGCTGTTGCAGAGCTGCAGCACGTGCTCGCCTGCATCCGTCGGATTGAGCTTAAGCTCGCGCACGGCCCACTGCTTGACGGTGCGCACGCGGGTGCCGGGCGCGAAGGTGCGGTCGATGGTGTGGTGCATGTAATGGACCGTGACTTTGATCTTCTTGCAGCGAGTCACGTGGACCCGCGAGCCGTGCTTGAGGCCGTCGACCGTAGTCTTGGCGTCGTGCGGCAGGGGGCTATCCGCCTCATCGACGAAGGCTTCGAGCTCCTTGTCGAAATCGATCCCGTGCGTTTTGAAGGTCTCGTGCAGGTCGCGCACCGTCGCCGGGATCATGATCTCGGCCTCGGTGACGCCGGCGTTGCCCTCGGCCTGGATGAAGATGATCGTCTTGCTCATCGCTCATTTCCTTTGGTGTGCGGCCCTTGATTGGGCCCCCTAAGGAGAAAGCGACGCCAGGCGGAATTTTCGGGAAGCGCGATTAGGAGACGCCCTGGACGAAATCGCAGATGAAGTAGCACTGGCAATTCGGGCAGCGCCGTGCATCCTCCGGCGCGGGCGCGAATGCGCCACGCTCGATGTCGGCGATGGCGCCGGTGTATTCCTCAAGCAACTTGTCGTCCTTACCCGCCGGAATCGGTACCGCTTCCCGGATGGTAAGGTAATAAGCCTCGATCACGACACGCCGCCCGGGATAGCGCGCCGCAGCGCCGCGGCGGAGCAACGCATAAATGCGGTTAGCAGGATCAGACTTGGTCTTGCGCCCAGTGCGGATGCGCTGCACGTGCACCGTGCCGTCGGGAGCGATGACGACGCGATCAGGCGTCACCGCGATTTGCTTGCGGCCAACATCAACGATCCATTCGCCCTGATCATAGCTTCCCGTCTCGGCCGCAATCACGTCAACCATCGAAGTGATCATGGTTTCGGCGGAGGCTCGGTAATAAGCCTCGAAACCGTGCCCCTTCGGCCCGCGCACCGCCCATTCTTGAGCGAGCTGCGCGAGCGCAGTGGGAAGATCGGACGGTGTGGCGGCGGCGCGCTGCGTTTCGAGCCAGCCGATCGTGCGGAACACGCAGCGGTGGAAGCGGACGTACGGCGAGTCGTCGCGAATGGCGCGAAGCCCGTCCAAGGCCTCAAACTGATAGCGCTGCGGGCACTGTATATAGAGACTGAGCTCCCGCTCCTGATAAAGCGTGCGCGCGCCGGGCGGTGCGAGGGTCCGCGCGGGCCGGGCCGGCAGCGGAGAATCATTGCGCCGCGCCGCCGGGGCCAGCGCGTTGATGGGTGACAGAAATTTGGACGGGCTCGCGGATTGACTGGCGCTGTAGCGTTCGGCGCGGCTCAAGAACAGAAAGTCCCGCGCGCGCGAGAGCGCCACGAAGAACAAACATTCTTCTTCCGCCTCATGATCGGCGGGATGGATTGCCAAATGCGGCAAGCTCGGCGGCGGCGGGCAGCGGACGCCTTGACGGTTCGCCGGCATGTACCGCGTCGCCAGTGCCGGCAGGTGAACAGCTCTGAACTCAAGCCCTTTGCTGCCGTGAACGGTGAGGACCCGCACGCCGTTAAGGTCGGATGCTTCCGAAGCCACGGCTCGGTACATGCGATCGTCATTCAGGGCTTCGATGCGGCGCACGCGCGCCAGCATGTGTTTGCGGGTGGAATCGCCGTCAGCCGCCATTTCACCGCAGACCTTGAGAAGCTGATAAATGGCGACGAGCTGTTGCTGAGCCTTAGGATCGTTGGCCGCCAGCCGCGACTTGAGGTAACCGCTGCGCTCGAAAAGCCATATCGTCATAAGCGTCCAGGGCGAGGTGCCCGGTCCGAAGCCGTCGAGCTGGTTCGCAAGAAGTGCTAGGCCCGCGCTGCCCTGCGGCGTCAGGCCCGGAATCTCCGGGACCCGGCGCAGTGAGTCGAGGATATGCAGATTGTTAGCCTCGGCCCATTTGATGGTGGCAAGCGCATCAGATTTGGACGCGCCGTATTCCGGCAACTGCGCCACCCGGACAAGGCCAATGCCGCCGGGTTCGGCATCGATCGAGATCAGAGCAAGCAAATCGCGGATCTCCTCGCGTTCGAAGAGATCGCCAAGATAAAGAAGGGGTACGCCAAGCTGCTCAAGCGCGCCGGTGATGCGCGCGAGGGTGAGATGGCTGCGCGCCAAGATGACCTGCTCGCTATACGGGATGCCATTTGCGCGCGCTTGCTCGATATGGTCGCGGATGGCGGCCGCCTCGGTCGCCACCGAAGGCGCCACGATCTGGCGGATTGCGCCGACGCTTCCGCGCTGAGCGGTCCAATGTCCGCCGGGCGAGGCCTGCATGCTTGCGGCGAACGTCTGAAACGCCTGCACCACAGGCGAGCCGGAGCGGTAGTTGATGCCGAGCGAGCGTCGCGCACCAGAAAAATCGGTTACGAACCTCTGCACGTTGCTCGGTGCTGCGCCGCGGAAGCGGTAAATGGACTGCCGTTCATCGGCAACGACCCAGACATCGGCTAGCGGTGCCGCGAGCGCCCGCAAAAGCCGGGCGCTCGCGAGATTCACATCCTGGTATTCGTCAACGAGGATGTGCTCGAAGCGGGTCTGATATTCGGCGCGCAAGTCAGGGTTCTGTTCGAGCGCTTGCGCAGCGAGCAGCACCAGATCCCCGAAATCGAGGGCGTCCGCCTTCGCCAGCGCATCCTCATAAATCTCGTAGATGTCGGAAACTTCGAGCGCCTTGCCGGCGGCTTCGCGTTCGTCCTCGGTCACCGCCGCGCTGCGGGCGGCCTCGGCGGCGGCCCGGTATGCCACCGGGGTGATAAGTTCGTCCTTGCACCGCGAGATCGCCCGTAGCACAGGCACGAGCTCATAAGCCGGTTCGTAGAGATTCTGAAAGTAGCGCAGCGGCAGGCGGACCAGGTTTGCTTCGAGCAGGGCGAGCGAGCCGGCTTCGTCCAGAATGCGCACATTCATCGTGCGGCCGATGCGCTGATAATACTTGGTGATGAGTTCGAGCCCGAACGCGTGGAAGGTGCCTACCCACATTTCGATCGCGGCATCCGCGTTGCTCGCGGACAACCGTTCGCGCATTTCTTCGGCGGCCTTGTTGGAAAAGGTGAGGGCAAGGATCGAGGCGGGCGAAGCTCCGTTTTCCAACAGGTGCTGGATGCGATGGACAAGCGTGCGCGTTTTTCCGGTGCCCGGCCCGGCATCGACCAGGAGCGGGCCGGCGCTCCAAGTCGCGGCCTCAAGCTGGCCGGGATCCAGCGTGTAGCTTGGGCTGGGGCTGGCGGGCGAAGGCGCTGCCAGGGGTGGTAGGAGAAGGGCGCGGATAGCCTGATTCAGGACTAGGCCCGGTGGGACGCCTATGTCCTTGGCGATGTCCGCCGGCCTGCGGCCGTGTGCCAGCAATTCTTCGCGAAGCCAATCCGCCGGGCACAGGAACTCGCCGGCAAAAACATCGGCTTGAACTTCCTTGCGTTCGCGCGGTGAGTAGCCTTCAACCCGGCCCGCGCCTGAATCAATCGGATCGCCGCCCAGTCCTGGCGCGAGCGCGGTTACTTCGTTGCGCGGATCACGGTGGAGTTTGTAATGACCGAGTTCATGCGCCGTCACGACGGCCTCGTTTTCCGGACTCTGGCCGCTCGCGACGTTGATCATCTTTGAGGGGCGATCGAGGAATCCATAGACGCCCTTGCTGACGACCGAGCCCGGCGCATAGTGCGCGAGCTGCAGGTCTTCCTCTTCGAGCGCGGCTCCGAGCAATCCGGGTGCCCTGCGGACACCCTTGGATTTAAAGAGAGCCTGGCGGTGGCATTCGCGCGCCTTGAGCCGGATATCCCGCCAAGCGTCCATGCCTACTCCTCGCCAAGCCAATAGCGCTTGTCATCCTCCGACATGGAGCTGGCGCGAATAATCTCCGCGTATGATCGCGTGTTGATGGTGGGCTGCTCATCTGCCTTGGCATGTCCCAATCGCTTAGGTCCTGCCAAAAGGCCGGATATTGCGCGCTCAAGCCAATCGGCGCTCATGCCGAGAACGTCGGTGAGCGTATCCGACAAACGGCGGCCCAACGGCAATCGCATGCGGCCGGAATTCAGTTCGCCCAGAACCATGCGATCGATGTTGATGCACCGCGCAAGCCGCGGAATGTCGAAGCCGGCCGCCGACAAGGCTTGGGGCCATGTCTTTTCCGGGACGGTCTGTGCGGCGGCCGATTCCTGACGCGCGCTGTGAAGTAGGTTCAAGGCATGGCTGCGGCCGCGCGCGAGCATGCTCTCGTCGGGCTGGTCGTCTTGCTCATTCGAATCCGAAGCCCACTCGACGCGCATGGCCGCATGCTCGCGGATATCATCGGCGAACTGCGGATACCGGCGCGTCCACTCGTTCAGTTGCTCTGCGGTCGGGTTGTCGCAAGTCTGGTGGAATGCAAACAACACTTCGTCCCGGTCGGGGATTCTGTCTTGTTCATTCATGGGCGGCTCCTATCTCAATCTTGAGGAAAGCTTTGATCTCGGCGACCCACTCCCCCGCGGTTTTTGCGCTGATCCCGAGCTGCTCTGCGATCGACGTCGTGCCGATGCCGGGGCCAAGCGGGCATCCATCCATGTGCAGGCGGAAGGCCTCGCGTTTTCTCGGATCAGTAATCCTGTTCAGCAGCCGCTGAACGTCAACGACCTGCTCGCTCCCCTCGTCGGGCGGCTCGATCGTTTCGATCACCTCTTCCCCGTGATCGGTGACGCCGGCCTGCGTCTTGTACGGCTGGTTGCGGAGCGCATATTTCCGCTCCGCCCGGATCGCGTCGGCGAGGCGGAACTCGACGCACGTCCTGAAGGTCTTGCACAGGGCCTGGCCGTCCTTGGAATCCGGCTTGAGCACGGCGACGATCAGCTGGTGATGCGCGCGCCAGATAATGTCCTCACCCTCATTGCGTTGGTTCTTGCCGACCAGCCTCTTGATGATGCGCAACAACTCGCCCGAGACGTGGGTGATAAGGTCGGCAAGAACACGTTGGTCGCCATTCGGGCCGATGCGCTGTATCGCGGCGACAATATCTTCGGGCCGGAGCAGGCGCAGCCGGTCGCCGGCGGCTACGCTCCTCCAGCCCTCAAGGTCGAATGGCAAGGGCGGTTCCTCTGGCGTCTTTGCACCTGTCTTCATGTCTTACCTCGCGATCCGTAAGGGCGGCCCTACCTTGGAAGCGACCGCACATCGAAAATTCCGGAAGCGGGCTCCGAAAATTTCTTCAAGCGCAGATTGTGTTAGGTAAGCCATTGAAATAACAAAAAAATAGCATCGTGTTAATGTACCTTGCAGGAAATGACCGGGGATCGGACCACTCACGCCGCCTCCGAACGCGGCTGCGGCGGGTTCGCGGCCACCGGCAGCGTAACGCCGGTGATTGCGGCACCCAAGGCTTTTCGCGCGACCTCCAGCAGGTGCTCGTGGTGCGTGAAGAACAGTACTTGCGTCTTCTTGGCGAGCTCGCCCAAGACGCGGAAGCCGGCCGCCCCGCGCTTGTCGTCGAAGTTGATGAACAGGTCGTCCGCGATGAATGGCATGGGCTCCGCATGGTCGAGATAGTCCTCGATCGCGGCGATCCGGAGCGCGAGGTAGAGCTGGTCCGCGGTGCCGGTGCTCATGCCGGCAACCGGGACCCGACGGCCGTCGCGGCGCAGGCCGGCGAGGTGCATGTTGTCGTGTTCGTCGAATTCGAGTTGCAGCGTTTGGAAAGACCCGCAAGTGAGGATGGCGAACAGCTCGCCCGCGCGCTTGAGCATGGGCGCCTGCTTTTCCCGCCGGTAGCGGTCGATCGCCCATTGCAGCAATACGATCGCAGAGCGAAGGCGCACATATTGCTCGGCGATCTCGGTCATCTCGGCGAGCGCTGCCTGCCGATCCGCGGCGTCTCTCGCCGCCCGGTCGTCCCCGCCGATGGCCCCAAAAGCCTGGCGGGCGGTGTTGCGGGCCTCGCGCGCTTCCATCTGGCGAATGTGCAATTCCTGCACTTCTTCGGTGACCGTCTGGTCTTTGGCCGCGATGGCATCCGGGTCGATGCCCGAGCACTCGGCGTCGAGTTCCGTAACCGAAAGACCATCGCCATCCTGCATCAGCGCGGTCGTGATCCGATCAAGCTCGGCCTTGAGCTTCCGCGTCTCGTCGGAGCGTTGAATTGCGATCCGCAATTCGTCGGTCGACGCGACGCCGGCCTTCTGCTGGAGCTGTGTAATGGTTTCGCGCGCTTCACGGCTCGATTCGCGGCATTGATCGGTTTTCTCCTGCAAGCCGGCAACGTCGGAATCCTTCGCGGCCTTCAGGTCCCGCACGCGCGCCGCGTCTGCAGCCTGGCGATCGAGCTCCAAGACGGCCTCGTCGGGATCCGTGCCGGCAAGGCGCGGTGCAATGGCTTGCGCCAAGGCCGCCACGTCGGCCTCGAACACTTTCACATCGCGCTCGATCTTTTCGATACGCTCATGCCGCAGTTCGTTGATCCGGACTGCCGCCTCGCGCATGTCGTCGATGGCGTCGATCTGCGCTTCGGCCGTCTCAGGCGTCGCCGTCGCGGCGAGTAGCAGCGCCTTCAGGGCAGCTTGCCACGCGCTCGTCCACTCCGTCCACTCCGCCTCGGCCTTTTCCAGATCCTTGCGTTTGCGCGCCACCGTGCCCGCCGCCTTGCGGTGGGCCTCATTGAGATCGCGGGCCGTCTTGGCGGCGTTTTCGTGCCGACGCTCCTGCGCCGCCGCCGTCTCGATGACGAGATGGAGCGGCTGGGCAGCCAGAGAGGTTGTGGAAACCCCCAACGTCTCGAGTTCGGCCATGACGAGACGTTTGCCTTCGTCCTCGCGCTGTTGCCATCCACCTGTATGCCGCTCAGCCGCCGAGAGCCGCGCGTTCAGGTCCAGGATCTCGGACCGCGTGCGCAGCCACTCGATCATCAAGTCTGGATCTTGCGGCGTGATGGAGCCGGCCGACCACAGCGCGGCCCAGCCGGCATCCCGGGTTGTGCGTTCTTGCGCCAATGCCTGTTCTTCCAGACCCAAGGATTCCAGCAGATCGTCCTGCTCGCCGATCTGGCGGCCAATGACCGCAAGCTGCGCGGCAGCGTCGGCGTGCTCGAAGCGTCGATCGGCAGCCCTGTCTGCACCGCGCATTGCGGCCTCGAACTCCTGCGCCAACGCATCGGGCGGACCGAAGGCCGCCATCTCGTCTTCGGAAACCGCAACACCTTCTACATGGCGGCGCCGGATGATCGACCAGCCGGTGTCACGCCGGCCGCGCAAGCGTTCAAGCTCGTCGGCAGCCACGACGTGCGCGTCGGCGACGATGCGTTCATGGGCTTTCCGGTGCCGGACACGCTCCTGTTCCGCATTGCGGATCCGTTCGCCGCAGGTACGCTGCCGCTGCTCCAGGCTGCGGCAAGCGTCTCGGTGGGCCTCAACCGAAGCCAGCGGGGGAACCACCATCGATTCCAGGACGACAGCATCGGCGACTGCCGGCCGCAGGGCCTTCAGCAAGCGTGCAATTGCGGTTCGCGCCTCCTGCTCCTCGCGTTTCGAATTGGCGATTTGGCCGGCGATGTCGCCAAGTTCGCGCGTGCCCTTGATGACCGTCGCGAGCTTCGAGACATCCGTCGCTGGCCCATGGACTTCGATTTCCGCTGCGATCTCGCCGAGTTTCTCCTCGGCTTCGGCCACGGCGCTCTGCGCATTCTGCACCGCGCCAGATTGCGCACCGCGGCGGTTGAGCAAACCGCGAAGGACCGCAACCTTGGCCTTGGCGGGAATGCGCGCGATCAACCGATCGATATCTCCGCTCCATTCAAGCTCGCCGGCGAGGCGATTGAGGGTTGCTTCCGCCGCGGCCAATTCCGCCCGCCGCTTGGGGAGATCGGCTTTCTCGGCGCGCACCTGAATACGGCGGTCATGAAGCTGCGCAATGTCTTCGGCACGTGTCAGCAACGCATCGTCGAAGATCAAGGCCGCGCATTCCGTCTCACGCGCCGCGATCTGCTCGCTCAGGGTCGCGATGCGCGCCGTGGCGGCAGCTTCGTCTTTCGCGGCCTTCTCCAGGATATTGGAAGCGTCCGCATCAAACGGGATGACCTCGCGGAGCGCGTCGATAGCGCTTTGAGTCTCCGCGCGCTTTCCCACGTTGCGGCAGACCCTGCGGATGCGGTTGAGCTTGCGCAATTCCGCCGATTTGAGCTCGATTTCGCTTTCGATGACGCCATAGGCATCATTGGCCGTCTCGAACGCGCTCTTGAGGGACTGCCACTTGGTCGCCGTCACGACATTGTCGCGCATCGAGGCCTCGGCGGCCTTCAGTCGCTCTTCTGCTGGAAAATACTTTCGGTGCGCCGCGCGGCGCGCCGCCCAAAGCGAGTCGGCTTCCGCCTCCATGGCCTTGAGCGTCTCGCGCAGGCCCGTGATTCCGGCGCTTGCCGAGAACAGCATCTGGCCGACATCGTCTTGCGCTTGCAAGATTTCCTTGCCGCCTTGGCGCAGGCGCTCGTGATCGAGGCTGAACATGCGTGTGAAGAAGCTCCGGTCGGCGCCGGCAAGAAAAGGGGCAAGCGCACCCTCGCCCGAAGAGATGGGCGTGTCATCGTCGCCCAGCAACGTATCCTTGTTGCCCTTGCGTCGGCGCACCTTGAGCGTATCGCTCCCCTTCTCCAGGAGCGCCCCCACGCGCATGGTGTTGTACTCGTGCAGGAAGTTGCGGGACGAATTGGTGGGGATACCAAAGAGTAAGTCTTCGACGCCGTTCATCGCCGTGGACTTTCCGGCCTCATTCTCGCCGAGCAGCACCTGAAAGTCCGGCTTGCCGGCCGGCAAGGCGATGGTGGCGTCCGTGAAGTGGCCGTATCGGAGCAGATCAAGCTGCCGGAAGCGCATGGTTACACCTTCTCTGCTGCGAGGCGTGCGCTGAGATACGCTCCGCCATGGGCGATCAAGCTTGCGATGTTGCCGTCGATGGCTGCTTTGAGCGCAGCGTCGTCCGTATCTGTGCGGATGTCGTGGGGCAGCTTGCGGACAAGATCGCCTAGATCCGTCGCGAGCCGCGCCTGCAGTTCGGCGTCACTGCCAGCGCTCTCGATGATACGCTGAAGGTCGCCCAACGCGTCCTTGCGTGAGGCTGCGGTTTCGGGGCTCGCGGTCGCGACGACGAGACGCTCGATCCACGCTACCTCCTCGCCCAAGCCGAGAGCTGCAGCCCTTGCCTCCGCAAGGAGGTGATCTGCCGACGCGAGCAGTTCGCCGTGCAATCCGGTCTGCCCCGTCAGCTCGATTCTGCACGCGAGCAGACGCCCTTGCGCGTCGCGCTCGACAGCCACTTCGATAGCCTGCCGAACGCGCTCGACGGCGTCGGCAGCAGCGCTGCACCGTTCCACCGGAACCGGCAAATGGATCCAGCGCACGCAGTCAACATGGAGCGGCGAAATCTCCGCGACCTGGCCGTCCTCGACCGTTACCAGCGAAGCGCCTTTCGCGCCGCTTTCGCGGATGTGACGGCCCTGCAGATTGCCGCAGAACACAACATGCGGCCGCTCGTGGAGAACAGCGGCTTGGTGCACATGCGCGAGCGCCCAATAGTCGTAGCCCTTGTTGATCAGGTCTTCGATGGCGCATGGCGCATAGTTCGCATGTCCCGGCATGCCGCCCAAGCCGGTGTGCAAGACGCCAATGTTGAAACAGCCGGTAACTGGTGACGGATAAGCGGGGACCAAGTTGTCCGTGATGTCACGCTGCCGGAAGCTCTGGCCGTGCAGGGCGACGTTCAGATGCGGCAGCCGGAAAGTTTCAGCCTTGCGCGCCGAAAACACGCTGACATTGGTCGGCAATGTGAGCTTGCGCGTGATCTGGCTTTCGGCATCGTGATTGCCGTGGAGCAAGAAGACGGGGATCTTGGCCCGCGCCAAGCGGCCCATCTGCTTCACGAAAAAAAGCCCGGTCTGATAATCGCGCCAATCGCCGTCATAGAGGTCGCCGGCGATTACGACGAAATCGACCTCTTCCTCGATTGCCTGGGCAACAAGATTGTCCAACGCCACGCGCGTTGCGGTGCGAATCCGTTCGGCTGCCGCGCCTTGTTGACCGGAAAGCCCCTTCAAGGGGCTGTCGAGATGGATGTCGCCAGTATGAATGAAGCGAAATGGCTGCAATACAATGTCCTCCGAATCGAATCTCGTGGCGATCACCTGTGCAGTGGCGGTTCCGCTACACCGGTTTGTCCCTCACTAGGTGAGCGAAATCCCGCAGGGTTTTCCGGAAGCGCGGGCCAAAAAGATTTTGGAAGCCTAGTTGAGATCGAACATAAAGAGAACGCGATAGTCCAGCAATCCGCGCCATCCCCAATATCTTGTGGTGAGGCGAAAATCCGATTTTACCGATCGGCTCGCCGGCAACTTTGCCGGCCGAAAAGTTCTTAATATACGTTGACGGCTGAGTCAAGATCGCGCATCGTCCGCCGGCAAGTTTGCCGGCGGAGCAGGTGACTGGATGGAATTGACTGGTGTTTTTTCGTTGGTTTCAGGAGCCACCCGGGAAGCAGAGACGGTCGGCTTCCGATTCGGAGCGAAGGGTACGCACACCAGTCGGACAATGATGTTGGAGGAGCTCAGCCAGGTCCTGGAGGCAACAAGTCAGGACGCTCGGCGGGCCGACTACGCGGCGGCAATCATCGACGGCAACTGCCTGTCAAAACCAACCGCCTCTACGCGCAGACTAAGCAACCAACGGCTTGGCGAACTTTATGGTCTGGATCCCGCGATCCCTCTCTTCCGGGTCCTTCGCAGGCTGTGGGATATACGCTCTGACGGCAGACCACTTCTCGCCCTTCTGGCGGCGATCGCCAGAGACCCGCTCCTGGCAGCGACCTGCCCCGCAATCGTCGCTATGCCGGCCAATGCCGAGCTTCAGCGCGTTTCATTGAAGGGAGCCCTTCAAGCTGCTGTCGGAGATCGGCTGAACGACAGCACCTTGGAAAAGGTGTGCCGCAATGCGGCGAGCACTTGGGCACAATCGGGCCATCTGGAGGGCCGAACATTCAAGAAGCGGCGAGTAGTGCTGCCGTCAACGTCCGTAGTAACTTTTGCCATTTACCTGGCCCATGCTGCCGGCTTCCGTGGTGCTGAAATCTTCTCGTGCGGGTGGTTGAGGGTGCTCGATTGCGACCCGTCTCGGGCACGCGAGCTCGCACTCGATGCGAAACGGTCTGGTTTGCTCGACTTGCGAATGGCGGGTGATGTTGTCGAGCTCAATTTGTCGCGACTAGATCCTTACACCGTGAGGGCGTAATCATGGCGCGCATCGAAGATCTCGCCGAGCGCTACGGACGTCATATCGCCACGCCCTGGCAGCGCACAATCGCCGGCGCGCAACGCGTACTGATGGTGGTGTACGACAAAGAGCTTGAACGCACCTTGCGGGCTCGCCTCCTTGCATTTGAAACTGCCACCCGAGAGGCGGGGCACGACTGGCGTCAAATCGACCTTGCCGGCACCTTCGCGGAGTGGATGGCTGCCGACGACTATCGTGATGAATATTTCCGATCGCCGGAGGATCTTCAGCTAAAGCTCGATGCAGAGTTTCCCGACTTCGTGGCAGAACGCCTCCGGGCGGAACTTCAGAAGTCCGATGTCACGCCCCATTCGGTTGTAGCCGTTCTAGGTGTCGGCGCGCTATTCGGATTCGCTCGCATCTCTCAAGTGCTGAAGATCGTAGAGGCCGATATTCGGGGACGCCTCGTCGTGTTTTTCCCCGGTCAATTTGAGCGCAACAACTATCGGCTACTCGATGCGCGCGACGGTTGGAATTACCTCGCCGTGCCGATCACGTTGCACGGTGAAGGAGAAACGCCATGAAAATCAAAGACACCCTGCAGCGCGATCCCGCCTCCCATCCGCTGGTAAATCAGGGTCAGGCACGGATTTCGGACAGCCGAAACGAACGTACCCAATCCGAGCTACGGGGCGAACTCGAGACATTCGTCTGCGAGGGGCAATACGCGGATGGTGTACAAAAGATAATCCGTTCCTTCCTCGACAGTATCGGAAAGACCAGCCAACGCGGTGCATGGGTGAGCGGGTTTTTCGGCAGTGGTAAATCGCACCTGCTGAAGATGCTCTGCCACCTCTGGCAAGACACAAGCTTTCCGGATGGCGCTACTGCAAGAAGTCTTGTGCCGTCGATTCCGGAAGACCTTCGTGCTCTGCTCCGTGAACTAGACATTGTAGGAAGACGGGCGGGTGGCTTGATCGCCGCCGCCGGCGCATTGCCCAGCGGCACCACCGATAACGTTCGGCTGACGATATTGTCCATTCTGCTTCGTGCTGTCGGACTTCCCGAGCAATATCCACAAGCCCGATTCTGCCTATGGCTGCACTCGCAGGGGCAGTTCGACAAGGTGAAGGCAGCCGTCGAAGCGAGCGGCAAAACCTTTGAGCGTGAACTCAACAACCTCTATGTCAGCGGTCCAATCGCCCGCGCTGTTATGGCGACCGACGCCAACTTCGCCGCCAGCGAAGCAGAAGCGAAACAGTTACTCAAAGCGCAATTTCCACCCCAGTCCTCCGACATCACCACGGAACAATTTCTATTGGTCGCGAAGGAGGCGCTGAGACTTAGGGCCAAAGATGGCCGGCTGCCCTGCACACTGCTCATTCTCGACGAAGCTCAGCAGTACATCGGTGACTCGCAGCAGCGTGCGTCGTTGCTTACCGAAGTTACTGAAGCGGTCTCAAAGCAGCTCGATAGCCACGTCATGGTCGTGGCGGCTGGCCAAAGTGCGCTGACCGAAATTCAGCTTCTGACATACTTGCTCGACCGTTTCACGATCCGGGTCCCGCTGTCGGACGCGGAAGTCGAAACTGTCACTCGCAAGGTGCTGTTGCAAAAAAAGCCGACCGCAGTTGCGGATGTGCGTGCTCTGCTCGACAAGCATGCGGGTGAAATTTCGCGGCAACTTCAAGGCACGCGCATCGGCGAGACGATCGAGGATCGAGCGATCATCGTCGATGATTACCCGCTATTGCCGGTTCGGCGACGGTTTTGGGAGAATTGCTTCCGCCAAATCGATGCGGCCGGCACGAGCAGTCAGCTCCGCTCACAGTTGCGTATCATACATGACGCGGTCGCCAAGGTGTCCGAACGTCATCTCGGTTCCGTCGTGCCTGCCGACGAACTTTTCGAGGCGCTCGCGCCAGAGATGGTGAACACCGGTGTGCTGCTCCGCGAAATCAACGAGCGCATCATCATGGTCGGTCGAGCCGAGGGCCCTATCGCGCAGCGCATTTGCGGCCTCGTCTTCCTGATCGGCAAGCTTAAGCGCGAAGCCGGCGCCGATATCGGCGTTCGCGCCACTAAAGACCACATAGCCGATCTGCTGATCGATGACTTGGCGGCAGACAACGGCAAGTTGCGGTCGGAGGTGGAAGACAACCTCAAAAAGCTGAGCGACCAGGGCATGCTGATGCTGGTCGGCGACGAGTATCGTCTTCAGACAAGAGAAGGCAGTGACTGGGACCGTGAATTCCGCAATCGGCAAACCAAGCTCAACAACGACGACGCGGGGATCCAGTTCAAGCGCGACCAACTTTTGTACGGCGATATCGATAAATCGGTTCGTGCAATCCGCATCATGCAGGGCGCGGCGAAAGAACCACGCCAATTTCTGATCCATCGAGAACAGACCGCGCCAGTTGTCGATGGCAGCAGCGTCCCGATCTGGATTCGCGATGGCTGGTCCTGCGCCGAGAAAGATGTTCTAGAGGCCGCGCGTTCTGCCGGCACCGATAGTCCGATCCTGTTCGTATTTATTCCGCGCCAGTCGGCCGAAGACGTTCGGCGGCTGATCGTCGAGGCCGATGCCGCCCAGCAAACGCTCGATGCCAAGGGCAATCCAACGACAGCGGAAGGCCAGGAAGCCCGCCAAAGCATGGACAGTCGCCGCGTGCGCGCAGTGGGCGATCGCGATCGGTTGATCCGGGACGTCGTCGCGAATGCCAAGGTCTTTCAGGGCGGCGGAAGTGAGGTGCTGCTGGCGTCGCTGGATGAGCGGATCAAGACCGCCACAGAGGCTTCGCTGGTTCGGATGTTCCCGCGATTCAAGGACGCGGACTCAGCGGCTTGGGAAGCGGTCATTAAGCGGGCCCGGGAGGGAGCGGATCATCCATTCCAACCAACTGGCCATACTGATGCCACCGAGAAGCATTCCGTCTGCCAGCAGGTGATCGCGACGATCGGAGCCGGCAAGTCCGGGTCAGACGTCCGCAAGACGCTCGGCAGCTCGCCGTTTGGCTGGCCCCGCGACGCTGTCGATGCCGCGCTCATTGCCCTGCATCGGCTCCAGCATCTTACCGCTACTTTGAACGGTCAAGCGCTTCCGCTTGGCCAGCTCGATCAGAACAAGATCGCCAAGGCCGAGTTCCGCGTCGAGCACGCGACACTATCGGTGGGTGATAGGCTGATCCTGCGCAAACTGTTCCAGGTCCTCGGCCTGCCCTGCAAGAGCGGCGAGGAAGCCGCGCGCGCCGGCGAGTTCCTCAGCGGCCTGGTTGCGTTGGCGAAGGCCGCGGGCGGAGATGCTCCGCTCCCAGCCGCCCCTACGCTTACCGAGATAGACGATGTCCAACGGCTGATCGGGAATGAGCAGTTGGTCGCCATCAAGAACAAGGGGACCGAGTGGGAGGACAGAATAAAGGCTTGGGGTGGAACGCGCGACCTCATCGCAAGGCGCCTCCCCGCTTGGGGTGTCGTAGGCCGCCTTGCAAAACACGCTGCAAAGATCCCTGAGGCGAAGCCCCAGCTCGACCAGATCGATGCGATCCGCTCGCAGCGTCTTCTCCTTGAAGCCGCCGACCCGGCCAACACGGTGCGCCAGGCTCTCGCCGCCCTTTTGCGCGACGCCGTTCAGAAGGGCCACACTGCGCACGAGGCAGCATTCACCGCTGCGAACGCGACGCTGGCAGCGAACGGCATCTGGGTGCAGCTGAAGCCGTCCGATCAGGACAGCATCAGATCCGCGGTCGGCCTCACCGCGCCGTCTAGGCCGGATGTGGCAACGGATGAAGCACTCGCCGACACGCTGGACCGCAAACCGCTTTCCGGAATCCAGGCCGAAGTCGACACTATTGCCGGCCGAATCAATCAGGCCATAGAGCGCGCGGCGCGACTTCTGGAGCCAAAGGTGCAGACTGTAACGCTCGAGCGCTCGACGCTTCGGGATCCGGCTGAGGTCGAAGCCTGGATCGACCGGCAGAAGACGATGCTGCTGTCGAAGGTCGCCAACGGCCCAGTGTTGGTGAACTGAGGAGCGCACAATGGCATCGCTTGACCGGACCCTACGCAAGGACCTTGAGACCACCGTCAAGAAGGCGCGGCGCGTGGCCGAGGCCGGTGCCCGCAAGGCCGTAGCGCAGCTTGGCGTGGGTGATACTGATGCACCGAAACATCTCTCGGCCGAGCAACGCACGCTCCGCAATCGCCTCCGCGCGCATGGCCGTCAGCTTGGAGACCGGCGCGACACAAAGACGGGCATACAAGACACCGCGCGACTCACTCAGGAATGCGCCTACGAGCACTGGCACCGCATGCTGTTCGCGCGCTTTTTGGCTGAGACGGACCTCCTGATCGAGCCGGAGTCGGGTGTCGCTATAACTCTCGATGAGGTGCAAGAACTCGCCCGCGAAAAGGCGACGGATTGGCTAGAACTGGCGAGCGACTACGCCGAGCAAATGTTGCCGCAGATCTTCCGCAAGGACGATCCAGTGCTGCAGATCGCGCTGCCGCCGGAAACCCGCTCTCAAATGGAGGACCTGCTGAAGGGTCTGTCGAAGGCGGCGTTCGAAGCGGATGACAGCCTCGGGTGGGTCTACCAATTCTGGCAGGCGGATAAGAAGGACGAGGTCAACAAGTCCGAGGTGAAGATCGGCGCGGACGAGCTGCCGGCAGTCACGCAGCTTTTCACGGAGGACTACATGGTCCTCTTCCTACTTCACAACACGCTTGGCGCTTGGTGGGCCGGGAAGGTGCTTGCCCGAGACCCGAGCCTCGCAACATCAGCGGAGGACGAGGCGGCATTGCGCGCGGCTTGCAAGGTCGGCAATATCGACTGGGAGTACTTGCGCTTCGTCAGAGACGACGTTGAGGAAGGAGCGGAAGGCCTCTGGCGTCCGGCCGCCGGCGCGTTCGGGGGTTGGCCCAAAGCCGCGAAGGAAATCACGCTGCTCGACCCCTGCATGGGGTCGGGGCACTTTCTGGTCTTCGCACTACCCATCCTCGTTGCTTTCCGCATGTCTGAGGAAGGCCTGTCGAAGTCGGCGGCGGTCGAACTGGTGCTACGCGACAATCTATTCGGATTGGAGATCGATCCCCGTTGCACACAAATCGCGGCCTTCAATCTCGCCTTCGCTGTCTGGCGCATGGTGGGCTACCGCCTACTGCCAAGGCTAAATCTCGCCTGCTCCGGTCTCACCATCGGTGTCACTAAGGCGGAATGGCTGAAGCTAGCGGCGCAAGCGGTGACCGCCGCCGATCCAGCTGCCAAGCGCGACTTGTTGGGAATAGAAGAAAACCTGCTAACCACCGGCTTAGAGGCGCGCGTCAGGAACGGTCTAGAAGGTCTCTACGACCTTTTCGCCAAGGCACCCTGGCTTGGCAGCCTGATCGACCCGCATCGCGCCGGCGGTGACATCTTCAACGCCGAATTTGTACAGTTGGAGCCTCTCCTTGGTTCCATCCTGGCAGCGACTGGGAGCGATGACCTGGCGGAGATGGCCGTGGCTGCGCAGGGGATGGCGAAGGCGGCGGAGTTGCTTGGACGGCGGTTTGTGTTGGTGGCGACGAATGTCCCATATCTCGGGCGTGGAAAGCAGGACGATATCATAAAGGACTATTGCGATACGAAATACCCGGAGGCGAAGGCGGAGTTAGCGACATGCTTTGTCGAGCGGTGTCTGGATTTCTGTTCAGAGGATGGCAGCGCTGCACTTGTGACGCCCCAGACTTGGCTTTTTCTCGGAACGTTCAAGAAAATACGCCGGTCATTCTTGAAAAGCCGAGAGTGGAACACCATCGCTCGTCTCGGACCAGCTGCTTTTCAGGATATGAACTGGTGGGCCGCAACGACACTTCTCGTGGGGCTGACAAGGAAGACGCCATCTGCAGAGGGGCAATACTTCAGCGTAGATGCGGGCATAACCAAAGAGATTTCGCAAAAGGCCCAACTGCTTCGGAACACCGAGCCACGTGTCGTATTACAGAGAACGCAGCTTCAAAATCCTGACTACATTATCAATGACGAAGAAATAGATCAGACGAAAATACTCAAGGCATTCGCGTTTTCCAATCAGGGTGTCTTTACCGCAGATACAAATCGGTATGTATGCCGCTTCTGGGAGTTTCCGGAGCTCGGTTCAGACTGGTCATTCTATCAGATGGCGCCTGAGAGCAATGTCTCTATTTCCGGCTGTCACAGTGTGCTGCGTTGGGAGTCCGGCGCCGGCTCCCTTGCTGAATCAAATCGTGCGCGCGTGTGCGGCCAGCCGGCGTGGGGAAAGCTCGGCGTCGCAGTTTCTGTGACGGGGCACCTCTATCGTTCGCTGTATCTGGGGACAATTTTCGACGGCACTGCCGCAGCCATAACGCCCATTAGCGAGGGAGATCGTTTGGCGTTGACCGCATTTCTGCTTGATAGCAGATTTCCCCAAGCGGTCCGGTCAGTTGATCCTGCCCTTTCGGTGACCGAAAGTTCTTTCCTGAAGGTGGATTTTGATCGCAATGCTTGGGCCACCATTGCATCCAATGTCTTTCCTAATGGCAAGCCGGCGGCATCGTGCCCCGATCCCACACAATGGCTACACCCTGGAGTCATTCAGGGTTCAGATGCCCCACTTCAAGTGGCTGTTAGCAGGCTTGTAGGCTATCGCTGGCCAAGACAAATGGGCTCCAGATTTCCAGAATCTCCTCAACTCAAGCCTGATGGTCTTGAGAAGCACGCCGACAGTGACGGTATTATCTGCCTCACCGCGCTTAAAGGCGAGCCACCCGCCGAGCAACGCCTAAATGCGCTCCTCACTGATGCTTTCGGCGCTGAGTGGTCTGCGGCTAAGCTCGCGAGCCTACTCGCCGAGGTTGGATTCGCTGGCAAGTCGCTCGACGACTGGCTGCGCGACGGCTTCTTCACCCAGCATTGCGAGTTGTTCCACCAGCGCCCCTTCGTCTGGCACGTGTGGGATGGGCGGCGCGACGGCTTCCATGCGCTGGTCAACTACCATCGGCTCGCTGCACCGAACGGCGAGGGCCGGCGGACGCTCGAGAAGCTGATCTATTCCTATCTCGGCGACTGGATCGACCGGCAGCGCGCCGACCAGAAGGCGGGTGCCGAGGGTGCGGACGCGCGCCTTGCTCATGCGGAGCATCTGAAGACCGAACTCATTAAGATACTGGAAGGTGAACCGCCATACGACAGCTTCGTGCGCTGGAAGAAGCTGCACGAGCAGCCGGTCGGCTGGGACCCGGACATCGACGACGGCGTACGAATGAATATCCGTCCATTCATGACCGCCCAACCGCTCAATGGTCGAGGAGCGAGCGCCTGCATCCTTCGGAGCATGCCGAAGGTCAAATGGGATAAGGACCGCGGCAAGGAGCCAACCCGCGACAAGATCGACTATCCTTGGTTCTGGGACTGGGACGAGACTACGATAAATTTTGTCGGCGGCGCTGAATTCGACGGCAACCGCTGGAACCATCTCCACTACACACGCGCAGTTAAGCAGGCTGCTCGCGATCGCCACCGCGCGTCGGCGGGAGGCAAGGCTTGACCCTCTCGGCACCCAAAACACTCATCGACGCTCTGCAGGAGTCCTTCGCCGGTGCTTTGCGCTCACCGGATGGCACCGTCGCACCAGTCGCGCTCCTTTGGACGGACACAGACGGGCAGTGGCGACCACTTGTTGCGACGCTGATGAAAGCTCTACCGGAGCTCTACGCTCTCGGTTCCTTCGCGCCTGACGAACGGCAGGGGCCAGTCATCTGGCTTAAATGTGTCATCGAGCGGAGCCTGCCAGACAGCTCACCTCCCCCGGATGTGGTGCCGATCATCTATCTGCCCAACGTGAGCCGGCAGGATCTACGGGCCAGCGGCGATTGCTCCGCCTTCCTTCAGCCCCTCATCGAGCTTCAATATCGTGGCGCAATTTGGCACCAGCGTAACGGTCGAGATTGGACCGTGGATGCTTTCCTGACGTCCGAGGATGGCATCGGGCTCGACATCGCCAAGGACAATCGTACGCGTGACTCCGTATTGCGAGCGTTGGCGTTGCTAGCGCCCGAGCCGCTCGCCGGGCTTCGTGGACGCCGGCTCGAAGCTGACGATTTCGACAGACTGGCCATCGGCGATCCAGTTCGCGATTTGCTCAGCTGGATGAGCGATAAGGACGGATTCGAGGGACGCTGCGATCCAAATCGGTGGGCAACCTTCAGAGATATTTGCTGGCGTGAATTTAGTTTCGATCCAGATGAGGACGGAACTCAAGGAGCCGCCGATGCGCTGCTTCATGGGGGCGGTAAATGGGATGACGTCTGGCGGCGCTTTTGCGATGCACCGCGCCTTTATCCAGGTGTGTCGGCTGTGTTGCGTCAAGCCCGCCCGCGCGACCTGCTTGGCCTCGCCGACCATTCCCGCCGGCCTGGACTCAACGAGGAGCAGGAGGACAGGCTTCGCAAGGAATTCGAAGCCATCCTGTCTCTGCCGCACGCACAGGCCTGCGAAGAAGTCGGCAAGCTCGACAGTGAGCACAAGGAACGGCGGGGTTGGGTTTGGGCGCAACTCGGAGAGAGCCCCTACGCGGTGGCCCTTGAGCCGCTTGGACGGCTTGCGAAAGCGGCCAAGACGACGTTGGGCGGCCCCACGATTGAAGCCATTGCCGCCGACTATGCGTCCCACGGCTGGCGCTGTGATCGTGCAGCGATGGATGCGCTCTGCCGTCTGAAACAAGGCGCTGAAAATAGCTTGGTGACGAAGGTTGTTCGGGCGCTTTACGAAACGTGGCTCGATCGCTCAGCGCGTCGGTTTCAGGAGCTGATGTCCGCGCCCGGTGTGGATCCACACAAGCTGACCACAGCCGTCGTCGCGGAACGCGACTCGTGCGTCCTGTTTGCCGATGGGCTCCGCTTTGATGTGGGCGCGACCCTGCAGGAACGCCTGGAAGCCCAAGGCTTGCGGGTGCGAATTTCGCATCGAATCGCACCGATACCGACCGTTACCGCGACGGCGAAACCGGTCGCGTCTCCCGCGCATGGGTCGTGTTCCGGCAAAGCCGATGCTGAAGACTTCACTCCGATCATCACATCGAGCAGCCAGCCCGCGAATGCCTCCCGGCTACGCGATGTAATGGCGCGTGCGGGAGTCGAAATTCTCGACCTAGATCAGTCCAAAATGGCCGCAAGTGGCGAAGGGGGCGGTTGGACCGAGAGCGGTAAGCTCGACACGCTTGGGCACTCACTCGATGCTCTTCTTGTCCGTCAGATAGATCCAGAAATCGATTCCTTACTCGATCGTATCAGCGGCTTGCTGAACGCTGGATGGAGCAGGGTTCGTGTTGTCACGGATCATGGGTGGCTCCTTCTTCCAGGCGGCTTGCCGAAGGTCGAGCTTTCCCCGCACTTGGTTGCAACAAAGTGGTCCCGGTGCGCCGCCGTCAAAGGTGGCTCCGCCCCAAACATTCCCACCTACCCCTGGTACTGGAACCCAGTGCTGCGCATCGCTTCGCCACCGGGCATTGGCGCTTTTGTGGCGAACTGCGAATACGCACATGGCGGCATAAGCCTTCAGGAATGCGTCATTCCTGAACTCATCGTGGAGCGGGGGGAAGAGGCGGTGGCTGCAACAATCACGGAGATCAGCTGGCGGGGCATGAGATGCAGGGTAGCTGTGAAATCCAATGCCGACGGGTTGCAAGTCGATCTACGCCTTAATTGGAAACAGGCTGCATCGAGCATCGTCGCGGCTGCCAAAGAATTAGGAAGCAACCGCGAAGCGAGCCTCGCTGTCTCGGACGACAAACACGAGGGAGCCGCTGCCTCGGTTGTCGTCACCGACGCATCGGGACGGGTGCTCGATTCCAAGCCGACAACGGTCGGAGAAGACGCATGAGCATTGAACTCGATGAACTCGACAAGTTGGCTGCCTCGGTCTTCGACGGATACCTTGTGCGCAAAGACCTCGTGCGAAAATACTCCCGCCAGTATCCGGTTCCAACCTATGTCGTCGAGTTCCTGCTCGGACGCTATTGTGCCAGCGTCAACGAAAGCGAAATCGCCGAAGGGCTGGAGATCGTCGAAAAGCAGCTCATGGATCGAACCGTCCGAACCGGCGAGGAAGAACTGTTCAAAGCCCGTGCCAAAGAGATGGGATCGATCAAGATCATCGACATTCTCCGTGCAAAGCTTGACGCAAAAAACGATTGCTATGTTGCGGAACTTCCGAGCTTGAATTTGCGTGACGTCCGCATCGACGATCAGCTCGTGCGCGACAATGAGCGGATGTTGACAGACGGCTTTTATGCCGAGGTCACGCTCGCGTACGACGGGATCATCGCTCAAGAAAAAGGTGGGCGCCCCTTCGGCGTGTCGTCTCTTCGCCCCATCCAAATGTCCAAGGCCGACGTGCTTGACGTCTATGCCAAGGCCCGTGGAAGCTTTAGCACTGATCAATGGATCGACTTTTTGCTGCGTTCAATTGGTCTCGAACCAGCCGCTTTCAATGAACGCGCAAAGCGCGTCGTCCTGCTGCGCATGATCCCCTTCGTCGAGCGGAACTACAACCTCATCGAGCTCGGGCCACGCGGAACTGGCAAAAGCCATCTGTTTCAGCAGATTTCGCCTTATGCCCATCTGATTTCCGGCGGTAAGGCGACTGTCGCGAAGATGTTCGTGAACAACGCGAGCGGGCAACGTGGCTTGGTCTGCCAATATGATGTCGTCTGCTTCGACGAAGTTTCCGGGATTTCCTTCGACCAGAAGGACGGCGTCAACATCATGAAAGGCTATATGGCTTCGGGCCAATTTAGCCGTGGCAAGGAGAGCATCCGCGCCGAAGGCAGCGTCGTGATGGTCGGAAATCTAGACGTCGATGTAGAACAACAGCAGAAGGTCGGTCACCTCCTGAGCCCGATGCCACCCGAGATGCGCGATGATACGGCGTTCATGGATCGAATTCATGCCTACGCGCCCGGCTGGGACTATCCGAAGCTGAAGCCTAGCGAACACCTGACAGATCACTTTGGTCTCGTGAGCGATTTCCTCAGCGAATGTTGGACCCGGCTACGCGCCGGTAACCGCGTTTCGGTGTTGCAGGGTCGCGTCCATCTGGGCGGTGCGCTCAGCGGTCGAGACCTCGAGGCGGTCAACAAGACCGTAAGTGGGCTGACAAAGCTATTATTTCCTGATTCCGAAATGCCCGTCCCTGACGAGGATCTGGAGTGGATTGTTCGAGTTGCCTTGGAGTCCAGGCGCCGTGTGAAGGAGCAGCAGCGACGCGTCTTCAAAAGTGAATTTCGCAATACGCATTTCAGCTATATTTTGGGTCCCGATGGCGCCGAGCAGTTCGTGTCGACACCAGAGCTGCATAGCGATGAAGCGATTGAGAGCGATCCGCTGCCGCCCGGTCAGGTTTGGGGCGTCAGCTTGGGCGCAGGCGAAACTGGCCCCGGGCTCTATCGGATAGACGTGACCTGCGGACCCGGTAGCGGCGTCAAGATTCTAAATCAACCCACCCCACCTGCGTTTCGCGAGAGTGTACGCGTTGGCGAACAAAATCTTTACACTAGATCCAAGGAACTGGTTGGAGATCGAAATCCACGGGAGGAAGAGTTCTCGATTCAGATGCGGCCGATGGATTCCGACAGGACAGGAACCGGGCTGGGGGTTCCAGTGCTTGTCGCATTGTGCGGTGGCCTTCTTGGACGCAACACGCGTGGCGGGACGATCGTTGTAGGCGCGCTCAACCTCGGTGGCTCGATTGAAATGATTCCGAACGCTGTCCGAATTGCAGAGCTTGCGATCGACAAACAGGCACAAACGCTACTGATGCCGGTGTCCGCGCGCCGGCAGTTGAATGACCTGCCAGACGACCTTTGGACGAAGATAAGCATTGAGTTCTACAAGGATGGTAGCGACGCCGTATTCAAGGCGCTCTTGGAATAATGATGCCCGCGGGTCGGAACACCGCTCAGCTTGGCGACCTGCAGATTCGGCTTGAGCCAGGATTTCTCGATGATCCAACGCGGAGCGGCTTCGTTGGTGTGTCCGGAGATCCGGATTGGCCCGCTGTTCGACCGACGTGTAGGAGCCGTGGTCATCCGCCGTACCGTCAGATCGGCAGAGCCAGTTGCGGCTCGGCCTGAAATTCGCCGTGCAACGCGGACAGCGAGATCCCCAGAAGCCGGACTGGCTTCGGGACCGGCATCTCGCTCTGCAAGAGACCGACAGACAGACGTTCCAATTCGCTGCGGTTCGAGACCGCGATGGGTACGGATTTGCTGCGCGTGATGATCTCGAAGTCGTTGAACTTCATTTTAAGCGTCACCGTGCGTCCCCGGTTGCCGGCGTCTTCGCAGTATCGCCAGACCTTGTCGATGAGCGGCTTGAGTTCAACGACCATCGCGTCGAAGTCGGTGAGGTCGGTGGAGAACGTGTTTTCGGCGCCGACGGATTTGCGGATCCGGTCGGCGCGGACCTCGCGGTTGTCGACGCCCCGCGAAATCCAGTAGTAGTAGCTTCCGGCCTTCCCGAAGTTTGTCTGCATAAATTCGAGCGACTGGTTGCGCATGTCGAGGCCGGTGTAGAGACCTAGGGCGTTCATTTTGGTGCTGGTCGCAGGCCCGATGCCATGGAATTTGCCGACGGGCAGCGTTTCGACGAACGCCGGCCCCATCTCCGGCGTGATGACGTACTGGCCGTTCGGCTTGCGGTAGTCGGAGGCGAGCTTGGCCAGAAACTTGTTGTAGGAGATGCCGGCCGAAGCGTTGAGGTCGGTTACTTCCTTGATCTTGGCACGGATCGCCAACGCGACGTCCCGTGCCAGCGGAATGCCTTGCAGATTTTCGGTCACGTCGAGGTAGGCCTCGTCCAGCGACAGTGGCTCGATGATCGGCGTGTGCTCTGCGAAGATCTCACGGATCTGCTGAGAGACCGCCTTGTAGACCTCGAAGCGCGGCTTGACGAAGATCAGATCTGGACACTGCCGCTTGGCGGTTACCGAGGGCATGGCCGACCGCACCCCGAACTTGCGGGCTTCATAGCTGGCTGCCGCCACGACGCCCCGCTCCTGGGATCCACCGACGGCGACCGGCTTGCCGCGGAGATCCGGATTATCGCGCTGCTCGACGGACGCGTAGAAGGCGTCCATGTCGACGTGGATAATCTTGCGCTGGCGGCCCGGGGGAACTGCCTGGTCGTCATCGTCCTCGATGGTCACGTTGTCTGCCCGGCCGGATCTTCCTTGGCGCCGCGGGCGACGATTTTGAGCGACCCGTCCGAAAGCGGCCGTTGCAGCTTCAAGACCTCGTCCGGAGGAGCCGTCATCCAGGTCTCGACCTCGTCCGGCGTTGTCAGGATCACGGGCATCGCCTTGGGGTGGATGGCGCCGACCTCGGCATTCGGCTCTGTCGTGAGGAACGCGTAGAGGTCGTTGGTCGTCTCGCCCTCCTTGACCTTGCGGACGGAGGTCCAGTTGGTCCAGATCCCGGCGAAGCAGGCGAGGGGACGGCTCTCATCGAGCGCGAACCAGATATCGCCGCCTTCGACCTTGTTAAACTCGCTGAAGGAGTTGAACGGCACCACGCAGCGGTTTTCGGTTCCGAGCCATCGCGTCCAGTGTTTGCTCTTCACGTTGCGGATGTTGGTCGTGCCGCCGTCCGGCTCCATCCGGAGCAATTCCTTGAAGTCGACCGGCTTGCCCTTGGCTTGCAGCTTTTCGGCTCGTTTCTTGGTGGCGTCCATCAGCGCCTTTGATGACGATGGCATGCCCCACCGCGCCGTGGCGAGTTCGCGGCCCTCGGGTCCGTTGCGCACAATCGGTGCCTTGTAATCGGGAAACACGCCGGGCATCGGCGCCAGATTGCCGACATACCGGTTGATCACTCGAAACAGCGCGATGATGGCGGCCTGGTTGGTGGTGATCGAGTAGAGATTGCACACGGGGGTCTCGTTCTGCTTGGACGGCCGCACGAACGGCCTTTGAGCGGCGTCGAATCCTATTTGCGCGAGCAGGTGGCGTCGCTGATCTTGTACCTGCCGCCGGAAAATTTGGGCCAGTCGCACGCGGTGCCGGACCTGGTCATCTGTTCCGCGATGTCGACTTTGTCGAGGAAGCACTGTGCCACGATGCGGTCCCGGCTGGTAGGTCGGGACCGCCCGTCGCAGACGGTGCCTTCACCCACTTGCAGACAATGGACCGTCTTGCCCTCGATCATGCTCGACAGCACGCCGGCGGCCTGTCCGTAACCAGCTTGCCCGCGTTCGGGTGCGTCGATTCCGCAGATCCTCACGCGTACCTTGGCGCCATCGGCTTCCATGGTGAAGGTGTCGCCGTCGGACACAGCTAGAACTTTCCCCAGGTAGTCAGCCGCTATCGCCGGGGAGCAAACGGATGCGGCGACGATGGCGATGAGCAATCTCATTTCGGTATCTCCCGGCTACCGCCACATTCCCCGCATGCGGGCGCCTATATCCACCGTTGGCCCTTGGCCGGGGGTGCGCGCCGCAGTACCGGCAGGCACAATCGGCCAGGAAGTCCTCTCGAACAGACCCAGCAGCTTTTCGGGAATGAAGCGCGTCCTGGAGGCATAGAGATGGCGATCGCCCTGCGCGTGCTGGCCGTGCACAAAGAAGCGTTGCGGCACGACCAGATGGAGGTCGTCCTTCGCGCGGGTCATGGCAACGTAGAGCAGACGACGTTCCTCCTCGATCTCGGCCGAGGTGCCGGCACCGAGATCGGAAGGCATGCAGCCGTCAACGACGTTGAGCAGATAGACCGACTTCCACTCCTGGCCCTTGGCGGAGTGGATCGTCGAAAGGATCAGATAGTCCTCGTCGAGCAGCGGCACGCCGGCTTGGTCGCTGGTCGCGTCGGGCGGATCCAGCGTGAGCTCAGTCAGGAAGCGTTCGCGCGAAGGATACCCGGAAGCGATCTGCTCAAGCTGGAGCAAATCAGCCCGGCGGGTCTCGGCGTCTTCATGGATGCGATCGAGATGTGGTTCGTACCAGAGCCGCGCACGCTCGAGATCGACGGGCCATTCCGAATATCGGAGATTGCCCAAGGTCTCGACGAAGCCCTTCCAATCATCGCCGGCGCGTGGCGGCGTCGGAATGCCCGCGAGCGCTGCGATCGGGTCGGCGGCCTCAGCCATCCGGTCGAGCACGCGCTGCGCAGTGGCAGAGCCAATGCCGGGCAATAGATGCAGCAGACGGAATCCGGCGACACGATCGCGCGGATTTTCGACAAACCGCAGCAGCGCCAGCATGTCCTTGATGTGGGCGGCATCGAGAAACTTCAGTCCTCCAAACTTCACGAACGGGATGTTCCGGCGCGTCAGTTCGATTTCAAGCGGACCGCTGTGACTGGACGTTCGAAACAGCACGGCCTGCTCCTTGAGGAGCGTACCGGACTCGCGGTTCTCCAGGATCCGTTCGACGATAAAGCGGGCCTGGTCGGCCTCGTCGCGGACGGCGACGAGTTGCGGCTTGGCTCCGGATGTCCGCTCGGTCCAGAGGTTCTTGGTAAAGCGCTCCTTGGCGAGACCGATAACGCCGTTGGCGGCGGCGAGAATTGTCTGCGTCGAGCGATAATTGCGGTCAAGCGTGATGATGTTCGCCGGCGGCGAGAACTGGTCGGGAAAGTCGAGGATGTTGCGCACGGTCGCGGCGCGGAACGAGTAGATCGATTGGGCGTCGTCGCCGACGACCGTCAGGCCTCGGCCTCCGGGCTTGAGCGCCAGCAGGATCGAGGACTGCAGGCGGTTCGTGTCCTGATACTCGTCGACCAGGACGTGGTCGAAGCGCCCGCCGATGTCATCGGCCAGGCCGGCGTCGCCGACCATCTGCGCCCAATAGAGCAGGAGGTCGTCGTAATCGAGGACGTTCTGCTTCTGCTTGGCTTCGACGTAGGCCGCGAACAGTTCCTTAAGTTCAGCCGCCCACCCGGCGCACCAAGGATACGACGTGCCGATGACCTGCTCGATCGGCATCTCGGCATTGACGCATCGCGAATAGATTGAAAGGCAGGTGCCCTTGGTCGGGAAGCGACTTTCCGTCTTGGAGAATCCCTTTTCATGCCTGACCAGGTTCATGAGGTCGGCTGAATCTTCGCGGTCGTGAATCGTAAAGGCCGGGTCCAGGCCGATCTGTTCGGCGTACTCGCGCAGCAGCCGGGCGCCGATGCCGTGGTAGGTGCCGGCCCAGGTGAGTGCGTCCGTCATGACGCCGGCGTTGTCGCCCATCACCTTGCGGGCGATGCGTTCGACGCGCTTGGTCATTTCGGACGCAGCACGCCGTGAAAACGTCATCAGCAGGATCCGGCGCGGGTCGGCACCCTGAACGATCAGATGGGCGACCCGATGGGCGAGGGTGTTGGTCTTTCCGGACCCCGCTCCTGCGATGACCAACAATGGCGCCGCCGCCAATCCTCCCACGGGGCCGTGCTCAACCGCACGCCGCTGCTCGGGATTGAGGGCTTCGAGGTAGGCGGTTGCCGTCTGCACCTGGGGCGTCCGTTCATGGTTGGAATAAACGACGGTCAATGATTCCTGCTGTGATCGCAACCTAGACTTCCCCACGAGGGTGACGCGGCTGCCAACCAAGTTGGAGCAAGGTCGCGGAGGGGCGCCGCCCGGCCTTGGCGCACTTGCGGCAGCGCAGACGGCTCGCAAGATCGTGCACAAAGGTGGTCGGCGGATGCTTGAGGGCTGCCAAATCGACATCGTTCGGGGTCTTGCACCGTGAACACTGGATTTCCAGCCAGGGAAAGCCGCCGTTGATAGCCTGGTCAATTGTTGGCGAGGGGTCGATCGGCTCGCCATCGCTCCACATCCGCTCGTTCCAGCTTTCACAGAGCAACCTATCGGCCTGCTGGATCAGCGCAGCGCCCTTGGCCCGCATCTCAACTGATTGCGCAGCCAGAATGCCGGTCATCGCGCGTGCTTTCCCCAATTCCTTCGTCAGAGCCTTTCGGTCTCCGCCTGACAGCGGCGTGGGGTGGTGTTTTGGCGCCATCCGGACATCCAAGCGCAGACCAAACTCGGGTGCGGGCTAGGTCATATCAAATCCCGGCCAGCACCCGTCTTCTTCGTGTCTGCCAGTGCGCTGCTGGCAGGTGTTGTCGAGCAGTCGCTGCGCCACATCCTTCCAGACCGCGTTGGCGCCATACAATCGGACTGCGTCAGCGGCCTGGATTTCCACTGTCCGCTCGCAGCGGCGGCAGGAGACGCGCAGTACGTGACGCTGAATTTCCGAAAGGCGTCTCAGCCGTATCTGGTCCCGGGTCGCGCTGGCACGAGGGTCTTTGAGGACCGATTCCCAGTATTCCGCCGGGAGGGGAGCATCCGGAGCCGCAGCGGACGGGCCCGGCCTGCGGCCGCCTTCAGCGGCCAGCTTTTCCATCTGCTTTGGGGTCGGCATGCGCCAGCTCGCGGGTCGGTCGGACATTCCGAATTAGAACATAAAGAGAACAAAAGTCGAGTCCGATCAAGCCTGCTTATTGAAAAAATCCTCCTGTTGGAAAGGTCGCGCTGTCGGAACCAAGCCGGCCCGTTCGTCTTGAATCCAGCATCAGTATCGGAGTTCCCCGCCATGGCCCCCCGCGCGAACTGGAAAGGCTTCCTTCGTCTTTCCCTCGTCACCTGTCCGGTAGCGCTCTATCCGGCCACGTCGGAATCCGAAAAAGTCTCCTTCAATCAACTCAACCGGAAGACCGGCCATCGCATCAAGTACGCCAAGGTCGATGCCGACACTGGCGAGGAGGTCGCCAACGAGGACATCGTCAAGGGCTACAAGGTCGACACCGACACCTTCATCGAGGTGACCAAGGAAGAGCTCGAGAACGTCGCGCTGGAATCGACCAGGACCATCGAAATTGACGAGTTCGTCGACCGCAGCGAGATCGATCCCCGATATCTGATCCGTCCCTACTACCTCACTCCCGACGGTAAGGTCGGGCACGACGCCTTCGCGGTCATTCGCGAAACGCTCCGCGAGATGAACAAGCTCGCGATCGGGCGCGTTGTCTTGACCAACCGCGAACACATCATCGCACTGGAGCCGATGGACAAGGGCCTGATGGGGACGCTGCTGCGCTATCCTTACGAGGTGCGTTCTGCGGACGAATATTTCGATGACATCCAGGATGTCAAAGTCACCAAGGACATGCTTGATCTCGCCAGGCACATCGTCAACCAGAAGGCGGGCCACTTCGAGCCGGACAAGTTCGAAGACCAGTACGAAACCGCCCTTCTCGATCTCATCAACCAGAAGCGCGCCGGCAAACCCATCACCGCGAAAGAGCGGCCGCGTGGCGAAAACGTTGTCGATTTGATGGACGCGCTGCGCAAGAGCATTAGCGGAGCAAAGGCGGTAGAGGAATCCAAGCCGGCCAAGAAGGCACGCAAGGTCGCAAGCGGTCAGAAAGAGATGCTGATGCCGATCGCCGGGAAGAAGCCAGCGAAGGAGGCCGCGGCGAAGAAGCCGGCCGCCAAACCGCAGCGGAAGTCGGCTTAAGCTTATCGTGAAGCACCCGGTGACGCCGGACGGTCGCTGCTTCGTCGTCCGCCGCAGGCTCTGGCGGATGGCGAATCCCGGTCTCGACGAGGCCCAGCGAGCCGAGCTCGTCGGTCGGCTGATGGAGGCCCGGCGGGCGGTACGCGGCGCCAGGAAAGCGGCCGATCCGGACGCCGAAGCAACGGCGCATCGGGTCGTGGACGAGGTCAAGCAGGCACTCGGCGAGCGCGGTCCCGTGGTGGGACGACGGATCGCCAGATTTCAACCGGCACATGGCGAAGAACACACGTTATGCCGATTGGTATGCGAAACTAGCTCGCCCCGACCAGGGAGGACTGTGAATTGCCAAAAGCCGCAATCTTCGATCTCGACGGCACGCTTTTGGACTCGGTGGACCTCCACGCGTTGGCTTGGCAGGAAGCCATGCTCAAGTTTGGCCACGATGTAAGTTTCGAACAGGTGAGAGGCCAGATCGGCAAGGGCGGAGACAAGCTCATTCCGGTCTTCCTGTCCGCTGACGAACAACGAGACCACGGCAAAGAGCTGGAAGAGTGGCGCGGCAATCGTTTCAAAACCGAATATCTGCCGCTCGTACGTCCCTTCTCGGCGGTCCCGGAACTGCTCCGGCGCGTGCGCGATACTGGACTTCAGATCGCAGTTGCTTCCTCGGCCAAGAAAGATGAGGTCAAGAAGTACCTCGATATCGCAGACATCGCCGACCTAGTGGACCTGCAAACCTCTTCCGATGACGTAGAAGAATCGAAACCAGCGCCTGACATCTTCGAGATCGTTCTCAAGAAGCTCAAGCTCGAAGGCGCCGACACCGTCGCCATCGGTGACACGCCCTACGATGCCGAAGCAGCGGGGAAGGTTGGCATCGCGACCATCGGCGTGCTTTGCGGCGGGTTTGCTGAGAGTTCGCTGAGGCAAGCCGGATGCGTCGAGGTGTATCCGGGGCCTGCTGCGCTACTAGCCTGTTTCGAACGTTCCTTGCTGCGCAAATAGCCAAACGTCGTACCTCAGAATCCTGCGCTGTTGATCAGCGCTCGATTGCATCGCAAAATAGGAGCGATATGGCAGTGCTGGCAAAGACATCCAGGCGATCGACGTTGAGTGCTGGCATTCTGGCCTACCGGAAAGGCGCTCGCGGGCTCGAGGTTCTGCTCGTTCACCCCGGCGGTCCGTTCTGGCGCAACAAGGACGATGGCGTCTGGTCCATCCCGAAGGGTGAACTCGATGCCGCGGAAGATCCAGAGCAGGCCGCGCGACGTGAGTTTGCCGAGGAACTTGGCACCAGCGCCTCGATTGATCGGCTGCAGGCCTTAGGGGAGGTTCGCCAGCGAGGAGGGAAACGCGTCATTGCATTCGCCGGAGAGGGCCATTTTGACCCGGCGGCACTGGGAAGCAATACGTTCGATATCGAATGGCCGCCCCGGAGCGGTCGGCGACAGAACTTTCCCGAAGTCGACCGCGCGGAATGGTTCGATATCGAGTTCGCACGAACGAAGATGCTATCCGGACAAATCGAGCTTCTCGATCGTCTTTTGGCGATCGCGGGTGAGAGCACCGGAAAATGACGCTCAAGATTGGAATCATTTCAGACACGCACGGCCTCTTGAGGCCCGAGGCGGAACGACGCCTGACGGGCGTCGATCACATCATTCATGCCGGCGACATCGGGCGTCCCGAGATAATCGACGCGCTTCGCCGGATCGCGCCCGTCACCGCTATCCGTGGAAACGTGGACAGCGGTGAGTGGGCCCGCGAATACCCCGACACGAAACTGGTGCGCCTGGCGGGAAAGGCGATCTACGTTCTGCACGACCTGAAGACGTTGCAGGTCGATCCCGGCGCCGGCATCGACGTGATCGTCTCCGGGCATTCCCACGTACCGAAGATCGACACGGTCGGGGGCATTCTCTATCTGAATCCCGGCAGCGCGGGACGACGGCGCTTCAGGCTGCCGATCACGCTTGCGACGCTCGAAGTCACGCCTGAGGGCATACGACCAGAAATCCACGACCTTTGAAGGCGACTGAACGCACCGCCGCGGTGGAATCGCTATTTACGCGAACGTTCTCGTTCGCGCACGACATCCTTCGCTCGCTTGTCGGACCTGAGTCCGAGGTAGACGGGCTGGCGCAGTTCGCCCTTGCCCGTCCACTCCGCGAACTTGACCTCGGCAACCAGCGAGGGCCTGACCCACGTCGTGGCGGCTTCGTCCTTCACTTTGGCAGGAAAGGGTGATTTAGGAGCCGTCAGCTTCACGAGCTTGGCATGGAGATCTTCCAGGACCTTGTGGCTGAAGCCAGTGCCTACATGTCCGATGTAGCGCCATGCATCGTCTTCCCGCACGGCGAGGACCAGGGCGCCGAAGAACGGTCTGGTGCGCCTGGGCGCCGTGAAGCCGGCGATCACCACTTCCTGCCGCTTTGCCGTCTTGATCTTCAGCCAATCCGGGGTCCGGCTTCCAGACGTATAGGCGCTGTCGGCGCGCTTCGCCATGACGCCTTCCAAACCCTTCCGCTCTGCCTCGGCGAAGAATTTGGTGCCGTCCTCTTTGCGGTGACGGCTGAAGGCGATCAGCTTGTCGCGCGGCAGAATCGCCTTCAGCCGCTTCTTGCGTTCGAGGAGAGGCTGCTTGCGTAAGTCCACTGCGTTCTCAAACATGAGATCGAAGACGCAATACAGGAGCTTTGCTTCATGGCGCAGCGCGTTTTGAAGCAGCTGGAAATGCGAGACGCCGTCCTTTCCGATCGCAACGAGTTCGCCGTCGATCACGGCGTCGCCTTTCACGCCCTCCAGCGCCTTGGCGACCTCCATATAGCTGCGGCTGATGATCTTGCCGTTGCGGCTGTAGAGCGCAACCTTGCCCCGCCGGATTTCCGCGATCATCCGGAAGCCGTCGTACTTGTCCTCGAAAACCCAGCCGGGATCGTCGAACGGCGCGTCGGTGAGCGTGGCGAGCATCGGCTGCAGGCGCTTGGGCAGGGTCGACGTCCGGCTCATGCGAGGCCAATCCTTTTAAGAGCGCGTTGCGAAATGCACGGAAGTCCTTCAAGGATGAGGGAACGCTTCGAGGCCGCGTCGTGTTCCGCAGGCGCCGTGGCGTGCGCGACGTTGACGATCGATCGGGGAGGGCGGATCAGGCCGATGGCCAGAAAACTGAAAACCTATCAGACTTCGCTGGGCTTCTTCGATCTGGCGATCGCCGCTCCATCGATGAAAGCGGCTCTGGAAGCGTGGGGGGCCGACAGCAATCTCTTCCATCAGGGCGCGGCGAAGGAAAGTGACGATCCGGACGTGATTGCCGCGGCGATGGAGAAACCGGCGTTGTTCTCAGGCGCGCCGTTGGATCCGATGGACCCTTCGGCGAACATGCCAAGCTGCCCACCGCTCTCGGCGGTACCGGGCCAACGAAAGCCGCCCGCAAGTCGAAAGGTATTAGGGCGAAAAGGCCTTCCTCTCGCCCCGTCGACAAGGTGGCGGAGCGAAAGGCCACTCTCGCCTTCGAAAAGGAACAGAGGCGCCGCGAGCTTGAACGGGCGAAGGAAGAGACCGCCAGGCAGAAAGAGCGTGAACGCCGTCAACAGGCGGTCGACAAGGCACAGGCTGCCTTGGACAAGGCCGAGCAGGAGCACGCAAAGAGAGCCGAGGCGATCCAGGCCGAGGTCGAGGCTCTTGAGAAGAGATCGCAAACCGAACAAGCCCGCTGGGATAAGGAGAAGGGACGATTGAAAGCCGCGTTGCGGCGCGCGCGGGGTTAGTCAACGGCTCTTGGTCGGCGGCACCCACGAGCAGCGCCATCAACCCACATTGGCCTATGACGGAGCGGCTTATGCTCTGCTTCCGCTTTTGGCGGTATAACTGACGTGGCCGGACTTGCCGCTCCGTCGCTCGTGTAGCGATTGCCCCGAAGCGGAAGTTGATCGTCGCCCGTTCTTGGATGCATGAGGCAGCATCCGATGATAACCCGGAAGAAAGATGGTCAGACCGAGTTTTTCGAGTTTGAGCGGACATC
Source organism: Bradyrhizobium sp. LTSPM299 (assembly GCF_000938235.1). NCBI lineage: Bacteria > Pseudomonadati > Pseudomonadota > Alphaproteobacteria > Hyphomicrobiales > Nitrobacteraceae > Bradyrhizobium > Bradyrhizobium sp. LTSPM299. The sequence continues at coordinate 653,112 of NZ_JYMU01000049.1, forward strand.
TAACATTAAGGGCCAAAGCTCGCTTACTCTTTGAGACGGTGCCAGTTCAGTGCGCAGTCAGTAGCATCCCCGTTGCAACTTCGCGGAATTATCTTGCTCAGACTAGCTTGATCGTTGCCTCAATGATGCCGCGCGTTGCTCTTGAGAACGGACAGGTATTTTCCGCTTCATCGACCAGTCCTTTTGCCACGCTGCGCTCCAAACCCAGGATCGTCACGTTGAGCCGAGCGCTGAGTGAGTAGCCGCCATCACCGAGGTTCAGGTCTACCTCTGCATCGATGCTAACTTTGGCTGGCAGCGTGATTTTCCATTTGCGGGCCGCAAGCGCGATCGCATTCGCGAAAGAAGCTGACCAGCCAGCTGCCAGCAGCTGCTCCGGGTTGGTACCGATCCGCGCCGAGCCGGGCATCGAAAGCCTGATGTCGAGCAGGCCGTCGGAGCTGCGCGAAGCGCCCTGTTCGCGGTCTCCCGTGGTTCTGGTCTTGGCGGTGTGGAGCACCTTTACGATTTGGTCCATGTTACATTCTTTTTTGATAGTGGCCTGTAGAACGGTCTTGAGGCTCGCGGGCACGGTGCGCGCGAGCCTTCGGTCGTTGCTGGTCTGGCGCGGCTGATAGATCTGGTCGGCGCGCACAATGCGCTCGCCGTAGTCTTCAAGCCGATTTGCGGAGGGATCTGAAGCCTGCACGAAGCTCTTCGGTAAAAAGCCTTGGCTGCTCCCAGGCAGCAAAATGACCGCCCTTTTCCACCTTGTTGTAATGGATGAGATTGGGATAGGCCCGCTCTGCCCACGTCCGGGGCGTCTGGTACAGTTCGTCCGGGAAGACGCTCACGGCAGTTGGGACTTTGACGCCCTTCGGACTGAAGAAGGGCAGCTTGTTCTCCCAGTAGAGCCGAGCTGACGAAACACCTGTGTTGGTGAGCCAGAACAGCGTGACATTGTCGAGGACATCGTCCGGTGTCAGACCCTCGGTTTGTCCGTCAAACGAACGCGCGATGAGTTCCAGACTGCGCGCGTCGTGGTCGATCAGGAAGGTCGCGAGGCCGATCGGCGAGTCCGCAAACCCCGCCAGTGTTTGCGGGCGCGACGCCATCCAGAAGGCGTAATAGACATGCTTGTAGACGAAAACGAGCTGGTCGTAGGAGCTTGTCTCTTCGGCAGAGAGACCAGACGGCACCGGCGCACCAGAAAACGATGCCTGGTCGATCTCCGCAGGAATCGCGCCGGGCATGTTGGTGTGGATGCCGACCAATTCCGGCGGCGCCTGCACGCCCAGCATATCGGTAACTATCGCACCCCAATCGCCGCCCTGTGCGGCAAAGTGCTTGTAGCCGAGACGCCTCATCAGAGTGGTCCAAGCCTGCGCGATCCGTTCGGGCCCCCAGCCGGTCGAAGTCGGCTTGCCGGAAAACCCGTAGCCGGGCATCGACGGAATCACCAGGTGGAAGGCGTCCGAAGCGCTGCCACCATGAGCGGTAGGGTCGGTGAGCGGCCCGATGATCTTCAGTTGCTCCACCACCGAACCGGGCCAGCCATGCGTCACGATCAGCGGCAGTGCATTTTCATGCTTGGAGCGGACATGGATGAAGTGGATGTCCAGACCGTCGATTTCGGTGATGAAGTTCGGCACGGCGTTGAGCCGCGCCTCGACCTTGCGCCAGTCGTAGTCGACTTGCCAGTAGCGCAGAAGTTGGCGGATGGTCTTGAGCGGTACGCCCTGGGAGAAGTCGGTAACCGTCTCGTTCTCTGGCAGGCGTGTTTCCGCCAGGCGCCGGCGCAGATCGACGAGGGCTGCCTCTGGAAAGTGGATGTGGAAAGGACGGATGGCATTTTTGTCGAAGGCCCCGACGGTGTCGATGGCCCGCGAACTGGCTGTGTCGGCCATCGCGGCGGCTCTGAACGGAAGGCCGAGATCACCGGCGACGGGGCTATTTGTTTCTGTCGTCAACATGTGGATTCTCCTCGATTTGCTAATGGGTTGGAAGGGCCGCAGTTCGCTTGAACGCCTGCGAAGAGCCGGTCATCCGTCATCCTCGCTGCCAGGAAAGATTGCGCCAAAGTCCGCGCATTAGCCCGCTATGGGTTGTTAGGGGTTGTTAGTGCTCGCGACCGGGCTGCGCCCCTGGTCTCTGGCCGCCTACCGGACCTTGGCGCTATGCCTGGGGCGGGCTCTTCGCCTAGAATGCCGGTGGAGCTGGGACCGGACCGGATGGCTTCGAGAGGCGACGCCATGATCGCAGCGGCCGCGCGGACCAAGGAAGTCATATCCTTTGGTCCTTTCAGTCTCATCGTCAGCGAGAGGCTTCTGACCAACGACGGTACACCGATCGAGTTGAGTGCGCGGGCACTCGATATCCTCGTCGTTTTGCTGTCCCATCCCAACGAAATTGTCGGCAAGAAGGAATTGTTGGCACAGGTTTGGCCCGACGTCATCGTCGAGGAAGGAAGCCTGCGGTTTCATATGACTTACCTCCGTAAGGCGCTAGGTGACGGAAAGGCTGGCGCCCGATACATCGCAACTCTCCCCGGCAGGGGTTATTGCTTCGTCGCGCCAGTCTCGCGGTCGGCCGGTCAGCGCGGTGACACGCCCATCGTCGCAAGCATTTTTCCGCACGCCAATCTTCCCAGCCGCCAAAGCCGGGTGGTTGGCCGGGACGACGATATTCTGAAGCTGTCGGCTCAGCTGAACGCCTCGCGCTTTGTCACCATCGTCGGCGCCGGCGGCGTCGGCAAAACCACCGTTGCGATAGCGGTCGGTCATCACCTGGTCGATGCTTTCTCGGGTGCTTTGCTGTTCGTCGACCTCGGAACGCTCAGCGATCCCACCCTGGTCACGACAGGCATGGCCTCCATGCTTGGGCTATCGGTTCAATCCAACGATGCGACGCCCAGTCTGATCGCTTACCTGCGCAACAAGCGAATTCTGTTGATCCTCGATACGTGTGAGCATCTCGTCGAAGCGGTGGCGCCGCTGGCGGCACGCATCATCGATGCAGCGCCGCAGGTCCACATTCTCGCGACGAGTCGCGAAGCGCTTCGGGTAGATGGCGAGCATATCTACCGATTGGATGCGCTGGCCTGTCCGCCGGACGATCCGGGGCTTACGGCGGCGGCGGTCCGGGCGTTCCCGGCCACACAGCTGTTCATGGAGCGCGCAGCGGCCAGTGGCGCGCGTTTGGACGTCAGCGATGCGGAAGTCCTGATCGTTGCAAGCATCTGTCGAAAGCTTGACGGTGTGGCGCTCGCGATCGAACTGGCGGCCAGACGCGTCGAATCCCATGGACTGCAACAAACCGCGACCCTTCTCGATCAACGCCTGACTCTGCTTTGGGTGGGGTCGCGAACCGCTCCACCGCGGCAAAAGACACTGCAGGCCACGCTGGATTGGAGCTTCGGGCTCCTGACCGAACTGGAGCGTATAGTGCTCCGCAGGCTCGCCGTATTCGTTGGCCATTTCACCCTGGATGCGGCGCTGGAGGTCGTTACCGGCGCTACTCTCGACAGGTCGACCGTCCTTGGCGCCGTAGATAGCCTGGTCGCCAAATCGATCGTGGCAACGAACCCCCTGGGGGCGATGATGCGCTACCGGCTTCTCGACACAACGCGCGATTACGCCCGTGAGATCGGCATTGACGCCGCCGATGCTACCGACCTGTCGATACGGCATGCGACCTACTTTCGCCGCTGGTTGGAGCAGAGCGGAAAGGAATGGTCGACCTCATCAAGTGGAATCGAACGCGCTTCACATTTCGCGGCCATCAACAATGTTCGGGCCGCACTCGAATGGTGCTTTTCTCCGGAAGGTAACGCCG